>NZ_AP022673.1:1737500-2375000 GCF_013374115.1 Sphingomonas sp. HMP9 | reverse complement strand
TGTAACGGGGCTCAAGATACGTGCCGAAGCTTAGGGTGTACCACTTATGTGGTACGCGGTAGCGGAGCGTTCCGTAAGCCTGTGAAGCGATCTGGTAATGGGTCGTGGAGGTATCGGAAGTGCGAATGCAGACATGAGTAGCGATAAAGAGGGTGAGATGCCCTCTCGCCGAAAGACCAAGGGTTCCTGCGCAAGGCTAATCCGCGCAGGGTGAGCCGGCCCCTAAGACGAGCCCGAAGGGGGTAGTCGATGGGAACCACGTTAATATTCGTGGGCCTGGTGGTGTGTGACGGATCATGTGTGTTGTCATCCCTTATCGGATTGGGATGGCTTCGAAATGGTTCCAGGAAATAGCCCCACCGTATAGACCGTACCCGAAACCGACACAGGTGGTCAGGTAGAGTATACCAAGGCGCTTGAGAGAAGTGTCCTGAAGGAACTCGGCAAATTGCCTCCGTACCTTCGGAAGAAGGAGGCCCTCACTATGCGCAAGCACTTTGAGGGGGCACAGGCCAGGGGGTAGCGACTGTTTAGCAAAAACACAGGGCTCTGCTAAGTCGGCTTCAAGACGACGTATAGGGCCTGACGCCTGCCCGGTGCCTGAAGGTTAAGTGGAGGGGTGCAAGCTCTGAAATGAAGCCCAGGTAAACGGCGGCCGTAACTATAACGGTCCTAAGGTAGCGAAATTCCTTGTCGGGTAAGTTCCGACCTGCACGAATGGCGTAACGACTTCCCCACTGTCTCCAGGACATGCTCAGCGAAATTGAATTCTCCGTGAAGATGCGGAGTACCCGCGGTTAGACGGAAAGACCCCGTGCACCTTTACTGCAGCTTCAGAGTGGCATTAGGAAGAAACTGTGTAGCATAGGTGGGAGGCTTTGAAGCATCGGCGCCAGCTGATGTGGAGCCATAGGTGAAATACCACCCTGTTTGTTTCTGATGTCTAACCTCGTTCCGTAAGCCGGAACAGGGACCCTCTGTGGCGGGTAGTTTGACTGGGGCGGTCGCCTCCTAAAGAGTAACGGAGGCGCGCAATGGTGGGCTCAGGACGGTCGGAAACCGTCTGTTAGAGTGCAATGGCATAAGCCCGCCTGACTGCGAGACTGACAAGTCGAGCAGAGACGAAAGTCGGTCATAGTGATCCGGTGGTCCCTCGTGGAAGGGCCATCGCTCAACGGATAAAAGGTACGCCGGGGATAACAGGCTGATAACCCCCAAGAGCTCATATCGACGGGGTTGTTTGGCACCTCGATGTCGGCTCATCACATCCTGGGGCTGGAGCAGGTCCCAAGGGTTTGGCTGTTCGCCAATTAAAGTGGTACGTGAGCTGGGTTCAGAACGTCGCGAGACAGTTTGGTCCCTATCTGCCGTGGGCGTCGAAATTTGAGAGGAGTTGACCCTAGTACGAGAGGACCGGGTTGAACATACCTCTGGTGTACCAGTCGTTCCGCCAGGAGCGCAGCTGGGTAGCTATGTATGGACGGGATAACCGCTGAAAGCATCTAAGCGGGAAGCCTCCCTCGAGATAAGATTTCATAGAGCCGTCGGAGACCACGACGTTGATAGATCGGATGTAGAAGTGCGGTAACGCATGGAGCTAACCGATACTAATTGCTCTATTCGCGCTTGAGAGTCTCACACCATCAATGACAACACTGGGCCTAGCCCAACGCGTCTGATGCGTGCGGATGATTAAGACGACGCCAGATTGCCAATCCCCTCGCCGTCGAGGGATTGGTCCAAATACCAATACACCAGCACTCGGTGTTCCGAGAGGCTGGTCTACAAACCTTGCACGGTATCGATTTTAAACCCTCAAGCTTCGCCGCAAGGCGATTCTCGAAGGACCCAGATATTCACAGTCACGCATGTCGCACCGGCTCCATTGCCTGGTGGCTATAGCGTCGGTGTCCCACCCGATCCCATTCCGAACTCGGCCGTGAAACCCGACTGCGCCAATGGTACTATCGCTCAAGCGATGGAAGAGTAGGTCGTCGCCAGGCATTGAAGCCCGTGCGACATGCAAACACACACAGAATATCAAAACCCATTCACACTTGTCTCATACCCCTTCGCTAACGCGAATGTCGCGGGGTGGAGCAGCCCGGTAGCTCGTCAGGCTCATAACCTGAAGGTCACAGGTTCAAATCCTGTCCCCGCAACCATCTTGATTTGCAACACCTCCGAGGGAATACTCGCGGAGGATATTTGCGTTTCTGGCACACCGCGTGGCCGCTTTCTCACAAACAAGGCCTCGTGCCGTTCATTCACGATCCTCTCTTCGACGAACATTATTTGCATCGACGCCTCGCATCATTCGTCGTTCGGCTGAATTATGCTTTTGAATATCGTCGATCAGTAACGCCCATCTGATTTGCTTGAGTCTATCTTACGGTCCCGACTTTCTACTGATACCATTGTTATGTCGGCGTTTTCCACGGCCTAATGCCTGTGGTGGGCTTTGCGTCGTTCCCTACGGTTCCCGCCGCAAGTCGCGCGACATCATCTTCATCTCCTGCAACGCTCGTGCCTTTGCAATTGGTCATGACGAGTTTGAACAGGCTTTTGGCGCTTGGCGAAGGCATGGGCTCTTTGGAGTCATTGTCTCTTTACCGTTGGGGCGTATACCTGTGATGTGCGCTTCCAGTCCCTGATAGGCCGCGTCGCGGTGCCCTTGCTTTGCTGCACTGTCGGGACAGTGGTGATTGGCGTCGCTGTCGTGCTGAGCCAGGGCGAATGGGGGGGCGATGGCACGGTGCGACTTGCGTTCGGGCTAATCTGGCCAGTCGCCTGTGTGGTCGTCGTCTGCCAGTTCGTGATGACGTTGATGCTGTTGCGTCGAAGAATCGGCGAGCCTGTCGCGCAGCTTGCCGATCGTGTTCAGGCTCTTGCACACATGGCGCGCGGCGACCGCGACGCGGCGCCGGTGGCGCGCCTTGGTGCTTATGGGGATCTGGCCAAACTGCACGAGAACTTCGACGCCATGGAGCGCGCGCTGCGCGCCGATCGCCGCCAGTTCGCCAGTTCGTTCGATCTGCTGACCCGCAATCTTCGCAACATGGCGGTCTTCCTGACCGACGCCAACGGGCGCATCCGCAACTGGAACATCGGCGCGGAGCGGATCACCGGGTATAGCGCGCAGGAGGCGATCGGTGCGCACGTCACGTTGCTGTACCTGGAAACCCAAGCGCGCCGGCGCGACCCTGAATCCTTGCTCGCGCTGGCCCGCGAACTCGGCGTCGCGGTCGAATCCGAACGCCGCAAGCGCCGTGACGGCAGTGTTTTCTGGGCGTTGACCCGCGTCGAACCGGTCTATGGCGACAACGGCGTCCTAATCGGCTTCGCGCATGTTCTCGAGGATGTCAGCGCCGCGCGCGAACAGGCATCGAAAGTCGACGAGAATGTTCGCGTCCTTCGCATGGCGGAGGAAACCGCCGGAATTGGCCATTGGCGGCTCACGCTCGAGGGACAGCATGTCACCTTTTCGGACATGACCTACCGCATTTACGGCGTTCCACCCGGCGATCCCGTGTCCTTCGATTGGGCCGTGACGGCGTTTGCCGAGAGTGATCGGGCGATCGTGACGGAAAAGATCAACCGCGCGATCGCCGACCTCGGGAGCTACGCGTTTCGCGCGACGCTCGTCCGGCGCGACGGGATGCACCGCCATGTCGATGTGCGCGGCCAGATCGAACTCGACGTCGCGGGCGCGCCCTGTGCGCTGTTCGGCGTGATGCAAGACGTGACGGAAGACGTCGCCGTGCTCAAGGCCATGACCGCCGCGCGGGATGACGCGCACGCGGCGGCCGAGGCGAAAAACCGCTTGCTTGCGACCATGAGCCACGAGATCCGGACACCGCTGACGGGCATTCTCGGCATGCTCGACACCGTCGATCCGCACACCGATCCCGTCGGGTTGCGCCGCGATCTTGCCGCGGTCCGCTCGGCGGCCGGAACGCTCAAGACCGTGCTCGACGACGTCCTCGATCATGCGTGGCTGACCACCGGCAAGGTGCAGATCGAGGCCGTGCCCTACGACCTTCTTGCGGTCGTCACCACCACCGCCGATCTTTTCCGCGCGGCAGCGTCCGCCAAAGGCGTCGACCTGATCGTCGAGGGCGAAACGGCGCTCCCGACGATCGGCGATCCGGCGCGCGTCCAACAGATCGTGTCGAACCTGATCGGCAATGCCGTCAAGTTTACCAGCGCGGGCCATATTCGCGCACAGGTCGCGCGCGATGCACGCGGCCGTCTCGCGGTCACGGTGACGGATAGCGGGATCGGTATCGCAGCCGACGCCATGCCAAACCTGTTCACGCCGTTTACGCAAGGCGAGGCGTCGACCAGCCGCCGGTTCGGCGGGACCGGCCTTGGGCTTGCGATCTGCCAACAACTCGCCGAGGCGATGGGCGGCACGATCGTGGTGACGAGCACGCCGGCGGTCGGATCGAGCTTCCGACTGATGCTGCCGGCACCGGATCCGGCAATCGCGGCCGATGACGAGCCACAGCCCTGCGCGGCACAACCCCTTCAAATTGCCTCGACACCGCACCGTCCCCGACGGCTGCTGGTCGTCGAGGATGTCGAAACGACGCGGGTGGTTGCCGCACGCTTTCTGGAGCAGGTGGGGTGCGAGGTGCTCTGCGTCGACACTGGCGCCGCGGCGCTGAAGACGATCGCGACCGATCGCTTCGATGCGGTCCTGCTCGATGGTACGCTGCCCGATCTCGCGGGGGCGGAAGTCTCCCGCATCGCGCGACTGCTACCGCGCGGCCGGATCACGATAATCGGCTTCACCGCGCATACCGATCCGGAAGAACTCGCGCGGTTTCGCGCGAGTGGCATCGAGCGTTTTCTCGCCAAGCCCTTCGATCGTGCGGCAATGGGCGACATGGTCGCGACGCTGCCCATCGTCGAGGAAGCAAGCGCGAGCATGCCCTGGCCCGGAATCGACGATGCGCTCGATCGGCTGCCGACCGCGAGCCGCTTTGCCGTCCCCGCGCTCGCGGCGCGCAACCTGTACGATATCGCGGCGGGCGTCGAAGCGCTGATGCGAACCGGCGAAGCGCTCGTATCCCGGCTGGCGCTGGCCGTCCACAGTGCCAAGGGCATTGCGGCAACGCTGGGCGGGGGGCCGTTGCTCAAATGGTGTGACTTTGCCGAAGCGGCCGCCGAGGCGCTCGGCTGGAACCAACTGGTCTGGTTCGCGCCCGTGCTGGTCCGGGAATTGCGCGTCGCTGCCAACGCGTTGCCGTCGCAGGAGGCCGGCGAGTGGGCGGCGTGACGCAAATCCCGGGCGCGCAGGCGTCCCCCTTGACGGACGAATATATCGCGATCATGGAACGACGCGTGCGCCGCGCCGAACGTGCGCGCGCCAATGCCGAGGCGCTGCTCGAACGCCATGCGCGCGACCTGGACCGCAGCAATCGTGACCTGCGTCAGCGCGAAACCGAGCTGCTCGCCCGTCTGGACCTCGGCAATCGCCACCTGCTCGACGCGCAACGCACGGCCAAGATCGCGACGATCTACCGGGATCGCGGCAACACCTTCTTCATGTCCTCCGAATTCCACCGGATTCTCGGGCTGTCGCAGGACACGGCGGTGTCCCCGGCGATCGTGGCTGCGGCGATCCATCCGCTCGACCGGGCACGGGTCGCGGCGCTCGAGATGAAGTTCTACACGGGCGCCGCGGGTGCGGACCAGCGGTACGAGCACCGGATCCTGCGCGCGTGCGATGGCGAACTGAGCTGGCTACGCTGGACGCTGCGACGCGAAGTCAGGCCGGACGGTAGCTTCGCCTCGATCTCGGGCACCGTCCAGGACATCACCGAGCAGCGTCGCAGCGAGCGTCGGGCGCGCGCCTTGTCGCTGATAAGCGAAAGACGCGTGCGCGATCTCAGCCGTCTCACGCGCGAGCTTAGCGAGGCGACGGCACGGCAACGCGAATATGCGAGCTTTCTGAGCGCGGTGCTCGATACCGTTCCGCAGGGGATCGCGGTGTTCGACGGTGCGATGCAGCTCGCGGCGTGGAACAGCCGGCTCGCCGGGCTGACCGAGGTTTCGGCGGACAAGCTGCACCGCGGCCTGCCGTTCGATGCGTTCACGCAATTGCACTGGAGCCACGACTCGATGGCGCAGGGCGACCGGCTGAAGCGCGCCGCCGGTCGCATCGTCGATCAGCGTTTCGAACAGACGCTGTCCGACGGCCGTACCGTGGAGGTCACGGTCGGGTCGCGTGACGATGGCGGAATGGTCAAGACGTACACGGACGTCAGCGCGTACAAGGTCATCGAAGGCGACCTGCGCCAACAGCGCACCGAACTTGCCTTGCGCGTGACCGAACTCGAGCGGCTTTCCGAAGAATTGCGGCGGAGCAGTACGGCGACCGAAACCGCCAATCGGTCGAAATCCCAATTTCTGGCGATGATGAGCCACGATATCCGGACGCCGCTCAACGGCGTGCTCGGCATGATGGCGATGCTGGCCGAAACCGGCCTCGATCCGGCGCAGCAGCGGCAACTGGCGCTCGCGCGACAATCGGGTGATCTACTGCGCGTTCTCCTCGACGACATCATCGAAATCGTCCGGGCCGAAAGCGGGCGGATCGAACTCACGCCCGAACCGATGGATCTCGCCCGCGCGATCCCGGCAATCGGCGATTTCTGGCGCGCGGCCAGCGATAGCGCGGTGACGATCGAGGCGCGGGTCGCTCCGGACGTCCCGCGTGCCGTGATGCTCGACCACACGCGCTTTCGCCAATTGCTCGACAATCTCGTCAGCAACGCCATCAAATATACGCGTGAGGGTCGCGTCCTGATCCAGGTGTCGTCGCGGGCATCGTGGTTGCGGGTCGATGTTGAAGACACGGGTCCCGGGATCGACCCGGCGCTGCAAAAGATGCTGTTTACGGACTTTAACCGCCTGCGCACGATGGCGGTGGCGGCGACCCCCGGGGCGGGGCTTGGTCTGGCGATCTGTCGCCGACTGGTCGAGGCGATGGGCGGGCAGATCGGCATCGACAGCGCGCTCGGTGGCGGGAGCCGCTTCTGGTTCGAGCTCCCGCTTGTCATTGCGCACGAGCGAGAGCCGGTCCGGGTCGGTTCGACGATCGCGGCGGTGCGGCGGCCCGATGGCGCGCGCCCCCGCATTCTGATCGCCGAGGATATCGAGATAAACCGCCTGGTACTGGCGGGGATGCTCGATCTGCTTGGATGCGATCACGTCGCGGTCGTCAACGGTGCCGAGGCGGTCGATGCGATCACGCGAGACGCGTTCGACATAGTGCTGATGGACGTCCAGATGCCCGTTCTCGACGGCGTCGCCGCGACGCGTCAGATCCGTGCGCTACCCGGCGCGGTGGGCAGGGTGCCGATCATCGGCGTCACCGCGCATGCGCTGCATTCGGAGCGTGCCGCGCTGCTCGAGGCGGGAATGACGTCGTGCCTGTCAAAGCCGATCGAGATGGCGCTGTTGGCGAAATGGCTGCAGGAGGCGCTGACCGATCAGCCGGTCTCCGATGCGACGTTGATCGACACGACAACCTATCAGGACCTTTTCTCCGCCTTTGCGCCACCGCGTCGCGCGGCGATCCTGGCGCTCGCGATCACCGATCTCGAACAACTCGGCGAAGCCCTGGCGGTCGCACATGCCAAGGGCGACGCGGACGCCGCGCGCCGGGCGGCGCACAGCCTGAAGGGCGTGGCGGGCAATATCGGTGCGAGCGCCGCGCGGACGATGGCGGATGACTGGGAAGCGATGTCGCCGGCGACGATCCGACAGACGATCGCGGACACGGTGGAGCGTGCCCGCGATCTGTTTGGGCATGTCGCCGTCGATCAATAGGCGCCGCGTGCGCTGATCACCGCGGGCACGGTCCGCAGCAGCAGGCCAATGTCCTTGAGCACCGACCGCTGCTCGACATAGGCGATGTCGAGCTCGACCTGGCGCTCGAACGGGATTTCGGCGCGTCCCGACACTTGCCAGGTGCAGGTGATGCCCGGCTTGCCCTGCAGCCGCTTGCGGCTGCGGTCGCCGTAGCGCACGACTTCCTGCGGCAGCGCCGGGCGCGGGCCGACCAGCGACATCGCGCCCGACAGCACGTTGAGCAACTGCGGCAGTTCATCGAGCGACAGGCGGCGCAGCACCGCGCCGACGCGAGTCACGCGCGGATCGCGGCGCATCTTGAAGCACATCGCGTCGCGTTCGGAATGCGCCAACAGCGCCGCGCGATGCTGTTCGGCATCGACCACCATCGAACGGAATTTGATCATCCGGAACGGCCGGCCATTCTCGCCGACGCGCGTCTGCTTGAAGAATACCGGCCCGCCATCCTCGAGCTTGATCGCCAGCGCAACGGCCAGGAAGATCGGCAGCGCAACCAGCAAGGCGAACGCGGTCGCGAGCACGTCGCCCAGCCGCTTCACCCCAGCGCCCAGTTCCGCCAGCGGCAGGCGCTCCGACAGCGCATAGGCCGAGGCGTGCGCGAGGAAGCGCGCATTGCCGATAAGGTAGCGATTGGCGAGCCGCTTCGGCTCCTGGATCAGCCGCCACGCCCATTTGCAGCCGATCTTGCGCAGCGCAAGCGGTGCGCGCGGGATCCGGCCCGAATAATAATCGAACAGGCCGCCGACGCCGAGCAGCACGGGAACGCGCAGCCGGTCGGCATATTGCGCGATCCACTGCTCCTGGCGGGGCACGCCCATGCCCACGAACAGCAAACCCGCGCCCGATGCGTTGATCGCGCCGATCACGTCGCGCATCTCCTCGGGCGCGAAGAACCCGTCGCGCGTGCCCGCAACCCGGAGCGGCGGATAGCGACGCTGCATCTCCGCGGCGGCGGCGGCGGCAACGCCGGGTTCGCCGCCGAGCAGGAAGATCGGCACGCCGGCATAGGCAGCGCGCGCGCAGAGATCGGGAAACAGGTCCGTGCCGTTCAGATTTTCGCCGAGCGGGCGGCCGACCAGCTTGGACGCGATCCGCATCCCGGATCCATCGGGCAACAGCAGATCGCTGTCGCGCAGGACCTGCGCATATTGCGGATCGCGGTAGAGCGTGTTGATGCAGTGCGCGTTGACGAAGCTGACTCGGGTGGGCGTACCCAGCAAGGCGCGGTCGATCAGCTGATCGGCAGTCTCAACGCGCGTCGCCTTGCGCAGGTCGAGCCCGAACAGGTGCGTGGTCTTGTTCGGCTCCGCTGGGACAAGCAGGCGGGGCGCAGGCGCGATCGCACGGCGCATGTCGAAAGCGGGGGTGAAATCGGGGTTGTAGTACATGCGGCCTCTCCTTGAATGATGGAGGGCTCAGCGCATCTTCCGTGCCGATTTCAGAAAACCGCGGTCTTTCAATGGTATGATGCCTCTTGGCGACGCGCTTGCGTCACGGTTCGTTGCACAATGCACCGGGCGATGGCGCGCGGATGCGACGACCTTCGCAAATCGCGAACATGCGCACGGCCTCGGCACGCTCGCCTGAAGGAAATCAGCCCGAAACAGTGACATGCCGGAACTGGCACGAGTCTTGGAAGGAACCCCGCGTATTGTGAGGAACCGTTCGAGATGGTGATAGCCCGTTCAGTATCTGCCCGCCTGCCTGGCGAGGTTCGCGCCGTGCTCGGCGGGCTTGCCGCGTATGGCGTTGCCGAGATCGCCACGCGGCTCGTGCGGATCGTCGCCATCGTCACGATCGCGCATCGCATATCGCCGGAAACGATGGGGACCGCCGCCCTTGCGCTCAGCCTGTTCGAGCTCGTCCGCGTGCTCGCCAATGCCGGGATCGGTCAACGCATCATCGCCGCCGACGCGCTCGACCTCGACGCAACCTGCCGCACCGCTCGCACGCTGTTCTGGGGCTGGTGCGGCACGATCGCGCTGCTGCAGCTGATCGTCGCCGGCGCCATGGCCACGCTGTTCGACAATCGCGACGTCGCGGCCATGCTCGCGGTGCTGAGCGCGGTCTATCTGCTGATGCCTGGCGGGCTGGTGCAGGTCTTCCTGTTGATGCGCGCCGGCCGGCTCGGGGTGACCGCGCGGATCGCGGCGACGCAGACGCTGGCCGACCATATCCTGTCGATGCTGCTGGTGCTGGTCTGGCCGAGCGCCTGGGCGTTGGTGTTGCCGAAGCTGCTGACCGCGCCGATCTGGCTGCTGCTGGTGCGCCGCGCGATGCCATGGCGCCCGGGCCCTGGCAGCGATCGCGTGCCGCTCCGCCACTTCACGCGTTTCGGGTGCGGCGTCATCGTTACCGATCTGGTCGGCGCCGCGCGCCAGCAACTCGACAAGCTGATCGTCGGCGCGATGCTCGGCACCAAAGCGCTAGGCATCTACTATTTCGCGTTCAACGCCGGCGTCGGCATCACCAATTCGTTCGTCGCCTCGCTGTCGATCGTCCTGTTCCCGCATCTGTGCGCTGCAAAGACGCGCGCGTTGCGGTTGCGCCGGTTGGGCCAGTCGCTGTGTCTCGCGCTCGCCTTGTTCCTGCCGGTGACACTCACCCAGGTGCTGCTCGCGCCAATTTACGTGCCGCTGCTGTTCGGTGCGCATTGGGCGTCTGCCGCGCCGCTGGTGGCGATCCTCGGGCTCGGTGCCGTGCCGATGATCTTCGCCTCCGTCGCCACCGCGTGGCTGCGTGCCGAAAACGCCCCCGGCATCGACGCCATGATGGGCGCTGCCGCCAGCGCTGCCGCGCTCGTCGCGCTGACGCTCGGCTGCCGCATCGGCCTTGCCACCGCGGCGACCGCCTATGTCGCCGCGCTCTACCTGGTCCTCGTACCCGCCACGCTTTTCATCTTCGCCCGCGCCGGTTGGGCGCTTCCCCGTCAGACATCCCCCCAGGAGCAATTCGCATGACTTCTCCCTTCTTCAGCGTCGTCGTCCCCGTCTACAACGCCGCCGCGACGATCACCGCGACCGTGCGCAGCGTGCTGACCCAGACCGAGCGCGACTTCGAGCTGCTGCTGATCGACGATGGGTCGACCGACGACAGCCTTGCCATCATGCTGCGCCTCGGCGCCGAGGACGATCGTATCCGCGTGCTGTCCCATCGCAACGCGGGGGTCGCGGCGACCCGCAACCTGGGGGTCGACCTCGCCCACGGCGCGATGATCGCCTTTCTCGATTCGGACGATGCCTGGCACCCCACGAAGCTGGAGCGGCACCGCGCGCTGCACGCCGCCGATCCTGGCATCGGGATCAGCTTCGCCCGGATCGCCTTTCTCGAGGCGCAAAAGGCGGTGCATGCCGAGGTGCGGACGTGCTCCACCGTGCCGGCGGGCGATCTCACGCTGACGCAGGTCATTGGCGAAAATCCGGTGTGTACCGCGTCGAACATCGTCGTCACGCGCGATTGTCTGGAGGCGGTCGGCCTGTTCACGGTCGGCATGGATTATGCCGAGGACCAGGAGTGGCTCGCCCGCGCGATCGATGCCGGTATCAGGGTGCGCGGGATCGACGAACTGCTCGTCGAGTATCGCCTGTCGCCCGCGGGGCTCTCGTCGAACCTCCACGCGATGTACGATGGCTGGCGACGGCTGACCCGGCCCTATCGCGACCGGATCGACGTGCCGGCCGCCGAGGCGCTCTATTGTCGGTATCTCTCGCGGCGCGCGCTGCGCAACGGCGGGACCGCGACCGCCGCGCTTCGCTTCGCTTGGCGCGGGGTGTCGCTCGATGCTGGCACGTTCTTTGCTGATGCGAAACGCGGGAGCCTGACGCTTGCCGCCGCGATCGTCAGCCCCGTCATTCCGCGCACCGTGCGCACCCGCGTTTTCGCATAACGCCGCTCGATAGGATTACAGCCATGCACACGCCGTTGGTCTCCGTCATCATGCCCGTCTACAATGTCGAGCGCTTCGTGGGCGAGGCGATCTGCTCGGTGCTCGACCAGAGCTATCGCCATTTCGAACTGATCATCGTCGACGATGGCGGCAGCGATGAGAGCGTCGCGATTTGCAAAGGCTTTTCGGATTCGCGAATCCGGATCGTGCATCAGGCGAATCGCGGACTGGCCGGGGCCCGCAACACCGGGATCGATGCGAGCCAGGGCAAATATATCGCGCTGCTCGATTCTGACGACCGCTGGGACGCCGACAAACTGTTGCTGCACGTCATCCATCTGGAGGCGAATGCGTCGGTCGATGTCAGCTATTCGGGGTCGCGGATGATCGACGCGAACGGACGCCCGCTGTCGGTCGCGATGCGGCCGCGTCTGATGGGGATCACCCCCGCGCATATTCTCCAGCGCAACCCGGTCGGCAACGGCTCGGCACCGGTGCTGCGGATGGCCGCGCTCGAACGTGCGGGGTTCGCGCACCCCGACGAACCGTCGCGGCGCTGCTGGTTCGACGAGAGCTTTCGCCAGTCGGAGGATATCGAATTGTGGATCCGGCTCGCCGCCGGCCATGGCTGCCGGTTCGAGGGGATCGACGGGTTGCTGACCGACTATCGCATCGTCGGCGGCGACCTGTCGGCGAACATCCCGCGGCAATATGACACGTGGCAGCGCGCCATCGGCAAGGCCCTTGGCTACGCGCCGGCGCTGATCGCGCGCCACGGGCGCGCGGCGGCGGCATTCCAGTTGCGCTACCTTGCCCGCCGCGCGGTGCAGCTCGGTGATGCGCCGTTCGCGACCTCGCTGTTGCGCCAGGCGCTGGCGCTGCACCCGATGATGACGCTGACCGAACCGGCAAAGACGGCGCAGACCGCGGCCGCCGCACTGGCCGCACGCCTTTTGCCGCGAGCAGCGTTCGCCAAGCTGGTTTCGGCGCGGCTCGGTACGGCCGCGGCGGCATGACCCGGTTGCGCTGCGTCCACCTCGCCGACGATTTCGCGATGGGGGGAGTCACGAAGGCCCTGCGGATCTATGATCATCCGCTGCTCGCCGCGTGCGCCGACAGCCGCGTACTGCCGGTCAGGCCGGGCTGGGCGATCGCGCCGCGGCTCGATGCCGACGTGATCATGACGCACTTCCCGCCGAGCTGGCGCACGCTGCCGTTCTTCGCATCGCTGCGGATGCGCAATCCGCGCGCGCGGCTCGTCCATGTCGAACACAGCTATACGGGGGCGTGGGAAGCGCTGAAGGTTTCGGCACGCAGGCGGTTCCGGTGGATGCTGCGCGCGGCCTACGCGCTGTGCCACGACGTCGTCGCGGTGTCGCACGGCCAGGCGGCATGGCTTGCCGAGGCGGGGTCCATCCCGGCCGCGAAGCTGCATGTCCTGCACCCATGGAGCGGCGCGCAGGGACTGCTCGATGTTCCGATTGCATCGATCCGGGCAGACCGTCCGCTGCGGCTTGCCGCTTATGGCCGTTTCGCCGAGGCCAAGGGGTTCGACGTCCTGATCGACGCGGTCAAGCGCCTCGATCCCGCCCGGTTCGAACTCGTTCTTGGCGGTGCGGGCGAGGACGAGGCCGCACTGTGGCAGCGTGCCGCCAATTGCCGCAACATTCGCTTCGCCGGGTTGATCGGCGACGTCGCGGGGTTTCTAGCCGCAGCCGACGTGGTGGTAGTGCCGTCACGCTGGGAGGCGTTCGGGCAGGTTGCGGCAGAGGCGCGGATGGCGGGTAGGCCGGTCGTGGTCGCCGATATCGACGGGCTGGCCGAGCAGGCGGGCGACGCCGGGATCGCGGCGGATTGCACCGATGCGACGCGGCTCGCGGCGACCTTGGCGACTTTGCCGGCGCGTGATCTCGGCGCGATGGCGCAGGCGGCGCGTGCATCGATGCGCGATGCCGAGACGTCGCGGCTCCATGCGTGGCGCGCGCTCTTTGCCCGTCAGGCCTCGTGTCTGCGTTCGCTGCCGCGTCGCGCGGCGGCGCCGATCAGCACCAGCGCCGGCCAGAACAGATAGCCGAGCACTTCGAGATTCTCGCCGAAGCTGTAGAGGAACAGCACGATCAGCATCGACAGGCCGACGCGGCCGATCGGATCGCGTAGGGCCAGCCGGCCGGTGACGATCAGGCTGTAGGCGAGCGGCACGCCCAGCGCGACCGCCCCCATCGCGCCCTTCACGAACAACAGCCCGTACCAGCTATGGTGGCTGCCGATCGGCATATATTCCACCATGTGCGGACCGCGCTCGACGATGCCGTGGCCGAACCACGGCGCCTCGGTCCGCCAGCGGGTGACCGCGATCCGCCCCAGCGCGGCACGGACGCGGCTGCTGTCGGCGCGCGCGCCGCTGAAATCGGCTTGCGCCTGCGTGACGAACGTCAACACCGTCGGCGCGAACAGCCCGGTGGCCAGCACGCCGGGTGCGGCGATCCACCACGTCGCGGGTCGCGACAGCCGCGCGACGATATGCGCCAGCGGCCACACCACCGCGATCGCCACTAGCGCGAGCCGCGACGCCGACAGCAACGCGATCAGCACCCCGGCGACGATGCCGACGATCTTCCACCGCCGGTCGCGCTCCTCGATCGCGCACAGGATGTACACCACCGCGACCATGCCCGCCGCCGGCGACCATGGCGCGAAGAATTGCCAGCGCGCGGTGCCGACGCCGGGCTCGGTCGTGTAGAGCATCACGGTGAAGAACTCGTCGCTCGACCCGCCCAGCACCTTGAGCGGCGAGACGTAGAGCAACTCGGGCAAGTGGGCGAGCGGCGCGATCAGGAAGAAGGGGATGAGGATCAGCGTCTGGCGACCCAGCCGGCACACCGCGCGGTACACGATCTCGGGTCGCACATCGAGCACCGCCGCCCCGAACGGGAACACCGCGAGCAGCGCCCAGCCCTTGGCCCAGCCGATCGAGGATTTGATCGTCTGGCCTGCACTCAGGTCGTTGGCGGCATGACCGAACCACAACGCCAGCAACATCGCTGTCATGGCGAGGATCCATACCCAGACGATCCCGCCGAGCGGCGGCGCGCGCAGTTCGGGGGCGAGCGCCGGACCGGCATACAAGCGCCAACACGCCATGCCCGCCAGCGTCCAGCCGAGCACCGGACCCGCGATATACAGCCCGCCGACCGCATAGAGCAGCCAGGTCGCGCCGATCGTTCGTGCGATCAGGCGTTCGGCAGGAGTCTGTTGAGGATCGGTTGCCGCAGCCATGCCAGTCCAAAGCCGATTACAATCAGGAGGGAAGCGCCCAGCGCGCCGGCGATCGCGATCTTCTTGGACGGCGAGGCCTGAGTCTTCGGTAAGGAGGGTTCCTCCAGTGTCTGCACGAGCGGGTAGGAGGCGAACGGATCGGACTTGTTGGTGTCGAGCCGCGCCAACGCCGAGGAAAAGACCGCCTCTGCGACACGCTGATCGCGCACCAGATCCGCCAGCAGCGAGGCCTGCTTTACCAGCGCGTCCGAAGTCGCGGTCTGGTTGTCGATCTGGCGGCGGATCTCGGCCACGGCGGCGGCGGCGCCGGCGGCCTGGCTGTCGCTGCTCACCAGCGTCTCGAACATGCGTGCGCGTCCCTCGGTCACCGATAGATCCGCGAACGAGAGCAGGGTGGCACGGGCAAGCCCGGTCAGCGCAGCACCGCGCGCGACCATCGCGTCGCGCAACGCACCGCGTTCGGCATCGAGTTGCTGCCGCGTTCCGTGATTGGCCCCGAGCGTCGCTGCCGCCTCGGTGTCAGAGGTCGCGATCGTCGCGTAGCGCGCCAGCTGCGACTGGAACAGCGGATCGGCCTTGAGCAACATCGCCCTGCGCGCGCCGTCTGTCGAAATGCGCAGCGCCACGCCGAGCCGGCTGCGCTGCGCGGCCTGTTGTGCCAGTGCGGTCCGCGCCTCGCGTTCGCGCAGGTGCAACGTATCGAGTGCGCCGACGCGGCTGTTGAACTGTTCGAGCGAGACGAGTCCGGTCTCACCCTGAAACGCCAGCAAGCGTCGCTGGGCCGCGCGCACCTTGTCCTGCAATTGGCCGATCCGCGCACGATCGGCGCTCTCCCGCTTGATCGATTCATCGTCGCGCAGCCGATCGAGCCCGGCGAGAAACGCGGTGCGCAGCGCAGCGCCATTGGCTTGTGCCTGGCGCGGCGATGGACCGGCGATGGTGATCTCGATCAGGTTGGTCTGGTCGACCAGCTTGATCGCGGGGGCCGGATAGGAGTCCTCGCTTTCACCCGCGACGCGCGCGGCGCGGCGCAGGGTGACGTCCGACATCAGCAGACGCTTGTAATTCTCGGTCGGGCTGAGCGTCGCACTGGAGAAGGCGGACGCGGTGACCGACGATGCCTGGCCGATCGAATCGACGTTCATCGATCCGCCGACGCCGGATCCCGGCAGGATCAGCGTCATTTCGCTGGCGTAGCGCACCGGGGCGAACATCAGATAGGCGGCGGTGACCGCCCAGACCGCGACCAGCGCGGGGGCGGCCATCAGAAGGTACCGGCGATAGCGCCCGGCGGATGGCAATCCCTTGCGCACGACATGCCATGCCTTGATCAGCCGGCGCGGTCGCTCGACGGGGGTGTGCCTCACTTGTTCACCGCTGTGTTCAGCAGGATCGCCGGCGTGACCGTGTTGGCGACATTGCTGACGAGCGAGATCGCCTCCTGCAGGTTGGTCCAGCGGCTGTCGTAACAGGCGATCGCGTCGCCGGGCATGAGATAGGGGTCGGCCGCATCGCGATCGGCGCCGCGCACCAGCAGCTCGATCCGGCGTTCGATGACGACGCTGACGCCGGTCATAGGGTTCCGCGAGATCAGCACAGCGCGTCTGCCCGCGTTCATCGCCGAACCGCCGACGCAGTTCATCGCCACAAGCCCCTGCAGCAGGCGCGTTCCGTAGGGCAGGCTCGTCGTGTCCTTGCCGATTGCGGCGCTGGCATTGTTCGACGCCGGCCGCGAGAGGTTCGACATATAGACGCGGATACCCGGCGCGGTGACCAGCGAGGGGCGCACCAGCATGGCATCGAAGCAGCCGGTCGAGGGCACGACGATACGGTCGCCGCTCGCAAGCGAGACGTCGCCGGTCGCGGCTCCTGCCATGCTCGCGCGCAGATCGAGCACGGTCAGGGTTCCGGCGCGGATCAGCCCAATAGAGCCCAGGTCGGCGTCGGGGCGGATCCCGCCTGCGGCACGAAGCGCGCTCGCGACGCTACGCCCGGGATTGGTGTCGCCACTCGCAGCCCCTTCCTTCTGCCCGACACGGCTTTCGGTGGGGCGGTCGCCCGCGCGTACCGTGCCGGGGTCGAACACCGCGCCCGATACCAGGATCGAAACCCCGCCCGTCTCGATGAGCCGAAGATCGACCGGGGCACGCAGCTGCGGCGCGGCGATACCGGCGCCGCGCAGTCTCACGGTGAGACGCTCCTGGAGCCGCTCGAGCGTCGTCCCCGTCGCAACGACCGGATCGAGTCCGGGCAGCGCGAGCATGCCGTCATCGCCGATGACATAGGTACCGGTCACGCGGTCTGTGTCGCCGATCAGCCTGAGGCGCAGCCGATCCCCCGGGCCGAGCATCGTTTCGGCGCGCAGCATCGCGGTACGCGGCAAGAGCGGAAGCCCCGAGCGACCGGCAGCGCATGGCGGTGCCACCGTGGCGATGCGTTGCTCCGGCATCCACGCGCCTCCCGCGCGGTTGTCCGGGCGTGGCCCCGCGACGCAACCTGCGAGCAGCAGGACGACGCTACCCGCCAGTAAAGCAAAACGAGGCACCACGGACAGTCTCCGATTCAGATGGTTGATCCTCATCAAGTCTCGTGCCAATCGGTTTAACCACGCGTGCTTGCCATTTTCTTACGCGCGTGATGTAAAGAGGGGCGGGATATTTGCGAAATGCAAACCTTTTCCGCGCAAATTGCAATCCGAGTCGAAAACAAATGCTGCCGGTCAAGTGAGGAGAGTGTCGTGAAAGGCGTGATTTTCACCGAGTTGATTGGCTTTATCGAGCAACGCTTCGGTATCATCTTCATGGACGCAGTGCTGTGCGAGGCTGATCTGCCCAATGACGGGGCGTTCACCACGGTCGGCACCTACCCGAGCAGTCATGCGCTGCGACTGATAGTTTTGGCGGCTGACCGCGCCGGTCTGTCAGTCGATGCGGTCTGTACCGACTATGGCGAGCATCTGTTCGACCGCTTCGGCGTGCTCTTCCCCGCCATCCTCGCGCGATACGCCACGGCCGATGCGTTGCTCGAACATGTCGGCTCGCACATTCATGAGGAGGTCCGTGTTCTGTATCCGGACGCGCGGCCGCCGCGCATCAGCACCGAACGCGATGGCGCCAGTCTGATCGTCACTTACGCTTCGCACCGTCCGATGGCGCATATCGCCTACGGACTGATCCGCCGCAGCATGGCAGCTTACGGCGATCCGCGGACGCTGAGCTGGACCTCCACGCCACGCGCCGAGACCGCCACCTTCCGCCTGTCCGCCGCCCAATGAACCAACGCGCTGCCCGGATCCTGATCGTCGAGGACACGGCGTCGCTCGCGCAGACCTACGCCGCTCTGCTCGAAGACGCCGGGCATACGGTAGATGTGGTAGCAACCGGCGCCGCCGCGCACGACAGGATCGCGCGCGCCCTCGAACCGTACGATGCGGTATTGCTCGACCTTCAACTACCCGACTGCGATGGGCTGGAATGGCTGGGGGCGAGCGGTGATCTGGCGCAGAACAGCAGCGTCATCGTTGCCACGGCAAACGGCTCGATCAACCGCGCGATCAGCGCCATGCGGCTCGGCGCCTATGATTTCCTCGTGAAGCCGGTCGCCCCCGAACGCTTGCTGACGACCACGCGCAATGCCGTCGAACGGCATCTGCTCGCGCAGGAGGTGAAAGTCGTCTCGGCGCTTGCCGGGCGTGAGCATTTTCAAGGATTCATCGGCAAGTCGAACGTGATGCAGGCGGTGTATCGCGCGATCGAGAATGTCGCCGATTCCAAGGCGACGATCTTCATCACTGGGGAAAGCGGCACGGGGAAGGAAGTGGCCGCGGAAGCCATCCACCGGGCGGGCAAGCGCGCGCCGCGAAATTTCATCGCCATCAACTGCGGCGCGATCCCCGAAAACCTCCTCGAATCCGAAGTCTTCGGTCACGTGAAAGGGGCATTCACCGGCGCGGTGGAGCACCGGCTGGGCGCGGCCCGCGAAGCCGATGGGGGCACGCTTTTTCTCGATGAGATATGCGAGATGGAATTGAAGCTGCAGGTAAAGCTGTTGCGCTTCCTGCAGACGGGCATGATCCAGCGCGTCGGGAGCAGCCGGCCGGAGCCGGTTGATGTGCGGATCGTCTGCGCGACGAACCGTAACCCGGTGGTCGAGGTGGCCGCGGGACGGTTTCGCGAAGATCTGTTCTACCGTTTGTCGGTCATCCCGCTAGAACTGCCCCCGCTGCGGGATCGCGGGCAGGACATCGCGCTCATTGCACAGACTTTCTTGGCGCGTTTCGCCACGGAGGAGGGCAAGGTATTCGATCCGCTGAACGGCGCGACGATTGCCGCGCTACAGGCGCGGACCTGGCCTGGAAATGTGCGGGAATTGCAGAACGTCATCCGCCGCGCGGTGGTCATGAACCCCGGGCCGGTCCTTGCCGCCGAGCATGTCGCGTTGGCGCCGGAAGCATCTCTTCGGCCGAAGGATGCGGGCGCGCCCCCGCCCGATACCGATACCGATACCGATAATGTGCATCTTGAAGGGTCTGCAACGCCGTCGAGAACGCTCGCCGAGATCGAACGCATGGCGATCGAGCAGGCGATTATAGTGGCCGACGGCAGCATTCCCGGTGCCGCCAAGATGCTGGCAGTCAGCCCATCGACGATCTACCGGCTCAGAGAGCGTTGGAAGATCGATGACAAGCAGCCGAGCGATTGAGCGGCTGTTGGCAAGGCTGACGAAGAGGAGTTCCTTGCAGGCTTGCGCCAGCTGGATCGCAGGATTTCTTGAGCAGGACATGCAGCGACGGCACGCATGTTTGCGATTTGCGAAAATTTAGTGCTCGCCCGGTGCAGCGTGCGACGCACCGTCGTGCGTAGACGGCCAGCGGGAACGCATGCCTTTGATAAAAAGCGGTTTTACAAGATCGGCACGAAAGATGCTCTGCTTCCTCCGTCAAGGAGGACAGGTATGTACTTGAACCGCGATATCCCCAACACGTTCGTCATAGGGCGTCCTGTAGCGCTGCGCGCCGTTCCTGTGTCCCCGCGGCGACCCTGCCGGTGATCCGGCTCGATCCGCGCAACGATGCTATTTGCACCCTCCCATTTCAGTGGGTCATGGTCGCGTCGGTCTTGATCTGATCTACGCGAAAAGCGGACCTGGTCCGATCTTTCCGCCTTTCCAACGCTCACCATCCCTTCAGATCGGCGAAAGCCATGCAGACGATTTATCCAAATGTAAGCAGGATATTATCCACTTCGCGCGATCATGGCGTTTCGAAAACGAACGCGACGCGAGCGACCAGGTCGGCAATGAACCTTCGTAGAATATGGGTGACGGCGGCCTCGCTCTATTTCCTGGCGGCGGCCTTGACGATCCATCTCACCAGCAACGGCCGAGACATTGCCGCGCTGTGGCCGGCCAATGCGATCCTCGTCGCGATGTTGCTCGCCGACCGGCGTCAGCGCTGGAAGACCGTGCTGAGTGCCGGTCTTGTCGGCAATATTGCAGCCAATTTGGTCATGCGCGGATCGTTTATCGGGCCCATATTATATGGCGTATCGAACACCATGGAAATCGCGCTGGTGGTCTCGCTTCTACGTTGCGACCTGCGTCAGGATAATATCCTGCAGTCGACCGGATCGACGCTGCGGTTTCTGCTGGTCGCGGGCATCGTGGCGCCGTCCGTCAGCGGTGTTCTCGGCGCCTTCACGGCACATTGGGTCTTTGGTGAACCGTTTGCGAAGTCGTTCGTCAACTGGCTTGCGAGCGATTCGCTCGGCTTGCTGGTATTCACCCCGTTTTTCCTTGCGGTCTTCAGGGGTGATTTCATTACCTGGTTCAACAGCAGGACCTGGGTACAGCGTCTCGAAGCCATTGCGCTGCTCGCATTGACCGGCGCCGTAAGCTATCACGTCTTCTTCGTCGTGCGCCAGCCGATGCTCTTCCTGCTATTCCCGCCGTTGATGCTGGTGACCTTCCGCACAGGCCGGATCGGCACCAAAGCTGCCGTCATGCTCGTCGCCATCGTCGGGTCCATCGCGACGATGCAGGGCTATGGACCAGTGGTCATGTTGACGCCCATCCCGTCGGATCAAGTGCATATCCTGCAAGCCTTCCTGGCGGTCATGCTGCTTACCTGCTTGCCGGTGGCGGCCGAGGTGACCGCCCGGGTCCGTCTGGTCGAACGCCTCGATGAGCATAATCGCGAAATGACCAACCAGGCGATGACGGATGCCCTGACCGGCGTCCGAAATCGTGCAGGGTTCTACAGCGCGGGGCGAGCATTGCTTCCGAACGCGGCCGAAGGATTGGTCAGCCTGATTGCCATCGACTTCGATCATTTCAAGGCGATCAACGATCGCTGGGGTAATCAGATCGGCGACCGGGCGCTCCAGCACGTGACCCACATCTTGAAAGCCCATACCCGGCCTTGGGACGTCATCTGCCGTCTTGGCGGCGATGAGTTCGTCGTTCTGCTTCCGCACAGCGACATCGATGCGGCGATGGCCGTCGCCGAACGCTTCCAGGCTGGCTTACGGACCGTGCCGTTCATGGTCGATCACAGCACCGCCACGACAGTCAGCCTGAGTATGGGCGTCGTATCGTCCTTGCCGAGCGAGGATTGCACACGACTCTACGGACGTGCCGATCTGGCGCTGTATGCCGCGAAGAACGCTGGCCGAAACCAGATCCGCGCGGCCACAGCCTAGCAACAGTCTTGGCCTCTATTGTCGCACCGCATCGCGCGCGAAATCGGGCAAAGCACCATTCGGCAAACGTGTAGGATCTGCTGACGCGGTAGCGCGCCGCAATGGGGAAGGCGGGGCGTCTTATCTGCCGCTACTGACCGATGCGGTGACCGACGGGGCGGGTATCTCTTGGCTGCGCGTTGGGGTGGCGGTCCCGATCACGGGGCCATTGCGCACCAGCCTTTGTGCCTCTGCACGAATAGCCGCCTGGATCAGAGGATTCGAAAGATCGACCGGGCCGGCATTCGGGTTGTTCGGGATCGCCCGGCTATTGGCGACCAGGGCTGCCTGCGGGGCTGCCGAACCATCTGCCAGCTTGTACCGGGTCGGGAGCGAACCCGGGCACATCTGACCCGTCGCGGCAAAAAACGCATCCGCGCTTTTCAGATCCTGACACATCCGTGCCACGGCGACGTTGTCGAAGCCCATCGCGTGCCACGCGGCGGCATCGGACCGCCGTTGGCAACCTTCATCGCTGCGCCCGATGTTGATGTTGAACGCGATCGGTCCTCCGGCAGCGCCACCGCCCGTGCCGATCAGGCAGGGGTTTGCGCCGCCGAAATAGCTGCCCTGCGCGCTGGGAGTCGTCCAGGTATGGCCGTCGTAGCTGACCTCCTGACGCACCGGGACCGATGTCTGCGGTCCGGTGATCGCCATCACGTTCACGGTGTTGCTGGACTGAGCTTCCATTTGCTGCGCGGTTGCAGCAGCGGGAAGGAGAACAAGCGCGGCGATTGCACCGCAGGCAGACAGTTTCATGATCGGTCCTTCCCAAAACGGTAAAACCGGGGTGGCCTGAGCCACCCCGGAAGGTGGTGCTCAGTCGATGTCCCAACCAAGCGAGCCGAAGGTGAAGGCCGTCACGCCGGCCGCACCCGCCGCCGTCCAGTCGAGCGACGTCGTATTGAACTGATCGGAGTGCGAGGCGTCGAACGACGTTGCCAGCTTGAAATCGGCGCTGCTTTGGCCGAAGTTCATGACCTGCATGCTCAGCGCGGCACTGCCTCCGGTAAGCCCGCCGTACAGCCCGCTGTTGAAGCTGCTCGTCGTGATCGTGCCGTTATTGGCGGCGTCGACGCCGGCCGAGATCGCAGATCCCGAGGCGCCCACACCGCCGACGAGCGCGTAGCTCGATCCGGCAGGCAACGAGCTGATGTTCATCGTGCCACCGAAGCCGCTACCCGATCCGGCCGACATTTCGCGGTTGATGTCGATGCTGAGCGTCTGGCCATTGGTGCCGCTGACGGTCGACGTGTCGATCGCGCCGTTGTTGAAGCCGCCAAGCCCCACGCCGATGCCTGCACCGCCGGTGACCGTACCCGACGTTTGTGCAAGCGCCGGCACCGCGGCTGCGAGCGCCAGGACCGAGATCGCGCCATAGATTGCTTTCTTCATCGCCTTGTCTCCTATGCCCGCCGCGTTGGACGGGAGCTTGCGCCCGACAGACAATCCGCCGGGTGGCCTGGTCTCGCCGCGGGGTCGGCTTTCCCCGTGGTGGCGGACGTAAATACCGCTGATCGCAAGGTGCGAAGCCGCGGAGGGAGCAGGCGTCCGCGGCCTGCTTCGCATAGGGTACAGCGCCACCCGTGATCGTCGCTGAGCGCGACGACCTCGGGTGGACACCGCCGGGACGGCGGGCCGATCGCGTTGGTCGCTTGATCCTGGCCAGGGGAGGTCAGGTCGACCACGCGCTGCGGGGGGCGGGTTCGCGCCCACTGTCCCAAGGGATGCAACTCCAGAACGAGCCGATCGACAGTTCGCGTTCACACCGCTCGATCTCGCCGCTGCCCATGTCATTCCTGCATCTCTTGTCATCTTGGTAACGCACGGACGCGACGTGGGAAAATCCGTGTGATTACGGAAAAACAGCAGGCCGTTACTCCGTGTTTCTAAGGAGTTGCGGTCAGCGAACGCAGGCCGCAGCAAGGCTAGACGAGAGCGCCCAGGCGATGCCGTGCGATCGATCGATCGCAGGCCACTACACAGAGGAGAGATACGGCGTGTTGAGCGATCCTGATCCGAAATCGATCACTATCGAGCTGGGAAACTTGCCCTCGTCTTTCATCGTCACGCAGTGCGACGGGGTGACGGTTTGGCAAGAAGGACGCTTTGGCGACGGCGAGCAACGTCACTACGAAGCGTCCGGGACTTCCCTCGCAGCAACGACCGATATGGACAGCCCGGTAGTGCTGCACATTCCGTCCGCTCTACCGGCACCCCTCGATCTGCTGTTGCTGCACGAAGCTCAGCACCGCAGCCGAAACCTCGTTTCCCTGGTCGTGTCACTGGCGCATCAGTCCCTCGCCAGCATCGAGAACGATCCAGTGGTGCATGCGTTCGTCGAGCGGCTGCGTAGCCTCGACGCGGTGGCAAGGATCGGATGTGAAGTCGAAGGTGATCTTTGCCCAGTAGCGCGGATCGCTGATCAGGTGACGCAGCGGCTCGATGATCCGCTACGTCCCCGCATCGTGAAAACGGGTCCGGACGTAGCGATCGCGGCGCGCTGGGCCCATTTGCTGGCGATCGTGCTGCATGAATTGACGGTCAATGCGTTGCGCCACGGGTCTCTGAGTATCGCGCAAGGCCGCGTCGACATGCGGTGGGCGATCGTCCGCGACGCGTCCGACCCGCTCGACACGCTGCTGTTCTCCTGGCGGGAACGGGACGGCCCACCGGTTCCCAAGCAGACGCGGACCGGGTTCGGTACGCGCGTGCTACGCGATCTGATCAAATCGAATCGGCGCTGCGAAGCCGTTCTGAAGATGCTACCCACGGGCCTGGTTTACGAGCTGTCCATCTCCCTTGGTGACGGCGAACTCAGCTATTGAGCCGTGCCCGAAGCCCGCTTCCAATCCGAGGCGGATCAACTGCGCGGTGCCACGGGCGCCCGTCTTCTCAAGCAACTTGTTCCGATAGGTCTCCACGGTACGCGGGCTGATCCCCAATTGACGTCCCGTCTCCTTGCTCGTTGCGCCGGTCATGATCAGCTCCAGCACCTGACGTTCGCGTCTGGACAGCACCGAATCCAGATTATGGTTTTCGTGTTCACGCGACCAGGACCGCGCGGCCTCGATAGCGCTCAAGATCGTTGATGCAGCGAATGGTTTCTCGATGAAATCCATTGCTCCTGCCCGCATTGCTTCGACCGCAAGCGGGATATCGGCATGTCCGGCGATGATGATGACCGGATCCGATCGACCCCGTTCCGCCAGCGCGCGGGTAAGCTCTATGCCTGACAGCCCCGGCATCATAACGTCGCAGACCAGAATGCCCGGCGGCAAATGGTCGAGCATGTCGAGAAATATCTCGCCGCATCCAAATGACCGCGCCGGAACGCCCCCTGTCGCCAGCAGAAGCGAAAGGGATCGGCACATCTCGGGTTCGTCATCGATGATGTAAATCTCGCGATCAGGCATTGGACCTGTCCCCTATGTCGCGGCGGGGCACCGTGAACACGAAGCGCGCACCGCCAAGTGCCGTATTGCCGTCACACCAGATGCGTCCGCCATGCCCCTCGACGATCGTGCGGCAGATCGCCAGTCCGATACCCACGCCATCGATCTTGGTCGATTGGAAGGGCGTGAAGATATCCTGTCGCAGTTCTGGTGCGATGCCGTCGCCGCTGTCTTCAACCGCAAACATCACGTCGCCTGAATCACACTGCGCTCCGCACAGTAGGATACGCCGATCATCACGATCGCGAACGGAGTCGGCGGCGTTCATCATCAGATTGAGAACGACTTGTTGAAGTTGAACGACGTCTGCGAAGATCGTTAAATCCGTTTCGGAAAAATCGACGTCGAGCTTTGCCCGTGCATCGTCCACCGCGAGCGCGCCCATGCGGGCAGCGTCTTCGAGCATCGCGCGTGCGTTGATCGGAATTAGAGTGGGCGGTTTCCGGCCGACAAAATTGCGCAGGCGTTTCAGTACCGCGGCGGTCCGGAACACCTGCGACAAGGTATCGTAAATCGCGGACCGTGCTGCCAGGAGGTCGGGATTGTCCTTAGAGAGGATCGCCTGCGCTGCCCCAGCATAATTGGCGATGAAGGAAAGCGGTTGGTTCAGCTCGTGCGCAATCGACGATCCGAGTTGTCCAAGCGATGTGGCTCTGGCTATGCGGTATAGTTTCCGCTGCGTCGCCGCCAGTTCCTCAGCCGACTCTATGGTCCTGGTCTCGTCACGGACGTATAATATACTAAAGTCATTGTTATTTATCGTTAAGGGCGTGGACGTTAGCCGCAAATATATCTCTTTCTCGGACGAAAGTGATATCTTGTTGATGGGATCCGAATAACTGATCTGTCTGCCAAACAATGTATCGACGCTTTGGTTGGATAACCAGTCTCGGCACGATTCAAACAGCCGACAGGCCGCATCATTGGCAGTCAGGATATCCCCTTTTCCATTCACGATAAGCGTGACCGCAGGCGTGTTGTTGAACATGACCTGAAGTATGTGTTCCCGGCTGCTGGCGTTTGCCGCCAATTGCCGCTCGCGAAATCGGAGTTTGATGAGTCTGTCTCCGCCAAAAGACACCACGATGCAGAACAGCAATACCGTGGAGGTATTCCGTATGTTGACGATCGACACGTCGGTGCCAGAAATGAGTATCGTGCCCGTAAGCGATAGACAGGTTGCTACCAGCCCCGCGCTCAGACCGCGCCGGCTGGCATTGAACAAGACCGCTGCAAGGCAGAACAGGAACGGCAGATTGATGCCGAGCAAGGTCCGCGCCATCGACGTGACGACTAACGCCAGGACAGATACTGCGACCGCAACACCGACACCGTTATCCTGCTCCACCGCCGGCGCTTCGCTGTCGACCATCTCCCAAAAACGCCGCATTGCCACCGCCTTAGTCCGGTTTGGACCTGTATAGACGTATGGTTATCATTATGTTCATAAATTCGATCAGAACGGTTCCAGTTTTGGGACTCTCGCAATCGCAACCGAATTTAGGCGCCGGCCGCTCGGACCGCGATGCACAATGGTTACGCAGGTAACCATCGGCCGGGCACCTAGCTCAGGGGTGTCTCGACTGCCTGTTCCGGCGATGATTGCTGTCATCGACAATGACGAAGACCAGACAACCGACTGGAAAACTGCTTTACCCGGCACGGCGACGTCTATGGCACGCGAATATGGCTGCAGATGATGCTGGAGGGTCTTGTGATCGCCCGTTTCGCCGTCGATCGGCTAATGCCCGAGATGGACTTGGCTGGCGCGATCGGGGGCCGGCCCGTGTGTACGACCATCGCCACGACCCCGCCTGCCGAAGCACGGGATGCCTTTTAGGCGGCCGCGGACACCATGGCGGTGTCAGCATGGGACGCAACCGAAGGGCGCGCTCAGGTCGAGAGCGGTTCGGATCGAGACCGACGACGCCTCACGGACCGAACACCGGTCATGAGTGCCCTAAGGATCGTCGGGCATGACACCTGACGCAGGTTTTTCGCCCCGGATATCGGTGGCTTGGTGTGAACAGGTGACCGCCGGCCAGGACGCAGCGCAACCATTTCATCAACCGCACGAGGAAGCTCCTTGGAAGCTTGCAAATGAATGGAGTTGCAGACGACTCGGAACGCGATCGAAATGATGCCTTCATCCGCTCAGGCGTGCAAACTATTCCGGTGCCGCTACAAGGTTGATACTGCTCGCCCGACGTGTCCTGCACGGCATGCCGTCACCCACGAACCGTTTGGAAGCGTTGGTTCCAGCCCAAATTCATCGCCTGCTAGACGACGACAGTGATGGTTCCGACGTTCGTGTCCCGACGACACTATCAGTCCGGTCTTTCGACGATCCAGCCGGCCAGGGTGCTTCGCATCGGCGCCCCGCAATAGCGGCAGATGCTGGTGTCCGCGCCCTGCCTTCGAAGACCGTGTGTCTGCGAGACCGTCGGTGTATGCCCAGGAAGCATTTGGTACGTCCGATAAGTCTTTGTAACATCCGGGTCTCCTTGTTCGGACCGGAACGACGGGCCTGGGGTTCGCGAGCGAATTCGGGGTCGTGCACGTCCCGAAATCGAACAAATGCGACCTTCTGGTCAGCGCATTTTTCGAGCTCGTTGGTACGGCGAGACGTCCGCCACCGAACTGATCGGCGCCTGCGTGGTGCCCCCTCGAACAGCGGTGGAAACATGCTTCATGGCTTGCTTACCAATCCGCGCTAAGGACGGCCGTCATGGATCACGACGTTCAGCTTGCCGGTCCGGCCGAGACCGATCCTCGTCCACGGTCCGCGGTCAGTCATGGCGCCGGCATAGCGGGACTGGTCGGCGTACTCGGCTGGATCGGACTGGCCCGGCATTACGGCATGGACGGGCCGTATTCGGCGCTGGTCAATATCGTCGCGTGCGGGCTCCCGATGGTCGTCTGGTCGGTGCTGGTCGACAAGGTCCACCGCAGTCCCAGCACCGGGATCGACTGGTCCGCGGCAAGACCCTGGCGTGCGACGCTGGACGTCAGCCTGATGAAGCTCGCCGGGTTGTGGGCGACCTGGACGGCGATCGCGGTGATCTATGGCACCGGGCGCTTCTACTGGCAGGGGAATTTCGCGTTCGCGATGTGGTGCTTCACCAACGCCGCGCCGATCCTGTTCGTCGCCTCGATCCCGTATGTGCTGTGGATCGACCGCTATCTTGTCGAACCGCGCGACGGCGCGTGGCATCTCGGCGCATGGCTGACGGGGCAGGCGGGCGTCGACCGCGAGGCGATCTACGGCCATCTGCGCGCATGGGGAGTCAAGACGTTCTTCCTCGCGTTCATGCTCGCGATCGTACCGCCAGGGTTCGGCGATTTCGTCCGCGGTGACGTCACGGTCGTTCTCCGCGATCCGGTCGCGCTGGCGAGTTGGCTGGTGACGCTGATGTTCCTGATCGACGTGGCCTTCGCGACGGTCGGCTATCTGCTGACCTTCCGCCCGCTCGATTCGCACATCCGGAGCGCCAATCCGTTCGCGGCCGCGTGGATGCCCGCGCTGATGTGCTATCCGCCGTTCATCCTGATGACCTCCGGCGGTCCGCTCGATTATCACCCGGGCACGTCGGACTGGGCGAACTGGTTCCAGGGGCATCCCGTGCTGCTCGCGCTGATCGGCGCGATCCTCGTGGGGCTGACCGCGATCTATGCGTGGGCGACGATGGCGTTCGGTTTCCGTTTCTCGAACCTGACCAACCGCGGCATCCTGACGCATGGGCCCTATGCGGTCTCACGGCACCCCGCTTATCTCTCGAAGAACCTGTTCTGGTGGATCTCGACGATTCCGGTGCTGACGCTGGGCAGCGTCGTCGACGCGGCGCGTGCGACGCTGCTGATGGCAGCGGTCAGCGGCGTCTATTACTGGCGCGCCAAGACCGAGGAGCGGCACCTGAAGCTCGACCCCGACTATCGCGCGTATTTCGACTGGATGACGCGCCACGGGCTGGTGCCGCGGTTGTTCGCGAAGCTGCGGGGGGAAGCTGTAAGCGGACCAAGCATAACCCCGTCACCCTGACGAAAGTCAGGGCCCAGAGCCACGAGCGTCGGCGTCCGTAACTCTGGATCCTGGCTTTCGTCAGGATGACGGCAAGGCGTTATATCCGCCCTTTGTGTTAGAAGCTGGCTTCGTCGTACACCTTCGAGACGTCGCCGCCCCAGACGCCGTGATAGCGATCGAGCAGCACTTCCGCCGGCACCTTGCCGCTGCGGACGATCTCGCGCAGCGGATCGAGGAAGCCGGTCTCGTTGTCGCCCGCCCGGTTGAACCGCGCGCGCGCCGACAGCCCGGCGCCGGCGATGTCGAGCACCTGTCCCGCGATGTCGCGCAGCGTGCCGCCGCCCGCGATCGGCGCGTTCAGGCCGAGCTTCGGAACGCCGTCGCGCAGGCTCTGGCGCTCGTCGATCGTCCAGTCCTTGACCAGATCCCACGCCGCATCGAGCGCACCCTGATCGTACAGCAACCCGACCCACAAGGCAGGCAGCGCGCAGATCCGGTTCCACGGCCCGCCGTCCGCGCCACGCATCTCGAGGAACGTCTTCAACCGCACCTCGGGGAATGCGGTCGAGAGGTGATCGGTCCAGTCGTCGAGCGTCGGCTTCTCACCCGGCAGCACCGACAATTCGCCCTTCAGGAAATCGCGAAACGACAGCCCGGCGGTGTCGATATACTTGCCCTCGCGGTAGACGAAGTACATCGGCACATCGAGCGCGTACTCGGCATAGCGCTCATAGCCGAAGCCATCCTCGAACACGAACGGCAGCATGCCGGTGCGATGCGGATCGGTGTCGGACCAGATATGGCTGCGATACGACAGCATGCCGTTGGGCTTGCCCTCCGTGAACGGCGAGTTCGCGAACAGCGCGGTCGCGAGCGGCTGGAGCGCGAGCCCGACGCGGAATTTCTTCACCATGTCCGCCTCGGACGCGTAATCCAGGTTCACCTGGATCGTGCAGGTCCGCAGCATCATGTCGAGGCCCATGCTGCCGACGCGCGGCATGTGCCGCAGCATGATCGCATAGCGCCCCTTGGGCATCGTCGGCAGCTCGGCACGCGTCTTGTCCGGCCACATGCCGAGGCCGAGGAAGCCGATGCCGAGCTTCTCGCCCGCGGCCTTTACCTGTTCCAGATGACGCCCGGTTTCGGCGCAGGTCTCGTGCAGATTGTCGAGCGGCGCGCCCGACAGCTCGAACTGACCCGCGGGCTCGAGGCTGATGCTGCCATCCGCGCCCGACATGGCGATGGCGTTCTGCGTACCATCGGGGCCGCCCTCCATGACCGGCTTCCAGCCATATTGCTCCAGCTCGCCGAGCAGCGCGCGGATGCCGCCCGCCTCGTCATAGGACGGCGCGTGATGATCGCCGTTCGCGTAGACGAACTTCTCGTGCTCGGTGCCGATCCGCCATGCATCCTTGGGCTTTTCGCCCACTGCGAAGCTGGCGATCAACTGGTCGCGCGACTCGATCGTCGGGCTGGTCTTTTTCGGGGCGGGTATCGTCGTCATTGCCGCGCCTTACGCGGCGATGAACGAGCCCGCTAGGGGGGATTCGGACCAATCGGTAGGGTATTGCGCCCCGGCCTCGTTATCAGCGCCAGTCACCCGCCGCCGCCATCCACAGCGCGACGGCCGCGCCCGCTGCGGTTTCCGCCCTCAGGATGCGTGGGCCCAGCCCGATTCCGACTGCTTGCGGGTGCGCGCGGACCGCCTCGCGTTCGTCGGTATCGAAGCCGCCCTCCGGCCCGATCAGGATCGCCGCCGGACCCGGTCGCGCGCGCATCGCCTCCAGCGCCGGCACGCCGCCGGTCTCGTCGGCAAAGAACAGCGCGCGGTTCTCCGGCCAGTCGCGCAGCAACGCGGCAAGCTTCACCGGCTCGGTCACCTCGGGCAGCGCGGTGCGCCCGCATTGCTCGGCCGCCTCGATCATCTGCGTCCGCAGCCGCTCGGTGTTGGGCTTGTCGACGATCGTCCGCCGCGTGACGACGGGTTGCAGCCGCGCCACGCCCAGCTCGCACGCCTTCTCCGCCATCCAGTCGACGCGGCCCTTCTTGAGCGGTGCGGCGCACAGCCACAGGTCGGGCACGTCCTCGCGTGGGCGCAGCAGCGCGGTGATATCGAGCACCAGATCGCGCTTGCCGACGCTCGACGCAACGCCGAGCCACTCGCCGGTGCGATTGTCGAACAGCTTCACCGGATCGCCGACCTTCATCCGCATCACCCCGACGAGATAATGCGCGGCGGGGCCATCGACGCGGAGCGGACCGGCCGCGAGCGGCGTATCGACGAACAGGCGCGGCGTGGACTGCGGCGGCCAGGCTGGGGTTGCGGGCATGCGAGTGCCCTAGCAAATGATCCCCGCCACGGGGAGGGGCCGCAAATGAGTACGCTCGCGGTGCAAAAGCGCGACACCCAATCCTCCCCCGCCAGGGGGAGGTGGCTGGCCCTTGCCAGACGGAGGGGGAGGAAAGGGAGAACCGCTGTTCCGTATCCGCCCCCTCCGTCGCCTCCGGCGCCACCTCCCCTGGCGGGGGAGGATCACGAACGGCGGCTATCTGGATTTGCCGGGCGCGAGGCGTGGGCAGCGTAGATGGAGTAGGGGGCCAGCGTCGATCGTCACCGCCCAACGCGCGAACCCATGGTTCCCGCCAAGCGCGGTTCACCCCCAAACTCCGTCATCCTGACGAAAGTCAGGATCCAGAGCCATGAGCGCGCCGTCCGTTACTCTGGATCCTGACTTTCGTCAGGATGACGGGCGAGTGAGTTTCGAGCAGATCGTTCTTTAGATCAGCCAATTGGCGGGCGGCGCGTAATGATCGGCCATCAGGGATCGGCCCCAGCGGCCTTATCCACCGAGAGCGGCAACTCACCGCTTCCGGCGCGCCCACACCTTTCGTGCCACCACCCACGCCAGCACCGCCGCGACGACGCCAAGGATCAGCACCCCCGCAACCGCCCCGGCGACGCGGAAGATCCCCCAGAACAACGCCTCGACGAAGCGGCCGACCGCGACCGACAGGCCGATCATGTGAGAGGGTCCGAACGCGCCACTCGCTCGACCCTACCCGGCAAAGGCTTGCGCGCCAAACCCCGTCTTCCTACGCCTCCGCCATGCAGACCCAGCCCGCGCCCATGGAAATCGTCCCCGACAGCGAACATCGGGGGCTGGTCGGCCGCCTCCCGCCGACGCTCCGCGGCCTGGCCCTGCTCGCGCGCTTCGATCGGCCGATCGGCTGGTGGCTGCTGTTCTGGCCCGGCGCCTGGGGCGTCGCGCTTGCCGGCGGTGCGGTGCAGCGCTGGGACCTGATCCTCTGGCTCCTTCTCGGCAGCATCGCGATGCGCGGCGCCGGCTGCGTGTTCAACGACATCGTCGATCGCGACCTCGACGCGCAGGTCGCGCGCACGCGTGCCCGGCCGATCCCCAGCGGACTCGTGTCGATCAAGCTCGCCTGGGTCTGGCTCGTCGTGCTGTGCCTGATCGGGTTCGCCGTCCTGCTGCAACTCACCTTCTTCGCCGCGATCGTCGCACTGGCCAGCCTCGCCCCGGTCGCCGCCTACCCGTTCATGAAGCGCATCACCTGGTGGCCGCAGGCCTGGCTCGGGATCGTGTTCTCCTGGGCGTTGCTGGTCGGCTGGAGCGACATCGCCGGTGCGCTCGATACGCCGATGTGGCTGCTCTATGCGGGCTCGATCGCGTGGGTGATCGGTTACGACACGATCTACGCGCTGCAGGACCGCGAGGACGACGCGATGATCGGCATTCGCTCGTCGGCGCTCCGCATGGGCACCCATGTGAAGGCCGGCGTCGGGATCTTCTACATCGCCGCCATCGCGCTCTGGGCCGCAGCGTTCTGGAACGTCCGCCCCGATCCCCTCGCGATCGCCGCGCTCGTTCCCGTCGCGCTCCACCTCGGCTGGCAGGTCGTCACGCTCAAACCCGACACGCAGGAGGGTGCCGGCACCGCCGCACTCGCGCGTTTCCGCGCGAACCGGTTTGCCGGACTGCTGATGTTCCTCGCCTGCGTGGTTGTCGGCACGAGCCTGCATCCTTAAGTCGCTGATATGCTGACCCCAGACCAAGCCTGCGACCGCGCCCATGACATCGTCCAACGCGCCAAGGCGGCGGGCGCCGACGCCGCCGATGCGGTCTTTGCCGCCGATGCCGCGCTCGACGTGTCGATCCGCCTCGGCAAGCTCGAGGATATCGGCCGCTCCGAGAGCGAGGATCTCGGGCTGCGCGTGTTCGTCGGCCAGCGCTCCGCCAGCGTCTCGACTTCCGACCTGTCGACCGCGGCGATGGACGCGCTCGTCGAACGCGCGGTCGCGATGGCGCGCGAGGCCCCTGAAGATCCCTGGGCCGGTCTCGCCCCGGCCGACCGGCTCCTCCACGGCATCACCCCCATGCTCGGCCTCGACGACGGCGGCGAAGTCAGCCCCGAGCAGCTCCGCGACGCAGCGTTCGAAGCCGAGGACGCCGCCCGCGCGGTCCTCGGCGTCTCGAACAGCGAAGGCGGCGGCGCGAGCGCGTCGCGCAGCGTCTGGGCGCTCGCCACCAGCCACGGGTTCGCCGGCGCCTATGCCGCGACCGGCTATGGCGTGTCGGCCAGCGTGCTCGCCGGCGAAGGCAGCAGCATGCAACGCGATTACGCGCACAGCAGCGCCCGCCTGCGCGCGCATCTCGAATCGCCCGACGCGATCGGTCGCCGCGCGGGCGAGCAAGCGGTCGCGAGGCTCAACCCCGGTCGCCTCGTCAGCGGCGGTACCACGATCGTCTACGACCGCCGCGTAGGCGGGTCGCTGGTCGGCCACATGCTCGGCGCGATCTCGGGCCAAGCGATCACCCGGAAGACCAGCTTCCTGCTTGACTCGCTCGGCACGCAGGTGTTCGCGCACGGCATCACGATCCGCGACGATCCGCACCGCCCGCACGGCCTGCGCTCACGCCCGTTCGATGGCGAGGGCCTGCCTGTCTCGCCGAGCGAGATCATCGAGGACGGCATGCTCGAACGCTGGCTGCTCGACTCCGCCTCGGCCCGCCAGCTCGGGCTCGAGCCGACCGGCCACGCCGCGCGCGGCATCGGCGGTGGGCCCGGCGTGTCGACCAGCAACGTGTTCATGGAGCCGGGTCACGTTCCGCTCGAAACGCTGATCGCCGACATCGAATCGGGCGTCTACGTCACCGAACTGATGGGTGGCGGCGCGAACGGCGTGACCGGCGACTACAGCCGCGGCGCGGCCGGCTTCCGCATCGAGAACGGCCAGATCACCACGCCCGTCGCCGAGTTCACGATCGCCGGCAACGTGAAGGACATGTTCCTCGCGATGACCCCCGCCAACGATCTCGAATTCCGCTACGGCGTCAACGTGCCGACTCTTCGCGTGGAGGGCATGACGGTGGCGAGTGGCTGATCGCTTGCGCCAGCCCACGCGCTCGCCCGACTGGCTGAGCGCGATGGCCGACGCCGTATCGGGCATCGCCGCGGAGGCCGGCGCGATGGCGCACGACCGCTTCGACACCGATTTCCAGCGCTGGGAAAAGACCCCCGGCAGCCCGGTCTGCGAACTCGACATCGCGATCGACCGGATGCTCAAGGCGCGCCTCTCGACGCTGCTCCCCGAAGCCGGTTGGCTGTCCGAGGAAACCGCCGACAATGCCGACCGCCTTGCGCACGACCTGCTCTGGGTGGTCGACCCTATCGACGGCACGCGCGACTATATTCGCGCGCGGCCCGGCTGGTGCGTGTCGATCGGGCTGGTCGACCGCGGCCGCCCGGTGATCGGCATCCTCGACGCCCCCACCCGCGGCGAACACTGGCGCGCCGTGGCAGGGCAGGGCGCCACCCGCAACGGCGTGCCGCTGAAGGCCGGCACGCGCACCGACTTCGCCGGCAGCCGCACGCCGGTCGACGCGCTCCCCAAGGCCGACCGCGATCTCGTCATGGTCCACAAACCCAACTCGATCGCGCTGCGCATAGCGATGGTCGCCGCCGACGAAGCCGACCTCGTCGCCACCCTCCGCTGGGGCAACGAATGGGACATCGCCGCGGCGGTGTTGGTCGCGAGCGAGGCGGGCGCGGCGGTGAGCGATGCGCTGGGCGCGCCGCTTGTGTTCAACAAGCCGCGGCCGCAGGACTTCGGCGTGCTGGCCTGCGCTGCGGGTATTCACAGCGCCGCGGTCGACCGACTGGCTAATCGTGCGCGCGCCGTATTAGGCTGAGAAGCTTGCAGACAGCCACGTGTGGGTTGCCAGCTCGCTATCGGTGCTTGGCGCTTCCGGCTTTGCGGGAAAAGATCCGCTTACCGACAGTCGCTCGGCCCATCGAGCCGCATGACTCAGTCTTGGCTTCCATACTCTGCGCCATGGAGGCGCAAGCACTCGGTAAGAGAGCGAGCGGCGACTGGGATGAACCTGTCTCCGGTGATCGCCATTCCCGTCGCGCGATCAAGTCGAAACATCCGAAAATCATCACGTGTTTCACACCACGCAACCAGCGTCCAAACCTTGCCCCAAAACCACAGACCAAGCGGATGCGCTCTGCGATGGGTTTTTGCGCCATGCTGGTCTTCATAGTCAAAAGATAGGATGTGAAGCGATTCTACAGCTTGCTCTGCCAAATCGATCAGCTTTCTGACCTCGTCGGTCAAAGCGATTGGTGGCGCAAAAACAGCTGAGACTGTTGAAAAAGGCTTGCGTGGTGACGGCGTAGCGGATGGCTGGCGACGCCGGGTGCTGATTCCGAGGCAAGCCGCCCCCTCATTCCGAAATAATGCCGCCCCCTGATTCCGAGAAATAGTCGCCCCCGGATTCCGAGATGATGTCGCCCCCTTGCGGGGTGGGTCGGACCGGGATCGCCGGCAGGGTTATCGTCGCTCCTTTGGGTCTGTCCGAAGGAGTGAATGATGCCGGCGGGAAGGGTGAGTATGCGACGTGTCCGCGAGATGATGAGATACCGGTTCGAACAGGAGCTGGGATACAAGGCGATATCGCTGCGCGTGGGTGCGGTGCCCTCGACGGTGCGGGCGACCTTGAAGCGTGTCGCGGATGCGGGACTGAGATGGCCGCTGGACGAGACGCTCGGCGATGCTGCGCTGGAGGCATCACTTTACCGCGATGCGGGCAAGAAGACCGGCCACCGCCGCTGTCCCGAACCCGACTGGGCGCAAGTTCATCGCGAGCTGAAGCGCAAACATGTCACGCTGCAGGTGTTGTGGGACGAGTATATCGCCGAGCATCCGACCGGCTATCGCTACAGCCGATTCTGCGACCTGTATCGCGGCTGGGCGATGAAGCTGCCGGTTACGATGCGGCAGAACCATGCGCCGGGTGACAAGCTGTTCGTCGATTATGCGGGCGACAAGATCGCGGTGGTGATCGACCGACTGACGGGCGAAGTGCGTGACGCGCATATCTTCGTGGCGGTGCTGGGGGCGTCCAGCCTGACCTATGCCGAGGGAAGCTGGACCGAGACGCTGCCCGACTGGCTGGCGGCGCACACGCGCGCGCTCGCAATGTTCGGCGGTGCGCCGGCGCTGTTCGTGCCCGACAATGCGAAGGTCGCGGTGATCAAGGCTTGTCTTTACGATCCGCAGGTCAACCGCAGCTATGCCGAGATGGCGGCGCATTACGACAGCACGGTGCTGCCGACGCGGCCGCGCCGCCCGCGCGATAAGGCAAAGGTAGAAGCTGCCGTGCTGATCGTCGAGCGCTGGCTGTTCGGACGCCTTCGGCGTCGGATCTTCTACAGCCTGGCCGAACTGAACGCCGCGATCGCCGGGTTGCTTGCCGAGCTGAACGATCGGCGCGTGCTGCGCCGGGTTGGGCAGACGCGTCGTCAGTTGTTCGAAGAGATCGACCGGCCCGCGCTGAAGCCGCTGCCAGCCGAGCCCTATGTCTACGCCGAATGGCGGCGCAGGCGCGCGGGACTCGATTATCACGTCGAGATCGAGCGGCATTATTACTCCGTCCCATACCGCTTCGCACGCGAGCCGATCGAAGCGCGGATCACCGCGGCGACCATCGAGCTGTTCCACAAGGGCGAGCGGATCGCCGCGCACATGCGCGGCTCGGGCAATGGCCGCCATACCACGATCCCGGAGCATATGCCCTCGTCGCACCGGCGCTTTGCCGACTGGACCGTGGAGCGGATCGCGCGCGATGCGACCGCGATCGGGCCATGTACGGCATTGCTGTGCGAGAAGATCCTCGTCGAACGGCGCCATCCCGAGCAGGGCTTCCGGGCCTGTATGGGCATCATGCGCATGACGCGCAGCTTCGGTGCCAAGCGGATCGAAGCGGCTTGTTCGCGCGCGCTCGATATCGGTGCGCTCACCTACGGCTCGGTCAGATCGATCCTCGACAAGAACCTCGACCAGATCCCGTCATCGCCTCCGGTTGAGAGCCCGCCGGTCGATCATCCCAACATCCGGGGCTCACGCTATTATCACTGAAAGGAACACGACGATGCTCGCACATCCGACCCTTGATCGGCTGAACGAAATGGGCCTGGCCGGTATGGCCAGGGCGTTTGACGAACTTGCCACCAATGCCGAAGCGGATCGGCTTACCCATCCCGAATGGCTGGCACTCCTCCTCGACCGCGAATGGGGTGTCCGCCACGATCGCAAGCTTGCCGCCAGGCTGCGGTTCGCCAAGCTGCGCCATCAGGCCTCGCCCGAGGACATCGATTATCGCAAACCCCGCGGGCTCGACCGCGCGCTGGTCGTGAAGCTCGTGGTCGGCGACTGGATCGCCGCACACGACAATCTGGTCATCACCGGACCCACCGGGGTCGGTAAGAGCTGGCTTGCCTGCGCGCTTGGTCACAAGGCCTGCCGCGACGATCGCTCGGTGCTCTATCAGCGCGTCCCCAAGCTGTTCACCAGCCTCGCGCTTGCCCGCGGGGATGGTCGTCACGAACGCTTGCTGCGAAAGCTCGGCGGCGTGCAGCTACTCATCCTCGACGACTGGGGCCTGGAGCCGCTCGACGCACTCGCGCGCCACGATCTGCTCGAGATCCTCGAAGAACGCTACGGGCGGCGCTCGACGATCGTTACCAGCCAGCTGCCCATCGCCAGTTGGCATCAGGTGATCGCGGATCCGACCTATGCCGACGCGATCCTCGATCGCCTCGTCCACAACGCCCATCGGCTCGACCTCGATGGCGATAGCATGCGGCGTGCGAAAACCAGCCAGATCGCTTGACGTAAGCACCGAACGAAACAACAACGATCATTGCCGACAAGGCCCCGCTTCCGGGGGGCGACATCATCTCGGAATCAGGGGGCGCGATCATCTCGGAAACGGGGGGCGACTTCGTCGGAATCAGCAACGCCGGGCACCGCAAGATGCGCTCGTATCAGGCCGGCGCCACCTGCCGGGCGAGCAGCTGGAGGTTATAGGCCGCAGCCGCCATGGTGAACTCCTCAGTAGCTCCTGACAGGCCACGCAGCTTAAGTGTTCGTAGCTTCAGGTTGCGTTTCAGGTGGCCAAACACGCGCTCGATCCGCTGTCTTCGACGCCGCGCGTGCACATAGGCGTCGGTGCCGGCAAGGGCGCGCACGGTGTCGCGGGCATCCTCGCTGACGAGGCGGCTGATGCTGCGCTTTCGACCGGTGGTGCATTGGGATTTCAGTTCGCAACCAGCACAATCGGCAACATGGCTTCGGTAGACGCGGACCTGACTGGCGCGCCTGGTGCCGCAGTAGCTGAGCTGCTTGCCCGCCGGACAGCGATAGGCGTCGGCCTCGCGATCGTAGTGGAAAGCATCGCGGGTTAAAAAGGCGTCGCGCTGGCGGCTGCGGTCGATGACCGGGATGTACGGCGTGATGTTCCGCTTGAGTAGCCAGCCGAGCAGTGGGCCACTGCCATACGCCTTGTCGGCCGCGAGACTTTCGGGCGCGATGCCCAGCCTGGTGCCGGCACGTGAAACCAGCGTGCGGGTCGCTGCGACCTCCGACGAGAAGCGTGCGGGCGTGGCCTCCACATCAAGGATGCAGTCGGTGTCGAGGTCCAGCAGCGGGTTGATGGCGTATGCGTAGCGCGCCGGCCCGTGCTTGCAGGTAAGGGCCGCCTGCGGGTCCGTTGGTGAGATGCTGGCTGGATCGACAGGCGCCGGTTCATCGGGATCTGGCGGCAACGCGGTATCGAGCGCCGCCAGATATTCGGCGACGGGCCGTGATACGCTTTCCATGGCACGAAGCTCGTCCGCGGCATCGGCCCCCTTCAGCTTCTTCTCGCGGCTCGCATCGGCCATGATCGTGCTGCCGTCTACCGCCACATTGCGGCCCGCCACCAGCCCGGCCGCAGCGCACCGTGCGACCACCTGCTCGAACAGCAGGCGATGCAGGTCGCAGGCACGGAAGCGACCATGCCTATTCTTGGAGAATGTGGAGTGGTCGGGCACCCGGTCGGCCAGATCAAGCCGGCAGAACCAACGATAGGCGAGGTTTAAATGCACCTCCTCGCACAGACGCCGTTCCGAGCGGATGCCGAACAAGTAGCCGACCAGCAGCATCCGCAGCATCAGCTCCGGGTCGATCGAGGGTCGCCCGTTCGCGCTATAACTCGTCGCCAGCGCCTCGCGAACGAAGCTGAAGTCGAGCAGCCCGTCGATGCGACGTAGGAGGTGGTCGGCTGGCACATGATCGTCGAGCCGGAACCCGTAAAACAGCGCGCCCTGCGCCACCTGCCGACCCATCATACTCGCGCTCCTCGCCACTCTCCCGCAGTGAATCACGCCCTCACCGCTATCGCAAGCGCGGGTTTTTCAACAGTCTCAGCTGTCTTTACGACTTGATCCCGCTCGGCCTTGGGCAAAACCAGCTCGATTTTTACTAAAGCCTCATTGGCGGCGCGAGACATCGCCATACCGCCCCACGCCCTGACCATCCGGATCCCCGCGACGAGTGCAACGATCTCCTCGCGCGTGAACATCAGCGGCGGCAGGTAGTAGCCGCTGCGCATGACGTACCCAACGCCGGCTTCTCCATCGATAGGGACGCCCGTCGATTGCAGGTCGGCAATGTCCCGGTAAATCGTTCGATCGGAAACCTCCAGCCGCTCGGCCAGCGTCCGCGCCGTGACCAGTCGACCGCCCCTGAGATATTGCACAATCTGGAAAAGACGGTCGGCTCGGCGCATCAGGTCTTGAACTTGAAAATGCCGAGCGAATTGCCCTCGGTATCTTTGGCGTAGAAAAACGAACCGGCGTAGATAACGATGACGTCGGATACGATCTCGCCACCGCCGCGCCTCACGCGCTCCATCGCGTCAGTCAGCTCGCCGGTTACAGCCAGATGAGCGGTCATCCCTTCTCCGTCTTTCGCTGGTTTGCCGGGGTAGATATGCCCAGCGGGTGAACTGCCTTCCGCGTGTGGAAACATCCACACCGGGTTGGGCCCCTCATTGTTTTCCGTAAGAGCGCCCTCCAACACTGTCTCATAGAAGTTGCTGGCTCGGGCGGGATCGGTTGCTGGAATTTCCGTGAATACGATCTGGGTCGCGGTCGTCATCGGCTTGTTCCTTATGGTGTTGAACAAGCCTTCTCTGTCACACCACTACTGACAGCGTGCCGTCAGTAGTGGTGTCCGCGGTTGGTCACGGCCGATCACGCCGCTTTAAAAGGGCTGCTTGACGGCGAAGCTGCATCGACGCTGTTTAGGGTGCACGAACGACTGGGTCAGAAAGCGCGTCGCGAATGCCTGAAAGACAAAGCTGCGGCGCATCTATCGACCGCCTAAACCGACGCACTTGCCCTTTGTCCGGCTGGTCAGATGAAACTGCAAACACCGATCACACCGATACGCCCGGAGCGGCACGCGTCCCGTCTCCGCCACCACCAACGCATCAGCCTCCGACACGAACCGCGCTTTCCTGCGACAGACGCTAAGTCGCGTGCGCTTCACCGGCTCAATCCTTGTACTTCATCTCCAGGAAACGCCCGCGGGTCGACAGATTGTCGAGGTCGCTTTGCGCGAGGCGCGCGGTCATCTCGCCGATCTCCTGTTCGATCAGTTTCAGGCCAGCGACCAGTTCGGCGTCGGGCGTCTGGCCGTTGCGCGGCGTGGTGCGGAGCGAGGGGGGGACCTTCTCGTAATCCTTCACGAACGCCGGCAGTTGCTCGCCGACCAGTTTGCGCACCTCGAACGCCTCGGGCGTGTTCGCGTCGAGCGTGGCGAGTTGCGGCGTCAGCGTTTCGAGGCGCAGGCCGATTCTGTCGACCAAGGTCATCGCCGGCGCGGGCAGGGCGGGGCGTTGCGCCTCCAGCCAGCGCTCGGTCTGTGCCGGCAGCGCGCGGATATCGACCGACGCGAGCCGCTCGGGGGTCGGCGCGCTCTCCGCCGGCCACACCGCGAACAGCACCGTCGCGGCGACCAGCAGCGCCATCACCAGCATCGCGCCGCCGATCCCGAGCGGCACGATCCAGCCGATCACCATCGCCGCGATCAGGATCGCCACGTCGGCGACCGCGATCCGTGTCAGCCGCTTGCCGATCGCCTGCGTCTGCCTGGCCCGCCCCCGCGACGGCACGCGCCCGATCACCGTGCCGGTGCGGTCGTCCGAAATGCGCGACCAGGAGGCGCGGGCGCTGGCGATGGCGTCGTCGACTTCGCTCACGGCGGTTACATCGCCTCCAGCTTGAACGCGCTCGGCGAAGGTCCGCCAAGTTGGCCCTGCGTGGCACCCTCGGCCCGGGCGATATACCCGCGCGACTTGTCCACCTCGTTCGACAGCGCGCCGACCGTCGTCTTCATGCTGTCGAGCGCCTTCAGCTTGAACGTGTCGATCGCGTCCATCGTGTCGTAGATATTCTGGAACGCGCGTTGCAGCGTCTCCAGCGGGATCGTCGCCGACGCGGCCTGTTCATGGATCTGCGCAGTCTGCGATTTGAGCAGCTTGCCGGTCGAATCGATGATGTTCGCGGTCGTCGTGTTGAGCGCGGTGATCTGTTCCAGCACCAGCTTCTGGTTGGTGAGCGCCTGCGCCACCGTTACCGCGGTGCGCAGCGCGGAGACGGTCGTGGTCGACGCGCGATCGACGCCCTTCACCAGCTCGACATTGTTCTTCTTGACCAGATCGAGCGCGAGATAGCCCTGCACGGTCACCGCCATCTGCGTCAGCAGATCCTGCGTCCGCTGGCGCGTGTAGAACAGCGCCGTCTCGCGGATCGCCTTCGCCTTGGCGGGATCGCTGTGGTCGAGCTCGTTCGCGACGTCCTCCAGCTTGGCGTCCATCGTCTTCGACAGATGGATCATCTGTTCGAGCCGCCCCATTGCTGCCCACAAATTCGCGCGCTCGGTGTCGATCGCGGCATTGTCCATCAGCAGCTCGTCCTTGCCCGAACCGAGGCTCTTCAGGATCTGCGCGATGTGCGTCTGCGACGATTTATAGCCGTCGAAATAATTGCGCATCTTGCCACCGAACGGGATGATCCCGAACAGCTTCTGCGGCGCGGTCAGATTGCCCTTCTTGCCGGGATCGAGATCCTCGACGACGCGGCGCAGCTCGGCCAGATCCTTGCCGACGCCGGTCTCCTGATCCATCGCCTTGACCGGGCGATCGAGGAACCGGTTCGACTGCCCCGCCGCCTCGCGGATTTCCTTCGCGCCCATCGCGGTGATCGCATCGACTCGCTTGCCGAACTCCGGCGAATTGACGTCCTGCGCGACGAGATCGGTGACGAACCCCGACACGCGCTCGTCGAGCTGCGACTTCACGCCGGCGTCGACCGGCACCAGCCCGGACGCCTTGGCGGCGGCGACCGTCGGCACGGGATCGGGCGGGGTCAGCACCAGGCTCGGCTCGGCCAGTGTCTCGGGCGTCAGCGTCTCAGGGGTCGTCGCCATGCGTCATCTCCGTTCGGTGGGGCATCGTGGCTGCAACCCGCCCCGCGATCAAGTGGCATATATAGATAACACACCCGGCTTGCCAACCGGATCCTTGAGCCGCGCCTTGAAACGCGGGAGTCGCATGGACAGCTTGGGGCCGCCATCACAGGAGTTTCCCATGCGCGCCATCGGCTATACCCAGTCGCTTCCGATCGACGATCCGCAGTCGCTCGTCGACCTGGACCTGCCCAAGCCCGATGCGACCGGCCGCGACCTACTCGTCGAAGTGAAGGCGGTATCGGTGAATCCGGTCGACACCAAGATCCGCCAGCGTCGCGTCGATCCCGACGGCAAGCCGCAGGTGCTGGGCTGGGACGCGGCGGGCATCGTCGTTGCGATCGGTCCCGACGTGACCGGGTTCGCGGTCGGTGACGACGTATTCTACGCGGGCGCGATCGACCGGCCCGGCACCAACGCGGAATACCATCTCGTCGATGACCGCATCGTCGGCCACAAGCCGCAGTCGCTCGACTGGGCGCAGGCGGCGGCGCTGCCGCTGACGTCGATCACCGCGTGGGAGACGCTCTTCGACCGGCTCGACGTGCGCAAGCCGGTGGTCGGTGCCGCGAACGCGATCCTGATCATCGGCGGCGCAGGCGGGGTCGGCTCGATCACGATCCAGCTGGCACGGCAACTCACCGACCTGACCGTGATCGCCACCGCCTCGCGCGACGAGACTCGGGATTGGGTCGAGGATCTCGGCGCGCATCATGTGATCGACCACCGCAAGCCGCTCGCCGAGCAGGTCGAGGCGCTCGGGCTCGGCGCGCCGGCCTATGTGTTCTCGACGACGCATACCGACGAGCACATCGCCGAGATCGCAACGCTGATCGCGCCGCAGGGCCGTCTCGCGCTGATCGACGATCCCGAGACGCTCGATATCAGCCCGCTTAAGCAAAAGTCGATCTCGGTCCATTGGGAGCTGATGTACACGCGCTCGCTCTTCCAGACGGCCGACATGGGCGAGCAGGGCCGGATCCTCGACGAGGTCGCGCGGCTGGTCGACGCGGGAACGGTGCGGACGACGCTGGCGGAGAATTTCGGGCGGATCGACGCGGCGAACCTGCGCCGCGCGCACGAGCGGATCGAGAGCCACACCGCCAAGGGGAAGATCGTGCTCGAGGGGTTCTGACATCTTCGCGGCAGCAATCTCTCGAGCTTCATACCGCCCCGGCGAAGGCCGGGGCCCAATTGGGGAACAGCAGTAACGGCTGGCAGCGCGTCATCATTGCCACCTTTCCACCTGGGCCCCGGCCTGCGCCGGGGTGGGGCGACTAAGCGACGATCTGCTTTTCCTGTTCCCCGCGAACGCGGGGCCCCAGGAGCCAGATACGTTGCCGCTCGTGACCCTGGACCCCCGCCTTCGCGGGGGAGCGGCATTGGTTCAGCGGGAGGCAAGTCATTTGCCGAATGAGACTGGCGCGCTCGCCAGCACAATATACGCTGCGCATCATGCTCCGCCCGCTGATCCTCGCGCTCGCTCTCCTCCCCGCGGCCGCCACGAATCGCCCGCCACCCGCCGACCCACTCACCGCGACGATCCACACCGAAGACGCCGACCGCTTCGCTGCCCTCTTCGCCAGGACCAAGGGCAAGCCCACCGCCGCGCAACTCAAACGCGACTATCTCGACAAGGGCAGTGTCGGGATCGGCGTCTTCACCCCCGGCCGGATCGGTGACGCGGACACGCTCGCGCGGGCGATCGCCGCCAACCCCAGCCGTTACGCGCAGGCGATCAAGACCTGTCTCCCCGCCGCCAAGGCCGCCACCGCGGATCTCCGGTCGATCTATCTCGGCCTCCACGGCGCGCTGCCCGATGCGAAACTGCCGCAAGTCTATATCGTCTTCGGTGCGGGCAATTCCGGCGGAACGGCAGGACCCGGCGCGCAGGTGCTCGGCCTCGAAGTCCTCTGCCGCATGTCGCCGACGCCCGAAAAACTCCGCCAGACGCTCCGTCATTTCTTCGCGCACGAGACGGTGCATACGTTTCAGGAGGACGCCGGCATGACGCTCGCCCGCGATCCCCTGCTCACCGCGATCCTCGTCGAAGGCGCCGCGGACTTTATCGCCCAACTCGTCACGGGCGAGGAACCCGACGCCGCGCGTGCCGCCTGGGCGCCCCCCCGCGAAGCCGAGCTCTGGCGCCAGATGCAGGCCGACATCACACTCACCCGCAGCCTGACCGACAAGGACGACCCCGCGGAAGGCTCGCCCGAAGCCAAGGCCTATGCGCGCTGGATCGGCAACTACTACACGCCGCCCGCCGGCTGGCCGCCCGAGCTCGGCTATTGGATGGGGCTGCGGATCTGGCAGCGTTATTACGCCGCAGCGCCCGACAAGCACGCCGCGCTGAGGGCGATGCTGGCGGTGCGCGATCCCCGTGCAATTCTCGCCGCCGGACCCTATAAGCGCCGCTGAATCCATCACTCCGTCATCCCGACGAAAGTCAGGACCCAGAGCCACGGAGGGCAGCGTGTGTTACCCTGGGTCCTGACTTTCGTCAGGATGACGGGAGGGCTCGTGAGTCCGCAAACCAAGCCCGGTCTTCCCGCGGCGCAACAATTACGCTATGGCGCGCGCCAACCCCGTTCCTCGTTTCAAGAGAATACATTCATGAGCCTCCGCAACGTGGCGATCATTGCGCACGTCGATCATGGTAAGACGACGCTGGTCGACCAGCTCTTCCGCCAGTCCGGCACCTTCCGCGACAACCAGCGCATCGAAGAGCGCGCAATGGATTCGAACGACCTCGAAAAGGAGCGCGGGATCACCATTCTCGCCAAGCCGACCTCGGTCGACTGGACTCCCCCCGGCGAGACCGAGAGCATCCGCATCAACATCGTCGACACGCCCGGCCACGCCGATTTCGGCGGCGAAGTCGAGCGCATCCTGTCGATGGTCGACGGCGTCGTCCTGCTGGTCGATTCGTCGGAAGGCGCGATGCCGCAGACCAAGTTCGTCACCGGCAAGGCGCTCGCGCTGGGTCTCAAGCCGATCGTCGTCGTCAACAAGGTCGATCGCAACGACGCGCGCATCCAGGAAGTGCTCGACGAAGTGTTCGACCTGTTCGTGTCCTTGGACGCGAATGACGAGCAGCTCGATTTCCCCGTGCTCTACGCATCGGGTCGCAACGGCTATGCCTCGACCGACATGGACGCGCGCGAAGGCACGCTGATCCCGATGTTCGAGACGATCGTGAAGTATGTCTCGCCGCCGGCCGTCGAAGTCGCCGGTGTGCCGTTCACCTTCCTCGTCACGCTGCTCGATCGCGATCCGTTCCTCGGCCGCGTCCTCACCGGTCGCGTCAATTCGGGTACTGTGAAGACCAACCAGCCGATCCACGCACTGAACAACGACGGCAAGATCATCGAGACGGGTCGCGCCTCGAAGATCATGTCGTTCCGCGGTCTCGACCGCGTGCCGGTCGACGAAGCCAAGGCTGGCGACATCATCTCGCTGGCAGGGCTTTCGGTTGCCACGGTGGCGGACACGATCGCCGACATCACGGTGACCGAGCCGCTGCACGCGCAGCCGATCGATCCCCCGACGCTGTCCATGCGCTTTGCCGTGAACGATTCGCCGATGGCGGGCCGTGAGGGCACCAAGGTGACGTCGCGCATGATCCGCGAGCGCCTGTTCCGCGAAGCCGAGTCGAACGTCGCCGTGAAGGTGACCGAGGCGGCCGACAAGGACAGCTTCGAAGTCGCCGGCCGCGGCGAGCTTCAGCTGGGCGTGCTGATCGAGACGATGCGCCGCGAGGGCTTTGAGCTCGGCATCTCGCGTCCGCGCGTGCTGTTCGGCGAGGACGAGAACGGCAAGAAGACCGAGCCGTACGAGACCGTCATCATCGACGTCGACGAGGAGCATTCGGGCACCGTCGTCGAGAAGATGAACACCCGCAAGGCCGAGATGACCGACATGCGTCCGTCGACCGGCGGCAAGACCCGCATCACCTTCTCGGCGCCGAGCCGCGGGATGATCGGCTATCATGGCGAGTTCCTGTCCGACACGCGCGGCACCGGGATCATGAACCGGCTGTATGAGAAGTACGGTCCGCACAAGGGTCCGATCGAGGGTCGCAAGAACGGCGTGCTGATCTCGAACGGCTCGGGCGAAGCGAACAACTACGCACTGGGTCCGCTCGAAGAGCGCGGCATCCTGTTCGTGGGTCACGGCGAGGCTCTGTACGAGGGCATGATCGTCGGCGAGAACGCCAAGCCGGACGACCTCGAGGTCAACCCGATGAAGACCAAGGCGCTGACCAACTTCCGCGCGAGCGGCGGCAAGGACGATCAGGTCCGCCTGTCCCCGCCGAAGCGTGCGACGTTGGAGCAGGCGATCGCCTACATCGACGACGACGAGATGGTCGAAGTCACGCCGAAGTCGATCCGTCTGCGCAAGCGTTTCCTCGACGCGAACGAGCGCAAGCGCGCGAGCCGGGCTAAGCAGAGCGCGTGAGGCCAGCACGGCGAAGCCGGCTGAGCCTCACGCGCTCGGCCGGCCTCGCTTAAGCGAGGTCCGACGACACGGCTTTGCCGGGTCGCGCGACGTGAAATGAGAACGAGGCCGGGGGGAAACCTCCGGCCTTTTTCGTTGTGTGACAAAAGTCCCGAGTAAACCCGTTCCCCCGCGAAGGCGGGGGCCCAGGATCACAAACGACACCCCCCGAAACCCTGGACCCCCGCCTCCGCGGGGGAACAAGAGTGGCGGGACAGGCGCGGGTAGCAAGATACGCGAGCTGCCGTCACGAACCCGCCGTCCCCGTCATCCTGACGAAAGTCAGGATCCAGAGCCACGAAGGTCGCCGGCCGTTACTCTGGATCCTGACTTTCGTCAGGATGACGGGGGTTATAGCGACAGCGTTGGCTGATCAGATCCGCAGCGATCAGCCGCCCGAGCCCCCGCCCTCAGGCCGCAGTAATCCGCCCGCCACGTTCCAACATCTCACCACTCGTCACGATCACTCGGTCACCAAGCTTCACCTGCCCGAAGATCAGCTTGGCAAACGCGGTCGGCACGCCGACGCAGCCATGCGTCGCATATTTCCCGTCCATCAACGCGCTGCCATGGATCGAGACGCCGTCGTTGGTCAGCCGCAGCATGTACGGCATCGGCGCGCCGTACAGGTTCGACACGTGATGCGCGTCCTTCTGCGTGATCGTGAACACGCCCAGCGGCGTCGGCTTCTCGTCCGCGCCGTAAATCACCGCCGCCGTCCCGATCTCATACCCCGCCCGAAAGATCGACAGCGTCTGCGCGACAAGGTCGACGGTGATCACGATCGGCCCCTCGGGCACGCCTTGTGTATCCCAATAATAGGCGCCGTGCCGCAGGGGCTCGGGAACGTTCAGGACCCGCTTCACGACATACGCGTCGGCCGGTTGCTCGGCAGCAACCACAACGGGCTTCGGCGCGACCTTCGCGACCGGTGCAGCGACTCGCGCGACCCGCACAGGCGCTTCGACCGCGCGCACCGTCACCGGCGACCCGGACAAGGCCAAGCCCCCGATCAGCACCGCACTCCCGCCAAGCACGGCAAAGGCGATCGCTCGCGTCGTCATCATCCTGCGCATCGCGGCACCCTATCCGATATTCGTAAACAATGCCCAGTCGGGCGACGTCGCCACGTGTCCCCGCACGGGACCACCGCCGCCAGCTATACCGTGGGTTAACAAGCCGTTCCGAACCAGTTCAGGCCGAATCGCCTAAACCCTGAAACACGGTCGGACACTTATGCGTTTGTCCCAAGCGGACCGGGCGTAACTAGTAACGGAGTTCGGAAGAGATGAACGGATTTTTCAAGAAGGCAGGCCTCGGCGTGGCACTCGCTGCAACGGCGCTGACGGCGGCAGTACCGGCCGACGCCCAGCGCTGGGGACGTGGCGGCTATGGGCGCGGCTATGGCGGCGGCTGGCACGGCCATCGTGGTGGCGGCAACGCGGCCGGTGCAGCAGTGCTCGGCGGCATTCTCGGCCTCGGGGTCGGCGCGGCGATCGCCAGCAGCAACAACCGCAATCGATACTATGACCGCGGCTATTACAATGGTGGCTATTATGCGCAGCCACCGGTCGCCTATTATAACCCTCCCGTGCGGACCTATTACCGCGAGGATTATCGGCCGCGGTGCTGGAACGAGTGGCGTGTCGATCCCTATTATGGCGACCGGGTATCTGTGCAGGTGTGCAGCTGATCCCGTTCGAAGGCTGATCCAGTCCTTCGATAGCATGGAGGCGTCGGGGGCAGTCCCGGCGCCTCTTTTGCGTCACGTGCCTTTTTTCTGGCGTGGTGCGGGCGCTTGCCGCTAGACGCGCGAGCATGACCGACACGCCCAACACCCCCGAGACCGAAGCCGCCGCCACCCCGGCCGCAACCGGCGACACGCCCCCCGATCGCCTGTCGATCAACCAGCGCAGCCCGTTCTTCCAGCAAGAGCTGCTCGAACGCGGCATCGGCATCCGCTTCAAGGACAAGGTGCGCCACGACGTCGAGGAATATTGCATCTCGGAAGGCTGGATCCGCGTCGCGCTCGGAAAGAAGGTCGATCGCAACGGCAACCCGCTGACGCTGAAGCTGGTCGGCCCGGTCGAGGCCTGGTTCGAGCGCCCCGCGTCGAACGACGCCGACGCGGGCTGAGCCTCTCTTACACGCATCCTCACACCTGCCCTCGTCATTCTGGGCTCGACCCAGGATCCAGAGTTACGGACGCTACCGTTCATAACTCTGGATCCTGGCTTTCGTCAGGATGACGGGGTGATACTTTCGTCATCCTGGGCTCGACCCAGGACCCAGAGTTACGGACGCTACAGTTCATGACTCTGGATCCTGACTTTCGTCAGGAGGACGAGTGATACTTTCGTCATCCTGGGCTTGACCCAGGATCCAGAGTTACGGACGTCGCCGTACGTAACTCTGGATCCTGACTTTCGTCAGGATGACGGGGAAGGGGCGTGGCTTAAGCCGCCACGCCTTCCAGCGCCTCGCTCGCCTCGAGCCACTTGGCCTCGCTGGCTTCCAGCTTGGCATGCACCTCGGCGCGACGCTTGCTCAGGTCCCCCATCGACATCCGCGAGAACCTTGGCTCGGCAGTCGCAGGATCGACCATCGCGCGGTCCAGAGCATTGCGCTCCTTGGTGAACTTGGCGGTCTGCTCCTCGACCTCGCGCAGGGCCTTGCGCAGCGCCGCATCGTTGCTCTTGGCCTCCGCCGCGGCCTTCTTGCCCGCCTTCTTGTCGGCCTTCGACGCCGCATCGCCCTTGCCGCCATCGCCCTTCAGGACGAACGCGATATAGTCGTCGAGGCTGCCGTCGAACTCCTTCGCGGTGCCGTCGTCGACCAGCACCAGCCGGTCGGCGGTGAGCTCGAGCATGTGCCGGTCATGGCTGACCAGCACCACCGCGCCGGTATAGGCGTTGAGCGCCTGCACCAGCGCCTCACGCGCATCGACGTCGAGATGGTTGGTCGGCTCATCGAGGATCAGCAGATGCGGCGCATCGCGCGTGATCAGCGCGAGCGCCAGCCGTGCGCGCTCGCCGCCGGACAGCTTGCCGACTCGCGTCGTCGCCTTGTCGCCCGAGAATCCGAACCGCCCGAGCTGCGCGCGCACCGCCGCCGGCGTCGCACCCTTCATCAGATGCGACATATGCTCGATCGGCGAGTCGGTCGGATCGAGTTCCTCGACCTGATACTGGGTGAAATACCCGACCTTCATCTTGCCCGACGACGACATCTCGCCGTCCATCGGCGTCAGCTGTGCTGCCAGCAGCCGCGCGAGCGTGGTCTTGCCGTTGCCGTTGCGCCCGAGCAGCGCGACCCGGTCGTCGGGATCGAGCCGCATGTTGAGCCGCTTCAGGATCGGCACATCGGCATAGCCGACCGTCGCCATGTCGAGCGTGATCAGCGGCGGACGCAACTCGGTCGGGTTGGGGAAGCCGAACGACAGCGTCGGATCGTTATAGCTCTCGGCGATCGGCTGCATCTTCGACAGCATCTTCTGCCGTGACTGCGCCTGTTTCGCCGTGGAAGCCCGCGCGGAATTCTTGGCGATATATTCCTGCAGCTTCTCGCGCTGGACCGCCTGGTTGGCCCGCGCCGCCTCGATCTGCGCGAGGCGCTCGGCCCGCTGCCGCTCGAACGCGTCGTAGCCGCCCGGATACAGCGTGATCTTGCCGCCTTGCAGATGCAGGATATGATCGACCACGTTGTTGAGGAAATCGCGCTCGTGACTGACGACGACGATCGTCGCCTTGTAGCCCTTGAGGAAGTCTTCGAGCCACATCACCGCTTCGAGATCGAGATGGTTCGAGGGCTCGTCGAGCAGCAGCAGGTCGGGCTGCGAGAACAGCAACGCGGCAAGCGCAACGCGCATCTTCCAGCCACCCGAGAAGCTATCGAGCGTGCGCGCCTGCATGTCCTCGTCGAAACCGAGGCCCAGCAGGATCTGCGCGGCGCGGGCGGGCGCGGTATAGGCGTCGATCGCGATCAGCCGCTCGTACACGTCGCCAAGTCGGTCGGGATCTTCGCTGGTCTCGCTCTCGATCATCAGCGCGGCGCGCTCCAGATCGGCTTCGAGCACGGTCTCGAACGGCGTCTTCACGCCATGCGGGGCCTCCTGCGCGAGATACCCGATGCGCGCGCCCTTGGGCATGTCGGCCGATCCGTCATCGGGTTCGAGCTGCCCTGCGATCACGCGCACCATCGTCGACTTGCCCGCGCCGTTGCGCCCGATCAGCCCGACGCGGCTGCCCGGCGGCAACGCGGCCGTGGCGCCATCGAGGATAACGCGTCCGCCCAGGCGCACCGTGATATTGTTCAGGTTCAGCATGCGCGTGCCGTTAGCAGATGCAGCATGGTTTTGCGAGGGGAGGGGAGTCGTCGCCTTCGCGCGCGATTCCGTCCCAATCCTCCCCCGCCAGGGGGAGGTGGCGCCGAAGGCGACGGAGGGGGAGGGCAGCGCAACAGCGGTTCTCCCTAACCTCCCCCTCCGTCTGGCAAGTGCCAGCCACCTCCCCCTGGCGGGGGAGGATCAGGTCACTGACCGAGCCCCCTCCAAAGCACCACCCCGGCGAAGGCCGGGGCCCAAGTGGAGAAGTCGTCGTAACGGAGCGCCGTCCGCCGTCAGCGACGTTTCCCAATTGACCCCCGGCCTCCGCCGGGGTGGTGGCGGTAGCACGACAGCAAAGCACTAACGCTCCCTCCCCTTCAGGGGAGGGTCGGAGTGTGAGCTTCCCCCGAATGCCACGTTGGTGGAAACGCCCCTTCCCCAGCCCTCCCCTGAAAGGGAGGGAGCCTCAGCTTTCGTCCGAGACGACCGCGTCCAAAACCCCGCCACCGCCCAGAGTCGGAGAAGCCCGCCCACCGACATGAACCCGAACGCCCGACACCAACCGAGTCTGCACGACCCCTACGCTCGCCACCGTCGACACCGAGCGGACCACCCCCCGGTGAACCGTCACGCCATGCACCGCATCCGCCGCCGTCGCGCCAGGCGTTGCGCTCACATCCGCAACGTCGTCCCGATTGCCATAATGCACCGAAACGCCTGAAACCTGCGCCGCAACCGCCGTCACGCCGCTGCCGGCCAAGCTCGCGCCACCCCGCCACGCCGGCTCCACCCCGGCATAGGCCTGCCGAAAGGTCAGCGCCCGCTCCAGCGCCCCCTGCCAGCGATAGAAGACATGCGCCCCGACCGTCGTGATCCGCGCGAGGCTGGAGGCCCACCACGGCAGGATGCTCGTGGTATGAAACGACGTCGCCGCCCCGACCGGCGCGTAGACGCTGCCGCCCAGCGCCGCCGCCGCGACTGAGCGCGCGCGCTCCCAGGCGCCCGGTTCGCGCGCCCGCGCCATCGACCCGTCGCAGGTGAAGCTGAACTGGCACCCCGTCCGCCGCTCCGCGCCCTGGTAGACGACGCCGCACACGCTGTTCGGAAAGGCGCGGTCGCGCACGCGGTTGAGCACGACCTGCGCGACGGCGCGCTGGCCGTCCTCCGACTGCGACCGCGCTTCGTAATAGACCGCCGCGGTCAAACAGTCGGCCGCCCGGCTCGCATCGTCGCCGGACCGCGCGGCGAGAAAGGGCGGGGCGACGAACGGGTCTGCTGCGGCCAGGGGCGCATCGGGCGCGGTGGTCGCGATCTTCGCCGAGATGTCATCTGGCACATGCAACGCCATCCGGCCCAACAGCGCGCGCGCGTTGCGCTCGGGCTGGACACGCGCGATCGCTGCAGGCGGATCCGCCGGCACGCACGACGTCGCCATCACCAACGCGGGCAGGCTGATCAGCGCATGCGGATAAAGGCCGAAACCCGAAATCTTCATTCGCCCGCTTTTAGGCGGAGGGGTTTAGGGACCGGTTAACAAGGCGCGCTCGGAAGGGGGCGCACCCCCGTCATCCCGACGAAAGTCGGGACCTCGATCGGCAGGGGCGGACTGGGAAAGGGGAGCTCCCGAAAGCTTGCCCCGACCACACCCCGCCCGCGCCCGTCATCCTGACGAAAGTCAGGATCCAGAGTAACACGCGGCGTCCTCAATGGCTCTGGATCCTGACTTTCGTCAGGATGACGGGACGTGGGGGGCGCTAGGTCATGCGCCCAGCGTCAACTCAGTGAACGAAGCGCGCCACCACGTCGCGATACGACCGCGACACCTTCACGCTGGCACCCGAATTCAGCACCAGGAAGCATTCGCCATTGGTATGCGGCTTAACCTGCTTCACCAGGTCGAGGTTCACGATCGTCGAGCGATGCACGCGCTGGAACCGGCGCGGGTCGAGCCGCTTCTCCAGGTCCTTCATCGTCTCGCGCAGGATCAGCGTGTTGTCGCCGGTATAGATGCACATGTAATCGCCCGCCGCATCGATCCGCTCGATCGTGTCGACGTCGACGCGGAAGATCTGGCCGCGATCCTTGATGTTGATGAGCTTCTCGAACCGGTTGGCCGAGACCGCATCGCCGTCGGGCATGTCCGCCGCCGCGTCGGGCGCAACATCGGCCAGCACTTCGCGCAACCGGTCGACTTCCTCGACACCGCGCTTCTCGCTCAACCGCTGGCGGACGCGTTCGATCGTGTCGGCCAGCCGCGATTCCTCGACCGGCTTCATCAGGTAATCGACCGCCTGCGCCTCGAAAGCCCGCAGTGCGTGGTCGGAATAGGCGGTGACGAAGACGAACAAAGGCGGCTCGACCTCCATCAACCCCTGCACGACGGAGAAGCCGTCAAAGCCTGGCATCTGGATATCGAGGAAGACGAGATCGGGCTTGTGCGTCTTGATCGCCCGGATGGCCTCGCGGCCGTTCGAGCATTTTTCGATGATCTCGACGTCTTCATGCGCCTGGAGACGGAGCTCGAGCCCCTGGATAGCCAGCGGTTCGTCGTCGACGAGAATGGTACGGATGGTCATGCGGCCTCTCTGTTCACGTCTTCAAGCTGATACGGGATCTCGATCTCGACCGAGAAGCCGCCAGCGGGCGTGGAGCGGGTTTCGAAACGGTGGTCGGGCCCATATGCCTGAGCCAACCTGTCTCTAATATTAGCGAGCCCGACGCCTGTGGAATGGCTTGACGCGATCCTGCCCTCGATCAAGCCCGGACCGGTATCGGATACGGCGATCTGCACGCGTTCCCCGGCGAGCCGCACTTCGACGCAGATTTCGGCGCCTTCCTCCTGCGGCGTGACGGCATATTTGATCGCGTTCTCGACCAGCGGCTGCAGCAGCAGCGAGGGCAGGCGGGCGCGTTCGGCGCGCGGGTCGATGTCGAACTTGGGGCGCATCCGGTCCTCGAAGCGCATCTTCTCGATTTCCAGATACAGCTTCAGCTGGTCGACCTCCTGCGCGACCGTGACGTGCGCAGTCGGCTCGTTCGCCAGCGTATAGCGCAGGAACGACGACAACCGGCTGAGCATCGCGTTCGCCCGCTCGGTCTGTTTGAGCAGCACCAGCGTCGAGATCGAGTTCAGCGTGTTGAACAGGAAATGCGGGTTAAGCTGGTAGCGCAGCATCGCCAGCTGCGCCGACGACGCCTGGTTCTCGAGATGCTCCATCTGGTCGATCTGCTGCTCGACGATCAGGTAGAAGTTGATCCCGAAATACAGCGCCGACCAGCCGAACAGCACGGTGAAGGTCACGTACACCGACCCCAGCAGCCGGGTGAGCGTCACCCCCGGCGTCGACGTCGCGATGAACGAGAAGGTGAACGCGTCGAGCACCGCGTACAGGAACGTGGCCGCGGCCAGCGTCGCGATCGTCAGGAAGATGCCGACCAGCCGGTTCATCCGCCGATACTGGCCGTACATCGTCGAGAGCAGCAGCGTGATGCAATAGCCGACGATCGCCTCGACGATCACCGGGATCACCCCGTCGAGCGACAGCCCGTTCGAGATCGACACCACCCCGCGCAGCAACAGATAGCCGCTCCAGCCGACCGCCTGCAGGATCCAGAACGCCCGCGCCTTGTTCTCGAAGAACGGCCGCGCGGTAAAGGGCAGGCGCCGGGCCGAATGAAGAGCGGAGGGGCCGGGGGACGGGACAGGGGAGTTAGCCATTGGCCCGCGGTCTTACACGCCGCGACGAAGACACGCAAAAGCCGAAGGGTCGACATCATCCGCCGCTTGACGTCATCCGCCAGGCATCGCGGCGTACTCGGGGGCCCGGACAGAAAAAAAGGCCATCGCCCCGGGGAGCGATGGCCTTTCCAAAAGATGTTCCAGCCGAATGGATCGGCTGGAACGATACGGTATCAGAACCCGACGATGAGCGACCCGCTGATCGCCCGCGGCGAACCGAAGTTCACGTTGGTCGAGTTCGCCGTGGTCAGTCCACCGCTGAACGATCCGATGTAGAACTTGTCGAACAGGTTCGTCAGGTTCAGCTGGATCGCGGTCTTCGGCATGCCGAACGACGCCAGCGAGTAGCGAACGTCCAGATCGACGACCGTGTAGCCGCCGAACTTTTGGGTGTTGATGTCGTTCAGGAAGCGCGAACCGGTGTACTTGACCTGACCGCCGACATCCAGGTTGCCGAGCGAGCCCTGCAGGCGTCCGCCGTACATGAACTTCGGCGTATTGCGTTCGCGCTTGCCGGCCGTAGCGACCAGCGTCCCGCCGGCGCCAGCAACGTTATCCTCGATTTCCGAGTGAATGTACGAGCCAAAGACATAGGCCAGGACCTGTGGGATTGGACGGACCGATACGCTGCCGTCGATGCCGTACTTCTTGACGGCACCCAGGTTCGTATCGACGCTGCACTGGCAATCGTCGTTGAAGGCCGACACGATGCGGTTCACGTACTTCGAATACCAGCCGGTGATGCCCGCCTGTACGATGCTGCGCTGGTACCGCAGGCTCAGGTCGTAGCTGTCCGACGTTTCCGCCGCAGGCTGCGAGGCATCGCTGCTCAAGGGCACATACACTGCGTTGTACAGCGTATCGGTGCTCGGGACCGAGATGTTCTTGGCATAGTTGGCGGCGACGCTCGTCGTCGACGTCAGGTGGAAGGTCGCACCGATGTTCGGCAGCAGCTTGTCGTACTTGTAGTTGCGCTGCTGCGGCGCGGCGGCGCCGGTGATGACGCCAGTCGTGGCATTGACGACATACGGGTTCGCCGCCTGGTACGCTGCCAAGGCCCCGCTCGACGGGCAGTCAACGTTGCCGTTGGACGCCGTGGTGAAGCAGTTCTGGTTCAGCTCGCGTTTGAAGAACGGCGCCCGTACGCCCAACAGCACGGTCAGCTTCTCTTCGAGGAACTGGCCGCGATATTCGCCTGCGACCTGATTGAGTGTCGCAAAGGACTTACGGTCGCGCTTTTGTACGACGTTGCCGTTCACGTCGAAGATCGGCTCGTTGACCGGGAACACGTCGAACGGCTCGCCACCGGCATCGATGAAGTCCAGTTCACCCGTCTGGCGATGCCTCGCGCGATCGAACGTGTACGACAGGCGGACACGGTTCTGGTCGTTCAGTTCATAGCTCAGGTTGGCAACGGCGGTGTAGCGCTTCGTCTTGGTCTGGCTTGGATTTGCCAGGGTGACGCGGTCGAGGATATCACCATCGCCGTTCAGGTCGCGGCCGAAATAATAGCCGCCGCCGTAGAAGCCGTAGAGCGACTGGCCGTTCAGCACATACGCACCTTCGCGTGCATTGCCGGTGATGGCACCCGTCGTCCCGTTGACGCTGGTCGTGACACCGCCGCCATTGGCCTTGCTGATCTGGTATGCGGCGTCAGCCGAGAAGATCAGGCCTTCGGCCAGCGTGAAGCGCGAGTTGAACCGTGCGTTGCCCGTGTTCGATGGGTTGTAGCGACGCTCGAATGACGTGCCGCAGGCGTTCGGCAGATCGGCAAGGCCCGGGCGGGCCGCGGCGGTGTTGCACGGCGCGCCGCCAGTGGCTGCGGCTGCACCAGTACCATAACCGATGTTGTAGAAACGACGACTCTTGTCGACATTGATGTTGCCGTTCGCATCGACGAAGCCAGCGGCGGTCAGTGGTGAACCGTTATAGTTGTTACGGTTGACGTTGTAGTGACCGGCGATCGAGACGAAGTCGCCGTTGCTGCCGATGTCCTGCCAGAGCTTGGCGTTGAACTGCGACTTCTGAACGCCACCATAGTTGGCGAACGCGGGCTCGTTATGCAGGTTTGATGCGGCAAACCAGGCCTTCGTCCCGTGGCCGGTGATGTCGCCGGTCTGGATCATGCCGAACACGCGCGTATACGGGCGGTCACCCGAACCCGGTGCGATGATGTTGCCGTACGAGGCGGTCGCCAGCCCGCCCATCGTGTCGCTGGGCTTCAGCGAGTTGATGTTGACGGTGCCGCCGACAGCCGAGGCGGTCGGGCTGTCGACGTCGGTGGAACCGAGGTTGACGTTGACGTTCTCGATCAACTCGCTGTCGAGCTGCTGGTTCGTGTAAACCGCATAGTTGCCCGAATCGTTCAGCGGAATGCCGTCGAACGTCTGCGAGATGCGATCCGAGTTGAAGCCGCGGATCGTGAACGAGCCACCCGACGAACCCCAGGGATCGTTGTTCGTGAAGCTGACACCGGGGACGAGGTTGAGGACTTCGTTGATCGACTGTCCGATACGCTGCCGCTGGATCAGCTCGCTGGTGATCAGGACCTTCGCCTTTGGCGAGTCGGGAATCTCGACACCGCCTACGGCCTTTTCCTTCGTGCCGTTGACGACGATCTCGGTCGACTCGTCGAACGCCTGCGAACCGGTCGACTGGGCGAAAGCCGCTGCCGGAGTGATGAGCGCGGCGAACGCGACGCCGCAAGCAAGCATGGTACGCATTTGAATAATGTCCCCTTAGAGCCCCTGGCTCTGAATATCGGCTTTCCCACCGTACATTCGTGCCCCTGCACGCGGGATATTTCGGTTCTGTGACATTGGCGAGTCGCGACGTGTCACAGACCAACTCGGTGATGTTGCGTTGCAAAAAAGCCACGCATTGGAACCGGTTCGGGTCCGCTGGAACCTATGCCTGTCGGGGGTGTGTAGAGGCCTAGCTGCTCGCGACGATCTCGGCCCATTCGGCTTCGGTAATCACGCGGATACCGAGATCGGTGGCTTTCTTGAGCTTCGACCCTGCGCCGGGGCCGGCGATGACGAGGCCGGTCTTGCTCGACACCGACGCAGCGACGCGTGCGCCCAGCGCTTCCGCCTGCGCCTTCGCCTCGTCGCGACTCAGCGTCTCGAGACTGCCGGTAAAGACCAGGATCTGCCCCGTCACCGGCGACTCGCGAGTCTCGTGCACGACGTCCGCCGGCTCCACTTCGCGCAACAGGTCGAACACGACTCGGCGGTTGTGCGGCTCGGCGCAGAAGCCGACGAGCGCACTCGCCACCTCGGGCCCGATCCCCGCAGTCTCGATCGCGCCAACCAGCAGCTTGTCGCGGCGGAGCACGAATTTCCGCTCGGGTTCGCCGATCACCGGCTCGATCTGCCCGCGCAGGAACACTGCGTGACGCAGCACGGTGCCGAGCGCACGGGCCGACACATAGCGTCGCGCAAGGTCACGCGCGGTAATCTCGCCGACGTGGCGGATGCCGAGCGAGAACAGGAACCGGTCGAGCGGGATCGTCCGCTTGGTCGCGATCGCCGCGATCACCTTTGCCGCCCACACGCGCCCGTCCTTCTTGCGCGCGGCGAGCTGCTCCTCGGTCAGGCGGAAGATATCGGCGGGTGACTCGATCAGCCCGTCGCGGAAGAACGCCTCGATCAGCGTCTGGCCGAGCCCGCCAATGTCGAACGCATGGCGCGACGCGAAGTGGATCAGCCGCTCGACCCGCTGCGCCGGGCAGATCAGCCCGCCGGTGCAGCGATAGACGACCTCGCCCTCCTCGCGCTCGGCGGCGGATCCGCATTCGGGGCAGCTATGCGGGAAGACATACGCAGCGCGCTCCGCGTTCGGCGTCAGATTTTCGACGATCTGCGGGATCACGTCGCCGGCGCGCTGCACCAGCACCCGGTCGCCCGGTCGCACGCCGAGTCGCTCGATCTCGTCGGCATTGTGCAGCGTCGCGTTGGTCACCACGACGCCGCCGACGGTGACGGGCGACAGCCGCGCGACCGGAGTCATCGCGCCGGTCCGCCCGACCTGGATGTCGATCCGTTCGAGCAAAGTCTGCGCGCGCTCGGCGGGAAACTTGTGCGCGATCGCCCAGCGCGGCGCCTTGGCCACCTGACCCAGCCGCGCCTGCCAGTCGAGCCGATCGACCTTGTAGACCACGCCGTCGATGTCGAAGGGCAGGTCGGCGCGCTGGGCCTCGATCCGGCGGTACACGTCGAGCGCCGCCGCCGTCCCTTCGACCCGCGCAAACCCGTCGGCGATCGGAAAGCCCCAGCCGCGCAGCGTGTCGACCACCGCCGCCTGGGTCTCGCCCGGCACCACGCTCGCCTCGCCCCATCCATGCGCGAGGAACCGGAGCGTCCGGCTCGCGGTGACGCTCGCATCCTTCTGGCGCAACGATCCGGCCGCGGCATTGCGCGGGTTCGCGAATTGCCGCGCCTCCTTGCCCGTTTCTTCGGCCTCGGCGAGCAGACGCGCGTTGAGCGCCGCGAAGTCGTCCTTCGCCATGTAAACCTCGCCGCGAACCTCGAAGATCGCGGGGATTCCTCCCTTACTATGTTCTCCCGCGAAGGCGGGAGCCCAGTCTGGGCTCCCGCCTTCGCGGGAGAACAAGGTTTCAGGGATGTCGCTGATGGTGCGGACATTCGCCGTCACGTCCTCGCCGACCTGCCCGTCACCCCGCGTAAGCGCCTGCACCAGCCGCCCCTCTTCATACCGCAGCGAACACGACAGCCCGTCGATCTTCGGCTCCGCGGTCAACGCCACCGGCGCGTCGTCCGCCAGCTTCAGGAACCGGCGCACGCGCGCGACGAACTCCTCGACCTCCTCGTCCGCAAACGCATTGTCGAGGCTCATCATCGCCTTGGCATGCGCGACCTTCGCCAGATGCCCGGCAGGCGCCGCCCCTACCGTCCGGCTCGGCGAATCGCTTCGCACCGCCGCCGGAAATGCCGCCTCGATCGCCGCATTGCGCCGCACCAGCGCGTCATACTCGGCGTCGCTGATCTCGGGCGCGTCGTCGGTGTGATAGCGCGCGTTGTGATACGCGATCTGCGCGGCGAGCGCCCCCAGTTCGGTGGCGGCTTCGGTCTCGGTCGCGGGAAGGTCAGGCATCGCGCCGGGTTAGGGGAGGGGGCCACCTTTCGACAAGACCTCGATCAACATGGCGTGAACATTCGCGCGACTTGCGCGCTGACATCCCAAGACAATTTTTCGCAGGATCCGCCATCATGACCGACACCAATCGTCGCGACCTCTTCAAGGGCGCCGCCGTCACCGGCCTCGCCGCCGCTGCCGCACCCGCGTTCGCGCAAGGCCAGGCGCCGCTCGCCGATCCGCAAACGCGCTTCGTCTCGACGCCCTTCCCCGAGCAGCGCCAGAAATGGCCCGCACTCCAGCGCGACATGCGCCCCGTCCCCGATTGCGGCGAGGCGAGCTATCGCGGCTCGGGGCGGCTTGCGGGCCGCAAGGCGCTCGTCACCGGGGGCGATTCGGGGATCGGTCGCGCCGCGGTCATCGCGTTCGCGCGCGAAGGCGCCGACGTCGCGATCAATTACTACCCGACCGAGGAACCCGACGCGCAGGACGTCGCCAAGCTGCTCCGCGCCGAGGGACGGAAAGTCGTGCTCATCCCCGGCGACCTGACCGACGCGAAATTCTGCACCGACCTGATCGCGCGCGCCAACCGCGAACTCGGCGGGCTAGACATCCTGGTCAACAACGCCGCGTATCAGCAGTCGAAAGCGTCGATCGCCGAGATCAGCTTCGAGCAGTTCGACCGGACGATGAAGACCAACGTCTATGCGATGTTCCACCTGTGCAAGGCGGCGATCCCGCTGATGAAGCCGGGCGCGTCGATCATCAACACGGGGTCGGTCAACTCGGTCGATCCGGGCGAGGAACTGCTCGATTACGCGACCACGAAGGGGGCGATCCTGATCTTCACCAAGGGGCTCGCCAAGCAGCTCGGCAAGAAGGGCATCCGCGTCAACATGATCGCGCCAGGCCCGGTCTGGACGCCGCTCCAGGTCGCGGGCGGCCAGCTGCCGGGCAAGATGGCCGAGTTCGGCCAAGATACGCCGCTCGGCCGCGCCGGCCAGCCCGCCGAACTCGCGTCGCTGTTCGTCACACTGGCCGAGACGGGCACGAGCTTCACCAGCGGCAGCGCGTTCGCGGCGACCGGCGGCAGCGGCGTTCTATAACTCCGCTAACACCGCACCACGCACCCCACCCCGGCGAAGGCCGGGGCCCAGTTGGCAAGGTCGTTGTAGCCAGGCGCTACGGTTACCAACTATCGTTTCCCAACTGGGCCCCGGCCTTCGCCGGTATGAGGAAGAGTATGATGGGAACGACGTCGCTCGTTTTGGCCGCCATGTGCCTCGCCGCTCCCGCCTCGACGCAGCAAACCTATAGCGCCCCCGTGCCAGCGCCGGCGATCGGCTATGACTGGAACGACGATTCGTCCGCGGACGACCGCGTACAACAGTCACTATGGCCACGCTCCGACGCCAGCGCCGCCGGGCTCGACGACATGATCCACACCGAACAGGCGCCGGTCCGGACCGCAATCCACGAAGACGGCGCGTTCGGCAGTCGCGCGCTCCACGGCTTGCGGAAAGTCGGCGGCGACTACATCGTCGTGCCCGTGCTGAAGATCCATCTAGGCCACCCGCGACAGGCGATGCCCTGAGGCTATCCCTTCGCGCCTCCGTTCTCCCGCGAAGGCGGGAGTCCAGGGTCACGGATGCTGTGGTTGGTATCCTGGATCCCCGCCTGCGCAGGGGAACCGCATCGGTGGCAAACCGATCCGAACACGAGCGCTAAGCCCGCTCCAACAACCGCTCCGCCTGCGCCCTGGCCTCGTCGGTAATCGTCGCGCCCGACAGCATCCGGGCGATCTCCTCGCGCCGCTCATCCTCCGACAAGGCCCGCACGCCCGTCCGCGTGACCGTCCCGTCGCTGCTCTTGGCGATCAGCAGGTGCTTCGCGCCGCGCGCCGCAACCTGCGGGCTGTGCGTCACTACCAGCAGCTGCGTGCTGAGCGCCAGCCGCGCGAGTCGCTCGCCGATCGCGCTGGCCACCGCGCCGCCGACGCCGCGGTCGATCTCGTCGAACACCATCGTCGACGCGCCGCCCTCCTCGGCTAGCGCCACTTTCAACGCGAGGATGAAGCGCGACAACTCGCCGCCCGACGCGATCTTGGTGAGCGCGGCGAACGGCGCACCGGGATTGGTCGAGATCTCGAACTCGACTCGGTCCTTGCCCGCCGCCGACCAGCCCTCTTCGCCAAGCGGCGCCACCACCGTCTGGAACCGCGCCGCATCCAGCTTCAACGGCGCCAGCTCGCCCGCCACCGCGACATCGAGCCGCTTTGCCGCTGCCAACCGCCGCTTCGTCAACGCATCGGACGCGGTATCAAACGCCTTCCGAGCAGAGGCCACGCGCGCCTCAATCTTTGCAATCCCGCCTTCGCCTGCATCGAGCCGCTCGAGCCGCGCGCGCATCTCGTCCGCCAGCGCGGCGAGGTCGTCCGGCTGCACACGGTGCTTGCGCGCCATCGCCCGCAGCTCGAACAGCCGCGCCTCGTCATCCTCCAGCGCGCGCGGATCATAGGCCATGTCGGCGCGCGCATCGCGCAGGCTCTCCTCGGCCACCGATGCCTCGATCACCGCGCGATCGACCGCGGCGAGCGCATTGCCCAGCGCGACATGATCCTCCGCGATCCGCTCCAGCACGCGCGCGGCCTGGCGCAGCTTCGCCATGCCGCCGTCCTTGCCCTCGAGAAAATCGTCGATCGCGGCCAGATCGTCGGCGATCTTCTCCGCGCGCTGCATCGACCGCCGCGTATCCGCCAGCGTCTCTTCCTCACCGGCAACTGGCGCCAGCGCCGTCAGCTCGGCGACCGTATGCTCCAGCCACTCGCGATCGCGCGCCGCCGTCTCGATATCCGCCCGCGCCGCCGCGAGTTCCGCCTCGGCCGCCCGAAACCCGGCATAGGCCTTCCCCGTAGCCCCCGGCTCGGTCCGTCCGAAGATGTCGAGCAAGGCCCTATGACCACGCGCGTTGAGCAGCCCGCGCTCGTCATGCTGGCCGTGGATCTCGACCAGATGCGGCGCCATCTCGCGCAGCAGCCCCGCCGACGCCGGCTGGTCGTTGACGAAGCCGCGGCTGCCGCCATCCGCCTTGACGATCCGCCGCACGATCAGCGGCTCGCCGCGCTCGATCTCGAGCCCGTTCTCGTCGAACAACAGCGCGAGCGGTGATTCGGGGGCAGGGGCGTCAAACGTCGCGGTCACCACCGCCTGCGCGGCACCATGCCGCACCAGACCGCTGTCACCGCGCCCGCCCAGCGCCAGCCCCAGCGCATCGAGCAGGATCGACTTGCCCGCCCCGGTCTCGCCGGTCAGCACGCCCAATCCCTCGCCGAATCCCAGATCCAGCGCCTCGATCAGCACCACGTCGCGAATGGAAAGGTCTGTCAACATCACGCGCGTCCTAAACCATTCGCATGCGATGTTGATCCCCAATTGTTCTCGTATTCGTGGACTCAGGTCCCAGGCGTCGTCCGCGTCGCGCTGCCCGGACCGACCGGCGCTGGCGTCGCGACGCTACCCGAGCCCGTGCCGCCGGAGTCGCCCTTGACCTTGGGAATTTCGATCGGGCCGGTCGCCGGCGCTCCTGCGGTGCCGGTCGGTACCGGAACCTCGCCCGGTGCCAGCGGCGCAAGCGGCTTCACCGGATGCTCCTGCATCAGCTTGTAGGCATGGTCGTACCAGTCGGTGCCGGGATAGTTGCGCCCCAGCACCGCCGCGGCCTTTTCGGCCTCGATCGGCACGCCGAGCTGCAGATACGTCTCGGTCAGCCGCATCAGCGCCTCGGGCGTGTGCGTGGTCTGCTGGAACTTGTCGATCACGGTGCGGAACCGGCCGTTCGCCGCGAGCCACTGGCCGCGCGTCTCGTAGAAGCGGCCGATCTCCATTTCCTTGCCCGCGAGATGGTCGTTGACCAGATCGATCTTCAGCCGCGCGTCCGACGCATAGCGCGTGTTCGGATAGCGCCGCATCAGTTCGCCGAGCGAATCGAGCGCCTGCTTGGTGATCTTCTGGTCGCGCGTCACGTCGGTGATCTGCTCGTAATAGCCGAGCGCGATCAGGTAATAGGCATACGGCGCGTCACGGTTGCCCGGATGCACCGCCAGGAAGCGCTGCGCCGAGCTGATCGACGCGGTGTAATCCTTGGCGAGGTAATAGCTGAAGGCCGACATGATCTGCGCACGACGCGCCCAGATCGAATAGGGATGCTGGCGCTCGACCTCGTCGAACAGCTGGGCTGCTTCCTTGTACCGTCCCTGGTCGAGCCGCTGCTTGGCGGTCGAGTACAGCGTCCCCACGTCGCGCGCGACATAGGGGAGGTCGCCCTTGGCGGCGCGGCCACCCGCACAACCGGCCATGGGGAGCGCAAGCGCGGCGATGAGCGTGACCGCGAGGGCACGAGACTGGGTGATACGCATTGGCGCGATCCTTAGCGTAAGCGGATAGCCGCGAACAATCCTTTTCGCCGACCGGGTCTAGCCCCTTCCCGTCGGCCGGATCGCAGGGCAATAGTCGCGCGTTGGTACCAGCCAGTCGCAATACCCGTCACGTCGAGGATAATGTCATGCCCGCCACCCTGCTGCACACCCACCGCGTCGAAAAGCCCTGGGGTCGCGACACGCTCTGGCCCGGTTTCGAGGATCCCGCCGCCGGCACGCCACCGATCGGCGAAGTCTGGTTCCAGGAGCCCGGCAACACCACGCCCGACCTGCTGATCAAATATCTGTTCACCAACGAGAAGCTCTCGGTCCAGGTCCACCCGAACGATGAGCAGGCGCATGCCCGCGGCCTGCCGCGCGGCAAGGACGAGTGCTGGACGATCCTCGCTGCCGAGCCGACCTCGACGATCGCCGTGGGCACGAAGCAGCCGATCTCGAAGGACGACCTGCGCGCATCGGCGACCGATGGCACGATCGAGGACAAGCTCGACTGGAAGCCGGTCAAGGCAGGCGACTTCATGTATTGCGCGTCGGACACGATCCACGCGATCGGCGGCGGCGTGACGGTGATCGAGGTCCAGCAGAACTCGGAAACCACCTACCGCCTCTACGACTATGGCAGCGACCGCGAGCTTCACCTGAAGGACGGCATCGACGTCGCCGATCCGACGCCCTACGTCCCCGTCGCGCCGCCGATCGAAATCGAGACTGGCCGCACGATCATGGTCGAGGGCCCTAAATTCGTGCTCGAACGCTGGAAGGGCGGCGACCACGTCGTCAACCTGCCCGAAGGCACGACGGGCTGGGTGATCCCGATCACCGGCTCGGGTGACGTCGCCGGCGTCGCGTTCAAGGCCGGCGAGTGCGCGACGATGACGGGCAGCGAGACGGTCTCGACAAGCCCTGACGCGGACGTGCTGTTCGCCTATCCCCTGGCAAAGCGGATCTGAGCGGACGACGCTTCACCGTCCGTCTCCCACACCTCCTTGTCCTCCCGCGGAAGCTTCGTTCTCCCGCTAAAGCTTTGTTCTCCGCGAAGGCGGGAGCCCAGTCTGGGTCCCCGCCTTCGCGGAGAAACATCATGACCGAGGGCAAGCGCTCCCTCACACGACCACCACCCCGGCGAAGGCCGGGGTCCAGTTGGGGGACGTCGCTAACTGAGTGCAGCGCTTCGTTACTGCGACCTTTCCAACTGGGCCCCGGCCTCTGCCGGGGTGGTCATTGAGGATGATGCATACCCCCCCACTCACCCCGAATTAACCCGCCCCCTGTAACCCAACCATCATGCTCCGCATCTTAACCCTCTCCACGCTGTTCCCGGATGCGACCCGCCCGAATTTCGGCGTCTTCGTCGAGCGGCAGACGCTCGGCCTCGCCGGACACCCGAAAATAGCCTTGCAAGCGGTAGCCCCGATCGGCCTCCCCCCAGGGCCGCTCCGCCGGCTCGGCCATTACGCAACCCTCGCCAAGCTCCCGACGCATGAACGGTGGAAGGGCATCGAAGTCCACCGCCCGCGCTTCACCGTCCGACCGTTCCTCCAGGGCCGCCACCACGCCGCCGCCTTGGAGCGCGCACTCGTCCCGCTGCTCGACACGATCCGCGAGAGCTTCGCGTTCGATGTGATCGACGCATCGTTCTTCTTCCCCGACGGCCCAGCCGCGGTCGCGCTCGGCAAACGCTACGACGTCCCCGTCGCGATCAAGGCGCGCGGCTCCGACATCCACCATTGGGGCAACGCGCCCGGCACCGCAGGTCAGGTCCGCAACGCAGGCCGCAACGCCGCGGGTATGCTCGCGGTCAGCGCCGCTATGAAGGCGGACATGGTCGCGATGGGCTTGCCCGCCGAGCGCATCCGCGTCCATCACACCGGCGTCGACCAGGATCGCTTCCACCCCGTCGACCGCGCCGCCGCCAAGGCAGCCCTTGGCGTCGCAGGCCCGCTGGTCGTCTCGGTCGGTGCACTGATTCCCCGCAAGGGCCACGATATCGTCATCGACGCGGTTGCGGCGCTTCCCGGCGTCACGCTGCTCATCGCAGGGGAGGGCCCCGCGCGGTCGAAACTGGAAGCACGGATCGCACAACTGGGCATCGCCGATCGCGTCCGCCTGCTCGGCGCCGTGCCGCACGCCGACATCCCGAGCCTGATCGCAACCGCTGACGTCACCGCGCTCGCGTCGCGTTCGGAAGGGCTCGCCAATGCCTGGGTCGAATCGCTCGCCTGCGGCACGCCGGTCGTCATCACCGACGCGGGCGGCGCGCACGACGTGGTCACCAGCCCCGCGGCGGGGCGCATCACGATCGCCGACCCGCTGGCATTCGCCGCGGCGATCGGCGCGCTCCTGGCCGACCCGCCATCGCCCCGGGCGACACGCGCCACGGTGGCCAGTTTCACCTGGGAAGCCAACACCGCCGCGCTCTACGAGCACCTCGCGACGCTAGCCGCAGATCACCGCTGACGAATCCTCCCCCGCCAGGGGGAGGTGGCACCGAAGGTGACGGAGGGGGAGGACACGGAGCGGAGGTGACTGCCAACCTCCCCCTCCGTCAGGCAAGCGCCTGACACCTCCCCCTTGCGGGGGAGGATAAGAGATTGAGGCAACTGCCGACTAGCCCTCGAGCGGGTAGAGCGCCGCCACGATCCAGCGACCCTCGCCACGCAACACCGCCCACGCCCGCGCGGCAGCCCGGCTGTCCATCGCCTCGATCCCGAACCCCCGCGCCTCGACCGCGCGCTTGAACGCAAGCGGCGGCTGGCGCAGCGCGGAACCGGTGCCGAGCAACAGGAACTCCGGCGCCGGATCCAGCACCAGCAATGCCGCAACATCCGCTTCGCCGAGCGACTCGAACGCCGGCGGCTCCCAGCCATCCGCGCGTTCGGGACTGATCGACAGGGCGGTATAATAGCCGTCGTCGACCTTGAACCCAGCCCGACCGATCGCCGAGATCATCGGCCCATCGGTCTTCTCGCGGTCCATCCTCACTTAACGCTCGACCTTCGGGCCCACTCGCTCGGCGCCGTCCTGCACGCCGCCCTTGCGCGGCGCAGGATCGGCACGAAGCCCCAGCGTGATCAGCAGCGACGACGACACGTAGATCGACGAATACGTCCCCACGACGATACCCAGGATCATTGCGGCGGTGAACCCGCGCAGCACATGGCCGCCGAGCAGCAGCATCGCGACCAGCGCCAGCAGGATCGTCACCGACGTCATCACAGTCCGAGGCAGCGTCTCGTTCACCGACAGGTCGATGATCTCGCGCATGTCCATCTTGCGGTACCGGCGCATATTCTCGCGGATACGGTCGTCGATCACGATCTTGTCGTTGATCGAATAGGAGATGATCGTCAGCACCGCCGCGACGATGTTCAGGTCGAACTCGAACTGAGTCAGCGCAAAGAAGCCGAGCGTCATCAACAGGTCGTGGACGATCGCGACGACGGTCGACACGCCGAACTGCCACTCGAACCGCACCACCGCGAACAACGCGATGCCGAGGATCGCGAGGCCGACCGCGAGCAGCCCCTTGCTGATCAGCTCGTCCGAAACCTTGCCCGAGATCGTGTCGTATTTCGAGAAGGTCGCGCCGGGGAACTTCACCGCGAGGTCGTCCGACACCTTCTTGACGAGGCGGTTGGTCGCACCCTCATCACCTGCCGGGACGGGAAGGCGGATCGACAGCGTCTTGGGATCGCTGAACGACTGGATCGACGCTTCGCCGACGCCGAGCCGGTCGACTTCGGTCCGGACCGCGTCGATCGACGGCGGGGTCGCGAACTTCTCTTCGATCAGGACGCCGCCGACAAAGTCGACACCCATGTTCAAGCCCCTGGTGAAGACGAGTCCGATCGCCAGCAACGACAGCAGCAGGGTCAGCCCGAACGCCCATTTACGGAGCGAAACGAACTTCAGGTTCGTGTTGTCGGGAACGAGTTTCAGCAGGCGCATGTCGGTTCAGCCATCTTGTGCATAGTCGTCATCCTGACGAACGTCAGGATCCAGAGCCCCAAGCGCACCGGCCGTAATCCTGGATCCTGACGTTCGTCAGGATGACGGAGGGAAGGCGCGGTGCGGCGAGGCATCAAATATTGATCGTGGTGGGGCGGTTCTTCCGCAACCACAGCGCGACCATCATCCGCGTGAACGTGACGGCGGTGAACACCGACGTGCAGATCCCGATCAGCAGCACGACCGCGAAGCCCTTCACCGGACCCGAGCCGAGCAGCAGCATGATCACGCCGGTGATGGCGTGCGTCACGTTCGCCTCGAAGATCGTGCGGCTAGCTTCCTTGTAGCCCAGCTCGACCGACTGGACGACGCTGCGCCCGCGTCGCCGCTCTTCGCGAATACGCTCGTTGATCAGCACGTTGGCATCCACCGCGGTACCGATCGTCAACACGAAGCCGGCGATACCCGGCAACGTCAGCGTCGCGTTCAGCATCGCCATGACGGCGACGATGACCAGGATGTTGATGACCACTGCGAGGTTCGCATACAGGCCGAACCGGCCATAGGTCACGAACATGAACACGATCACGAGTAGGGCGGCGACGATCGACGCCAGCACGCCGGCGCGGATCGAATCCTTGCCGAGATCGGGGCTGACGGTGCTCTCGGCGATCGTCTTCAAATTGACCGGCAGCTTGCCCGACCGCAACGAGATCGCCAGCGCGTTCGCCGACTCCACGGTGAAGTTGCCCGAGATCGACGCGCGACCGCCAAGGATCGGCTCGTTGATGTTCGGCGCGGAGATCACCGAATTGTCGAGGATGATCGCGAACGGCTTGTTGGTGTTCTCGGTCGTGACCTTGGCGAAGCGACGCCCGCCGACCGCGTCGAAGGTGATCGCAACCTGTGGCGCGTTGGACTGCTGTTCGTACTCCTGGCGCGCATCGGCGAGCTGGTCGCCCGAGATGATCACCGAGCGCTTGACCGCGATGAACGGTACGCCGCGCGGATTGCCCGGATACGGCAGCACCTGGCTACCGATCGGCGCGATCCCCTTGACCAGATCGGCAAGGTTCGCGGTCTCGTCGACCAGCTTGAACTCGAGCTTGGCGGTCTTGCCGATCAGTTCCTTCAGCGCCTGCGGGTTCTTGAGGCCCGGCACCTGCACCACGATCCGCGTCGCGCCCTGGCGGACGATCGTCGGCTCCTTGGTGCCGAGCGCATCGATGCGGCGGCGGACGACTTCGGTCGCGTCCTTCATCGCCGTGTCGATCGCCTGGGTCAGGCCAGCCTGGGTGGGCTTGAGCACGAATCGGCTCGTGTCGACGACGGTGATGTCCCACTCGCGCTGGCCGCTCATGCCCGCGCCACCACCCGTGATCGCCAGCAGACGCTCGCGCGCGGCATCGACCTGGCTCGGGTCACGCAGCAGGAAGGTCAGCTGGCCCCCGCGCGTCGAAATGTCGCCGATCTCGATTCGGGGGCTGCCGTTGCGCATCGTCCCGGCCACGCTGTCGCGCATCGCCTCGATCCGCGTCGCGGCGAGGTCGGCGGTATCCGCCTCGAGCAGCAGGTAGCTGCCGCCGGCGAGATCGAGCCCGAGGTTGATGTGCGAATGGGGGATGCGACCCCATTGGCTCGTGGTGCTCTCGGGGAGGAAACTCGGGATCGCCAGCAGGCAGAGTGCCGCCAGCAACCCGATGATCGACCCGATCTTCCAGCGCGGAAAATCCAACATCAGTCGTTTGCCGGCTTCGTGTTCGGGCTCGTGATGTCGGTCAGCGTGGACTTGACGACGCGGACGCGGACGTTCGGCGCGATCTCGACCTCGACGACGTTATCCTCGACCTTGGTCACCTTGCCCAGGATCCCGCCCGAGGTGACGACGCTGTCGTTCTTCTTCACCGCGGCGACCGACGCCTGCAGCGCCTTCATCCGCTTTTGCTGCGGACGGATCATCAGGAAGTAGAACACGACGAACACGAGGAAGAGCGGCGCGAGGCTGAGGAACGAGGCGATCCCGCCTCCGGCCGTGGCGGCGCCGTCTGCGGCCTGGGCGTATGCTGGTGAGATGAACATGGAGTTCCGTATCTGTGAAGGGTGGCTCGGTTCGCGCGCCGCGCGGCCGGTCGCATTGGTCCGCCCGCTATCATCGCTTGGTGCCCTGTGCAACTGACGCAGGCGCGGACGGTTCGTGTAGAGACCACGACGAAGTTCCGCCGAAACAGGAGAGATGCGATGATTCTGGTGATGGGGCATATCAAGCTGGCCGCCGGCGAAGGCGCGAAGATCGCCGATACGCTGATCGCGCACATGGCCGCCTGCGCCGCGGAAGACGGCTGCGAGTTCTACAATCTAGCGCTTGATCTGGTCGACCCGGACCTGATCCGAATCTCCGAACGCTGGGCCAGTCCCGCGGCACTCGCGGCACATGGCGAGGCGGAGCACCAGAAGGCGTTCGGTCGCGCGTTGCGGTCGTTCACCATCGAGCAGGTCAGCGTAAAGGCGTATGAGGGCAGCTTCTGGCGCACGTTGATGGGCGAATAAGGGATGGCCGAATGAGCCAATCTTCGCAGGAGGCGGCGTTGCGACTTGCATCGCGCGCCGACCCTGCGTAGAGCGCGCGGCTCGGGCTGCTTTGCGGTCCGTTCGGTCGGAGCGTAGCGCAGCCTGGTAGCGCACCACACTGGGGGTGTGGGGGTCGCAGGTTCGAATCCTGTCGCTCCGACCATTTTCTTACATCGATGGAATGCGGGACATTCCGCCTGCTCCTGTTCTCCCGCGAACGCGGGAGCCCAGGGTAACGAGCGCTGCCGCCTGTAACCCTGGACCCCCGCTTGCGCGGGGGAACCGCGACGCGCTTACGCCGTCTCGCTTACCGTCGCCGCATGCCCCACCGCGATCGCGCTCAGATTGACGATCCCGCGCGCGGTCACGCTCGGCACCAGCATCTGCAGCGGCTTGGCGAGCCCCAGCAGCATCGGTCCGAGCGGCGCCGATTCGGTCGATGCCGACAACAGCGACACCGCGATGTTCGCCGCGTCGATGTTCGGCATCACCAATAGGTTCGCCGACCCCGTCAACGGACTGTCGTCCACCAGCCGCCGCCGCAGTGCCTCGGACAGCGCGGCGTCACCGTGCATCTCGCCGTCGAACTCGAACTCCGGCGCCATCTCCTTGAGCAACGCATGCCCCGCGCGCATCTTCTGCGCCGAGGGCGACCGCGACGCACCGAAGCTCGAATGCGACAGCAGTGCCGCCTTCGGCTCGATCGCGAACGCGCGGACCGCTTCGGCCGCAAGCATCGTCATTTCGGCGATCTGCTCGGCGGTCGGATCGACCGTCACGTGCGTATCGCAGAAGAACAGGCTGCCGGTCCGCAGGATCACCGCCGACATCGCGTACAGTCGCGACACGCCCGGCATCCGCGGGATCAGGGGCATGACATACGTCATCTGCGTCCACCAGTCGCCGATGCCACCACACAAGGCTGCATCGACTCGCCCCTCGCGCAGCAGCATCGCCGCGGCGACGCTCGGACGGGTCCTGAGTGCGCGCTCGGCGCTGTCGGGCGGCGTGCCACGGCGGCCGACGAGCGCGCTGTAGCTCGCGAGCAGCGGCTCGAACACTTCGCGGTCGGTCGCCGGATCGAGCACCTCGACATCGCTGCCGATCGTCATCCGCAGCCCGCTCGCCTCGATCCGCTGGCCGATCACGTCGCGCCGCCCGATCAGCACCGGCCGGCCAAGGCCTTCGTCGATCACCGTCTGCACCGCGCGCAGCGTCCGGTCGTCCTCGCCCTCGCCGTACGCGATCGAGCGCCCCGCCTGCTTGGCGCGCGCGAAGATCGGCCGCATCAGCTGGCCCGAGCGGTACACGAACACCTCGAGATCGCGCAGATACGCGTCGAAATCCTCGATCGGCCTCGTCGCCACGCCCGAATCCATCGCCGCCTTTGCCACCGCCGGCGCGACGTGCAGGATCAGCCGCGGATCGAACGGCTTGGGAATGATGTAGGTCGGCCCGAACACCGGCGTCGCGCCGCCATAGGCGGTGACCACCACGTCCGACGCCGTCGCGCGCGCCAGCGCTGCGATCGCATCGACCGCGGCGACCTTCATCGCCTCGTTGATCTCGGTCGCGCCGACGTCGAGCGCCCCGCGGAAGATGAACGGGAAGCACAGCACGTTGTTGACCTGGTTCGGGAAATCCGAACGCCCGGTCGCGATGATCGCATCGGGCCGCGTCGCATGCACCAGCGCCGGCTGGATCTCGGGCTCGGGGTTCGCCAACGCCAGGATCAGCGGATCGGGTGCGAGCAGGTGCAGCCATTCCTGCTTTAGCACGCGCGGCGCCGACAGCCCGAGGAAGATGTCCGCCCCCTCCAGCACGTCCGGCAGCGTCCGCGCATTGGTCTTGCGCGCATAACGCGCCATGTTAGGCGGCATCACGTCGCCGCGATCGGCATGCACCACGCCGGCGATATCGGTCAGCGTCACGTTCTCGGGGTTGAGCCCCATCGACACCAGCAAATCCACCGTCGCGAGCGCCGCCGCGCCTGCGCCCGACGTCACCAGCTTCATCTGGTCGAGCCGCTTGCCGCGCAGCTCAAGCACGTTGCGCACCGCAGCCGCGCACACGATCGCGGTGCCATGCTGGTCGTCATGGAACACCGGGATGTTCATGACCTCGCGCAGCTTCGTCTCGATCTCGAAGCATTCGGGCGCCTTGATGTCCTCGAGATTGATCCCGCCGAACGTCGGCTCGAGCACGCGCACCGCCTCGATGAACGCCTGCGGGTCGAGCTGGTCGATCTCGATGTCGAAGCAGTCGATCCCGGCGAATTTCTTGAAGAGCACCGCCTTGCCCTCCATCACCGGCTTCGACGCGAGCGCACCGATCGCGCCGAGCCCCAGCACCGCGGTGCCGTTGGTGATCACCGCGACGAGGTTGCCGCGCGCGGTATAATCCCGCGCCTTGTCGGGATCCGCGGCGATTTCCTCGCAGGCGGCGGCGACGCCCGGCGAATAGGCGAGCGCCAGATCGCGCTGCGTCGCCATCCGCTTGGTCGCCTCGACCGAGAGCTTACCCGGCTTGGGATAGCGGTGATAATCGAGCGCGGCTTTGCGGAAATCGTCTTCCATGGTCTTCCTAACCTGTCGGCCGCGGCGGCGACCGGGTGGGCGCGGGCAAAGCTCGCGGCAAATGTTCAAGGCAGCGCATAGCCTTAGGCACACCGATCCGCCAACCCCGCGCGGACGTAGCGTCGGTTCGGATGAGGCGCAGCGCGACGACCGCCGCTACCACCACCCCGGTGAAGGGCGACCACCCCGGCGAAGGCCGGGGCCCAGTTGGAACGTCCGATGTAACGACGCGCCGCGCTCAGTTACCAGCGTCCCTCAACTGGACCCCGGCCTCCGCCGGGGAGGCTCGATTGAAGCGACCCCAACAATCCTCCCCCGCCAGGGGGAGGTGGCACCGAAGGTGACGGAGGGGGAGGAAAGGGAAACCTCGGTTCCGTGTCCTCCCCCTCCGTCCGGCAAGCGCCGGCCACCTCCCCTCTTGCGGGAGAGGATCGAAACCCCCCGTTCTCCCGCGAAAGCGGGAGCTCAGGAATCCCGAGCGCTGTGCTCCATTACCCTGGACCCCCGCCTACGCGGGGGAGCAGCAACGAAGATAACCCCGGACTCTCTCCCATGCGGGAGAACAGCAGCTAACACCCCTACGAATCCCCTGTCCTACAACGAACCGATATGGTTCGCTCCCCCGAAACCACCGGGAGCCGCACCATGACCATCGACCACCTCATCGACGCCGTCATCGACCGCGAAGGCGGCTACACCAACCACCCCGCAGACCGCGGCGGCCCGACCCGCTACGGCATCACGCAAGCCGTCGCCCGCACCAACGGCTACACCGAAGACATGCGCGTCTTCCCCCGCGAACGCGCGGAAAGCCTCTACCGCCGCCTCTACTGGACCCGCCCCGCCTTCGACCAGATCGCCCCGCGCGCGCCCAAAATCGCCGAGGAACTCTTCGATACCGGCGTCAACATGGGGCCCGCCGTCGCCGCCACCTTCCTCCAGCGCGCGCTCAACGCGCTCAACCGCGGCGCCACCGACTATCCCGACATGATCCTCGACGGTCGCATCGGCCCCGCCACGCTGACCGCACTCGACGCCTTCCTCGCGCATCGCGAACCCGGCGGCGAAACGGTGCTCCTCAAGGCGATCGAGGCGCTGCAAGGCGAACGCTACGTCGCGCTCGCCGAGACCCGCCCCGCCAACGAGGCCTTCCTCTACGGCTGGCTCGCCAACCGCACCTGACGCGCAAAACGAAACGCTCCCAGCGTCTGCACTTTCTATACTTCACTTTTGCCGGAGACCGCCAATGACCCCGCAACCCCTTGATCCAGCACCCGATCCCTGGATCACCCGCGCGCGCCCGACCTTCCTCTACGTGATGTACATTTTGCTGCTCGGCGCGATCCCGGCAGGCCTGATCGCCGCGGTCCGCCCGAGCACCGCGCAAGCAATCGCCGTCGGCATGTCCGCCTATCTCAACGCAATCCCCGAACCGCTCTACGCGCTCTTCGGCACGGGCTATCTCGGCTACACGGTGGCGCGCGAATGGGGGAAGGGGCGGTAGTCGCCCACCCCCATCATTCCCTGCTCCGTCTTCCCTTACTCCGTCATCCTGACGAAAGTCAGGATCCAGAGCCAAGGACGTTACCGGTTGAAACCCTGGATCCTGACTTTCGTCAGGATGACAGCGTGGGGTTCCGCGCGCGACCCGTACGCCAGGGGGGGGGCAGGTCGCAGCCGCCCCGTTGCACCCCCGAAACCGCACCCTACATCGCTGGCATGAGCAACGACCCCCACGCCATGCCGACCTGGCACGGCACCACCATCCTCTCGGTCCGCCGCGGCGGCAAGGTCGTCGTGATCGGCGATGGCCAGGTCTCGATGGGCCAGACCGTCATGAAACCCAACGCGCGCAAAGTCCGCCGGCTCGGCGACGGCAGCGTGATCGGCGGGTTCGCCGGCGCCACCGCCGACGCCTTCACTTTGTTCGAACGCCTCGAACGCAAGCTCGAAGCGCATCAGGGCCAACTCCTGCGCGCCGCGGTCGAGCTCGCCAAGGACTGGCGCACCGACAAGTTCCTCCGCAACCTCGAAGCGATGATGATCGTCGCCGACAAGGACGTGACGCTGATCCTGACGGGCAATGGCGACGTGCTCGAACCCGAGAACGGCGTCGCCGCGATCGGCTCGGGCGGCAACTACGCGCTCGCCGCCGCCCGCGCGCTGGTCGAATACGAGACCGACGCGGAAGTGCTGTGCCGCAAGGCAATGCACATCGCGTCCGAACTCTGCGTCTACACCAACGACCGCCTCACGGTGGAGACGATGGACAGCACCACGTAATCCCCCTCCCGCTTGCGGGAGGGGTTGGGGGAGGGGCTGAAATACACCCCACCCACATCTTCCGCTGCGGCCATGCCCTCCCCCGACCCCTCCCGAGCGGGAGGGGAGAAAGTAAACAAATGAACGACCAGCTCACCCCGAAAGCCATCGTCGCCGCCCTCGACGCCCACATCATCGGCCAGGCCGCCGCGAAACGCGCGGTCGCCGTCGCGATGCGCAACCGCTGGCGCCGCCAGCAGCTCGACGAAGATCTTCGCGACGAAGTCACGCCAAAGAACATCCTGATGATCGGGCCGACCGGCTGCGGCAAGACCGAGATCAGCCGCCGCCTGGCCAAGCTCGCCGACGCGCCGTTCGTGAAGGTCGAGGCGACCAAGTTCACCGAGGTCGGCTATGTCGGCCGCGACGTCGAACAGATCGCGCGCGACCTCGTCGAGGAAGCGATCCGCCTCGAAAAGGAACGCCGCCGTGTCGCGGTGAAGGACAAGGCCGAGGAGGCGGCGATGGCTCGCCTGCTCGACGCGCTGGTCGGCAAGGATTCGAGCACCGCGACGCGCGAAAGCTTCAAGCAGCGCTTTCTCGACGGGCATCTCAACACCGCCGAGGTCGAGATCGAGGTCGAGCAGGCCCCGACCACGCCGTTCGAGATCCCCGGCGGTGCCCCGCAGATGATCAATATCGGCGAAATGATGAAGTCGTTCGGCGGCGGCCAGCAGTTGAAGCGGCGCAAGCTCACCGTCACCGCGGCGTGGGACAAGCTCGTCGAGGAAGAGGCCGACAAGCGCCTCGACCAGGACGAGGTCAGCCGCGTCGCACTCGCCGACGCGGAGGCCAACGGCATCGTCTTCCTCGACGAGATCGACAAGATCGCCGTCTCCGACGGCCGCGGCGGCTCGATCAGCCGCGAGGGCGTCCAGCGCGACCTGTTGCCCTTGATCGAGGGTACGACCGTGGCCACTAAATACGGGCCGATGAAGACCGACCACATCCTCTTCATCGCGAGCGGCGCGTTCCACGTCGCCAAGCCGAGCGACCTGCTCCCCGAATTGCAGGGCCGCCTGCCGATCCGAGTCGAGTTGAAGGGGCTGACCGAGTCCGATTTCGTCGCGATCCTGTCGGACACCAAGGCGTCGCTGCCGCTCCAGTACAAGGCGCTGATCGCGACCGAAGGCGTCGGCATCGAGTTCACCGAAGACGGCATCGCCGCGATCGCGCGCATCGCCGCCGAGGTGAATGCGGAGATCGAGAATATCGGCGCGCGGCGCCTGCAGACGGTGATGGAAAAGCTGCTGGAAGAGGTAAGCTATAACGCGGAAGACCGCGGCGGCTCGAACCTGGTCATCGACGGCGCCTATGTCGACAGCCAGCTGAAAGAGATCGCCCGCAACACCGACCTCAGCCGCTTCGTGCTCTAACGTTTTCCTGCGAACGCAGGAATCCAAGGTACAATGGGCATCGCTCGTAACCCTGGGTTCCTGCGTTCGCAGGAAAACCGGACGCCGATAGGAGAAGCCAATGGACGTGACCGAAGCCATCGCCGCCCGCCGCTCCGTCCGAGGCTTCCTCGACACCCCCGTCGACCCGACCCAACTCCACGACCTCGCCGTAAAGGCAGCCCGAGCAGCAACCGGCGGCAACCTCCAACCCTGGCACATCGCCATCGTCCACGGCGAACCGATGGCCCGCCTCAAGGCAACCATGGCGACAAATCTCGCCACCGGCGCCACCGAGCAGCCCGCCTACGACATCTACCCGAAAGACCTGACAACCCCCTACCGCGACCGCCGCTTTGCAGTCGGCGAAGCGATGTACGCAGAACTCGGCATCCCGCGCGACGACAAGGCAGCACGGCGAGACTGGTTCGCCCGAAATTTCGCGTTCTTCGGCGCCCCCGCCGCCTATTTCTGCACGGTCGGCAGACGCATGGGGCCGCCGCAATGGTCCGATCTCGGCATGTACCTGCAAAATCTGATGCTGCTCGCGGTGGAGGCTGGCCTCGCTACCTGCGCGCAGGAATGCTGGGCGATGTATCCGGAAACGGTCGGCGCGTTCCTCGACGTCCCCGAAGACCGCATGCTCTTCTGCGGCATGGCGATCGGCTACGAGGACAAGGCCGCGCCGGTGAACCGCCTCCGCACGGAGCGCGCGGACACGACCGAGTGGCTGACGACGATCCGCTGATGGCAAAGAGCTCACACCACTCCACACCACCGTCATCCTGACGAAAGTCAGGATCCAGGGTAGCGGGGCCACTCCATCTGGCTCTGGATCCTGACTTTCGTCAGGATGACGGTGGCATTTGGGGGGGGGCAGGGGCGTCACGCGACGGAATAGGGCAGGCCCTAAAGCACCACCGTCTTTGGCTTGGCGCCCTTGATCCCCGCAAGGATCATCGCCTCCCAGACGACAGGGTCACCCGCCGCGGCCATCGCCCGGTCAGGTTCGCGCAGCGTGCGCAGCACCGCGAGCGCGTCGGGAAGATAGTCCGCCCAGGCCGAATCGATCAGCTGCGACGCGGATTCGGCGTCGCCGCCCGCATTCGCGCTGATCCGCTGGCCGGCCAGCACGCGCGCGATGCGCTCGGCGACCGGGGTAGTGGAAACGTCCATCAGCATTCTCCTCGCGGGCCGGTCTTACACCAAATCCGCGAGGTGATCGAATGCTTAGCGTGCCGAGCTCGGACCCGCGCCGCGACCCGGACCACGGCCACCGCCGCCGCCACCGGCCGGACGACCACCGCCGCCCTGCCCCCCGGGACGACCACCGCCCTGCGGACGACCGCCGCCGCCACCCTGGCCACCGCCCTGACCGCCACGGCTGGCACCCGCATAGTTGCGGCCGGTGCTGCCGCCGGTTGCGCGCGGCGCATGCGTGGCGCGCGGACGCGCCGGATCGCGCGGACGGTCGATCCGGACTTCGGGGTCCGCCCCCATCGTCTTGACGCGCGTCTGCTTGATCTGGTTCGACAGGTTGACGAAATCGTCGGGCAGCGCGCGGACCGTCACCTTCTGGCGTGTGATCCGCTCGATGTCGCGCAGATAGGCTTTCTCGTCATCCGCGCAGAACGCGACGGCGATGCCGCTGGCGCCCGCACGTGCGGTCCGGCCGATGCGGTGGACATACTGCTCGGCGACGTTGGGCAGTTCGAAGTTGATGACGTGGCTGACGCCCGAGACGTCGATGCCGCGTGCGGCGATGTCGGTCGCGATCAAGACCTTGACCTTGCCCTGCTTGAATTCGCCGAGCGCCCGCTCGCGCTGGCCCTGGCTCTTGTTGCCGTGGATCGCGTTGCTGGCGATGCCGTTGCCGGCCAGCAGCTTCACGACGCGGTCGGCGCCATGCTTGGTCCGCGTGAACACGAGCGCGCGGTCGATCGCCGGATCGGCCAGCGTGATCGTCAGCAGCGCCTGCTTCTCCGATTGGTTGCAGAAGGTGACATACTGGTCGACGCGCTCGGCGGTCGTCGCGGCCGGCTTCACCGACACGGTCTTCGGGTCGAGCAGGAACTGGCTGGCCAGCTCGCGGATGGCGACCGGCATCGTCGCCGAGAAGAACAGCGTCTGGCGCTTCTTCGGCAGCATGCGGACGATCTTCTTCAGCGCGTGGATGAAGCCGAGATCCATCATCTGGTCGGCCTCGTCGAGCACGAGGATCTCGATCATCGACAGGTTGCAGAAGCCCTGCTCGATCAGGTCGATCAGACGGCCCGGCGTAGCGACGAGGATGTCGACGCCGCGGCTCAGGTCCTGGCGGTTCTTGTTGATGCTGGTGCCGCCGAACACGGTCGTCACCGACATCTTGCTGAACTGGCCGTAAGCGCGCGCGCTGTCGGCGATCTGGCTGGCGAGTTCGCGCGTCGGTGCGAGCACCAGCATGCGGCAATGCGTGGGCAGGACGCGCTTCTGATTTTCAGTCAGCCGCTGGATCGAGGGGAGCACGAACGCCGCGGTCTTGCCGGTGCCGGTCTGCGCGATGCCGAGCAGATCGCCACCCTCGAGCAGGATCGGGATCGACTGCGCCTGGATCGGCGTCGGCTCGGTATAGCCCTTGGCTTCGAGCGCACGGACGAGCGGCTCGGCAAGGCCGAGGTTTGCAAATGACATGAATGGTCTCTCAATAGATGCCGGGCTCGCGAATCCACGAAGCGGACGCACGAGGGGCGGTGGTGTTTGACACCCCGCGTGAAAAGGGAAGCCCGTTGGAAACGACCGAGGCGGAGCTTGGACCTTATTCAGGTCCGATCACGCTGCATGACACCTCGATGGCGGCTATGTCGTGCATCGACGCCAAAAAGTCAACCTGGGGCGCTTCAGCACCACGGACGGGGCTCAGCGCCGAACCTGGCCGAGATGCAGATACCGCTCGTTGAACTCGGCCGTATCGCGAAGACGGGGCCAGTCGATCACGCTCACCTGCCGCTTCTTGCGCGCGATCAGCCCGTCCGTTTCGAGCGATTTTAGCACGCGGTTGACGTGCACCGGCGTCAGCCCGAGCGCGTCGCCAAGCTGCTCCTGCGTCATCGGCAACTCATAGGCCATCGCATCCCCGAGCGTCGATGTCTTGAACCGAACGGAGAATTCGCAGAGCAGATGCGCCAACCGGCTGCGCGCGTTGCGCCGTCCGATGTTGAGCAGCCATTCACGGTGGATCGATGCCTCGACCAGCGCATCAATCCACATCGTCTGACCTGCCGCCGGACAGGATTCGACGAACTGGCGCAGCGCCACGATCGGCACCTCGGCCAATGTCAGCCGGGTCAGCGCCTGGATGTCGTGATCGGATTCATCGAGGAACAGGTTCTGCAGGTCGACGAACTCGCCGGGCATCAGGATCGACACGATCTCGCGCTCGCCATTCGTCGTCAGTTTCTGCCGATAGGCGATGCCGTCGAGGATGAATGCGCATCGCGTGGGGCGCTGGCCCTCGCGCAGCATGTAGGTCGACGCGTCGATCGTCCGTACCTTGAATGGCAAGGTCGCGATTTTCGCGCGGTCGTCCGCATGCAGAGACGCCCGCGATTCGAACTTCCGTATGACCTGTTCAGTCACGGTGGACATATCCACGGGCACTCTCCGCATCCAGGGCAGGAGCACTCGTCTCTCGCTGTCACCCTCTCTTGGATAGCGTGTCCTCGCGACACGTACCTTATCCCAGGATTGAGCGGGCCGACAAAACCCATGTTATAATGTTGCCGAGCAAAGTCGGGCGTTTCCGCTCGTCAGTGCGATCGCCAAAGCCGACTTAGGTGTGAGGCGGACCCGGATCCTGCCCCGCTTCGTCGACCATCACGACGACGCTCAGCAGCATGCGTCCCTGGTCGTTTCGCACCGCGACGCGGAACTGCGCGCCGTGTCGTGCGATACCCGGGTGGTCGCTCAGGTAATCGCCTGCGAATATGATCGCCTGGACGCGTGCTTCCTCGTCGTCGGGCAGGTCGGTGCCGTCATCGTCATTGACGTGTTTATGGTTGTCGATGTCGAAGAAGTATCTGGGCATGCTCGACTTCCTCAACTGTTACGCGACCCCGATCCTAGCAGCCTGCAAACCGCTCGGCTCTTACCAAAATCAGTTTCTCTGCGCGCTGCATGCTCGACTTGAACTGCGTCGCGGGCGTAGGATGCGTGCAAACACTAGAGGATACGCCGCATGAAACTGGCCAGCCTGAAGCATCTCGGTGCCACCCGTGCCAACGCCAAGCAGGGACGGGACGGCAAGCTTGTCGTCGTCTCGAACGATCTCGCCTGGTATGCCGATGCGAGTCATATCGCTCCGACGCTGCAGGCCGCACTCGACGATTGGGATCGGCTCTCGCTCGACCTTGCGAATCTGGCAACCGATCTCGAACACGAGATGATCCCGATGCGGCGCTTCCACGAGCACGACGCCGAGTCGCCGCTGCCGCGTGCGTATCAATGGGCGGACGGCTCGGCCTATGTGAACCACGTTGCACTGGTGCGGCAAGCGCGCGCGGCGGAGATGCCAGACAGCTTCTGGCACGATCCGCTGATGTACCAGGGGGGATCGGACGGGTTCCTGGGGCCGCGCGATCCGATTCCGCTCGGCGACGAAGCATGGGGCTGTGACATGGAGGCGGAGGTGGTCGTCGTCACCGGCGACGTGCCGATGGGCGCGACCCGCGATGTTGCGCTGGCGGCGATCCTGCTGGTCGGGCTGACCAACGACGTGTCGCTGCGCAATTTGATTCCGGGCGAACTGGGCAAGGGCTTCGGCTTCTTCCAGTCGAAGCCGGCGAGCGCGTTCTCGCCCGTATTCGTCACGCCCGACTCGCTCGGCGACTGGTGGAAGGACGGCAAGCTGCACCGCAAGCTGATGGTCGATCTCAACGGCCAGCCGCTCGGCCGCGCCGAGGCCGGCGAAGACATGACGTTCGATTTCGGTACGCTGGTCGCACACGCCGCCAAGACGCGGAAGCTGGGGGCGGGGGCGATCGTCGGATCGGGCACCGTCTCGAACCGTGGACCCGACGGTGGCCCCGGCAAGCCGATCGCGGAGGGAGGCGTCGGCTATTCCTGCCTCGCCGAAGTCCGGACTATCGAGACCATCCAGGGCGGCAAGCCCGTCACGCCGTTCCTTAAGAAGGGCGACACGGTGCGTATCTGGGCCGAAGACGACAAGCATCACCCGATCTTCGGCGTGATCGAACAGATCGTCGGCGGCTGATTCCAGCGGAGGGGGAGAAAAAATCCGCGCGGCATATCGTGAATGCGCAACTCCCCCTCGCAATCTGCGTTGAAATTTAATAACAAGCCTCGGTAAGAGTGTTCCGCGGTCACAGCGGCCTCATGGAGATGGAATGACGATGGCAAGCGAGCATCCGCGCGCCAATTTGCAGCCGCTTACGCTGCATATCCCCGAACCCAAGTTCCGCCCCGGCGATGCGGTGGACTTCGCCGACGTCGACGTGCCGCCCGCCGGCGAGGCACGGCGCCCCGACACCGCGGACAAGGCGTCGGACTTCACCGATCTCGCCTACACGCTGGTCCGCGTGCTCGACGACGACGGCAACGCGGTCGGCCCCTGGGATCCCAAGCTTTCGCCTGACGTGTTGCGCCGCATGCTGCGCAGCATGGCGCTGCTCCGCGCGTTTGACGAGCGCATGTTCCGAGCGCAGCGGCAGGGCAAGACCAGCTTCTACATGAAGGCGCTGGGCGAGGAGGCGGTCGCGGTCGCTGCGGCCTATGCGCTCGATTACGAGGACATGTGCTTCCCGTCCTATCGCCAGCAGGGCCTGCTGATCGCGCGGGGCTGGAGCCTCGTCGACATGATGAACCAGATTTATTCGAACACCGCGGACAGGCTCGGCGGCAAGCAGCTGCCGATCATGTATTCGGTCAAGGAAGCCGGCTTCTTCTCGATCTCGGGCAACCTCACGACGCAATATCCGCAGGCCGTGGGCTGGGCGATGGCGTCCGCCGCCAAGGGCGACACGCGGATCGCGGCGACGTGGTGCGGCGAGGGCTCGACCGCCGAGGGCGACTTCCACTCCGCCTGCACCTTCGCCGCGGTCTACCGCGCGCCGGTGATCTTCAACGTCGTCAACAACCAGTGGGCGATCTCGAGCTTCTCCGGGTTCGCCGGCGCCGAGGCGACGACGTTCGCGGCGCGCGCTGTCGGCTACGGCATTGCCGGGCTTCGCGTCGACGGTAACGATGCGCTGGCGGTGTACGCCGCGACGCAATGGGCCGCCGAGCGCGCGCGGACCAATCAGGGCCCGACGCTGATCGAGCACTTCACCTACCGCGCGGAGGGCCATTCGACCTCGGACGATCCCGGCCAGTATCGCAGCGAAGGCGAACCCAATGCGTGGCCGCTCGGCGACCCGATCAAGCGCTTGAAGGATCACCTGATCGTGATCGGCGAATGGGACGATGAGCGGCACGCCGCGCAGGACAAGGAACTCGCCGAGCAGGTCAAGGCCGCGCAGAAGGAAGCCGAGAAGAACGGCATTCTCGGCCACGGCCTGCACCAGCCGCTCGAATCGCTGTTCGACGGCGTGTTCGAGGAACTGCCGTGGCATTTGAAGGAGCAGCGTCAGCAGATGCTCGATGAAGAGGCGGCAAGCGGCCGTCCATGGGATCGCAAGGCATGACCGACATGATCGAGGCACCCGACGCCGAAGCAGTGGACGGCGGCGAAACCACCCGCATGAACATGATCCAGGCGATCAACTCCGCCATGGACATCATAATGACGCGCGATCCCGACGTGATCGTGATGGGCGAGGATGTCGGCTATTTCGGCGGCGTGTTCCGCGCGACCGCGGGGCTCCAGGCCAAGCACGGCAAGACGCGCGTGTTCGACACGCCGATCACCGAATGCGGCATAATCGGCGTCGCGGTCGGGATGGGCGCGTACGGCCTGCGCCCGGTCCCCGAGATTCAGTTCGCCGATTACATCTACCCGGCGCTCGACCAGCTCGTTTCCGAAGCCGCGCGTCTCCGCTACCGTTCCGCCGGCGAGTTCACCTCGCCGATCACGGTGCGCTCGCCGTTCGGCGGCGGCATCTTCGGCGGGCAGACGCATAGCCAGTCGCCCGAGGGGCTGTTCACGCACATGTCGGGCATCAAGACGGTCATCCCGTCGACGCCCTACGATGCCAAGGGCCTGCTGATCGCCGCGATCGAGGACAACGACCCGACGCTCTTCTTCGAACCCAAGCGCATCTACAACGGCCCGTTCGACGGCTATTGGGATCGCCCGTCGCAGAACTGGTCGAAGCACCCGGCCGGCGAAGTCCCGACCGGCTATTACAAGATCGAACTCGGCAAGGCGAAGATTGTCCGTGCGGGCGAGGCGCTGACGATCCTTGCTTACGGCACGATGGTCCATGTCTGCGCCGCGGTGGTCGCCGAGGCGGGAATCGATGCCGAGATTGTCGACCTGCGCACGCTCGTGCCGCTCGACATCGAGACGATCGAGGCGTCGGTGAAGAAGACCGGGCGCTGCATGATCGTCCACGAGGCGACTCGCACCAGCGGGTTCGGCGCTGAGCTGTCGGCGATCGTCCAGGAACGCTGTTTCTACCATCTCGAGGCGCCGATCGAGCGCGTGACCGGGTTCGACACGCCGTACCCGCACAGCCTCGAATGGGCGTATTTCCCGGGGCCGGTTCGCATCGGCGAGGCCCTCAAGAAGATCATGAAGGACGCATAATGGCCCGCTTCACCTTCAAATTGCCGGACATCGGCGAAGGCATCTCCGAGGCCGAGATCGTCGCCTGGCACGTCGCCATCGGCGACCGTGTCGAGGAAGACTCGCCGATCGCCGACATGATGACCGACAAGGCCACCGTCGAGATGGAGTCGCCGGTAACCGGCGTCGTCGTCGAGCTCGCGGGCGAGGTCGGCGATCAGGTGTCGATCGGCGCTGCGCTGGTGGTGATCGAGACGGATGCGGTCGAGAGCGGAGACGAGGTGGTGGCCGCACCGCCGACGGCGGCGCAGGCGGAGACGGCTGAGCAATACGAAGCCGAGAACCCGGGCGTCGAGGAGGTGGCAACCGAAACTCCCTCTCCCCCCCGGGGAGAGGGGCAGCCCCAGGCGGAAACGCCGGCAACGGCCCCAACCCCTCACCCCAGCCCTCTCCCCGCAGGGGAGAGGGAGCAGAAGGCGCACGCGCTCGCATCCCCCGCGGTCCGCGCCCGCGCGCGCGATCTCGGCATCGACCTCGCCTCGGTAAAGACCGACGCCGACCGAGTCCGCCACGCCGATCTCGACGCCTACCTCCGCTACGGCTCCGGCGAGGGCTATCACCCCCCCCACGCGTCACGCGCCCGCGAAGACCAGCCGATCAAGGTCATCGGCATGCGTCGCCGCATCGCCGAGAACATGGCCGCGTCGAAGCGCGCGATCCCGCACTTCACCTATGTCGACGAGATCGACGTCACCGCGCTTGAAGCGATGCGCGCCGACCTCAACGCCAACCGCGGCGGCCGCCCCAAGCTGACGATGCTCCCGCTGATGATCGTCGCGATCTGCAAGACGATCCCCGACTTCCCGATGCTGAACGCGCGCTATGACGACGAAGCAGGCGTGGTCACGCGGCACGGCGCCATCCACCTCGGCATGGCCGCGCAGACCGACGCAGGCCTCACCGTCCCCGTGATCCGCGACGCACAGGACCGCAACGTCTGGCAGCTCGCGACCGAGATAACCCGCCTCGCCGAAGCCGCGCGCGCCGGCAAGCTCGCCCCCAACGAGATGGGCGGCGGCACGATCACCGTCACCTCGCTCGGCCCGCTCGGCGGCATCGCGACCACCCCGGTCATCAACCGCCCCGAAGTCGCAATCATCGGCCCGAACAAGATCGTCGAGCGCCCCGTCTTCAAGGGCGACGAGATCGTCCGTGCCAAGCTGATGAACCTCTCGATCAGCTGCGACCACCGCGTCGTCGACGGCTGGGATGCGGCCAGCTTCGTCCAAGGGCTGAAGAAGTACCTGGAAACGCCCGTCCTTCTGTTCGCGGACTGAGGCGCGCGTGAAAAGCATGCACCGCGGTGATCTGACGATCGAAGGCCGGTTCGACGGGATGCTTCAGGGCACCGCGATCGTACCGGCCGACGCCGTCGCCGAGATCGCGGGCATGATCGACGGCACGCTGATCGTCGAGTGCGGGGCGACCGTTCTCGTCAGCGGCATGGTTCATGGCGAAATCGTCGATCGTGGCGGGCAGATTGCGGTGACGGGCATGGTCGGCCGCTGACCCGCCTCAGTCGCGTGCCTTCTGCAACGCGCCGGCAATCCGCCGCGCGAGGCTTCTCGGCGTAAAGCGTATCCCCTCGGTCATCGCGACGTTGAGCAGGCCGGACACCTTTACCGCCCGGTTCGCGGCCAGCGCCGCCAGCCCGTCCCGCACCACCGCACCCGGATCGCTCGCCAGCCGTTCGAACAGCGCGGTGTCACCCAGCCCGGCGATATCGGCAAACTCGGTGCGCGTGGGGCCGGGGCACAACGCGGCCACCCGCACGCCCTTGGCCTTCACCTCCTCGTGCAGCGCCTCGGAAAAGCTCAGCACGAACGCCTTGCTCGCATAATAGACCGCCATCCACGGTCCCGGCTGGAACGAGGCGACCGAGGCGAGGTTGAGGATCCCGCCGGACCCGCGCGCGATCATCTGCGGCAGGACCGCATGCGTCAGCGCCACCAGCGCGCGGCAATTGAGATCGATCATCCCCAGTTGCAGCGTACGGTCGAGGTCCGCAAAGTCCCCCCGCGCACCGAACCCGGCATTGTTGATCAGCACGTCGACCGGCAGCGCTGCCGCCGCAATCGCCGCGATCAACGCAGACGGGCCATCCGGATCCGCGAGATCGGCAGCAAAGACATGCACCGTGACGCCGTGCGCCGCGCGCAGTTCGGTCGCCAGCGACTCGAGCCGAACGACCCGCCGCGCGGTGAGGATCAGCGTGGTCCCCTCGGCCGCAAGCGCACGCGCAAAGCCTTCGCCCAGCCCCGCCGATGCGCCGGTAATCAATGCCGTCGTCATAGCCCGCGCCCCATCGAGAATGCGCAAACCTGCGCCCGGCTCAGGACGTTGGCAATGCCCCAGCCGCGCATCTCCCTCTCCCATCGGGGAGAGGGAAGGGGCCCGCGGCGTCTTCGCCGTGGGAAGGGTGAGGGCACGCCCGCGCCGGTCCAACCTCAAACGATCTCGAACAACCCCGCAGCACCCATGCCCCCCGCAGTGCACATCGACACCACGACATAGCGCACGCCCCGCTTGCGCCCCTCGATCAGCGCATGCCCGACCAGCCGCGATCCGGTCATCCCGAACGGGTGCCCCACCGCGATCGCGCCGCCATTGACGTTATACTTCTCCGGATCGATGCCGAGATGGTCGCGGCAATACAGGCACTGCGACGCGAACGCCTCGTTCAGCTCCCACAGTCCGATATCGCCCACCGACAGCCCTGCGCGCTCGAGCAGCTTCGGGATCGCGAAGATCGGCCCGATGCCCATCTCCGCCGGGCTGCACCCTGCCGCCTGGAACCCGCGATAGATACCGAGGATCTCCTTGCCTTCGGCCTCCGCGGTCCTGCGATCCATCAGCAACTGCGCGGACGCGCCGTCCGACAGCTGGCTAGCATTGCCCGCGGTCACGCTCGTGCCGGGGCCGGTGAATTCGCCGCCCGCCCACACCGTCTTCAGCCCGCGAAGGCCCTCCAGCGTCGTCCCCGCGCGGATGCCCTCGTCCTGCGATAACGTGACGCTCTCGATTCCGGCGTGATTGCCCTGCTTGTCGAACAGCGCCTTCTCGACGGTGATCGGCACGATCTCCTCCGCAAACGCGCCACTCGCGAGCCCCGCCGCCGCGCGCTGCTGGCTCATCGCCGCATAGGCATCCTGCGCCTCGCGGCTGATGCCATAGCGCTCGGCGACGATCTCCGCGGTCTCGATCATCGGGATATAAGCCGCGGGCTCCTTGGCGATCACGCTTGCATTGACGTAGCGCGGCGCATCCTTTGTGACGGTGTAGCTGATCGACTCCATCCCGCCGGCCAGCGCGACATCGGCCTCGTCGCAGATGATCGTCCGGGCCGCGACCGCAACCGCGGTCAGCCCGGACCCGCATTTCCGGTCGAGCGTGAACGCGGGCACCGACTCGGGCAGTCCGCCGGCGAAGATCGCCATGCGTCCTGCGTTACCGCCCTGCGTGCCCCATTGGTTGCCGATGCCCCAGAACACCTCGTCGATCCGCGCTGGATCCACCCCGGCGCGATCGACGACCGCATTCATCACATGCCCCGCCAGCACCGGCGCCTCGGTCGCGTTGAACGCGCCGCGATAGGCTTTGCCGATAGCGGTACGGGCGGTCGATACGATGGCGGCTTCACGCATGCTGGAACCTTTCGAGGATCAGGTATGTGGCCGATCTACCGAATTGTGCGCATGGCGGAAAGCCCTGCCGCCTTACTTCATCAGAACGAGCTCTTCCGCCATCGTCGGATGCAGCGCGACCGTCGCGTCGAAATCGGCCTTGGTCAGCCCCGCCTTCACCGCGACCGCGGCGGATTGTAGAATCTCGGGGCAGTCCGGCCCGATCATGTGGATGCCGACGACGCGGTCCGTCTCGCCGTCGCAGATCATCTTGTAGAGCGATCGCTCGTTCCGGCCCGCCAGCACGTTCTTCATTGGCCGGAAGTCCGACGTGTACACCTTCACCGATCCCAGCGCCTGCTTGGCCTGCGACTCGGTCATGCCGACGCCAGCCATCGGCGGGTGGCTGAACACAGCAGCGGGGACGTTGGCGTAATCGACTCGGGTCGGCTTGTTGCCGAAGAACGTATCGGCGAACGCCTGCCCCTCACGGATCGCGACCGGGGTCAGCTGGATGCGGTTGGTGACGTCGCCTACCGCGAAGATGCTGTCGCAGCTCGACCGGTTGTCGTCATCGACGACCACCGCGCCCGCCGCGTCGAGCTCGACGCCTGCGGTTTCGAGCCCGAGGCCCTTGGTATTAGGCAGGCGGCCGGTCGCGAACATCACGAGGTCGACGACGATCGGCTCGTGCCCGTGCGTGTGCACCGTCAGGCAGCCATTTTCGCCTTTCTCAATACGCTCGAACGCAGCGTTGAAGCGAAAATCGATGCCCTTGCTCATCGAGATCTGGAGCAGGCGGTCGCGAATCGACTCGTCATAGCCGCGCAGGATCACGTCGGTCCTGTTGACCAAGGTCACGTGCGATCCGAACTGGTGGAAGATCCCCGCGAACTCGTTGGCGATATAGCCCGCGCCTGCGATCAACACGCGCTTCGGCACCTCGTCGAGATGGAACACCTCGTTCGAGGTGATGCCGTGTTCCGAACCGGGGAAGTCGGGCACGAGGGGATGCGCGCCGACCGCAATCAGGATCTTCGCCGCGGTCTTATTGCTGCCGTCGGCAAGCGTCACCTCGTTGGGGCCGGCGACGACCGCGCGCTGATGGATGATCTCGACATGGTTGTTCTCGAGCGTGGTCGTATAGGCGCCATTGATCCGGTCGACCTCTTCCATCACGTTGTCGCGCAACGTCGGCCAGCTGAACGCGCAATCGTCGGGCACCTGCCAGCCAAAACGCTTGGCGTCCTTCAGATCCTCGGCGAAATGCGCGCCATAGATCAGCAGCTTCTTCGGCACGCAGCCGCGGATGACGCAGGTCCCTCCGACCCGGTATTCCTCCGCGACCGCGACACGCGCGCCATGCGCGGCGGCGACGCGCGATGCGCGCGTACCGCCCGAGCCTGCGCCGATGACGAAGAGGTCATAGTCGAATTGGGTATCGGTCACAGGCAATCCTTGTACGTCGCGCCGCCGCGCTGCGGCTTTGGGTGCCATCTGGGGCAGGGGGGATGCGCGGACAAGGCCAGCGCAGCCATCAGGGTGATCGGCCGGCTCTATCGCCGACCCGCCCGCCGCATGGGCATCGCGTCGATTGTCTGTTCCAGCACGGCAGTGGGGAAGGGCTTGGCGCTGCGCAGTTTCTCGCCGCCGTCCTTGCCGATCAGGATCGCGGTGAACGTGGTGGGAAGACGGTATTTGCGGCGGATAGATGCGGCGGGGTCGCCCGCGCCGCGGACTTGGCCGCCGATGACCTCGACGATAGTAAGATCGCGGTCGTCGCTCTTCGCCTTCCAGCTCGCAAGGATGCGACGTTGCTCAGCGAGCGCAACATCTTCCCCAGAAGGGGCTGCAACGATCAAAACGCGCCGCTCCCACTTCATCTGCCCGAGGGTAGGGGAGGCGGCGAGCGCTACGGCGAGGAGAAAGGGCATATAGGACGAACGCGCAACCGTCAGTTGTTCTCCCGCGAGCTATTGTTCTCCCGCGAAAGCGGGAGCCCAGGGTCACGAGCGCTGCGAGCGGTATCCTGGGCCCCCGCCTCCGCGGGGGAACAAGATTTGAGCGGATCAGGGGGAGGGCTAGCCTCCCCCAAATCACCCAAACGCCCGCGTGATCAGATCGTCCGTCGAGGGGTCGAACGTCTGTCCGCCCTTCTCCGCCGCCTTCGCCATTTCCTTTCCCAGCTCCACCCCGAACTGGTCGAACGAGTTGATCCCCAGCAGCACGCCGTTCACGAACACGCGGTGCTCGTAAAACGCGATCAGCGCCCCCAGCGTGCGCGCATCGAGATCGTCGAGCAGCAACGTCGACGACGGCCGATCACCCGAATAGCTGCGCGCCGGATCCTCGACCTGCTTGCCTGCCATCAACGCCGCGCCCTGTGCAAACGCGTTGAGCAACAGCGCACGATGATGCTCGTCGGGCAGCGTATCGCCCGGCTCGATCGACGCGACGAACTCGACCGGCACGAGGTGCGTGCCCTGGTGGAGCAACTGGAACACCGCGTGCTGCGCCTCGGTCCCGACCCCGCCCCAGGTGATCGCCGCCGACGGCCGCCCGAGCGGTTCGCCCTCCGCGGTCACCGACTTGCCGTTCGACTCCATCTCCAGCTGCTGGAGATAGCTCGGCAGCAACCGCAACCGCTCGTCATAGGCGAACGTCGCGCGCGTCTCGGCATGGCGGATCTGCGTGTAATACAGGTCGGCGAACGCCGCGAGCGCCGGCGCATTCTCGTGCAGCGCGGCAAGCCGGAAATGCCGATCCATCTCCGCGGCCCCTTCGAGCAGTTCCTCGAACCGGTCCCAACCGAGCGCGATCGCCGCGGGAAACCCGATCGTCGACCACAGCGAATACCGCCCGCCGACGCTCTCCGAAAACGGCAGGATGCGAGTCTCGTCGACACCCCATTCCATCGCCTTTTCAGGCGCGGCGGTCAGCGCGATCACGCGGCCGTAAGGGTCCTCGACATTATGCTCGGTCATCCACTGCAACACCGCCTCGGCGTTCATCAGCGTCTCGGTCGTTGTGAAGGTCTTCGACGCGACCACCAGCAACGTCGCCGCCGGATCGAACTTCGCGAACACATCCTCCAGCGCCACCCCGTCGACATTGGCGACGATCCCGACGTCGTAGCGCTTGTCGTCGCGCCCGAGCGAATCGACCAGCAATTGCGGCCCCAGCGCCGACCCGCCGATCCCGACGTGCAGGATATGCCGCACCGGCCCGAGCGCATCCGCCTCGATCGCGTCGATCAGCGTCCGCATCCGGGCATGGCTCGCCTGCGCGATCGCGACGCTCTCGGGCTTGCCCTCGCCGCGCTCGGCGGTGTGCTCGACCGCGCGGCCCTCGGTGACGTTGACGATCTCGCCCGAGAACATCGCCTGGCGCTTGCCAGCCAGATCCTGCGCCTTGGCCATCGCCTCGAACGCGGTGATCATGTCGGTCGTCAGATGCGTCTTCGACCAGTCGAAATGGATGCCCGCGACGTCGAGGCTGAGCTTCGACAGGCGCTCCGAATCTGCTGCGAACAGGTCGGTCAGCTTGGCGGCGGGCAGGGCTTCGATCGTGGACCAGTCGGCGGTCATGCTACTTCTCCGAATAGACGTGCGCGCGAGTAATGCTGCAAGCGCGAGACCGCGACAACGCCTCATTCGGCCAATCGTGTCCTGCCGACGCTTGACGTCCCGCACGCGGTGCGCAAACCCGCGCGCATGGCAAATGACGCGAAGACGAAACCCCAGCGCTCCGAGACACCCCGTTCTGAAATGGGCGAGACCTTCCGCTTCCTGCTGAAGCTCGCGCTGGTCGTGCTGATCCTGCGCAGCTTCATCTTCGCGCCGTTCAGCATCCCGTCCGAATCGATGCTGCCCCGGCTGCTGATCGGCGACTATCTCTTCGTCTCGAAGTGGAACTACGGCTATTCGCGCTGGTCGTTGCCCGGTGGCGTGCCGCTGATCCCCGGCCGCATCTTCGGCAGCACGCCGACCCGCGGCGACGTGGTCGTCTTCCGCGCGCCCGAAGTGCTCGATCACGACGTCATCAAGCGCGTCATCGGCCTCCCCGGCGAGACCGTCCAGATGCGCCAGGGCACCGTCTACCTCAACGGCAAGGCGATCCCGAAACTCCGCATCGCCGACTTCACGATCCCGCTCACCGCCAATTTCGACGCCGAGAAGTGCGGCGCGCCGTTCGTCGACGTCGTCGCGAACGTCCAGATCTGCCGCTACCCCCGCTTCCGCGAGACATTGCCCGGCGGCCGCAGCTACGAAGTCCTCGACCAGGCCCAGCTCCCCGACCGCGACGACACCGGGCTCTACACCATCCCCGCGGGCCACATCTTCGTGATGGGCGACAACCGCGACGACAGCGGCGACAGCCGCTTCCCCGCGCCGCAGGGCATGGGCTACGTCCCGCTTGAGAATGTCGAGGGCAAGGCGGTCGTCAATTTCTTCTCGACCGACGGCGACGCCGAATGGCTCAAACCCTGGACCTGGGTCAGCGCCGCGCGGTGGAGCCGCATCGGGGAAGGCTTGTGAGCGACCTATCCGGCTGGCTGAAGACGCTCTTCGGCCGCGTTCCCACCGATCTCGCCCCCTATGAGCGCGCGCTGACCCACGGCAGCCAGGCCGCGGCCAACTATGAGCGTCTCGAATTCCTCGGCGACCGTGTGCTCGGCCTGATCATCGCTGAGTGGCTGTACGAACTGTTCGCCACAGACCCCGAAGGCTCGCTGTCGAAGCGCCTCAACGCGCTCGTCACGGGTCTGGTCTGCGCCGACGTAGCCCGCGAACTGGGCGTCCGCCCACACCTCAAACTCGGCAAGCAGGCGCGCGACGACGGCGCCAGCGACAGCGACAACGTGCTCGGCGACGTGATGGAGGCGCTGATCGGCGCCTGGTACCGCGAAGCCGGCCTAGACGCCGCCCGCGCGTTCGTCCGCGGCGCCTGGGGCGACAGGGTGCAAGCCGGCGCCAAGGCCCCGCAACACCCCAAGTCCGCGCTCCAGGAATGGGCAGCCGCGCATAACCGCAAGCCCCCCGAATACACCGTCGTCGAGCGCTCCGGCCCCGGCCACGCGCCCAAATTCACGATCCTCGTCTCGGTCGGCAAGCTGGCCGAAGCCACCGCAATGGGCTCCAGCAAACAGGAAGCCGAAACCGCCGCCGCCAAGGCGCTCCTGGAAAAGCTCGGCTGACCCGACCTTCTCCGTCATCCTGACGAAAGTCAGGATCCAGAGCCAAAAGCGACAGCCTGCGTGACCCTGGATCCTGACTTTCGTCAGGATGACGGATGCGACGGGTGCGGGAATGACGGCCGCGCGTTTTATCTGTATGACCGGCGCCGACTATCCCGATGCCGAAAAGAACCTGCGTGACCGAACCAACCACTTCCGAGACGTCCACCCCCAAGCATTGCGGCCTCGTCGCCATCGTCGGTGCCCCGAACGCAGGCAAGTCGACGCTTGTCAACGCGCTCGTCGGCCAAAAGGTCGCGATCGTCAGCCCCAAGGCGCAGACCACGCGCGCCAAGCTGATGGGCGTCGCGATCGAAGGCGACACGCAGATCCTGCTCGTCGACACCCCCGGCATCTTCGAGCCCAAGCGCCGCTTCGACCGCGCAATGGTCGCCGCCGCCTGGGGCGGCGCGGAGGGCTCGGACATCATCGCGCTGGTGGTCGACGCCAAGGGCGGGATCGGCGGGAAGGTCACGACAATCGTCGAGTCGCTGGTCGGCCGCACCGAACCGATCTGGCTGATCCTCAACAAGGTCGATCTCGCCGACAAGACCAAGCTGCTGATCCACGCGGAGAAGCTGAACGCGCTGCTCCCCTTCGCCGAGACGTTCTTCATTAGCGCCGGCACCGGCGACGGCCTCGCGCACTTCAAGACGCGGCTCGCCAAGGCGATGCCCGAAGGCCCGTGGCATTACCCCGAAGACCAAGTCTCCGACTCGACCGAGCGCGCGCTCGCGTCCGAGGTCACGCGCGAGCAGCTCTATCTTCAGCTCCACGCCGAACTCCCCTATGCGAGCACGATCGAGACCGAGCAGTATATCGAGCGCCAGGACGGGTCGTTGGAGATCCACCAGCAAATCCTCGTCGAACGCCCGACTCAGCGCGCGATCGTGCTCGGCAAGGGCGGCGTGCGGATCAAGGAAATTGGCGCGCGCTCACGCATCGAACTCGCCTCGATCACCGGCAAGCCCGTCCACCTGTACCTGCACGTCAAGGTCAAACCCGGCTGGGACGAAGACCGCGAAATCTATCGCGACATGGGCCTCGACTGGGTGGACTGATGCCAATCCTCCCCCTGGCGGGGGAGGAACAGTTTTACTCCAAGACCTGATCCACCCAATCCGGCACCAGCACCCCGGCAGCCCCGATCCGCGTCTCCTCGAAGAACACGCTCCCCATCGACGGATCGAGGTTCAGTTCCAGCGTCGCAGCACCATGATACGCCGCGGTCTGCACGAACCTTGCCGCCGGATACACCGCGCCCGACGTCCCGATCGATACGAACAGATCGGCCCGCGCCAGCGCCGCCTCGATCCGCTCCATCTGGTACGGCATCTCGCCGAAGAACACGATGTCCGGCCGCAACGCCGACGACCCGCACGCGCCGCACACCGATCCCTCAGGCAGCGCGTCCGCCCAAGGCTCGCGAGCGCTGCACACGGCGCACAACGCCGACAGCAACTCGCCATGCATATGCAGCATCCGCGTCGCCCCCGCCCGCTCGTGCAGGTCATCGACATTCTGCGTGACTATCAGCAATTCGCCCGCCCACGCAGCATCCAGCCGCCCCAGCGCCCGATGCGCCGCGTTCGGCTCGACCGCCGCCAGCGCTGCGCGCCGCAGATCGTAGAAGCGGTGCACCAGTTCCGGATCCGCCGCGAGCGCCTCGGGCGTGCACACATCCTCGACCCGGTGGCCTTCCCACAAGCCACCTGGCCCGCGGAACGTCGCGATGCCGCTCTCCGCGGAGATGCCCGCACCCGTCAGAACGATGATGTTCCGTATATCCTGCATCGCCACAGTCTACGCACTGCGCTGTCGGCAGGATAGCCGCAGCCGCGCCGATATCGCGCGCGTCCACGCGTTGCGGCGACGTGATGCGTCCGGTTGCACGTTTCCGGCGTTGAACCGGACCGACCATGTCTTCATGGTCGCCCGCAAACCGATCGCCGATGCCATCATGGCACCGCGCGCTATGATAGTCGAAGGATCCGACCCGATGTTGACGAAAAAGCTGATGCTGCTCTGCGGCGTGGTCGCGGTCCTTGCAGGCTGTGGCGACAAGACGTCGACCGACGCCAACAGCGCCGCCGCCAATACCAGTGCGACGGCGAGTGCGGCGTCCGACGTCACTCGCGTCCGCGGTGTGATCACCGCGGTCGGCACCGACGCGCTGACCGTCCAGACCTATGACGGCAAATCGGTCAGCGTGCCGCTCGACGCGACGACCAAGTTCGCCTGGGTGGTGAAGTCGGACCTTTCGACGTTGAAGGACGGTGATTTCATCGGCACCGCGACGACCGGCCCGGATAACGCGTTGCGCGCGGTCGAACTCGTCATCTTCCCCGAGGCGATGCGCGGCACTGGCGAGGGGCATTATCCCTGGGACGTCCCCGGTGCGGTCGCGGCCGCAGGCGGTGGCACCAACGGGTCGAGCGCGATGACCAACGGCACCGTCGACGGGCAGAGCGCGATGACCAACGGCACCGTCGACGGGCAGAGCGCGATGACCAACGGCACGGTCGATCAGCAGAGCGGCATGACCAACGGCACCGTAACCGGTGGCGCAGGCAAGCCCGGCGAGACGAAGCTGAGCATCTCTTACAAGGGCGGCAAGGCGCAGGTCGTCGTGCCTGTCGGCACGCCGATCGTCCGGTTCGAGCCGGCCGAGCGCTCGGTCCTGGCCAAGGGCCAGAAGCTGTTCGCGATCACCTCGACCGGCGCGTCGGGTGCCAAGTCGGTCGCGGTCGGCAAGGACAGCCTGACCCCGCCGATGTAATCCTGCCGATCAAGCGATGCGTCCCGGCCCGTGTGCCGGTACGTTGAACTCGGTGCGAGGCGGCTGAAGTGGATCTATGGCACTTCGGCCGCTTTTTGCGGATCGGTATCTGCCGCGATCGGCGCGCATTGGTGTAACCTTGTCGTAACCTTTGGCCGCTCGCGCCGCGGTCGCCGCGATGGCGCCGTCTTCATAAATCGCGCGATCGCCGCTAAGACGCCTGCAACCCTGTATCCGCAAAGGCGCTGCATGACCCTCATCACCGAAGCCGACTTGATCGAAAGCGTCGCCGACGCGCTCCAGTTCATCAGCTACTATCACCCGATGGATTACATCCGCGCCTTGGGCGTTGCGTACGAGGCGGAGAAATCGCCCGCCGCCAAGGACTCGATCGCGCAGATCCTGACCAACAGCCGGATGTGCGCGGAGGGCCACCGCCCGATCTGCCAGGATACCGGCATCGTCACGATCTTCGTCAAATGGGGCCAGGATTGCCGTCTCGATTCGACCCGCTCCTTGCAGCAGGTTGTCGATGAAGGCGTGCGCAAGGCGTATCTCAACCCCGAGAACAAGCTGCGCGCGTCGATCCTGGCCGATCCCGCCTTCACGCGCCGCAACACCAAGGACAACACGCCGAGCGTGATGCATGTCGAGATGGTGCCCGGCAACACCGTCTCGATTGACGTCGCGGCAAAGGGCGGCGGCAGCGAGAACAAGTCGAAGTTCAAGATGATGAACCCGAGCGATTCGATCGTCGACTGGGTGCTTGAGATGATCCCGCAGATGGGCGCAGGCTGGTGCCCGCCGGGGATGCTCGGCATCGGCATCGGCGGCACCGCCGAGAAGTCGATGCTGCTCGCCAAGGAATCGCTGATGGGCGCGATCGACATGGCGCAGCTGAAGGAACGCGGGCCCAAGAACGACATCGAGGCGCTGCGGATTGAGATCTACGACAAGGTCAACGCGCTCGGCATCGGTGCGCAGGGGCTGGGCGGGCTCTCGACCATCCTCGACGTAAAGATCTTCGACTGGCCGACGCACGCCGCGTCGAAGCCGGTCGCGATGATCCCCAACTGCGCCGCCACCCGCCACGCGCATTTCGTGCTCGACGGCTCGGGCCCGGTCTATCTCGAAGCGCCCAAGCTGAAGGAGTGGCCGGATGTGAACTGGACCCCCGACAAGGCCGCGATCCGCGTCGATCTCGACACGCTCACGCCCGAGGTGGTGCAGACGTGGAAGCATGGCGACCGCCTGCTGCTGAACGGCAAGATGCTCACCGGGCGCGACGCCGCGCACAAGCGGATCGCCGACATGCTGGCGAGGGGCGAGGAACTGCCCGTCGATTTCCGCGGTCGCGTCATCTATTATGTGGGCCCGGTCGATCCGGTCGGCGACGAGGTGGTCGGCCCCGCAGGCCCCACCACCGCGACGCGGATGGACAAGTTCACGCGCATGATGCTCGACCAGGGCCTGCTCGCGATGGTCGGCAAGGCCGAGCGCGGCGCCGACGCGACCAAGGCGATTGCCGAACGCAAGTCGGCCTATCTTATGGCGGTCGGCGGCGCGGCCTATCTCGTCGCGCGCGCGATCAAGGGATCGAAGGTCGTCGGCTTCGAGGATCTCGGCATGGAGGCGATATACGAATTCGAAGTCGCCGATTTCCCGGTGACCGTCGCGGTCGATTCGGCGGGCGAGAACGTCCACCAGCTCGCCCCGCTCGTCTGGCGCGAGAAGATTGCACGGGAGGGGCTGCTCACCCCCGCATGACCACGCGCGCGCGCAGGAGGCGGGTCGGCCCCGTCGGGTGTACGCTTGCCGTGCTCCTCCTGCTCGCGCTCACGCTGGCCTACGCGCCGCAGGTTCTGGCGTTTCCGTTCAGCCGGCGGGTCGGTGACGTCACCGTCTACGCCGAGCGCCCGATTGACGCGCGGATCGTCGACGAACTCTCGCGCGCGCAAACGCTGTTGCGATCGAGCCCCATCTACACGGGGCCCGTGCACCGGTCGCTGTTCCTGACGAACGGCGGCTGGCGCTGGCGCGTGCTCGCCGTCCAGTCGCCGCATGCCTTCGCGTTTCGTCGGCCGTTCGGGTCGGCGCTCGTGTTCAACCGGAGCGATATCGCCGCCGATCGCGTGACGACCGACCGCGACCTCGGCAACACGCGCACGCTGTCGGGCGTCATCGCGCACGAGACGACGCACATCATGATCGCCGACCATCTCGGCGAACTGCTCGCGGCGCGTCTCCCGACCTGGGTCGCGGAAGGCTATGCCGATCATGTCGCCGCCGAAAGCAGCCTGACCGACGCGGAAGCCGGGCGTCTGCGCCGGACTGATCCCCGCGCCACCGCGCTGGCCTATCACGATGCCCGCCACCGCGTGGCGACGGTGCTGGCGGCCAATGGCGGATCGGTCGACGCGCTGTTCGCCCAGCGCTGAGTCGGGGCTTGCATACGGCAACGTATCGGAACGGGGTAGGCGCTCTGCCGTTGGTGAATGGTCCCCATCGGAGTTGCGTATCATGAAAACCGCCATCGCTCTTGCCGCCGCGCTCAACCTGACAACAGGCGCCGCCGCGCAGACGGCTGCATCTCAGACCGCCGCACCGCAGACGGAGCGCGCGGCGCAGGGCGGTTTCGGAGGGCTCGGCGGATTGGGGAGCCTGCTCGGTGGCGGGTTGCCGAGCGTCGGATCGGTCGGGGCGGGCAATGCCGCGGGACTGCTCGGCTATTGCCTCAAGAACAGGCTGCTCGGGCAGGGCGGCATGCTCGGCGGATTGACCGGCGGCCAGACCGGTGCGCAGGCGACGCCGCAGGCCAGCGGCGCGCAGTCGATCCTGCAACAGCTGACCGGACGCAGGGACGTCCAGACCTCGCCCGGCTATGCGGCGGGACAGGCGGGGCAGGTCCAGGCCGGCAATGGCCAGACGCTCGCGCTCGGCAATCTCGGCGGCGAGGTGAAGACGCAGCTCTGCAACGTCGTGCTCAAGCGGGCGAAGGCGTTTCTGTAGGGCGGATCGGGACGCAAGGCGGGAATCCTTAGCACCCTCTCCCGTCATCCTGACGAAAGTCAAGATCCAGGGTCACGAAGCACGCCCTTGATGGCTCTGGATCCTGACTTTCGTCAGGATGACGGAGCGTGTGGGAAGGGTGGCTGTACCGCGTAGGATCACCAGCGCCGGTCGCGCCCGCACCACCCCAGGCAGAAATTAGCCCAAAAATGAAAAGAGGCTGCCGGCTCGTCTCCCGACGAACCGGCAGCCTCCTGACATGGTCAGCGGCCGGAGAGCTCCAGCCCGGAGGACCATGCGTACCACCTATCCTATGGCTCACGTGTTGACTGGGAGAGGATACTCCCCACGCGAACCGGCGGACTTAGCGGTGCGTCCCCCGAACGAACCGAACCGAACTCACTGCTGAACCATGAGACATCGGATCACCTCCTTTCGCTTGTGGAAAAAACGCGGCCAAGCCTGACCGCAACCGCAATGTGTGCTGGACAGGGATGCGATACAAGCCTTGTTTTACAGAAGTTTTCGGGCAATCCTTCACGGCTGTCGTTTCGTCGATTTCAGCCGCGGCAATCCTCGGTCACGCGCTCGATCTCGGCCCAGGCGGGCACCACCAGCGGGGGCAGCCCGGCCTGCTGGACGACGAACCGTCCACGACTGAACCCTATCGCCTCCAGTAGCGAATCGTTCGGCATCAGCGCCGCGGCGACATAGGCCGGCATACTGCCCGTCGGCTGGACCGCCACGGCGCGCGTCACGCTCGACGTCCGGATCGTCAGGGGCGTCGCCGTGCTGCCGGCGCGCGCCAGATAGATTTGCCGCGCGCCGGTATCGCACCGCACCGTCAGCGAGGCGTCGGCATTCGCCGGCCCGAACAGCGCGATCGAGCCGCGCGCGTCGCGCCGATACACCCATGTTCCCGGCGAATAGGGCCAGTCGCGCCAATCGGCGGCGATCGGCACGGGGCGCGGTGCGGGAGCAGGCGCCGCGGCGACCGTGCTCGGCGGCGGCGGCGCTTCGGCCCGCGGCGGCGGGACGCAGCCGGCAATCGATGCGAGCGTCGCCAGACCGGCAAGTCGCGCCAGGACGATGGAGCTGGCAAGCGATCGCAAGCCGACGGAACAGGGGGACTGGATACGCATCGCATCGCTATGCGGCACGCCCGGCGGCGGCTCAAGCACGACGAAGCGCGCTAGCCGGGAACCGCCGCACGGTGATACCGGTTCAACGACGGAAGATCTCAGGAGAACACGCATGTCCGACGCCGCCCAGACCCCGACTCAGCTGCTCGTGCAGGCGAGCGTTGCCGGCACGATGAAGGTCGAGAGCCGCGACGGCGACGCTGTCGGATCGGTCCACGCCTTCATGGTCCACAAGGGCACCGGTCGCGCGACGCACGCCGTGCTCAGCCTCGGCGGCTTCCTCGGCATGGGCAAGAGCTTCTACCCGCTGCCCTTCGCACTGCTCCAGTTCGACGCGGTCCGCGACCTCTACGTCGTGACGATCGACAAGCGTGTCCTCGAAGGTGGCCCGAGCTGGTCGAACAACGCACCCGTCTTCGACCAGGCCTATGCCGACCGCGTTGCAAGCTATTACGGGTCGAGCAGCGAAGACCTCGTCGTCGGCTAAGCTGACCCCTTCGTCATCCTGACGAAAGTCAGGACCCAGAGTTACTGACCGCAGCGTCCGCAGCTCTGGGCCCTGACCTTCGTCAGGGTGACGAAAACGGAGGTGGGCGCGTCAACGCGAGCGTGAGCCGCCCATCCGCATCTTCTGGCTCTTCCCGTAGCGCGTCTTCCGCGTCCCCGGCTTGCCCTCGTTAGAGCGACCCATGACCGGCGCCTTTTGCTGGTCCACCGGCAGACCCAGTTCCTCGTTCTCCAACTGCCGAATCTCGTCGCGCAGCCGCCCGGCGGTCTCGAATTCGAGATCCGACGCTGCCTTGCGCATCTGCTTTTCGAGATCCTCGATATACGCCCGCAGGTTATGCCCGACCATGTGCGGCCGGTCCTCATCGATCGGGATCGTCACCTGATCCTGGCTCGCCACATGCGCGATGATATCGCCGATGTTGCGGCGGATGGTCGTCGGCGTGATGCCGTGTTCGGTGTTGTACGCGACCTGCTTCTCGCGACGGCGCGACGTCTCGTTCATCGCGCGCTCCATCGATCCGGTGACGCGATCGGCGTACAGGATCACGCGGCCGTCGACGTTACGCGCCGCGCGGCCGATCGTCTGGATCAGCGAGGTCTCGGAGCGCAGGAACCCTTCCTTGTCCGCATCGAGGATGGCGACCAGCCCGCATTCGGGGATGTCCAATCCCTCGCGCAACAGGTTGATGCCGATCAGCACGTCGTACACGCCCAGCCGGAGGTCGCGGATCAGCTCGATGCGCTCCAGCGTCTCGACGTCGCTGTGCATGTAGCGGACCTTGATCCCCGCCTCGTGCATATACTCGGTCAGATCCTCCGCCATCCGCTTGGTGAGCGTCGTGACGAGCGTACGATAGCCGAGGGCGGTCGTCTTGCCGACTTCGACGATCAGGTCCTGCACCTGTTCCTCGACCGGCTTGATCTCGACGGGGGGATCGATCAACCCGGTCGGACGGATGACCTGTTCGGCGAACACGCCGCCGGTCTGCTCCATCTCCCAGCTGCCCGGTGTCGCCGAGACATAGGTCGTCGGCGGCCGCATTGCGTCCCATTCGTTGAACCTAAGCGGCCGGTTGTCGATCGCCGAGGGCAGGCGGAAGCCATATTCGGCGAGCGTCAGTTTCCGCCGGTGATCGCCGCGCGACATGCCGTTGATCTGGCCGATCGTGACATGGCTCTCATCGACGAACAGCAGCGCATTGTCGGGCAGATATTCGAACAGCGTGGGTGGCGGCTCGCCCGGCATGCGGCCGGTGAGGAAGCGGCTGTAATTCTCGATCCCCGCACAGCTGCCAGTCGCCGCGATCATCTCCAGATCGAAGTTCGTCCGCTGCTCCAGCCGCTGCGCTTCCAGCAGCTTGCCCTCGAGCACCAGTTCCTTGAGCCGCTCGGCCAGCTCATGCTTGATCGCCTCGCCCGCCTGTTTCAGCGTCGGGCCGGGCGTCACGTAATGCGAATTCGCATAGACGCGCACCGAGTTCAGCGACGCGACCTTCTTGCCGGTCAAGGGATCGAACTCGGTGATCTCCTCGATATCGTCGCCGAAGAACGAGATGCGCCACGCGCTGTCCTCGTAATGCGACGGGAAGATCTCCAGCGTGTCGCCCTTCACGCGGAAATTGCCGCGCTGGAACGCCGCGTCGTTGCGCTTGTACTGCAGCGCGACGAGCTTGCGCACGATCTCGCGCTGGTCGACCGTCGTGCCCTTTTTCAGGTCGAAGATCATCGCCGAATAGGTCTCGACCGAGCCGATGCCGTACAGGCACGACACCGACGCGACGATGATCACGTCGTCGCGTTCGAGCAGCGCACGCGTCGCCGAATGCCGCATCCGGTCGATCGACTCGTTGGTCGACGATTCCTTCTCGATGTACGTGTCCGACCGCGCGACATACGCCTCGGGCTGGTAATAATCGTAATAGCTGACGAAATACTCGACCGCGTTCTCGGGGAAGAACGACTTCATCTCGCCGTACAGCTGGGCTGCGAGGATCTTGTTCGGCGCGAGGATCAAAGCGGGCCGCTGCACGCGGTTGATGACGCTGGCCATCGTGAAGGTCTTGCCCGATCCGGTGACGCCGAGCAGCACCTGATCCTTCTCGCCGTCGCCGATCGCGGTGACGAGTTCGGCGATCGCGGTCGGCTGGTCGCCCGCCGGTTCATACTCGCTGACGAGCTTGAACGCCTTGCCCCCCTCGACCTTGTTAGGGCGCGCGGTGGGGCGGTGCGGGACGAAGCTCTCGCCGGTTTCGGGCTCGGCGAGACTGGTGCGGATCTGAATGGCCATCGAGGGGGAATATGGGGAACATCCGGTCAGTCGGCAACGTGCCTTCGAGCACCGCCCCCTCGTGTTCTCCTGCGAACGCAGGAGCCCAGGATTACGAGAGATGCTGCCCGCGACTCTGGGCTCCTGCGTTCGCAGGAGAACCATGGATAAGGCCCCGGTTTGCCTCTCCCAAAGCTTTGCTGTTGTTGACCCATGCGGCGCACGCCAATACTGCGACCGTTTCGCAAGCATTGACCCGCCAGCGCGATTCTGCGCGGCCGAAGGAATAGACGCATGACCGCCCCGATCCTCGAAGCCACGCGCGCCCCCGTGCTGATCCCCGAGACCCCAGCGTTCCTCAACGCAAAGGTGCTGTGGGTGCGTCACTGGAACGAACATCTGTTCAGTTTCGCGGTCGAGCGCCCGTCGACCTTCCGCTTCCGCTCGGGCGAGTTCGTGATGATCGGGCTTCCTCAGGAAACCGGCAAGCCGATCATGCGCGCCTATTCGATCGCGTCCCCGCATTATTCGGAGGAGCTGGAGTTCCTGTCGATCAAGGTCGAGGACGGCCCGCTGACCTCCAAGCTCCAGCTCGTCCAGCCCGGCGACGAAGTGTATCTCGGCAAGAAGCCGACCGGCACTTTGGTGCTCGACGCGCTGCTGCCGGGCAAGCGACTCTTCATGTTCTCGACCGGCACCGGCCTCGCGCCGTTCCTCAGCCTGATGCGCGATCCCGACGTCTATGCGGCCTATGAGCAGGTCATTGTCGTGCACAGCGTGCGCCGCGTGAGCGATCTCGCCTATCACGACGAGATGGTCGGGCTGCTCGCGGAGGACCCGCTGATCGCAGACGAGGCGCAGACGCAGTTCCACTATATCCCGACCGTGACGCGCGAGCCGTTCCGCACCACGCGCCGGATCGGCGCGCTGATCGAGGATGCATCGCTGTTCGGCCACCCGGTCCGCGGCGACCAGAAGCTCAACCCCGAAACCGACCGCGCGATGCTCTGCGGCTCGACCGAGATGATCAAGGAATTCGCGGTGATGCTCGAGGCGCAAGGCTTCGAAGAGGGCGCGAATTCGAAGCCCGGCACCTTCGTGATCGAGCGCGCCTTCGTCGGCTGAGCCGCCGTCATCCTGACGAAAGTCAGGATCCAGAGCCACATAGCGCGAGCATCGTTGCTCTGGATCCTGGGTCGAGCCCAGGATGACGGATTGGGTGGCGGGCGAGGCGCATTGTCTCCGCCACAGAACCGTGTCGATATGCCTCCTCAAGCACCAAGAGGAGAGACGCATGAGCGGCTACGCAACGCTCGGCACCAACGATATCGACGCCGCGCTCACCTTCTACGACGCGCTGTTCGCGACCGTCGGCGGCAAGCGCCTTATGCAGCTGCCCGACGATCGCAAGCTGACTTTCTACGGCGCCGGCGCGGCCAAGCCGATGCTCGTCGTCGGCAAGCCCTATGACGGCCAAGCCGCGACCACCGGCAACGGCACGATGGTCGCGCTGGCCGCGGATCCGCGCGCGCAGGTCGACCAGGTCCATGGCAAGGCGATCGAACTCGGCGGTGCGGACGCAGGCGCCCCCGGCCTGCGTGGTCCCGATGAGATGAGCTTCTACGGCGCGTATTGCCGCGACCTCGACGACAACAAGCTCTGCGTATTCAAGATCGGGTGAGCAGGGGGTCCGATTTAACGATTGCCCCCTCGGCTCAGATACCATCCGGCCTGCATACCACCCTGGCTTCCATCCCACCCCGGCGAAGGCCGGGGCCCAGTTGGAAAGGGGGCAGTAATCAAGCGCTATCCCCTGCCAGCAGCCTCCCCCAACTGGACCCCGGCATCCGCCGGGGTGGTGGCTCTATCGGTGCTACGGCGCGGCGAGCTTTCTGAGACACATACCCCCGGTCTACCGCAACGCCCGAACCGCCGGCGTATCGAGGCACTTCAGCAAAGCCGCCCGCGGCATCGGCGTCCCCGTCGCCGGCGTGGCATAGCCTGCAACCTCGGTCGGCCGGCCGATCGCGACCGGCGCGAACCCGCTCTGCCCGGTGCACAGCATGGCCGCCGCCAGCAGCTTCGGCGGCGTGTCATAGCCTTCGAACGACAGCCGGAACGTCCCCCAGTGGACCGGGATCGCATGCGCCGCACCCAGCCGCCTATAGACCTCGACCGCATCGACCGGCCCGATATGGCTGCCCGACTCCATCTGCCCACCGACGAACCGGAACGCGCCGATCGGGATCAGCGCCAGCCGGATCGGCCCCAGCGCCGCCGCCTCGCCGGGCCAATTCCCGTCGCCCATCCCGGTATCACCCGCAAAGAACACGTTCCCGCCCGGCAGCGTCACGACGAAGCTCGACCACAACGCGCGGTTGCGATCGGTGAACCAGCGACTGCCCCAGTGATGGTTGCGCGTCACCGTGACCGCGACACCCGGCTTGATCGCCACCCGCTGCCCCCAGTCGAGCGCGGTCGCCGTCGCGCCGGTCTGGCCGATCACGCTGTCGTTGCCCAAGCTGGTAACGATCCGTGGCCGATCCCGCTGCCAGAGCCGCTTCAGCGTCGCCTTGTCGAGATGGTCGTAATGATTGTGGCTGACCAGCACGAGGTCGATCCTGGGCAGCGCATCGAACGCGATTCCAGGCTCGGCGACACGGCGAGGACCCGTCCCGAGCGGGCCGGCCTTCTCCGCCCAGACCGGGTCGGTAAGTATGTTCAGCCCCTCCGTTTGGATCAGCACGCTCGCATGGCCGACCCACGTCACGACCATCCGCTCACCCTCGACCCGAGCGGGCGGCGCGATCCGCTCGACCGCCACCGACTTCGGCCACGCGGGCCGTCCGTCGCTGCCCGTGAAATACTTCCAGAAGAAACTTGCACGGCCACCGCCGCTTCCCTTGGGCTGGATCTGCTTGGTATCCGCGTCGCCGTCGGGATTGAAGAACCGCGCACCGTCGAAATGGCCCGACGCCGATCCGCGATAATAGATCCGGTCGAGGAATTGCGGCACGATCGTCACGATCAGCGCGCCGATCACGACCAGCAACAGGATCGCACCGCCGACGATCTTCGATAGTGACGTCACGGCGTTCCTGTCTGCATAGGTTGAAGTCTCGGGGCCTAACGCACGCTGGCGATCATCGTTCAGTTCCGGCCGTCGGGTCCCGTCGCACGCGATGCGCTACGCCGGGCGAAATTCCATTGCCAGAGCATCAGCAACGGCACGACGATCGTCTCCATTCCCAAGCCGAGCACATGACCCTGCGACGGCACGCCCACAGCGATCAACGATATCAGCCGTGACACGCCACCGACGAAGATCAGCCCGCCGAGCAGCCGGAACCGCGCTCCCTTGCGCTCGATGTCGGGGATGCAACTGACGAACCCGAGCCCCGTCGCGAAGAATATTCCCGAGATATACCGGAAATGGCTGTCGAGATCCTTCGGCACGTCGGCCAGATGCCCGAAGGGCGCAGGTCCGTGGAGGACGCCTTGACCGCCGACGACCAGCGGCAACAGGCAGGCTACTGCGATCACGGCCTGTAATAGACGCTTTTCGATCGATCCGGTCATGGCAGCGGCCTCAGCAATTCGGGGCGAATGCGGAATGCGCGGAGCGAAATCCGCACCTCAAAGATGAACGATATCAACGCCGCGATCAGCAGGATCATCGCCAGGATGAAGCACACCGCGACGTAGGTCCCGAAATGCAGCTTTGCGAGTTCGGCGATGAACAGCAGCGCGATCAGGATGCACGTCATGATCGCGCTGGAGACTGCAAGGAACAGCGCGGCGTTGATGATCGTCATCCGGCGGTCGAGCAGGCGCAGTTCCCAGACGAAGCGGACATGCTCGGGCCCGGTGCTGCTCGCGTGGAGATGCTCAAGCTTTCGCGCACGGTCGATTACGCGCGACAGACGGCCTGCCAGCACGTTCAGCAACTGGCCGATACCCGCCAGCATGAACACGGGCGCTAGGGAAAGCTGGATCGTCTGGGCGATTGTCGAGACGGCGGGTATCGTCGGCATGTGGGCACCATGTGGTAAAATGCGGTCGATAGGAAGGACGCGCACAACGCGCGGGCACGCGTTATTCCTACCAATACGCTGAAAAGACCATGCAATCGTAACCTTCGGCGCGGTAGACCGACGCAGATGTCCAGGCCGATGCTCCTTGCCGATTTCGTTTGCCTGCCGCCCGCCATACGCGGCGACGTGGTCGAAGGACTCGCTGCCGCGATCGATACGGTCGCCGAGCGCGGCGCCGCCAGCCACCGCTTCCTGCGCTTCGGCTGGTATGCCGCCGCGCTCGCAGCCTATGGCGGGCACGCCAGGACGCTGGTGGTCGAGGAAGACGGCGCGCCCGTCCTGACGCTGCCGTTCGTCCCCTTCGGTCTGGGGTTCATGCGAATGGCCGCGGTGCCGGGCTGCTACTGGCCGTTCCGCAGCTTCGGCGTCGGGCTCGGCGCCAGCGATGCGACGTTCAAGGTCGCGTTGTCGATTTTGGCCAGCCATGTGAACGCGCTGCGGATCGGGCCGGTGCAGGACGACGACCCTGCGGTGCGCGCACTGGTGAAGGCGGCGCGTGCGCAGGGCTGGGTCGCGATCGATCGCCAGCTGGGTGAGACCTGGACCCTCGATTTGCCGCCGCCGGATACGGCAACCGAGCCCTGGCCGCGCAATTCAACGCTCCGCAAGAATCGCTTTCACGAAAAGCATCTGGCCGAGCATGGCGCACCCGAATGGCGTTTCCTGTCAGGCGCGGACTGGCCCACCAAGTTCGCGGCGTTGGGAAGTGTCGAGGCGGCAAGCTGGGTCGGGCAGGCGGACCGCACCGATCCGAAGTTCGCGCGCGGCGCCCATCTTGCCTTCTGGCAGGCAGCCGCGGCGGACACGGCGCTCGCCACGATGTTTCGGGCCGCGCTGCTCACGATCGATGGCGATCCGGCCGCCTTCTCGTTCGACATCGATACCGGCGACCTGCTCTACGCGGTCGCCAACAGCTACGATCCACGTTTCGCCAAGCAGTCTCCCGGCAAGCTTCTCCAGTGGCGAAACCTCGTCGCCGCGCGGGATCGCGGGGTACGCCGGGTCGACTGGGGATCGGGCGACAGTGGGTATAAACAGGTGCTTGGCGCGCGGCTCGGGTCACCGATCCGCGACTGGCTCCTGCTGAAACCCGGCCTGCCCGCGCTGGCAGGCCGGACGTTCGGCGCCTTCCTTGGTCAGAAGTCCTTGCGTAGCAGCAGCCCCACATAGCGATTGTCGTCGCGCGGCACGAACCGGACGGTGCCGGCGAACGTGCCCGCGGTCAGGAACGACGAATAGGATGTGTTCGTCAGGTTTTTCACATACGCGCGCAGCTGCCAGCCGGACGTATCGCTCAGCACCGCGACGCTCGCGTTCCAGATCGCGTAGGACGGCTGCACCGTGCTCGGCGTCTCGGCGAGCGAATATTGGACCTTGCTGCTGAACGTCACGTCGGTCTGGAGTTCCAGCGCCAGCGTATCGGTCAGCCCAAACTTGTACGCGGCATTCTCGTACAGCTTGATCTTCGGCGCATAGGGGAGCGGCTGGCCGTCGATGTTGCAGCTCGTCGGCGCACCGGTCGGGCAGAGGAAGTTGCGTACCGTCGCGTCGGTATAGGCACCTGAGATATCGAGCGTCAGGCCCTTGGTTGGGCGCAGCGTCACGTCCGCCTCGATGCCGCGCGAGCGCACAGAGCCGGCGTTGATCAACCGGCTGACCTGCGCGCCTGCGACCACGTCGTTGAAGCTCGCCTGATACCCGTCGAAATTCGTCGTGAATGCCGCGAGGCTATAGCTGACGCTGCGATCCGACGTGCTGCCCTTCAGCCCGACTTCATAGGAATTGGACGTCTCCGGGCTCAGTGGCACTTCGTCGAGCGGCGTCGTCGCGTTCAGCGAACGCATGTTGAAATATACGTTGTACGCCGGGCCCTTATAGCCGTGCGAGTAGGTGAAATAGGTCTGCGCGTGTTCGCCCAGATCATACTGGAGCCCAAGGCGATAACTGTCGCCGCGCTTGTCGATGCCGCCGGTCGCGTTGTGATAGGCGCGAACGCCGGGCCGATCGAACGCCGCTGCGCCAGTGTTGAGCGGATCCGCGGTCGAAGTGCGGACATGGTAGAAATCCAGGCTGTCCCACGTCGAGCGATACCCGGCGATGCCGCGGAATTTCGGCGTGAAATTGACGTTCGCCTCACCGAACAGCGCGTAATTGTCGTTGGTGATGCCGTAGTTCGCGACGCCCGTCGTCGTGGTCTGCGCGCCGCCCGCCGCGAGCGACGTCAGCGTGCGCTGATATTGCTCGTCGGTGGTCGCGTGGAGATAATAGGCGCCGACGACGTAATCGATCAGCCCGCCCTTGGGTGACGTTAGCCGCAGTTCCTCGGAGAATTGCTTGGTATTGACGCTGCCCGCATCCTGCCCCGACGGGAAGACAGTCGAGAGCGCGGCGACGCTGTCGTAATCCTGGCGCTGATTGTTGAGCCATTGCCGCCAGCCGGTGATCGAGGTGATATGGTAGTCGCCGAGCGCGAGTTCGCCGGTGAACGATCCGCCGTAATTCTCGTCCTTCACGTCGGTGATCGAATTGTTGTTGGTCCGGCGATTGCTCGGTCCCGCGACGATCGCGTTTGCTCCCAAGGCGGCGGCGAGGTCGGGCGAGTTGGTGACGATCCCGGTGGGGTAGGCGGTACGGCTGCTGGCCGCATAGACGCTGGTCGGGGTGGTATCGTGCGAGTTGAGATAGTCGCCGATGATCGTGAACTTCAGGTCTTCGGAGGGCGTGACGACCAGCTTGCCGCGTGCGCCGTAACGCCGGTAGCCATTGACGTCCTTCCCTTGCACGACGTTGCGGACGTTGCCCTTATAATTGTCGTACAGACCGCCGATCAGTCCCTGCACCTTGCCGGGGACGAGCGCGCCGGAGATGCCGGCCTTGATCCGATATTCCCCGTCCGATGTGATGCCCGCCTCGCCGAATGCGCGGAATTCGTCGGTCGGGTTGCGCGTGACGATGTTGACCACGCCGGCCGATGCGTTCTTGCCGAACAGCGTGCCTTGTGGCCCCCGCAGCACCTCGATCCGCTCGACCTCGCCAAGGTCCAGCGTCGACTGGCCGGGGCGGGTGAGGACGACGCCGTCGAGCACGGTCGACACCGATGGCTCGACGCCCGGAGAGGTCGTGATGGTGCCGACGCCGCGGATGAAGATCGTACGGTCCTTGTTCGACGCGCCGCTCCGGAAGCCAACCGAGGGGATCGTCGCGGCGATGTTCTCGACCGTGTTCAACTGGCGCTCGGCGAGCGATTGCCCGCTGACCGCGGTGATCGCGATCGGCACCGACTGGAGCGTCTCGTTACGATAGCGCGCGGTAACGATGACCTCGTCGCTTTGCGCAGCCGGGGCAGCCGGCGCAACGGCAGCGGGTGCCTGCACGTCCCGCGCAAACGTCGGCGTTGCGAGCGCGGTGCTGGCCACAAGCGCCAGGCCGAGGCGCCGGGTACGTGGGTCGAACATGATTTCCCTCCCAAAATGATAGCGTCTTTTAATTCCCATTCTGATGATGGGTATAAAGAATGGCATTGCGCCGCGTCGTGTCAACTTTAGCGCGCCTCGATCGGTCGCAGCACCGGCAACAGCAGATGGATCCACCCGACCGCGAGCAGGTACGAGACGCTCGCGAACAGGAACAGCGGAAGGTATCCGAGGCCCGCGGTGAGCACGAGTCCCGCGACCTTGGCGATCACCATCCCGCCGACATTGCCGCTGAACGACCCGAACGCCGTCACGCGCCCCAGTTTGTCCTGTGGCACGACATCGGCGATCAGCGCGAAGAGATTGGTCGAGAATGCCTGATGCGCTGCGAGCGTCAGCGCCATTAACCCGATCGTGACCGCGTAGTTGCCCGCATACAGAACCAGTGGGATCGGCAATACGCAGAGCGCGGCGACCAGCAATATGCCTTTGCGCACCGTGTCGACGCTATAGCCCAGACCCAACAACCGCGTCGAAACGCCGCCGCCGAGCAACGACCCGATCGCTGCGCCACCATAGGCAATAGCAAGCGGTACGCCGAGCGCGACGCCGGTCAGCCCGTATTGCCGGTGGAAGAAATCAGGCAACCAGAACAGCAACAGCCACCATGTCGCGTCCGACAGGATTTTGGCCACGGCGATTGCCCATGTCTGGCGGTTGCGCAGGATTGGGCCATAGTCGGGGAGGGGAGCGGCGGCGTCTGTCTCGGTCGCCGTCTCGATCGGGCGAGGCGGGGAGAATGCCACGCGCCGCGTCGCGATCAGCCAGACCGCGGCCCATATCAGCCCGAGCGCCCCTGCGGCGACGAACGTCCCGCGCCAGCCGACCAGCACCGCGACGCCGGGAATCGCCAGCGGCGCCAGGATCGCGCCGATGCTGTTGGCGGCATTGGTCGCGCCGAACCCGCTCGATCGCCAGTTCTTCGGCAGCACCGACGCGATCGTCTTGATCCCCGTCGGCGTGCCCATCGCCTCGGTCGCACCGAGGCTGACGCGGATCATCACGAACTCGCTCATCGACCGCGCCCAGCCATGCGCCATCGCCGCAATGCTCCACGCAACGACGCCGATCGGGTTCGCCCATTTGACGCCGAGCTTATCGACGATCCACCCGGTAAACAGGAACGCAAACGCGGCACCGCCCTGGAACCACGCGGCCAAAGTCCCGTAATCGTCGTCGCTCCAGCCGAGATCGGCGGCGATCGTCGGCTTCAGGACGGAGATGATCTGGCGATCGACGAGGTTGAGGATCCCCGCGGTAACGACGAGCGCGAACAGAAGCGCGCGCGCACGTGCGCTGAGTTGCGCGACGGTCTTAGTAGGCTTGGTCATAAGCTCGTAGCATGGACGACCGGCGCGCAGAGGCTAGCCAGTTTCTCTTCGCCGACCCGGTTATTTGGTTGCGCGGGCAGGAGAGGCTCGCACGCCCTGCGTCACCGCAGATTCGTCCGGCGATCCTCCCGCCCAAGCAATCAAGTCTGTTTCCCCGCGAAGGCGGGGATCCAGACTGGGCTCCCGCCTTCGCGGGAGAACAAGGGAAGGGGCGGGCCACCGGCGAACTACCACCACCACCCCGGCGCAGGCCGGGGCCCAATTGGAAAGGTCGCTGTAACGAAGCGCAGTAGGCAGTTAGCAACGTGCCCCAATTGGGCCCAGGCCTTCGCCGGGGGTGGCGCAATTGGCAGGGCGCGCGCTTCCTAAATAATCAGCGGCCCATGCGAGATCCGCGGCAAGACATGCCGCGCGAACAGATCCGCCTCCGCCGCATGCGGATACCCGGAGAGAATAAACGCATCGATACCCTCGGCCCGGTACGCGTTCAGTTTGGCTAGCACCTGATCCGGATCGCCGACGATCGCCGCCCCGCACCCCGACCGAGCCCGACCGATCCCGGTCCACAAATTAGCCTCGGCATACCCGTCATCCGACCCTTCGCGCAGTTCGGCCTGACGGCGCACGCCGGCGGACTGCGAGTCCAACGACCGCTCCCGGATCGCGTGACCCTCGGCATCGTCGAGCTTCGACAACAGCCGATCGGCGGCCGCACGCGCCTCCGCCTCGGTGTCGCGCACCACGACATGCACCCGGTACCCGAACCGCAACGTCCGGCCATGCTTGGCTGCCCGCGACCGCAGATCCACAATGATCGCCCGCACCGCATCCATCGTATCCGGCCACATCAGATACACGTCCGCGTTGGTTGCCGCTGCATCACGCGCAGCCTCCGACAGCCCGCCGAAATACAGCGCCGGACATTGCCCCGATACCGTCGTCACTCGAGGCGGATCGACCTTCAGTTTCCAGAATTCGCCATCATGATCGAGCGGCTTGCCGTCCAACAAGGTCCGCAGGATATGCATCGCCTCGACTGTCCGCGCATATCGCGGCGCGCTCTCCAGCTTCTCGCCAGGCAGGTCACTCGAGATGATGTTGATCGCTAGCCGCCCGCCCAGCATCCGGTCGATCGTCGCGATCTGTCGTGCGAGTTGCGGCGGCCAGCTCTCGCCGATCCGCACCGCCATCAGCAGCCGCAACCGCTTCAGCATCGGCGCGATCCCCGCCGCGAACGCGGTCGTGTCGATCCCGAGCGCATAGCCCGACGGCAGCAGGATATTGTCGTAGCCCGCGGTCTCCGCCTGCATGACGATGTCGCGGCAATGCTCCCAGCTTGATTTCAGCGCCGCATCGGGCACGCCGAGAAACTCGTAATCATCGTCGCACAGCGCCGAGAACCAGCTGATCTCGCAGGGGGGCAGGTCGTTCATGGCAAATTCTCACCCATCCCGGCCTGCAGCACCGCATACCATTCGGCGCGGGTCCACTCGACCTTGTACGCGTCGGCTGACGCCGCGATCCGCGCCGGGGTCTGCGAGCCGACGATCGGAATGATCCGCGCCGGATGCGCCATGATCCACGCGAGCGTCGCAGTCGCTGCATCGACGCCGTAGCGCGCGCCGTGCTCCGCGAGCAACGTCGCAGCGGGATGGTCACCCTGCGCCAGTCGACCGCCACCGAGTGGCGACCACGCCATTACTGCGACGTCGAGCCGCATCGCCTGATCGAGCGTCCCGTCGAACAGCGGCGCAGTCCGCAGCGGCGAGAACTCCGGCTGCGTGCTGACGATGGGGTGACCAAGAAACGACTGCAACGCATCGAACTCGTGGATGCTGTAGTTCGACACGCCGATGCTGCGGATCTTGCCCGCCGCGATCATCCGGGTCAGCGTCTCGGCCACCTCGTGCGGATGCGTCAGGAAATCGCGACGGTGGATCTGGTACAGGTCGACCTGCTCGATCCCCATCCGCGTCAGCGACGCATCAAGGGCATCGGCGAGATACCCCCCGCTCGAATTATACGGGATGCCGGGACGAATGCCGGCCTTGGTCGCGATCACCATCTTCGCGCGAACGGTGGCATCCTCCGCCAGCGCACGCCCGAACAGCGCCTCCGCCGAGCCGAACCCCGCAGGCACGTCGCAGCCGTAGATGTCGGCGGTGTCGAAGAAATTGATCCCCGCCGATAGCGCAGCGTCGATCATCGCGCGGACCGGCGCGACCTCTCCGGCCAGCCGCCACATGCCCCAGGCTATCGGCGAAACAAGGATTTCGCTCTTGCCGAGCGGGCGGAGGTCGTTGGAAAGGCGGATCGTCGTCATAAGGGCGGCTCATGGCATAGGGAATGACAGCTTGGTAGCCACGATCAGATACGGCGTCGTCGGAACGGGCATGATGGGCGTCGAACACATCCGCAACCTCGCGATCCTGCCTGGTGCCGAGATCGTCGCGATCGCCGATCCGGTCGCGACCTCGATCGGTTGGGCTGCCAAGGCACTGGGCGATGCTCTGGGCGACCGCGCCGCCGGCGTCGCCCGGTTCGACTCGGTCGAGGCGTTCGCCGCCGGTGCCGATGTCGATGCGATCGTCATCGCCGCGCCCAACAACACGCACCGCGACGTGCTGGAACGGCTGTTGGACATGGACGCGGCCATCCTTTGCGAGAAGCCGCTGGCGACGACGATCGACGACGCGCGCTGGATCGTCGAGCGTGCCACGTCCCATGCGAAACCGTTCTGGACCGGCATGGAATACCGCTTCATGCCGCCCGCCGCTGCGTTCATCGAACAGGTGAAGGGTGGGCGCGTCGGCCGGTTGCAGATGCTCTCGATCCGCGAACACCGCTTCCCGTTCCTGCCCAAGGTCGGTGACTGGAACCGCTTCTCGGCCAATACCGGCGGCACGATGGTCGAGAAATGCTGTCATTTCTTCGACCTCATGCGGCTGATCGTCGGTGCCGAAGCAGTCCGCGTCTATTGTTCGGGCGCGATGGACGTGAACCACGTCGATGAGCGCTATGACGGCCAGCGCCCCGACATCATCGACAACAGCTTCACCACCGTCGATTTTGCAAATGGCGTGCGGGCGATGCTCGACCTCAGCATGTTCGCCGACGGTGCCGAGAACCAGGAGGAGATGTCCGCGACCGGCGATGCAGCGCGCCTCGACGTCCTCATCCCCGCCGGCGAGCTGGTCTATTCTCCGCGCGTCGGCTTCCTCAACCCGAAGCAGGTCGAACGCTGCCACGTCGCCGTCGACCCGGCAGCGAAAGCCGCGGGCTCGCACGAAGGCGCGACCTATTACCAGCACGTCGCCTTCGCCGCGGCGGTACGTGGCGAGGGTCCGGTCCAGGTCACCGCCGAGGATGGCTTGCGCGCCGTCGCGATCGGCACCGCCGCCGAGATCAGCGCGCGCGAGCACCGCGCCGTGCTGATGACCGAATTGGGCCTATAGGTTCATCTCCGATAGACCGTCGCCACGCCGAGGAAGTATAGCCATGAAATCGCTGGTTTGCGTAACGCCGGGATCGCTTGTCGTCGCTGACCGGCCGATGCCACTCCGCGAGGACGGCGACGTCCTGATCAGGATGCGTCGTGCCGGGCTCTGCGGAACGGACTACCATATCTATGCCGGGACACAGCCATATCTGTCCTATCCGCGCCTGATCGGCCACGAGCTGGCGGGCGAAGTCGTCGAAGCGCCGACCGGCTCCCGCTTCACGCCCGGACAGGTCGTTACGGTCAATCCGTACGGGGCTTGCGGTCACTGCATCGCCTGTCGTCGCGACCGGCCGAATTGCTGCGTCAACATCGCGGTGCTTGGCGTCCACACCGATGGCGGCATGTGCGAATGGCTCGCCGTGCCCGAAGCATCGGTCGTCGACGCGCAGGGATTGTCGCTCGATCAGGCCGCCATGGTCGAGTTCCTGGCGATCGGGGCGCATGCGGTACGGCGCGCCGCGCCTGCATCCGATGCGCGGATATTGGTCACGGGGGCGGGCCCGATCGGTGTCGCCACGGCGCTGTTCGCGCGGATCATGGGGGTCGCATCGGTCACCTTCCTCGATACGCGTGCAACCCGCCTGGCGTTCGTCCGCGACCGGCTGGGGTTCGAGACCGTCGTGGTCGCCGACGATAGCGCGACCGGGGCGCTCCGCGCGATGACCGATGGCGACATGTTCGACGTCGTGTTCGACGCCACGGGCAACATCCACGCGATGCGCGGCGGCCTGATGCACGTGGCGCATGGCGGCACCTATGTCCTGGTCGGCCTATGCAAGGACGATCTGGTCTTCTCGGACCCCGAGTTCCACAAGCGCGAGACCACGTTGCTCGCCAGCCGGAACGCGCTGTCGAGCGATTTCGATCACGTCATCGCAAGCATACGCGGTGGCTCGATCCCGACCGCGGTCCTGCAGACGCACGCGCTGACGCTGGAGGACGCACCACAGCGCGTTCCCGCCCTGATCGCCGAGGCCGACAGCGTAATGAAGGCCATCATCTCGATCTGACGCGTCGGTCTTCGCGAAGCGTGACGGCCCGTGAATCCCGAGCCAGCGCGGAATCACCGACACCGACCGACGCCGGTGTCCCCGAAGGGGATGCTCGTCACGATCACCAATGTTGAAAAGAATGGTGCTGCCGGTGAGGATTGAACTCACGACCTCAGCCTTACCAATTATCGGATTCGGGTTTCTCTGGCTTACCGTCTGTTACCGTGGGCGGGTTTTCCCGCGGAAAACCGTCATTTAGATGGACGTTCTGTTTCCCTGGCTTGCCGCCGATTTCCATTCGGCTGCTTGCCAGATGATTGCCAGGACGAAGCCATTGCCAACACCGCAGACCGCCGAAACGCAGGTCGACAAGACCGTCACGATCAACAAGCGGTTCATCAACGAGATCACCTTCCCCTCCACCGAAGACGGCAGGCGCGTCCATTGGGACAAGCAGCTCAAGGGCTACGGCATCCGCGTGAATCCGAACCGCACCATCGTCTTCGTGGTGCAGTACCGCATGAAGGCGAAGGGCGCCAAGACGCAGACCTACACGATCGGCAAGTACGGCTCGCCCTGGTCGCCCGACGCCGCGCGGGAGGAGGCCCGGTCGCTGCTCGAGCAGGTCCACCGCGGCATCGATCCCATCGCTCAGAGACGCACTGTGGAAGCGGCGGCGGAGCAAGCCGCGCTGGAGGAGGTGCACTACGAATTCAACGCGTTCGCCGACCGCTACATAGAGGAGCATGTGAAGGCGAACGATCTGCGGAGCCTGTCGGACATCCAAGGCACGTTCGATCGGGATATCCGTCCCTTCTTCCAGGGCAAGTCGGTGCGGCAGATCACCAAGCAGGACTGCAAGGACCTGCGGTCGCAGATCGGTCAGCGCAGCAAGTCTGCCGCCAACAAGGCCCACAAATGGCTGAACGCGGCGTTGATGTGGGGCATCGAGCACGATGGCCTCGAGTCATCGCCGATGCTGGGGCTCAAGCGGCCGTACAAGGAGGGCAAGCGCAATCGAACACTCTCGGAATGGGAGATCGCCCTGCTCTGGTCGGTGTTGCCCCAGCTTGCCTGGCAGTTCGCCATGCACATGCGAATACTCATCCTGACGGGTTTGCGGCTACGCGAGGTGAGCGGCATGACATGGGAGGAGATCGACCTGGACCGAAAGGAATGGATCGTCCCCGGTGCGAGGACGAAGAACAAGCGCGACCATCTGGTGCCGATCCTGCCGGTCTTCGAACGCCTGCTGACGACGATAGAGCCCGACCCCCAGCTCAGGTCAGGATTGCTGCTGACGACCAACGGACGGACGCCAGTGTCCGGATTCAGCAAGTCGAAGGCGGAGGTGGACGTGCTGATCGACTCTGCGCTTCGAGAGAGTGCGTGGCGAACCCACGGCCCCTTCGCCCCGTGGGTTCGCCACGACATGCGCCGTACCCTGTCGACGATGTGCGGCGAGATGCGTGTGCCGATCGCCTACGCGGAGGCGATCCTCAATCATGTGTCGGGTACTCTGGACGGCGTCGCGGGGACATACTGGCTCTACCAGTACGCCCGCGAGAAGCGAGAGACGCTGGCGAAGTGGGAGAAGCGTCTTGAGAAGATCATGAAGAAGCACAAGGTCGCGTTTCCATGACGGTTCCGAGGATCGATCGGGCTGTCCGAGGTCGATCGCTGGGCGCGACCAGTGCGACAGACCGGCAGAACTCGCAAGGATGTCCGCCTCAGCTGTCGAGATCGGCCGATGTGAGCAGTATTGGCGGCTCGCCCCCGAGACGCTTGACGAATTCGCGCAGCGCGATGCGGTGGATGTCGGTCTCGTATTCGACGAATGTCTCCAAGGCCGTTTCCGGATCGACGCCGTCGAGCTCCGGGTTCAACAGTTCCGCCAAGGCGTCGGCCGTGATCAGGAATTCGACCTGGCCCAGGTCCGTCGTGCCAACGAAGCCGACGCAGTCGCGCTCCGCGACCCAATCGTAGTCGCAGAGTTCGAAGCGGACGCTTGGTCGAGACACGACGCTCAGACCGAAGCGTTTCTGGAAGACGGTGGTAGGCGTTCGGCGAGAGTCGCAATGCCGTCGCCGACGAATGACGTCAGCGACACGCCGTCGACCTGGACGGGGCGTTCGGCGGTCAGCGTAGCCGCGGTCCGGTGCTCGGAATCGAGTTCGAGCCACGCCCGGACCGCGCCCTCAAGGCTGGTCACTTCGGCGACATCCTCTTCGCCACGCGGGACGTCCTCGAGAGCGGCGCTCATCCGCCAGTCGATATCAGGGGTCTTGGCGGCCTGACCCCATGTCGCTTCCGTCATGTCGTACTCCCTTGTCACGCGAAGGCCGGACGATCACGCTGCTTGGCGACCGCCGGCCCGCCTATCCTAGAGAAAGGCCCGAGCCGCCGAATAGTTCATTGCGTCGACATGCTCCCCATACGCTGAGGCGCAGATCGGCCGTCCGTCCGTGCGACCCAGAGGCTCGTCAGCGTTTCCCCGAGGCGGCACGCGGCTCTTCCTCATGACCGCGGAGCCGATCCAGCGACGCTCGCAATTCCTCGTCACGGGGAGCTAGGCTCAGTAGGGCACCGATGATCCGTGGCATGAACACCCTGGCGTCCAGGACGATCGATGCGGGAGTGGATACGGCCGCAGCAAGCCCAGCGACCCCTTTCAGGAGGGTCACCGGAGCGAGGTCCAGCGCCGAGGCGCCGTCCCGAACCCCTCGGCTGCCAAGCGACGAGATCGCGTTTCCTGCCACGATGGCGATCGGTCCGGTGTCCTTCGACGCTGGATACCGGTTGGAGATCCGATCCGGCAGGGCGCCCCTCAGCCCTTCGAACGCGAAGACCCTAAACCTGTCCCAAGCCTCGGTGACGTAACGCGCCGCCAACGTCGGCGGCATGTGGGCATCCATCAGCGCGAACGCCACGGCGAGTTCCGAGACGTCCCGGAGGTCGTACTTGAAATGGACGTTCGGGTCGGTCCGGGGCTTGCTCGGCACCCCGAGCGTCGAGAGCACACGAACCCTTGGAGTCATGGCCTTCAGTCCGTCCTGGGGAATGCGGAACGCGAACGAAAGCATGTTGAACGCCGTGGCACGCGAGAACAGGAATTCCGGCACAGGATCTCCGAAGTTGACCAATCGAGCGCTTTCGCTTGACGCAAATGGAAACGAATGACAATAGCCGGAAAGATGCTTGATCGGTCAACTTGAAGGGAGGCTTGGGAATGATACGTGGAACGTCCATCAGCGCGCGTCCCTTGGCCCAGGTAAGCGCGGCTCCTCCGTCGCCGACCCACACCGAGGACCGGGAGATCGAGCGCCTGCTGACGTCCGCTGAAGGGAACTCCTTTCTCAGACGCGCGCCGGGCTTCCTCGAGAAACGTCGATCGTCGGGCATCGACTCCCCGCGATACATTCAACGGATCAAGTTCGGCAGTGTAAGATACCGCGTGTCCGATCTGCTCGAATGGGAAGAGAAGCACACGCATCTGGCCACGAGTGACTTCGGATGATCGACAGCCGACCGCCGGATGGCCATGCCGCCGATCCGAGATGCCATTACAGATAGGCTTAGGCCGGGCCGCAGGCAGCGTCGCGGTCGTCCCGCTCCAAGCCGGCGGCATCATCACCACCGTTCGTCATTCCCATGAAGTGCCTCGATGCCGCAACGGCACGATCGGGCGAGCCGTCTTCCGAAGAAGGTTGGGCGCGGCGCTCGGTCCCAAAAACCGGAAGTCGCACCCCCCACGACGCATCGGTGCCGACCGAACGACAGGCCAGCAGGCCGTCCTTTCAGAAAGTCCCATAAGCGCCGGCAGGCACCGTCCTGATTTGTCCGGAAATGAGTGTTCCTCGCAAAGCGTGGGGAAAATTTAGCTCAATAAGGACAGAGACAGATGACCAGCGTCAACAACCAGCAGATCGCCGCCAACTACATGGGCGCCGTCGCCCACCTGCTGAGTGGCCGGCCCGGCCGCGATCAGGAATTCATCCAGAAGGTCCAGGTGATCATCAGCGGTTCCGTTCCGCATGCCATTCAGCTGCTGTCCTTCGCCCAGACCGTCCGGCGGACCGGCCGCCCCGTGATCTGGATCTGCCACTCGAAGGATGCCCCGCACGTGCCCTCGATCGGCCTCGTGGCGATGGTCGGCGAGCAGGCCTTCACGATCGAGAACTGCATGCTCCATATGGCAGCAGCGGGCGATCGCGCTTGCCTCATACCGGACAACTTCAAGTTCGGCGCCTTCAAGTTCGACGACGACCTCCGCTTGCGCCACATGCCCAAGGCGCCCGCGAGGACCCACAAGTCGGCCACGGCATCGATGTCGCGCGCCTATAGCCGCCTTCGGGACATAGAGGCTGAGCAACGGAGCCGCGGCGACGTCTTCCCCCTGCCCGAACTCGCCAAGGCCGCATAGCCATCGGTTCCGCCGGGCCAATTCGTTGGTCCGGCGACATGCTTCGTCAGGTTATGACGGAATACGCTTCGTTCGAAACTTCTCTCTCAGCGTAACGGGATTTCGCACGAAGTTGCTAAATATCCCTTGCGAAACATGGTGAATGGCGTCGGCGCCGACATCCCGGCGAGCTGTCGACGAAGAATAGGAACCGGCTATCTGGCTTGCCATCGCGCATCCTGCATGACCCAAGGTTGTCCGATTGCACCGGGGGATCATCAGAAGCCGTCACCACCGTGTTCGCGAAGCATGCAGAGGGCGTTGACGAGCATCATCTCGGGAACCGTCCGGCACGGAGTCTCGAGGAGAAGCGGGCTCGCGAACACGACCGCCGAGACCTGCGCGCGAGACACCGCGACGTTGATGCGGTTCAGCGAGAACAGGAAGGCAATGTCGCGTGGCAGTTCCTCGCCGCTCGACGTCGTCATCGAGACGAGGCACACGGGTGCCTCCTGGCCTTGGAAGCGATCGACGGTGCCTACACGGACGGCTGCGGGAAGTGCGGTCCGCAGCGCGTTCACCTGCGCGTTGTACGGCGCGACCACCAGGATGTCGCCGTGGCCGACCACGCGCTCCACACCGTCCCGTGCGCGGTAGGTCGATCCGACGACCTTGGCGATCTGGGCCCTGATCGCCTCTATCTCCTCGGGACTGACCTGCGAACGGCCGAGATGCGGGACCGGACGCACGCCCGCGCCGACCAGGGAGACGCCGTCCACGGTGCGCAGATCCTGTCTTGCCGCCGCATCGTCGGACAGCAGACGGTCCTGGTACACCGCGCCGGAGATGAAGCTGCACACAGCTGGATGCATCCGGCGGCTCACCGGCATGAAGATGCCGCGGTCCCCCGGCACCACGCGATGCCCGTCGATGAGATACTCCAGGCAGGACTCGCCGCTGCGTCCGGGGTGCGTTCCCTGAAGGGGCTGCGGCAACTGCATCGGATCGCCGACGAGCACGAGGTTCCGCGTGGAGCGGGACATCGCGAGGATGTTCGCGAGCGACACCTGCCCCGCCTCATCGACGAAGAGGTAGTCGAACGCCGGCGCGGCATAGCGCGCGAAGTGCCAGGCCGTCGCGCCGACCACATGGGCGGCGGCGATCTCCGGCGCGTCGTTGTCGGAGACCAGGACGATGCCGGGATGGGCGTCGTCATCGCCCTCGTCGGCCGCCTTCTGCACGACGCGGCAGTTCACGCCCTCGCCGGATGCCCGGGTCGCAACAGCCTCGAGCAGGTTGCCGATCGCCTTGTGACTGTTCGACGAAACGGCGACGCGCTTGCCTGCCCGCACCAGGTCGACGATCGACAGGGCGCTGACGTAGGTCTTGCCGGTGCCCGGTGGTCCCTGGAGCGCGAGCGTCGTCCGATCCATCGCGGCTATCGCCGCGCTGGTCTGCGTCGGCAGATCGCCGTCGGGATCGACGATGCCCCCGGGCCTCGGGCCGTCGTCGAACGACGGCGACTGCCGCGTCAGCAGCTGTTCTACGGCGCGTGCCAGCCCAGTGTTGCCGATGATCTCGTCGGTCACCGCAGCGATCGCGGTGCGGAGCGCGCCGTTGGCGATGGGCTTCGACGGGATCAGATCCAGCGTGTCGGGGAGGAGACCCTTCGCGATGGACCGGCGGAGGACGAGCATCCCCGCCTCGGCGTCCATCTGACGAAGGTCGACGTCCTCGGGCATCGCCGCCGGCTTGACGCACGGCTTCTTACCGGCGCGAAGCTTCGTCTCCTGCACCGGGAAGCTGTAGGTGCGTTCAAACGACTTCGCCGTCACCTTCACCGGCGCCCCGACGGCCACGAGCCCCTGGATGCAATCAAGGTCGTCGACCAGCTCCTCGCTCTCCTGCGCCAGCCGATCGAAGATCGCCCACCACGCCGGCTTGTCCTCGCGCTTGTGAAAGAAGGCGAGGTCCAGGAGCAGGTCGGCGACATCGTCGCCCAGGCGCAGGCGGACGGGTTGGAGGCGCTGACGCAGCGTCTCCACCTCTGCGTCCTCGATATCGACGTTCAACAGCGCACCGGCGTCCGGCACCTCGCCGAGCTGCGGCCACGGCATGCCGCCTAGACGCACGTCGCGGACGAGCCAGTCGCGCAGCAGCTGGGTCGAGATGCAGTCGGTCCGGTTGTAGTCGTAGATTTTGGCGAGCAGCTCGTCGTCGCCGGTCTCGCGCCAGTTCTCGTAGAATACCACGCTGGCGCCGGCGGAGGCGACGTCGGCGTCGCGCTTCTCCATGTAGAAGGCCTCAAGATCCTTGATGGAATATCCCTTCTCGGACGCGATCAGCGAACCCGCCACCACTTTGAACAGATCGACGAAGCGGCGTTCCCGCTGCAGCTGATCCATCGCGGCCTCGCCGACGCGATGCTCGGCGGTAAGTCGGCGTAGCGCCGCGATCTCGTAGTTGGCGTAGTGGTAGATCCGCGCCCTTGGGTGGCGTCGAAGGTGTTCGACGAAGAAGTCGAGGAGTTCCGCGACCGATCGGCCCTCCGCCTCCCGGTCGTGCGCCCAGAACGCGCGGAAGGTCCAGTCGCCGTGCTGCCGGAACCAGACACCGTGCAGATACTCGAGGCCGCCTTCGTAGTAGGGATCGCCCTCGATGTCGTAGAACAGGTCGCCATCGTCTGGCTCGGGCAGCAGGCCGAAGCCCTTGCCGGGCTGGTAGTCCCGCAGTTCGAAGCCCGGCAGCCCACCGGCGCGGCGCGCCATCTGCAACCTGGCCTGGGTGCGCAGCCGGTCCTGCGTGTCCGCCGAGAGCTTGGGTACGCGCTCGTCGATCGTCGCCAGCTCGGTCAGCGTGGTGACTCCAGCCGTCTCGAACTTGCTGCGCTGCGACTTCGTGATGCCCGCCACCAGCGACAGGCTGTCGGTCCGTTCCCACTCTTCGCGACAATGGTCCTTCCAGCGACACAGTGCGCATGAGGACACCGGATCCGATCGGGTCTCGGGCCGCTCTTCCAAGAATTTGCCGAAGACGCCGCGTGCATGACGCGCATAGGAGGCAACATCGGCCAATCGTACCGTGAAACGGCTGCCATCACCCAACTGGAGGTGAGCCGCTTCCGGCCTCACACCCTGAACGTCGGCCAGCAAATCGGAGTAGAGAGCCAGCTGAAGGACGTGCGTCGGATCGGGCTTGCGCTTCAGCTTGGTGTCGACAACCTCGTAGGACCATGCGCCGAGCACGGACGGGCGATCCACGCGTTCGAGGAAGTCCGAGTAGCCGCCCCAAGGGCCGCCGAGCATCGCGCCTTGGAAGATGATGTCCGGTCCGGCCAGCATCGCCTCGCGGGTCAATTCGACCGACCTCTCCAGGGAGACGCCGTCCCTGGGGATCTCGACGATGGAACGACCGGACGCCCGGAGTCCTTGGAGAAACGCCAGTTCGTGGGCGTCGCCCTGCCGCTGGAGCAGCGCCGCTTCGTCCCTCTCGGCGGCCGGGACGATGTCGCCGACCTCCATCAGTCGGAGATCAAGCGTCGTTGCGTGGCGACAACCCTTGAACCGCATCAGGTCGGAGGCCGATAGCCGCAACTGTCCGTCGAGCAGGCGCATTTTCCAGTCCCCTTCGGCTTTCCGATATCGTATATGGGTGACAAATTCTGTCGGGGAAGAGTCGTGTCGTTCGCGAAGGCGCAGGAACTGCTGAGGCTGGCGATGATGGCGACCGGTCGGCGAGGCGTGACGCTCGACGACATCGTCGCGGAGTTCGGGTGCTCGGAGCGTACGGCTCAGCGCATGACCGCCGCGTTGCAGTCCGCCTTCGCACAGACGGACTACTGGATCGGCGACGACCGGCGAGCCCGGTGGCGGATACCCGCCCGGCACATAGCGCACCTGCTGACACCGTCCTCCGACGAGCTCGTCGCCCTGGCCGAAGCGATTTCGCTGCTCGACCACGCCGGCATGAAGCAGGAGGCCTCCCGCGCCCGCAGCCTCGAACGGAAGGTGCGGGCTCTCATCCCACCGGAACAGGGCACGCGTCTCGACGTCGACAAGGAGGCTGTGCTCGAGGCGCTCGGTCACGCCGCGCGCCCTGGACCCCGGCCCGCCGCCGACGAGGAGGTGGTCGAAGCGATATACGACGCCTTGAAGGGGCCGTGCCTGCTCCGGATCCTGTACCGCAGGCGCGACGAGGATGATCCCAGCGAACGGGTGGTCGCGCCACATGGTCTGCTGCTCGGCGTCCGTCGCTACCTTGTCGCGCGCGACACGGCGAAGGGTCCGAACGCGAAGCTGCAGCACTACCGCGTCGAGGAGATCTACTACGCTGAGGCGCTCGACCAGACGTTCGAGATCGATCCGGCCTTCAATCTGAAGAGCCATGCCGAGAAGGGCTTCGGTTCCTGCGAGAGCGAGAAGGAGCACGGCGAAGTCATCTGGCGATTCCGGCCGGACGCCGCGGCCCATGCCCGTCGCTACGTCTTCCATCCCACACAGAAGACCGAGGAGACCGTCGACGGATCGCTCATCGTACGATTCGAGGCCTCCGGACATCTCGAGATGACTTGGCACCTCTACGCGTGGGGCGACGCCGTTGAGGTGCTGTCTCCCGAACCCCTCCGGGAGATGGCACCTCTACGCGTGGGGCGACGCCGTTGAGGTGCTGTCTCCCGAACCCCTCCGGGAGATGGTCAGTGGCTTCCGTCGTGCCTTTACGGCGTTGCCGTAGCGGATCGGTTCACGACGGAGTTGCTAGAATTTTCGAGCATGACAGAATCTGACACCCATATGTGAAACGACGTCGGATCGATACGGAACGGATTGGTGACCTCATGAAGATGATCCACACGGCCGATTGGCAGCTCGGCAAGCCCTTCGCCCGCTTTCCGCCGGACGTTCGGAGCGCCCTGAACGAAGCCCGGCTCGACGCGATAGACCGGATCGCGGCCGTCGCGGCGGGCACCGGGTCCAATCATGTCGTCGTCGCCGGCGACGTGTTCGACAACGTGGATCCGGGCGATCGGATCGTCGGGCAGGCCGTCTCGCGCATGGAGCGGGCCCCCGTCACGTGGTGGCTCATGCCCGGGAACCACGACCATTCGCGCGCCGGCGGTCTGTGGAGCAGGGTCCGACGTCTGGCACCGGCGAACGTCCGCATCGTCGACACGCCCGAGGCGGTCGAGATGGAGGAGGGCGCGTGGCTGCTGCCGGCACCGCTCGAACATCGCAAGACCGTCCTCGATCCCACCGCCGCGATGGTGGACATGGCGACCCCGCCGGGGTCTCTCCGCATCGGCCTGGCGCACGGTTCGATCACCGAGTTCGGCGCGACCGGTGAGAGCTCCAACATCATACCGCCGGATCGGGCGCGCTCGGCCGGCCTCGACTATCTGGCTCTTGGCGATTGGCATGGCTTTCTCGCGGTGGGCGATCGCACCGCGTACAGCGGCACTCCCGAGACCGACCGGTTCGGACGGGACGAGCCGGGCGCGTGCGTCTCCGTCGACGCACGTGCCGGCGACGCGCCGGTGTTCGAGCGCGTCGAGACCGGCCGCTTCCGATGGCTTTCACGACGCTGGGAACTGGCGACGGTGGAGGATCGGGAGCGTGAACTGGGAGCGCTCCGCGACGAGGGGCGCCTCTCGGACGTGCTGCTTTCGCTCAGGCTTGGCGGCGTCGCCAGTCTGGCCCAGCGCGTCGCTATCATGGCGACGATCGAAGGTCGCGTCGCGCACGAACTCCGACACCTCGACCTCGATGCGGAGGGCTTCATCGCAAAACCCACCGTCGAGGACGTCGCCCGGATAGACGTGCAGGGGGCGCTCGCCGCAGCGTCCACGACGCTCCAGGAATTGGCTGACGGTGGTGGGGTGAACTCCCATGTCGCGTCCGCCGCGCTCGAAAGGCTCTATGTCGAGGCGATGCGGTACGACGCGGAGGCGGCGCGATGATCATCAGGTCGCTCGAACTGGCCAACTTCCGCAAGTTCCGCGATCCGCTCCGGATCGAAGGCTTCACCGATGGTCTGAACATCGTCGTCGAGCCCAACGAGATGGGCAAGTCCACGCTTCTCGAAGCGCTGCGCGCGGTGTTCTTCATCCGCTATTCGACGAAGAATGACCTGACCCGATCCTTCCTGCCGAAGGGGGACGACGTCGCTCCGCGCGTCGCCGTCGGCTTTGAGGTGAAGGGGGAGGCCTGGACGCTCGAAAAGCAGTTTATTAGGTCGCCGAGCGTGCGGCTCACCGGAGCGGGCGGCCGCCGCGACAGCGAGGCGGCCGAGGACGCCCTGCAGGAGCTCCTCGGCTTCGAGCGTGGAAACAACAGGAGCAGCGACCACGAGACGCGAGGCCCGCTCGGCATGCTCTGGGTCGAGCAGGCCAGCGCGTTCGCGGTCGAAAGTCCGAACCGCCTGGTGCGCGACACCGTGCGCGGCGTGCTTGAGGCCGAAGTTGGCGCGGTCACGGGAGGCCGACGCTTCGACGCCATCCGAGGCAATGTCGAGACTGCGTACCTGGCATTGCGCACGGCGGGAAACGGTAAGTCGAAGGGAGAACTGGCGGCCGCCGAAGCCCTGGTGACGTCGACCGCCGAGGCGCGCCGACAGGCGGAGACCGTCTTCCGCGAGTACGAGCAGTCGCTGACCGAACTCGATACCGCAAAAGCGCGGCTGAAAATTGTCCAGCGCGATCTCGTCGATCCGGAAACGGCGGAGGAGCGACGCAAACTCGTGGCGGACCAGAAGGTCGCCGAAACGGCGGCATTGCGATCAATGGCCGCGGAGGCGGAGCACGGGCGAGCCGACGAGGTGGCGAAGACGGCGGCGGCGCGGATCGAGCGTCTCGACTCGGTCGAGCGTCGCGTGGACGAGGCCGGCATCGCTTTGGGTCTGAAACAGACCGCGAAGGAGGAAGCGCAGTCGGCGTTGGACACGGCGAGCGACGACGAGAAGTCCCGCAGATCGACCCTCAACGAGGCTCGCGCCGCACGACGGATCGCGGACGACGCGGTCATGGCCGCCAACGAACGCGTTCGCGAGTTCTCGACCGCCGCGGCCGCACGACGGGCGATCGACGCTCGCAACGCCCTCACTGGCCTCGAAGAGCGCGAGCGCGATCTCGCCGTCGAGTCCAAGGGGGCAGTCGAAAAAGGCGATCTCGAGAAACTGGCGACGCTGGAACGGGCCGCGATCGAGGCACAGGCCCGGTTCGATGCCGGGACGGTCAAGGTCGAGATCGACCTGGCCGAAGGGATGGATCTCAGGATCGACGGCGAGCCGAGCGACATCTCGGGCGCCGACGTTCTGACCGTCACCCGCTTCGAGATCGTCGGAGCCGGCACCATGACAGTGACGCCGCCGCAGGGCTCGGGGCGGTCCATCGACGTCGAACTGGCGGCTGCCCGTGACGAAGTGGCCGCAGCCCGCCAAACGCTTGGGGTGGATTCGCACCCCGCAGGCGTCGCCAGGAACGAGCGGGCCGCCGCCGCGACGCGCGAGCTGAAAGCCCTTCGGGCTCAGATCGCTGCGGCCTGTCCGGGCGATCCCACGATCGGTCTTGGTCCGGGAGCCGATGCGCTGCGCGCCTATGTCGCCGAGTTGGGTGACGGGGTCTGCGGCGGAAGTTCACCGGTGGACGACGTCTCGGGACTCGAGAGGGGATCGGCGGAAGCCAAGCTCGCGGAGGCGACCGCGATGGGGCGGCACGAGGAAGCGCGCTCGGCGCTGTCGAAGGCCGAGACCGCGATGGCGACCGCGGCCGCCGAGCTCGCCTCGGCGATACGAGAGTCCGAGGCGGCTTCGGAGAATGTCCGGGTCGCCCGCGAGGTTGGAGACCGGGCGGCGCTGGACGCCGCGCTCGCCGAAGCGCAGCGCGAGCGCGCGACGAAGTTGGAGGGATGGGAGAAGGCCCGCGAGGGATCGCAGGCGTTCAATCTAGAAGCGATCGCGCGACGCACCGAGAACATCGACCGCTCGACCGTTCGCGCCGGACAGGAACAGCTCGAACTTACGGCGAAGATCGCTTCGCTCGAGGCTTCAGTGGTCCGGGAAGGGACCTCCGGGCCGGCCGGTCGCGTCGCCGAAACGCGCGAGCAGGAAGAGGCCGCGACCTCGAAATGCGAACGGCTGCGGGCGGAGGCGGATAAGTTGGAGCTACTGCGTTCCACGCTGACGCAGGCCGCGAAAGACGCTTCAATGACGTTCCTCGGCCCGGTCACCAGGCGGGCGGCGGGATACATCGGGCAGCTGCTGCCGGGATGCCAACTGTCGTTCGACGACGGGCTTGGCCTGGCGGGCGTGACCCGGGCGGGCATCGACGAGACGTGTGGGGACCTCAGCAAAGGCACTCAGGAACAGCTCGCCATCCTGACGCGCCTGGCGTTCGCGGACATGCTGCTGGACGACGGGGCGCCGATCTCGCTGATCCTCGACGATCCGCTCGTGTATTCGGACGACGCACGCCTGGAGACGATGACCGACATCCTCCAGGAGGCGTCGAAACGGATGCAGGTCATCCTGCTGACCTGCCGCTCGAAGGCGTTCCGGCATGTCGCTGCCAATCGGATCACCCTACCATGAGCGAAGCGGACGATCCCGTTCCGGGGAAGGATCGATAAGCCCGATCACATTCTCAACCTCTCGCTAAATCGCATCGGCCGCGACGGAGCCCGCCAACACCGGCAACGCCGTCTCTAACTGCGCCTGATCCAGTCTGCTGACCGCGCTCGACGACCGCGGAGCAAGTGCGCGAGGACGGACCCCGCGCGGCGAGGGTCTACAATGCCCACCCCGTGCAGGCGTCCCTCTTTCGGGGCGTGGTGGAGCGTCGCGTCGAAGGCTCGTCCCTGTAACATTTCCGAAAGGCTCCGGGGGCTAGTTCATCGGAGACGGGTATCGAGATTGATTTGATGACGGCCTGTCCAAAGTGATGGAAGCGAGGTGTTACGTCGTTGCATTCGAGCGGGTGGATCGGATCAGATGAGAGATCGGCGCTCCGAGGCGGATGATCTTCTATAGGACATCGCCTTCCCGTCCAATACGGTCAAGCAGAGTTCGGCGCTTCCAGTGTTGCATGGCGGTAACTCTGACTGATGTAGAAAACGGAGTCGATCAAGCCAAAAGCAATACGTAGTGAGGTACGTGGCATGTCAGCGAAGAATGATCCGACGCCAGCTAGGATGTACATGGTCCGCTTCGAACAGCAGGACATCGATCCGGAGCTCAAGTCCGAGATGGACGCCATATTGTCGTGTGCCAACAACACCCGGCGGGGTTTGGATATGCTTGGCGAATTCTCGTTGGCGCCCGCAAGGCACGGCTCCGATCACGGCAATTCCCTGCATATCCGCGCGGTCCCGCTCTCCGACGCCGAAGAGTGCGAATTCAGGTTCGACATGCAGTTGCAATACAACAAGCGTGAACCAGTCAGGATCTGGGTGGAACGCCTGCTGGAAGCCGCGGCGACGTTCCGCGACCTCGCTCAGCGGGAAGAAGGGTCGCGATCTCTACGGCGACTGATCGAGGAGGCGATCGCCCCGGTCGCCGGCGGGCTTCATCCCGCCCGTCTGATCGCGATCGGGTTGAAAGTGTCCGACGTCTCTCCCGGCTACCTGATGCTGGCCGATATCGAGACGCTCGGTGAAAATCTAAGGATGGGCATTCATCGCCATCGCGTTGACGACGTCGGGGTGTTCGGGTCTGAGTTGGCGGATCTGGTCGCCGATCACGCGGAGCGCAAACGACTGCGCTGCTCGCGGACGTCTGTGGATCGGTCGGCTGGATAGATGACGATGCTCTGAACCTGGTTGACGCTTCGTCGATGTCGCGATCCGATCTGGTCGCTCGCCTCAACGATCGGCCGGCCATCGATTTCCAGTTCGGTGGCGGCGACGGCGATGACTATGTCGGCGAGCTCGTCTGGGACGAAGGTGTGATCAGATGTCTCGTCGGCGAGTGGGCAGCGGGATGGACCTTCGACCGTTCCGAATTCATCCTTCGCAAGTGCGTGCTACCGGACACGGTGCTCGTCGCCTGGCATGGGCGTCGCTTCGGCGACCTGATCGAGCACCCGCTCATTCCAGGCGACGCAGTCGTGGTTCGGGCAGAGCTTACGGACGATACACTTCACGTCGACCTGGAGCTCGCTGAGCAGCTGCTAAAATGAAGCGTCTATCGCGAGGGCGGTCTGCTCGAGCTCAAGCGCCGGCTTCGGACATGACGCTAGGATCAGCTGTCCAGCATCACACGACGTCGACACCTCTTCTACCGGCTGGCCGCCACGCTGACACCACAGGCGCTTCGTTATCAGAATAATCTAAATTGGAGCGGTATGTTCGGAACGACCTCCAGGAAAGGAAAATTGAATGGAATTCCAGAACGACATCGCCGCCGCAGCAGGCATTGCGAACGACATGCATGGACAGGTCACCGACAGCGGATCGCGCGAAGCGACGCGTAAGGCGGGACATGCTTCCGATGGCGGTGAAGAGGCTAAGGAGCCGAACGGCGAAATCTTGAACGGTTTTACGAACCGTCAGTTCGTCGCCCTAGTCCGCGAAGAGCTCGCCGCGATGGGAAGGCCGGACATCGTGATCCGGCGATCCTGGATCGATGAGGACACGGAAGGCTATCCCTTCCTCCTTCGCGTACCGGTCGGCACCGAACTCAACTTGCCGTTGAAGCCGATGGAAGGCTTCTTTCACACCCGTGCTGCCGAAGACCGGGTTTGGCACGCGCGCGAGTTCGCCACGGCGTTGGCCAATCTGAAAACGGCCGAGAAAACGCTCGAGAAGTACATCCGGGACATCCGGCACGCCGCGAACGCGGCAGTCGCGAAGGTGCGTGCCGATAGCCTCGACATTTCGTTGGACGACGTCGGTTTTAAGGAGACGTATGCGCACCACTTGACGGATCGTTCGTGGAAGGAGGCGGCTCTTCACGTCTTGGCGTGCGTGTCGATCCGTCACACGTCATTCTTTCTGCGTACCACGACATCCAGTTTTACCGTCGAAGAGCCTGATCACGTCGAGGACGAACTCGCGCCGTTCGTCGAGGAGCAGCGTGAGTTCCAGGACCTGATCGCCGAGATGGAGGCTAAGGGAGCCGACTTGGAAGTGGATGCGATCACGCTCGACCTGCTGGCGGTGCACGGTCTTGATGCCGCGAAGGTTCTGGAGCAGGTCTGGAAGACCCAATGCGTGAACCTCAAAGTCCAGCACCTCGACCGCGAAACGTCACTTTCTCTGATCAGCTCTCGCGGTCGCGTCGCTGCTTCCATCGAGCTGGATGGGGCGTACTGGAATGGTGAGTATCTTTGGTTCCAAAGCGGAGAGAGCACCAAGAGCCACGTGGATCTCGTCGGCAAGTCGCTCGGCGACCTCGTCTCGCACCCGACGTTCGCATCGCGTCCGATCGTTGCGGTGGAGAACAGGCGCATCGATCACATCGTGTTCGACCTGTCCGAAAAGATGCTCTTCGACGCAGACACCGGGCGGATCTGGCGTGCTGAACGTTCCGCCGCCTGATGCCGCGATGCGCAAGGCGCTCGGGGAAAGGGCGTATGATGTTTTCGTCTTTCCCCTGCGCCGTGATGCGAAGGGTACGTAAGAACATTGCGCACTTACAATGAACGATACTGAGGTGGACGGCGTGCTTGGGACGAACTGAAGAATGAATTCGATTTCTCACTTGGTTGGATGGAAAACGGACCGTCCCAACGCACAACCTGACATCCTGCCGGCGCCGACATCCGTTGGGCGCCGACGCCCCGTCCGTTCGTGCCATCCTGGCGGTCACCGGCGTTCGGTCTCCATACCGTCCACGAGGATCGATTGAACGATTTCCCAGCCGACGACGAGGCCGCACCTTATCTGACGCAGGCGCTGTTTCTAGCGACGACGATGGCCGCGCCCGCGTCCTCCGTGCTCCTGACCGCGAAACGCGAACGCGTGTTCAAACTCATGAGCCAGTCGATGTCGAAGCACGCCAATGTCGAATTTGCCGGCATCCAGCTACAGCATGCACTGCTTGGAATCTCGAACTGGCATGATAGCCTGCCGACACGACATCGGCTGCCCGAAGTTGTCATCGACAGTGCCGAAGGGAGAATCCGTAATAAATTCCCGACCCGGAAGGCTGCGACCGAGGCGCTAGCCGAGTTGCTCCGCAAGCACGCCCCCTATGCCGACCTCCAGGACACTGAAGCTGCGTTGAAGGACGCAGTCGCCAAGAGCCGATCGGTCGTGAACCGCGGCCGCAGGAAGATCTAGTCGGCCCGAACCCCGTCGACTTGCCAGATAAGCGGTTCATTAACACCGAAAAGACTCGAGCCGAGGTCGAGGAAGGCTTGGTCGGTGTCGCCGGCGCGCACGATTCCAAGCTCAGCGAGTTCAGTCTTGGCCGCAGAGGCTATGCGTCTTGGATCGGCAACATAGAGCGCGGGAGATCCGGTCCTGAAGTCGTCCCGCCAAGCATCAAGCTGAGATCTCGCGACCGGCATTAGTCTATCCGGCGACGGACGTGTTTCGTCCTCCGGCATGCCTAACTCCTCCAGCGCGCTTGGAGAGAGAGCCAGGAAGATAGGCCGCGCACCGCCGAATGCCGACGCCCAGCCAATGACCATCGCCCGCAGCGTCGGGTCCCAGCCGGTGCGAAGCAGCCGCACCACGCGCATCGGAGGGAGGCCCAACTCCAACAGCTCGAACGCGAGCATCAGCGCAAGTAGCTGCTCAAGACCATAGCCTGCCCGTGAACCTTGGCCCTTCGCGCCGCCCGGAGGCCAATCGAAGCGCTGCAGATACTTCAGCCGGCCCAGGAGAGCGGTCGGCTTCGCTCCCGATCCATGGATCGAGCGAACCACCGCTTCAATGTCGCTGTAGCCGATCCTCAAAACGCACTCCCACAATCCGGATGGAGAACACTACCATGACTGAATCAATCCGCCACATGCCCATCACGCTGGTGGCACTCGACCTTGAGACGGCCCCGGATCCGCAAGCGGTCGACATGCTCGCCGGGGGTGAGAGGGCTGCTACCCGCAACGTTGCGATACATCACATATCCGCTGCCGCCTGGCTGGTGATGTCAGAAGGGCCCCGGGGTGACTGGAGCGTCGTCGAGCTGGACTCGCTCGGCACGCCAACCGACGAATTCGACATCCTCCTCTCCCTGAACCGAGTTCTGCAGATCGCCATCGACGGTAGTGGCGAGGTCGTGACCTACAACGGGTCGCGCCACGACTTTCCCGTTATCCGACGTAGAGCCGCAAGGCATTGGATGTTCGAGCTTGACGGGCTTTTCCCTGCCGAACCGATCCGCCATCGGGATGTCATGAAGTCGTCGGGATTGGGGATCGGCGACTGGCCGAAGCTGCGCGAGGCTTGCGCCGGCCTGGGTTTCACCTGTGAGGCTGAGCAGGACCCAATTGGTGCGGGCAAGACGCTCATTCCACGCAGGCGTAAGGCGGAGGTGGATACCGTTGCAACAATGATACTTCGGTTGCACGAGCTCGCTGCCGAGCGGCGTGATGCTGCCACGCTCGCGCACAGTTGGTCAGCTCTGGCCAACTACATCCGGCGGCATTCTGCCGCCCGGCCGCACCTTGTTCAGTTTACCACGAGCCCCGACTTGGAGGCGGCAGCGAATCGATTCGGCCACCGCCCGAGAAAATGAATTTGCCGTGATAATTGCCGGGAAATTCCCAGCTACCAGACCCCTGTATAACAAACAGTCGTTGTTACACACCCTGATGTCCGGGAAAATCCTAGCGAAAAAATATCGCCTTGTTTCAGTGTGGTTAGGGGAAGGTCCAAGGCCAATCGAGCTAATCGGTTCCAGGCGCTCGCATCCACCCCATTCTTGGACTATATGAAGAACGTTCTTCTAAAGGAAGCGTCTTGGATATCGTTTTGAGGGAGCGCGGCAGGCGCATCAACGTCCGTACCGACCGAGGCGTGAGCCGCGACGCGTCCATGCTGATGACCTCGGTCCTGCTCGGTTACAAAAGGTCGGGGCGAACCATGTATCGCGCTCTGCTGGAGCGGTTCCTCAACTTCCGAATGTATTCTGAAGAGCCGGATTGGGCGTGCCTCTTCGAGAGCAACTCGAAAGCGGTCCGGCGCGTCATCAAGTGGATCGAGGAGGACCTGGGCCTGCATCTCGAACTGACCGAGTTCGGTGACGGCAGCTACTACGTCAGCAAGTTGGACGGTCCCGTCAACTACTGGATGCGCGGCCCCAGCGTGGTGCGTCGACTCTTCGAAACTCTGCGTAGTCCGAAGTTCCAGTTGCGCGTCGGCGACAACCCGACCGTGGTCAAGGGCTGGCATGAGAAGACCCGCGAAGCGAAGATGGACCATCTCGTGCAGGTATACGGCCCCGAGATGGCCAAGCGCCAGATCCGTAACGCCGGCACGCTGTTCATCTCGCAGGAGGCCGAGGTCTACAAGCCGTCGAACCAAGACCCCGATACCCTTGCCGACAAGCAGTACCAGGCTTGCAGGGATCTGCTTGGCGACCACGCCGTCACCAACATTTCCTGCGTCAATCGCGACGATGGCCGCCGGTGGGCCGATCTGAACTTCACGACCTTCGCGTTCTACGATCTCGAGATCGACATCATCGGCTCGAACAAGGGGACCGACGAGGATAATCGCGGACGCCGGGTCCCGAGCCTGCCGGTCACGTTCTCGGAAGAGGCCCGCGATGGCATCCACCGATGCATCGAGGCCCGCCACGCGGCCGACCCCAGCTTCCCAAACCTCGCAACGCTCCGTCGTTGGTGGGCGGAGGGGAAATTCGACGAACTCGACAAATGGTATGTGTTCTTCCAGCCCGGCACGAACAAGTACTACTCATACCCCGGCTACCACCGCCTAGAGGTCAAAGCGCTCGTCAAGGCCAAGGTGTTCGTTCTGCGGCGTGGAAAGCTCTGTCCAGCCACATCGCGCTGGGCGAGGCGTGCACTGCATGAGCGGGAATATCTTCGCATCCACCGTACCACGAGCGACGGCAAGGTCATCGCATATCTCGAGCAGCAGCTCACCAACGAGCGCGGGCATAAGACGCATCAGCACCACAACTACGCATCGCACGCCATCTGGGTCCTCGCGCGCGAGGAGAAGCTGACGCGTCTCGCCGGGGACAAGGCACGTCGCGAGGGCGTCGATCCGAAGCCCCAAAGGCTCCCGGGGGCGACCAAGGGCGTCCTCGCCCGCCAGAAGGCCCGCCGCAGTCCCGTGTCAGCGAAGTTCAAGCTCGCTCAAGCCATGCGCGGCAGCGCCCAATGATCACCGAGTGGATCCGATCCGACTTCTCATCGGAGGTGCATGAAGCAATGAAACATCGTCCTGACCCCGGCATTCCCGCATCGAGTCGCCTCGATTGGCTTCGAGAACGCGACGCGTGCCACGCGAGAACGATGGTTCATCGCGAGCAGCACGGCCGAGTCACCTCGGCCCGTGGGCAGATCGCGATCGCGCTGGCTCACACTGACCCCACAATAGCGGCGCGCCACTACTCCGAACGAAAGTCCATCAGATGAGCTACGACCAATACAACTGGCGGTATCCGATCAGCTTCCAGGGAGGTTTCCGGAAATGGGACTGGCACGCGTCCGTCGTCGAACCGGACGGCCGCATTCTCATGCCCATGATGCTGCTGCGACCCGCCGACGGGCATGTGGCCGACGCCAACGGTCTAGTCGACATCACCGCGCTGGCCGGAACGAAGGTCATGATGGTCCGGTATGGCGTGCTGCGACTGCTGCATGTCCATTGGAGCGCGTGGCCGACCTTCGAGCGGTTTCATCAGATCGAAACGACCGAAGAGGACGGGCGCATCTATTACCACTTCGATCCGGCGATGAGGATGTCCTCCATCTACAACAAGTGGGAGAAGGAATTGGAGGAGCCTTCCTCGATGGAGGACTTCGCCATCGCCAAGAGCTTCTTCAAGTTCGCCAACCCACCTTCGGACCGACTGCCTCCCCGCGCCGTCATCCGTGCGGCCGCACGCACTCTCACCCACAACCCCACTTGCGGAGCCGACTTGCGGCAGTTCATGGTGGTGAGGACCATCCAGACCAAGGCCATCATCGAGGCCGTGCGCGCCGAGCGCGCCGACATCGCCCACGGCAAACCATCCCCCGCAACACATGTCGTGGTCTCGGAGGAGGAGATGAAGGCCCGTGTGCCGTTCCTGGCCGGCCTGGCGAACAGCTGCTTCGAAACCGCCGAGGAGGACGCCGAGCGGTTCGTCGGCCCCGACGCGACGAGCCGTGCCCGCCTGAGTCGCATCACCGTAGGTTTCGTGCCAGCCGCGTTCTTCACATACTCGAAGGCACCCGTGACACGACATCCCGTCATGATACCGCGCTACCTCCGTTCGCTCAGTTCCTTCACCAATGAGGCGATCGCCGAGAACCCGGCGCTGAACCTCGCGGTAACCGCTGACATCGACCGTGCGTTCGAACACGTCGCCTTCGGGGATCTCCTGGTCATAAGGGGTAGCCGCGGTTGGCGTGACCGCATGGTGCAGGACGCCGCCAGCTTCCTGCGGCACGCCCGCAAGACGATGCTCGCGTTCGATCCCGACGGGTCGAAGGGCATACTCGATCAGGCTCCAGCTGAGCAGAGCGACCGCGAGGAGTTCCTGCGTCGGGTCAAAGAGGAATATGCGGACGACCGCGAAACCTACGGGGCGAGCCGGACCAAGTTCGCGAACCGGGTCAAGAACGCCTACGATCGCGTGATCGACGCGGCGGCCCATCGCATCCTCCAGATCAAGGTGGACGGAACTGAGGGACGGGGAGCCATCGACTTCCTGCTCAGCGACGCCGGGTGCGCTCTTCCCTATTGGGACACGTTCGTAGAGGGCCCGGAGCTCTCCGAGACCGGTCAGCCGACCGGCAGGCAGCAGATCCGGCGGTACCGATGGTGGCGCATCGATGACGCCTGGGCGTCGCTTCTCAATGACCGTCACTGGTCGATGGAGCCCGCGCCTGACGTCTGGCGCGCCTCGCAAGCAACCGCCGGCGGCGCCCTCTTTCCGCTCAGACACCCGCCGACCGAAGCCCACAGACTGCGCCGCCCGCCGTTCCTCGGCTCGCAGTTCGCGTGCGAGTTCCTTTCGGCAACGAACGTCGATCAGCCGGACTCGTCATCCACCATGCCATTGCTCGCAATGCTCGCACGGCACCATGCCCTGGTCGACGGGGGGTGGCTCGACGTCGGCCAGCTCGAAATGAAGGAAGATCTCCGCCGCCGCTGGCGCATCCCACGGAACCCATCTGCTAGCAGCGGGCTCCTCCAATTCGATTCCGAGCGCGCGAGACTGGCGCGGCAGGCGTCGCGTTCGGAGCGTCGGCACCCGCGCGTGTTCGTCCCGCACGAAGAGGCGGAGCACGCGCTGCGCTTTGCCGCCCACGGGGTGGATGCCACGACACAGACATGGTGCCGGCCGTCGGAATTCCTCCAGCAGGACCAGTTCGGTGACCATTGGGAGGATCCTGCGGGTAGCGACGCCTTCGGCTGGATCGCCAGCCGGAAGTTGAACCGGCGCGATCCGGTCGGTCTGGTCCACTTCCTCGAGTGCGACGAGAACCACTACCTAGAGAGCGTCGCGCTGCTCGATCTGACGTGCCGCCGATGCCGCATCGAAGAGCCGGCGATCGTCGCCCCCTGGCCGGAACTCGCGTGGAAACTGGAACCCGGTCCCTACGTGTTCGCATTCGACGGCAAAGTCGTCAGGCCACGCGCATTGCGTCTCTACCTCAACTTCCTGCTCGTCAACGTCTCGGACGCGCGTTTCCACGACCTGCGCGCCGGCGCTTCGAACAGGTCACGACGCAAGGGTGCGACGCAAAGCGTTCTCGGGGCTGGCCTGGGTCACCGAAGCGCGGGCTTTATCGAGCTCTATTCGTCGCTGACGCCCGAACAGCTCGAAGAGGACGCGGACGAGGTCCGCATCGCCAAGATCGACCGCATCGAAGCGGAAAAGAACAGGAGGAACCTGAAATGACCGACGACGGAGAGCGCGACGGCGAAGCGAAACGTGCGAGGCTCAGCAATGGAGTCGACGGACCCGCACACCTCGCCGACGACCGCGACGGGCAGCGGGAACTGCGCCGCCAGCGCGTAGCCGCCGCGATCGCTGTATTGGAGACCGATGAGCCTGAACGGTTCCCTGACGTCGCCGCCATCCTGGATCATACCGGCAAGGGGATCAGCAAGAACCGCGTCTACGACGAACAGGATCTGATGTATGCGGCTCAGTCCCGCTGGAACGCCAGAGAGGCACTGGAAGGCCGGCCTACCCGGAAACTGCGCGGGGGTGACCGGCAAGAACTGGACGACTGGGTGTCCAAGGTGGAGTTCGACAAGGTCAAGGCCCACCTCGTGCGCGCGCTCGAAGAGATCAGGGACCTCAAGGTCCGAATCGCTCGTCTAAGTGCTGACAATGCCATGCTGAGGCAGGACGTCGATCGCCTCGAAGCTGGCATCTACGACGAGCTATGGCCGGATGCCGGCAAGGCAGCCGTTTAACGCGACAACGGACCGTGCGTCACGTCGCCCGCGTCGTAGCCGCCATCGGCCGCGGCCTCGACCAACCGTACGATCTCCGCCGCCGTCGACTGTGGAATCAAACCACGACGGGCGGCGGCCTGCAGAGATGATCGAAGGCTTGCCGTCAGCATCTCGATCTCGGCCGCCCGATGGCTCTCGCGTCGCCACAGGCTGCTGGACAACGGCATGGGAAGTTCGCCACCGCCGTCGTGCCACGCCCTGATCAGAGGCGCCGATGAATAGATCGGCGGTATGCCGATCGGGGTGATGCGGTACTCTCCATACCGTGCGTCCCGTGCCAGGCCCTCAACCAGCCGCAGTGCCTCGGCGGCGCCACGCACGACCATAGAGCAGCCGAGTACCGTGTCGGCGCCATCGCGCCGCCAATCCAACAACATCGCTTCCACGGGTCACAAACGTGGCGCGGGGCTATCGCCCGACGTCTGCTCACCGACCGGGTTCAAGAACCCCGGCATGCCGGTCATGCCACAAACTCGCGCGCGGCGTTGCGGAATGCGCGGATCCACTCGACCGACGTGGACATCGCCTCGATCGGGGTGTGACTCCCGACTGAGCGCCGGGGGCGGTGCAGCCATTCCCTCACCCGCGTCTCGTCGACCAGAAGCGCGTCGAGCGCCGCGGCCAAGTCGATCAGCAGCCGCATGCGCTGCTCCATCTTCGGCGCACCCCAGTTCGCAAGCCCGGTCATGGGACTGACAAGTGCGTCATGACCGAGCAGCCCGGCCTCCTCGCAGTCTTCCAGCCCCCAACGCTGGCGCGTTGCGTCCCAACGCGAAATCATCGCGCGCATCTCGATCGCGTTCTCGTCGGCCATATGGTCCTCCGCCGTCATGGTTGTTCCCTCATGGGGGCGACGGGCAGGCGTCCGCTGGATCACGGACAGCGTCCCGCGATCGACTACGCAGGACTACTTTGGTCTGATCGCGGAACAACCGAAGCCCAGCCAGCCCGTCAGTCTGATGATCGGCCGAGTGGTAATATCGTCCGTGCACCACCGAAGGCCGGTGGCGACGGGGCGCCGACGGCCTCCCACGAGGGCGACGTCCAATGCATCGGGGGGCAGGGGTTGCAAGCCGGGCCATTCAGTCCATCGGCAATGCAATACGGTGCTGCGGTGCTACCGGTCGATATTCCCACGTCCTCGTTAGGAAAACGCGCCTTGGAAGCACGGAATGGATCAGTCAGCGAGACGACGACGACGCCGGCTGGCGACGCGGTGTCGTCGGCGCGAACTTCCCATGCGGATCTTGGACAGTACATCACGCTGAAGCTACCGTTGCATCTTCAGGCCGGGGGATCTCGAACGGCACCAGCGGAACCCGGAACGACAGGATCGAGGATCCGGCCTGCGTGTCGGAGTCTAAGCGCAATACCCGGCACGGATGCTCGCTGAACAGGGGGTGGTCGATGAGCTGCCGCAGAGGCCGCCCCGGCATCGCGATCGCCAGCGTGTCGGGGAGCGGATCGCGCAGCATCAGCGTCGCCGTCGCCCCGAACGCGCTCAGTAGAGAGGGACCGATCGCCGCGGTGAAGGCCAGCATTCCCGAGTGCGGACGCACTGCGAAACGCCCGCGGGGATCGTCGACCGGGCGGATTATGACGCCGGGATCGCAGAAGACGCGGCGGAAGCGCCGTTCCTCGTGGAGATTGGTCGAGCCCCTGCGGATCGGGCGAAGCTGAGATACTCGCAGACGGCTCGGGGGAAAGTCGTAGAGCGGCATGCGGGGCCAATTCTCAGGCGGACGGGACTGTGAAACAGCCTCTGCGATGGATACGCCTTCCATGGTCGCCAAGCCGAGCAGAAGCGGGGACGCGCGCCGGACGGTGGCGTGGAGATGCTCGTGAAAGAGGCGGGTTCGCTCCGCTTCCACCCTTCCGATAAATTCGGCGATGCGGCCGTCAATCGCCGCGGTATCGACCGGCGCCATCACTGCACCGCCTTGGCAACCATGAGGATTTCATCGGCCTGGATGACGCGATCACGCGTCATGTACGGCGGGTCAACCACGAGGGTCGTTCCCTGATCGCGGTATACGCCGACGTCCGGGCCCGCGATCCGGGCGATCCGGCCAGCGTTCGGAACGACGGCTACGCGCTCACTCGCCGTTTCGACGGTGATCTCCTGCGTGGTGTAAGTTGGTTTTCGAGCCATGGACGCTCTCCTTCGGGGCTCAGACTTCTACGTCGTCGTCCGATGGGGAGGGGGCGGCGTCGTTCCAGCCGCCACCTCGCCATCGGATCAGTCATGATCGCCGCGCCCCGGCGTCGCCGAGGCGCGGTGTCATAATGTCCCGCCCGTCGTCTCGATTGTCTTCCTGCGCATGTCCGTCCTCCTTTCCGTCAGTGGATGTTCGAAGTGTCGGTGTCGGCGGCGCGACGACGCGGAGCCGTCGCGGATACCGTCACAGGAAGCGCGTCCGCGACGTCACCCGTTCGAGATCCGGGCATATCGCCTTCGGATTGGCGTTCATCGAGTAGACGTGGCCCGCCAGCCAGAACTGCTCCTCGACGAGGCGGGCGTCCTCGATCTCACGCCACCACACCTGGTCGTCGGCGGACCAGCGGTAGCCGCGCCCCTTGAGCAGATCCTTGACGCCGAAGTCGGCGCCCTTGGCTCGGACGATCCAGCCCGGCCGCGCGCCGCGTTCGATCATCTCGGCGAGCGCGGTGCGATCGTCGGCGTCCCGGTGGCGAAGGATCTCGATCATCGCGTCGACGTCTGCGGACGCGCGGTGACCGCAGTGGTAGTAGCCGGCCTGGACGAGCAGGTATCCGAGGATCTTGCCGTCGAAGTTTCTGGCCTTCCAATCGACCTGGGACATCGAGCAGCACCAGTTCAGGCCCCGAGCGCCGGGCAGGCGGTTCTCCACCCAGCGGCGATCAAAACTACCATTGTGCGCCACGACGAAGCTGGCCGAGCGGAGCAGTCGGGTCGCCGCCTCCTCATCGATCTCGCGACCCTCGAGGTCGGCGTCGGTGATCCCGGTGAGTGCCTGTATTTCGGGCGTGAGCGGCTCACCCGGATCCTCGCGCCACTCGTGTGCCTCGTCGATGTCCGTGATGACACCGTTGCGGTCGTACCGGAAACGTCGCAGCGCGAGCTCGATGATCCTACCCGTGGTCGCGTCGAGGCCCGTCGTCTCGACGTCGATGCCTACGCCCACGTACGAGCCCGTGCCGTCGCCTTCGCCGGTCGAACCCTCGCGCAACCTGAGCGGGTGGAGGACGCGCACGACTCCGTCCTCGACCGCGGCGTCGCGGTCGACTGCAAGCTGATTGCTCATCTGATGTTCCTTCAGCGGTCCAGTCGGCCAGTGTTTCCGGCGGCGGTGGACCTGCTCGAGAGTGGCGTCAGGCCTGGATGCTCTGGTGGATGTTGACCTCGAAGGTCTTGGCGCCCGGCGATGCGCAGTCGCGCTGCATCTGGCGGATCACCTCGACCACTGCCGCGGGCACCAGTGCGATCACGAGCGGCGAAGCCTCGTGGAGTCCGAGACGGATCTCCGCCACTTCCGCCAACTCGGCGCCGACGCTGCGCGAAAGCCGCTTACGTACCTCGACCGCGCTGCGCGCGACCGACGCGTGAAACGCCTGGAACATGGTGTTGTCCCGCGTGTCGCAGATCGTCGCACTGTACAGACGCAACCTGGTCGCGCGGCTGGCGCGGCTATGGGCCGGGTTGCCGATGCCTCGCGGCCGATCGCCGTACAGATATTCAGCCTCGCGCTCGTCGAAGTCGTCGCCATCCTCAGCGATCAGCGCGTCGACCGCCGCGCGCTCCACGTCCAAGCCGAGACCGAGACCGTGTACCAGGATGCCGCGCAGGCAGGCATCGCGATCGAGACACGCGTCGATCGCTGTGGCGCCGTCGAACACGAGCCTGGGCGCCAGCATCCACGACATCGGATCATGTTTCACGGACTCCCGCTCGAACCGGCCGGCGGTCTCCGATGCGACCAGCGCCACGCGACAGATCGCGCGACGGGTTGTCACGACGATCTGATCGTCAGGGGAGTCCGCGTCGAGCGGATCGAGCAGAGGGGCGGTCCGCCCCTCCTCGAACTGCATGGCGACCGGTCTGGTCGACGGTGCGGTCTGGGCAACGATCACATTCATAATAGTGCTCCACTACCGCCACGTTCCCTCAAGCCGTCACAGGCGGTTTTGCGCCGGCAACCGCCATATGGACCACATCGACGTTCAATACAACACTTCGCGAATCGTTGTATTGTATTTATTTTGTTAGTCGTGTCGCCAATGCGTGAAAGCAGTCCGGCGGCATGAGATTTCGGCCAGACAGGCGACATGATTTCGAACTGGCGAAGTCGGTATTCGATCGGGGGGACAGATGAGGGGAGCGAAGCTGCCCCGCTCATACCCCCGGTCCGCCTCGCAGCAATGTACCGCCACAGCCGCGATGGGCGATCCCGACAGACCTGACCTGAGAACCCTCCCGTCCATTCGATCCTGTACGGTACGGCTCAATACCCATCACCCTTCTACGGTATGGACGAGGGGAGACGACCTACTTCGATCTAAGGCTCCGATCGGCATATCTTCCCCATCGACCGCCTCGGTCCCATCGCGGATGTGAAGGGGCAGCCGCCAAAAATCGCGATTTATGAGAAGGAACGTCATTGCGATGATTCGCGAAACTATTTAGTGTTACCACTTCGGTAAGGATGTCTGCGCGAACCCGCTTGAAGGGGGCGGCAGTTCGCTTATCAGTGAAGGAGTGGAAAACATGAAGGCCATGCAGGTGATGTCCGCGCTCTCCCAGGCGACGCGCTTCGACGTCTACACCAGGCTGGTCGAAGCGTTTCCCGCGGGGGTTGCATCCGGGGACCTCGCCGCCGCGACGAATTCCGCGCCGAGCGCAATGAGTGCGCACCTGGCGATCCTCGCGCGCGCAGGGCTCGTCGCGTCCGAGAAGGTCGGCAAGACGGTGATCTACAGCGCCGTCACGGCACCTGTGGCCGAACTTTCCGATCTGCTGGTCTCCAAATTCACGCGAAACAGTTAAACGTGATGGTGTATGACTGGACCGCGATCGGTGCGGAGGACGAACCATCCTTCACGATGAACGAAACCGTTCGGGTGGTCGTGGCGCGGCCTTGACCGGTCGCAGGACCGATCGCGGGCGATTCCCATGCCTTCGGAAGCCGGGATAGCGGCAAATGGGATCATTGGAGTCCACGCCCCCTGACCGGCGGCAGAAACCGCCGGTTCGCGCCGAACCTCGTCCGAGGTCGGCAGCGGATCCCGCCGGTTCCCCAGGACCGAACCCACTGGGCTACGTGGACCATTCCGCGTTCGCCGCGTTCGGCGCGGAGCTGGTGTACGGCGAACGGGCGGATGGGACCTTGGCGCACATCGGGGCGGTGGCAAGCGGCCTCGCCTGCGCCTGCAAGTGTCCGGCGTGGAGCTATGCTGGAAAATGGGTGACGGTGGAGGATTGAAGGCGGCGTATCGAGGCGGGTGACGAACCTGCCAGAACCTCTCGAGGAGAGCGATACGCCATGACCGACCCTACCAACGTTGTTCGATTTCGCCAGCCCGATGATGTCGACGATCCGTTGACCGATGTGCTGCGTGCCGGAGCTCGCCGCCTGCTTGCGCAGGCGGTGGAACTGGAGGCCGAGGCGTTCCTGGCGGCACGAGAGGATCTGCGGCTGCCGGACGGGCGGCCGCGCCTGGTGCGCCACGGCCATGGACCCCAGCGTCAGGTCCAGACCGGGATCGGGCCGGTGCCAGTGTCGCGCGTGAAGATCCGTGATCGCGGCGCGGCCGAGGGAGGGGAGCGTGTGCGCTTCTCGTCGGCGATCCTGCCGCGCTGGGCACGGCGAACGAAGAGCCTCGATGCGCTGCTGCCGGTGCTCTATCTGCGCGGGGTTTCTACCGGCGATTTCCAGGAGGCGCTCGCAGCGCTTCTCGGCAAGGACGCGCCCAACCTCTCGCCGGCGGTGATCGGTCGGCTCACCGCTGAATGGCAGGTCGAATACGAGCACTGGCAGGCGCGCGACCTATCTGCTCGCCGCTACGTGTATGTGTGGGCGGACGGCGTCTACCTGCAGGCGCGGATGGAGGACCATTCCGAGTGCATGCTGGTGCTGATCGGCGCCACGCCTGAGGGTAGGAAGGAGCTGGTCGGCTTCCAGGTGGGCGTCCGTGAAAGCGCCCAGAGCTGGCGCGAGTTGCTCGTCGAGGTGAAACGGCGCGGCCTGACGATCGCTCCCGAGATCGCGGTGGGCGATGGCGCGCTCGGCTTCTGGAAGGCGCTCGACGAAGTCTGGCCAAGCACGCGCCACCAGCGCTGCTGGGTGCACAAGGTCGCCAATGTACTGAACAAAGTGCCGAAGTCGGTGCAGCCCTCAATGAAAGCCGACCTGCGCGAGATATACAGCGCGCCTGAGCGCGCAGCGGCGGAGAAGGCGATCGCAGTCTTTGCCGAGAAATATGACGCGAAATACGCCAAGGCGGTCGAATGCCTGACCAAGGACCGCGAGAGGCTGCTAGCCTTCTTCGACTTCCCCGCCGAGCACTGGGACCATCTGCGAACCTCGAACCCAATCGAAAGCGTGTTTGCGACCGTGCGCCACAGGACGGTGCGCACCAAGGGCGCGCTGTCGCCGAAGACGGCACGCCTCATGGTCTTCAAGCTCGTCATCGCCGCATCCAGGAAATGGCGTCGGCTGAAGGGCGAGAACCAGTTGCCCAAAGTCGTCGCCGGTGTCAGGTTCCGTGACGGCACCGAAGTCATCGACAGCCAATCAACCCGCGCCGCCTGATCGCCTCGTCACCCAAATTCCAGCATAGCTCTCCGGCGTGCGGTCGCACCCTGATCGCGAAGAAGGGCAAGAGGACCGCTGCGCACTTCAGCCATCACGGGAACGCAAGCTCATGAATCCCCTCATTTCAGATTAGCCCGAAGGTTTTTTTGAGGATCTGTTGCTTCTGGATAAGGTGTTCGAACCGGCTGATGAGGGGGCGTAGTCGTACGTCGGGCATGGTGGGCATCAGTTGATAGTACATCACGCCTTGCCGGAACAGGGAGTGCACGCGTCGCTTGGTCGTGCTGGTTCGCAGATGCCGGTCGTAGCCGATGGCTTCGCCTGCGGCTCCGAGCACGGTCAGCAGCACGATAGCAAGAGCGGCGATCAACCACAGCCTGTCGCGCCGGGCTGGCGTTGAGATACGGGTTGCCGACATTCCCATCCCGAACCGCCAGTCTTTGGCATCCCGAAACGAGCACTCGATGCCCCAGCGTCGGGAATAGAGGTCGATCAGGGTCTTTGCCGACGCCGTGATCAGGCTTGTGGCAAGGCACCATGGCTCTTTCATGTCCTTGGCATGCACGCACAACACAGCCCCGACCGGGCAGTCCTGCGCAGTGACGGTCGCCTCGCGCAGCAGCCTGGCGCGCCCCGAGGGGCCGACCCATTCCTTCGCCGGACGGCTCTGGCCTGCGGCCGTCACTTTGATGTTGCCGCGAAATCGGATGACGTAATCGAAGCGCAACTCATCGCGGAGCACCGCGTACAGCTTGGTATCGCCAAAGCCGCGGTCTGCGACCAGAAGCACCTTCACCGCGCTCGGCAGGAGTTCGGCAAGGCGGGTGACGACCCAGTATTCATAGTAGTTGCGCCTCTCCTTTAGCTCCGCTTTGCTCACTGTCAGCCATAACAACGGTGTCGCCCGGCCATGCTCGGTGAGCAACGACACCATCAAGGTCGAGTGACCGTCGGCATCGAACTCGGTCCAGTCCATCGCGACGACGATCTGTGTGCGACTGCCAAGGCAATACACAACCCACCCGGCCATCAGCGCATCGACATCGATCCCGTCATTCGACAGCAACCGGTCCACCTGCTTGATCGCGTGACGCGATAGCCCACCCTGTGCCAGCGCGAGCCCGTGCCCGATGGCACTGACCGCCAGCGACGACGCACGCAGCGTGCCGACCGTCGCATTTGCAAGCGATGTCACCCGCTTCGCGTGCAGATCCTCACCAAAAAGTTCAGCGACAAACGAATGAACCCCATCAGAAGAAAACGCCGCCTGGCCATTCATGAACGTCTGTTCCCCATTCCAACCGGGAAAACAGAATCACCATTCTCGCCCTACGTCATCCGGAAAATGAGGGGATCGGTGAGACGCCAGCCAGCACCTTCCCGTTTGAGATCGGCGATCAAGACAACCATCGCAGTCTCGATTGAGGATCGATTCCGAGAATGCCGGTCTGATGCAAAAATCAAAAGTTTTGCATCAAACCGCCGATGAACGGCAGCCGTTAAGTGCCCTTGTCCAGCAGGGCCAGCGCTATTGTCATTGTACCGGTCTATCAGCATTCTCTCTTCGGAATTGGGGAGAGCCCGCGTGAAAATAATGCTCGTGATTAGCTCTGCGATTTTGCTGTCTAGTTGTGCGGTTGAGCGCATTGGTCCGCCGGGGGTGGCGTTGACGCAGCCAGTCCGTGTGAAAGCCCAGGACGTGCAGGTCTTCAAGGCGGCGGCTGACGTAAAGGGGCACTTCAGTGTGGTCGATAAGGTTTGGGTCAAGGACGATGGAGATACCCTTCCGCGCGTGCTTGAGCGCCATTTGCGCGCATTGGCCGGCGCACGTGGTGCCAACGCTATCATTACAGACCCGCTGAATCGTCAGCTTAATGGCACTCGGGTAGATCTCAGGCCGACGCTCGATAACCCGTTCGAATATTTTAGTGCGACTGCAATCTGGATCGGCGAAGGCGAGCGGCCCGAGAAGCATTTGGGAACTCTGAATGCACGCTAAGTTGACGTAGCACCGGCTCACCGCATAATCGTCGACCTGACGCAGAAATCAAAAGTTTTGCATCAAGACGAGGGTCGTAACTCATGTCCATGTCGAGTCTGACTTATGATTATTTGAATAATCAAAAGCAGGTCTTAGCAACCGACGGCAGCCGGATCTGCGGAGTTAACTGGACGATTGTAGATAATCCGGCCATGATGTGTGCCCAAACTGCTCGGGAGAGTGCCGTGGATAGAACGGCTGCATTATCACCAACAGAAAAGGTGGGCGAGGCAATCCGCCTTTCTCTTCCGCATCTTCCCACCGAAGCGCGTCAGATCGTCGCGTCGCTACTCGAACCGCGTTCGCTAGCAATTATCGGCGCATCGGTAGTCGCGTGGGCGGGCTCGCATTTGATCGGCGTCGGTGAATTTGTCGATGTGATCCTGCTCGCGGTCGGGGTAGTCGCGCTCGGCTTTTCAGTGTTCGAAGGCGCGCGCGAGATGCTGGATTTCGCGGAAACCGCGGTACGCGCTCGAAGCGAGCGGGAACTCGATATCGCCGGTAAGCACTTCGCGCGGGCGGTGACCATCCTCGGCATATCCACCGTGCAGGCGGTACTTCTGCGTGGCGGCACCCGCGCGGTGCGTAGCCGCACCGCGCGGTGCGTAGCCGCGGCGTGCCTCGCTATCAACCGATGGAACCGGTCGGCCCGCCGCCGCCAGCGGGCAACCAATTGCGCGTGACCCGACCAGCGACGCTGGACAGCCTTGGCGTCACCGATGAATATGGTGGCATCCAAGTATCCCGCGATCAATCCTTGAGCGAGCAGCGGCTGACGCTGCTACACGAATTGGTACATCGCTTCTTTTCACCAAGGACCGGGCGGTTGCGCCGCTTTCGCGCATCGCTGAACATGACCGGCTACACCCGCTCCGCGTTGCTGCGCTACATCGAGGAAATGCTGGCGGAAGGTTATGCCCAGCTCAAAGTAAACGGGTTGGCGGCGGCAGTGAGGCAGTGGCGCTTTCCCCTTTTGTATGGCTACGTGACCGTCAGCCAAGTAGCGGTAGAAGGACAGGCGATAGGTACAGTTGTGCTAGGTGGGGTGCTGATGCGCGTGTCGGTTTCCACTGGCCCAAGGCCGGCTGTCCGATGATCGCGGAGGGCGAGGCTGTCGCCATTGCGCGCGCCCAAGCTGAAGCGAATGGATGGTCGTTTGCAGAACCAGTCCGCTGCACGTTCCGGCGCGGCTGGTTTGGCGGTCGTGATCGCTTCGAGATTGAAACCAACGCCGGGCGACGTGGGACCAAAGCACGGTTCACCGTCGACGTGGAAAGCGGAGCAATAGTCGATCAAGGCTACTTGCCTCGCTAACCTGGTAGCATCGTCGGGAAAATAGCCACTTTTCCGGCTGGGATTTGTCAGATGATGATCGGTCAATTCCTGCCATTCGTGATGCGAAACTCACGAGTTCCGCATCAGACTGAAAGCGACCCAAACCAAGAGCTTCCATGATGCACAAATCCGATGCACATCAGCGGGACGTCGTTGGACGAGAGTGCTCTCGATGACGCCGGTCGCCGGGGTAGTGCTTTGTATGCCATCCTTCGTCTCCGTTGTTCGAGCGGGCCCCCAAGGCGGCACCAAGGCGGATGTCGCGGCTCTCGCCGATCCGGGTTCGGGAACACCATTCATCAGGCGGGCACCCAGTTGCCATGGAACCCGGGCGGGACCCGGTGCGGAAGGTGGATCGTCGCCACCGGCTCGCCCGTGATCGCCCGCGCGTCGAGGATGGCCAGGTCTGTCGTCTGCTGGTTCGAGTCGACCACCAGCCCGATCAGCCAGCCCTCATCCTCCGCCGCATCAGCCGAGGCGGGAATGAACACGAACTCGCCCGGAAATCGGCCCGGCCCGAAGTCGTGGATCTCCCGCGCACCCGTATGGAGGTCGTGCTTGTAGAGCTCCGTCCCGCCGCTGAAGTTGTTGGTGCTTACGGGGAGGGAGATCGCGTAGGCGTAGCGGTAAGGCTGGCCCCAGAGCCGGTCGTCGGGTCGCGGATACTCCTGCGGGTTGCCATCGATAACCTGACGGTCCACGGCGCGGGTCAGGAGATCGACCGTCCAGCGCTCGAACCGCCCGACGGCATCGGGCCCTTCCGCCTTTGTGTCGAACATTCTGTCGTAGGCGACTACGTCGAGGATCACCCGCCCGTCCGGGTGGTCGTAGGCATTGGCGACATGGAATACGAACACCGGGTCGAGGTCGCACCAGATTATGGAGTCCGCGCCACCATCGCGAGGCAGCAGGCCGACACGAGCCTGGTGCTTGGGGTTCCAGCGGTACGGAAGCTTGTGACCAGACAGCAGCGACCCCATTGAAAAGGTCACCGAGAGGTCCAGAACGACGAAGTACCTTTTCGTCAGGGCACAGTCGTGCGCCATTGGGCCATCCTCGACGGGAATGGCGAGGTCGCGCAGCACTTTCCCATCGTCTGACAGGACGACGTGCCGCAGCTTGTCGGGCGAGTTGGGCTCATACGCGACCGCATGATGCTCGCCGGTAGACCAGTCGCGATGCGGATGGGCGGTGAACGAGCCCTTGAGCGTCCCGTCGAACGGGTTGTGCTCCTGGTGGCCTAGCTCACGGTCCAGCTCAACGGGAAAGGCGGCGGCTTCGCAGAGCGCGTAGATGCGGCCGCCGATCGACTGGACATTAGTGTTGACGTTGTCGCTGCCGTGCCGGGGCCCCGGCGCCGGAGCCTCCCCAAGATGCTTGCTTACCTTAGTGGAGCGCACGAACCTGTTACGGTAGGAGATGGCCCGCCCGTTCCGCAATTCCAAGCCGTGGATCATCCCGTCGCCGAGGAACCAGTGCCCCCCTTTGGTCGGCGGGTCGATCGGGTTCGGTCCGTTGCGAAGATACACGCCGTTCAGGGTGGCAGGTATTGTGCCCGTCACGCTGAGCTCGGTAAGCGTCAGCTCGTCGCGCATCGGCTCGTGCACGCCCGACTGGAACGGATGTTCGGCCCCGGCCACGGTACCGATTAGCGAACGCGCCTGATGGCTGAGTTCAGCGACAGCACCAACGGCAATTTCAGCACCGCGTCGGATAACGGCAGTAGGCGAGTCCATGACAACCTCCATTCAAACTAACACCGTTAAGATTGGTATAGTTCGATCGGAGTCAAGATGGCATTGGAAAATGATGATCGCCTTTGCTCGAATGGCGCATTCGCCTAACTCCCCTCAATGCCCATAAAGACGTACCACCACGGAGACCTGCGCACAGCTCTCCTTGACGCCGGTCTTAAAATACTCAGCGCGGACCCTGTCGAGCAAATCTCGCTGCGCGAGATCGCGCGTCGCGTCGGGGTGAGCGCGCCGGCCGTCTATCACCACTTTCCGGACAAAGCGTCGCTTTTGGCGGCCCTCGCCCGCGTGGGCCTGACGCAGCTCGAGGAAGCCGCAGCGGCGGCTTCGGATGCTGCTGGCGGCGGACAGCAAGGCTTCTTCGCCACGGGTCGCGCGTACGTGGAGTTCGCCGTCGCCAATCCCGCGCTCTTCAGGCTCGTGATGACGCTCGACCCGTCGCTTAGCCAGCAGTCTAAGGGATCGGCAGACCTGATGGTCAACGCGGCTCGGTTCGCGCCCGAAGGAGCGGACGTGCAAACCTACTCCCTGCAGTGCTGGTCGCTCGTGCACGGACTGGCAATGCTGTTTCTTGACGGGCAGGTGCCGTTCGACCGAAATCTGGTGGCGTCCATCGTCAACGTGCAGAGCCTCCTCGGAGTTCGTGAGGCGGTGCCGCCGACCTGATGCCCAACCGCCCCACTCAGAGGCGCCATCTACCAACGCCTGCAGCACGCTGCCGAAGCGCACCGTTCCTACGCCGCGCTCGCACCGCGCCGGACCACCGCGACATCAAGGGCGGTTGCCTATCGGGCAACTTTCGCCGAGTTCTTCATTTGGAGGTATGACGTCTTCTTGACAGCCGTAACTGACCGGCTCGCAGCGGGCTGATCGACCTCCCGCCGAGCGGAACCGTCACCTACATCAGGATTGGCGAGTTGAAATCCGGAAGGTCATCAGCATTAGACCCGATGACTGCGGGAAGCCTTTGCGGCTCTGAGATGTTGGCGATGGAGTAGTCAGCAACGGAGGCGAGTCATGACGGATGTGGCGAAGTATATCGGGCTGGATGTGCATAAGGCGACCATCGCGGTCGCGGTTGCCGAGGGCGAACGCGGGGGTGAGGTCCGCTTCGTGGGCACCGTAGCCAACGATGACGATGAGATCAGGAAACTGGTCAAACGACTGGCAACACCAGGCGCGACGCTGAGCTTCTGCTACGAGGCTGGTCCTTGCGGCTACGGGTTACAACGTTTGCTGATCAAGCTGGGGCAGCCGTGCATCGTGATCGCGCCGTCGATGATGCCGAGGCGGCCGGGCGACCACGTAAAGACGGATCGGCGAGATGCGATGACGTTAGCACGCCTGTTGCGGGCGGGGGAACTGACGGCGATCTGGGTACCGGATGAGGCACATGAGGCGGTGCGTGACCTGATCCGCGCCCGGCGTAGTGCGCAGGACGATGCGACCGCAGCCAAACAGACTGTCCGCAGCTTCCTCCTTCGACACGATCGTCGTTTCGGAGGACGGTCTGCATGGACGAAGATGTATTGGCGATGGCTATCCGAACAGCGCTTTGATTATCCGCATCAGCAGCTGGCGTTTGAGGAGCTTCAGAAGCGGGTTTTAGAGGCTCAGGCCCGTGTCATCCGTCTCGAGTCAGCGCTTGGCGAGGCGGTGGCGACATGGCATTTCGCCCCGCTGGTGCGCGGACTTCAAGCCCTGCGTGGCATCAAGCTGGTCAGCGCTGCCACGCTGGTGGCCGAAATCGGCGACCTCACTCGTTTTGATAATCCCAAGCAGCTGATGGCGTATGTCGGCCTTGTCCCGTCCGAGCACTCCAGTGGCGCGCGCACCCATCGCGGCCGCATCACCCGAGCGGGGAACGCGCAGGCACGCACCACGCTCGTGGAAGCGAGCTGGTCCTATCGGCTGCCGGCGCGTGAGGAACGGCGTTACCGGGAACGCGTCGCCGATCTGCCGGAGGAGGTTCAAGCTATCGGCTGGAAAGCGCAGGTGCGACTATGTCAGCGTTTCCGTCGATTGTCGGCAACCGGCAAGCCGCAGCCCAAGGTAACGACCGCGATCGCGCGCGAACTGGTCGGCTATGCCTGGGATATCGCACGCCGGATGGCGCCTGCGAAGGCCAACTGATTTGCCAGTGGCGACAACAAGAGGAGGCGCCAGCGCATCAGCTGTATAGCCTTGGCCGGCGTGCCGCGGGCACCCGACTGTGATGGGCAATCCACGGTGTACGGTGGGGCAGGTTCGTCCGACGCCCGAACTTAGACGGAGGATAGGCCCAGCGACGGATACGGGTAGTGCGGTGACCAATCCGCGGATGAGAGCTTGATCAATCGTCGTCGATCAGGAGTCCGCGGCACACCCGCCAAGGTTCAAACAGTCGCTGGCGTTGGCGTCAGCGGAGGAGTAAACTTGGCCAGCGTCTCAGATGGCAGTCATGAGAGCGTACGTTTTGGAGCCTTCTCTCACCGCCTCATAGATTGTCAGATCGCAGCGTTGTCAGAAATCGTTACGCCTTGGTGAATGCGAGAACGACCCCGAACCCAGTGAACATGCTCCCTGTCACGCGATTGAAGAAACGCTGCCGTGCCGGCTTCGTCAGGAACAGCGCGATCGACCGGCCCCCGAACGAATAGCAAGTCATCCAGCTCGTCTCGATAACCGCGAACGTCGCAATGAGGATGGTGAACTGGCTAGCCGCATCGCCCCGCTGGTCGACGAACTGCGGCAGGAAGGCAGCGGCGAACAACAGCAGCTTGGGATTGCTCAATCCGACCACGAGACCGTTGCGATAGAGGCGCAGCGCCGAGCCGAAAGCCACCGCGCCATGATCCGGACCCTTGCCCTCGACCGGTGCCCGCCATGCCTTCACGCCGAGATAGAGTAGATAGGTGGCACCCAGATAGCGTAGGATCGCGAATAGCTCGGGCGACGCCACCAGTACGGCTCCCATGCCGGCCGCCGACGCGGACAGCACGAGAACGAGCGCCGTCAGACAGCCCGCCATCGTCGCAATCGAACGCCACACGCCGAATGCGATACTGCGCGTCATGACGTGAAGCATGTTTGGACCAGGCGTGCCGCTAAGCAAGGCTACGGTGCAGACGAACACTATCCAGGTATTCAGCGCCATAACGTTCCTCAAAGGTCGCAGGGTTCAGGCAAGGGGCGCGGCATAGGCATCGGGATCGAGTACAAAGGCCAGGGAGAGGCCGATTGGCATGGGTCTAAGCGACGACCAAACCCTACTGAGCGGTTACCAGCGGCCCGCGGGTTTCCAATGCGCGCAGCGCGTCGTCGGTGCTGATAATCGTAGCGAATTCCTCTGAAAGATCACTCAGCGCTGCGGCGTGGACCTGCCCGGCGGGTCGCATCCCGCCGTCCAGGCCCACGCGATCGAATGTCGCAGTCGCGTCGTCGACCAAATAGACGGTGAAGCCGAGATTGCCTGCCATCCGGACCGTGGTTGAGACGCAATGGTTCGTGGTCAGGCCAACCACAACCAGCGTGTCCACGCCCGCGTCGCGCAGATCCTGTTCCAGGGTCGTTCCGATAAAGCCGTTGTTGGTCGCTTTCACATAGATCGGCTCGCAAGACGCGGGCGCTGCCTCGGGCTTGGGATCATATCCTGCCGTGCCATGGAAGAAGGTGCCCGCAGCAGAACGAGAGGAGTGATGGATATGGCGGACACATCGACCGTCCCGTCGCCAAGCAGCGATCAACCGGCCGATGTTCGCTTCTGCGTCCGGATTGTTGCGTGGTCCCCAGGACGCATCGAGAAAGCCCTGTTGAACGTCGATCACGAGCAAGGTCGCATTGGTCGGCAGCATCGGCCTTGTCCTTAAAAGCGGGGGAGTGGCTCATCCGACCATAGCGAAATCGAGTCTGGCGCAAAGGACAATGAGCCCTTAAAAAAGGTCATGACGCACTGCATCGGCTTCTATGTCCCTCCCCATCATCAGCTGCTCGATCTGGCGGGGCCACTGGACGCCTTCAACGCCGCAAATGCGGCGTCGGGGCGGCAGCTTTATAGGTGGCGCGCCCTGTCGCGGGCGGGCGGGCAGATGACGAGCGGTGCGGGATTGCGTGTCGAGACGACTCGGGCAGATGACGACGCACTCGACACTCTGCTAGTGGTCGGGGGCGCGATCAACGCCGTGCGGCGTCAGGATGAGGTCGCAACCGTGAAGCGGGTGGCTGCCCGCTCTACGAGGATCGCCAGTGTATGCACGGGCGCTTTCTTGCTTGCTGGGGCGGGATTATTGGACGGCAGGTGGGCCACGACGCACTGGTCGCGTGCACGGGAACTGCAGGAAAGCTTCCCGGCCGTGTCGGTCGAGGCTGACCGTATCTACGTAGCCGATGGCCCGGTATGGACGTCGGCGGGCATTACCGCTGGCATCGACCTGGCGCTGGCGCTGATTGAGGCCGACCACGGCGTCGAACTGGCGCGCCAGGTATCCCGCGAGCTGGTCGTCTATCACCGGCGTCCCGGTGGCCAGGCGCAATTCTCCGCTTTGTCGCAGATGGAACCCGAGTCCGACCGGATGCGAGTGGCGCTCGCCTTTGCGCGCGAGCACCTTTCAGAGCCGCTGCCGATCGAGCGGTTGGCCGCGGCCGCGAGGCTCAGCCCGCGTCAATTTTGCCGCACTTTCCGGATGGAGACCGGGGAGACGCCCGCCAAAGCGATCGAACGCTTACGCGTCGAAGCAGCGTACCTTCGCCTTCAGGACGGGTCGGAGCCGGTGGAGGTGATCGCACGGGCCGTCGGCTTCAACGACCCGGAGCGCATGAGGCGAGCGTTCGTGGCCCGCTATGGCCACCCCCCGCAGGCAATACGCCGGATTTCGCGTCTGTCCTGAGATTGCTTGACCTCCCCAACAACCGCTGCCTCAAGAAGCTCAGCGGCCTCATACCCTACGACTACATCGCCAAAATCTGGACTTCAGAGCCGGAGCAATTCATCGTCAACCCAATCCAGCAGATGCCGAGACTAAACACCTAGAGCATCGAGCGTTTAATCTGGTACATACCCTGCCGCTTTGAAGTAATTCCAACATTCATCGTCGGAATAGAGGTCGCAGATGCTGCCGACCGCCTTCCACAGCCTCGATGGTTCTGGCCCCGATCCGGCGGAGATGGGCCTTGAGTTTGGCAAAGGCCATCTCGATCGGATTGAGGTCGGGCGAGTAGGCTGGAAGGAACAGGAACCACGCGCCGCGCGCCTCAAGGATCGCCTTGGCCTTCTCGCTCTTGTGGCTGGACAGGTTATCGAGGATCACGACGTCGCCCGGCTGAAGCGTGGGCGCGAGCTGGGTTTCGACCCAGGTCTCGAAAATCTGACGGTTCATCGGGCGGTCGATGATCCAGGGCGCGGTCAGGCCGTCGCAGCGCAGGGCGGCGACGAACGTCTGGGTTCCCCAATGGCCAAAGGGTGCACGCGCCTTGTAGCGCTCTCCACGCCGCGCGCGTCCACGCAGTCGCGCCATTTTCGTCGTAGTGCCGGTTTCATCGACGAATATCAGGCGGTGCGGCTCCTGGCGCATCCGGGGCTGACGCGCGCTACGCCACGTCCGACGTGCCTCAGCTACGTCCTGGCGTACGGCTTCGGTGGCCAGCAGTGTTTTTTTTGAAGGTGTACCCCAACGTCCGTAGAAACCGCGACACTGAGGCGGGATGGACAACCACGTCGCGTTCCGCTGCCAGCCGTGCTGCCAACTCCGGCATGGTGATATCACCTTGCCTATCAACCCAGCGGATCAGGATATCCCGGTGAGCGGCCAGCTTGCCTTGCCCAGGTGGTCGTCCCTGCCGGGCAGGTGCCAGCGATCCCGTCTCCGCCATCCGTTTCGCAAGACGTACACCGGTACTCGCACTGACACCAAACCGCCGCGCTGCAGCCCGCCGGGAACCGCCCCCCGCTATCTCATCGTACACTCGAACCCGAAGATCACCAGAATGCGGTTTGCCCATGACACACCTCCGGTACCAGTGAATCACAGATCGATGCCGATGTGAATCCTACGATTCAGGTTTCACGTTCGACGCTCTAGGCGATCACTGAGGTGGTGCCGAGAATTTGGACAGGAGGCTAAGCTATCCCGGACGTGAGCGATGGACGGCAATGAAGACGACGCGGACGAGGTACACGGGCGAGTTCAAGGCTTAGGTTACACTACATGCGATCCGGGCCAAGATCGTAATTACCCACCCCCCTTGCGGATTAGCGCGATCGCTGATTCAAAGGGTGTATGGGTCGTCCGGATCTTGAGCGCCTGAGCCGCGAAGAACTGATCGAGCTGGTGCTGCGTCTGCAGCGTCCAGACAAGACGTCGCGGACATCGTCGAAGCCGCCCTCAACCGACCGCAAGGAGCGGCGCGCGGCATCGCGGCCCGGCGGTGGAAAGCCAGGGCACGAGGGGCATAGCCGGATACTGAGCGAGGCATTCGATCGCGCGATCGATCATCGTCCGGACACCTGCACGGGCTGTTGCGCCGCACTGCCAGCCGATCTGGCTGCCGAGACGGTGAGCGAGTACGATACGCTCGAACTCCCGCCAATCAAGCCGATCGTAGAGCGCCACAGGCGGTTGGCGGTCCGTTGCCCATCGTGCGGGATGCGCGTTGCGGCAGCGTTGCCCGAGGCAGCAAAAGGAACGCCGTTCGGCGCACGGATCCATGCGATCGCGACCTATCTGAAGACCTTTCAGGCGCTGTCCTACGAACGACTTCAGGGGGCGTTTGCCGACCTGTTCGGCCTGACGATCAGTCAGGGCGGCCTGATGAACATGCTCCGCCGTGCACAGGAGCACTTCGTGGGCGGACGCGAGGACGCGGTGTCGAGCTTGCGTCAGGCAAGCGTCGTCAGCTCGGATGAGACCGGGGTGCGTATCGAAGGCAGCAACTCATACCACTGGGTTTTTCGGTGCGACCGTGCCGTCGTTCACACAGCGGCCCCGACCCGCGGCGCGATCGTGGTACGCACCATGATGGACGGGCATCGCCCGGACGTCTGGTGCTCTGACCGCTATGCAGCCCAGCAAGGTCATGCCGATGCACACCAGGCCTGCCTCGCCCATCTTGCGCGCGATGTCGCCTACGCGCTCCAGAACAGTGAGGACTTCTTGCCGATGCGCCTCAAACTATGGCTTGGTAAGGCGTTCAGGCTGGCCAGGAACATCCGCCATCTCGCACCATCCACGATTGCCGCCAGGCGACGTGCTCTGGAGCGAACCATCGGCGATATCCTCAATACGGCGACGGCGTGCGATCTGACGCGAAAGCTCCAGAACAAGTTTGCTCGCGCCAGAGAGCAGCTCCTGACCTTTGCCTATTGGCCCGGTCAGGTCGAGCCGACCAACAACGCGTGCGAGCGCGACCTTCGCCCCGCTGTCATCCAGCGCAAGGTCACCAACGGATACCGCGCCATGTGGGCCGCCCAAGGCGAAGCCGATGTCAGGACCGTCGTCGCCACCGCACGTCTCACGCCCGGTGCCGACATCTTCGGTACGATCGCAGCAACCCTGGGCGCCTAAAAATCCGTCAGATTGGGGGGTGGGTAATTACCCAAGATCGACGCCTGAGCCGGAATTATAACAAGAGCCGTCCTCACACATCGCTGGGCTGGCTGACGCCGATCGAATATGTGCTGCCGCGGCTGCCAAAGCAACCGAATGAACGTCGGATATTTACCCTCGAACTGGATGAGAAACCGGGGGACCCTCAAACACTGGCCGGTCTCTGGTTGCCGCTGGATAAAAGGCGGGGATCACATCAGCCGCGATGCGAACATGCTATAGCAAGCAATCTTAAATAGCCCTACGGGCGGGCAGGGGTTAACGCGAAACAGTGAACTCACTTTACTACACCGCTGAGGAGGCCGCTGCTGCGCTGGGTATCAGCGTCAACAGCCTCTACGCCTATGTTTCGCGAAAGCGCATCCGGACTCAGACGGCCACTGGATCAAAAGCGAGCCTGTATTGGCACGAGGACATTGATCGGCTGGCGAAGCGAGGCCGGGAAACCGCGAGTCCGGCTGCCGACGCCAATCTCGTGCCTTCGACCGCAATTACCCTGCTGACAAAGGAAGGTCCGTTCTACCGTGGCCGCTCGGCTCTTGCGATGTCTCAGACCTGTTCAATTGAAGAAGTCGCTGCGCATCTCTGGCAAGTAGAGTACGTCGACGTTTTCGCCGATGAAGCGCCTCCGTTCGCCTTAGCCATTCCAGCGCTGCACGATCGACTTGCTCGGCTAGATACGATTGACCGCTTCATCAGCCTGCTGCCTATGTTCCAAGCCGAGAACGCTCGCAGCCATGATCTCGACCGGCTGGGCCATGCCCGATCGGGCGCCGACATTATTCGCAGGTTCGCGGCCGTACTCGTCGGCGACCGAAGCTCGTCATCAGAGCCAATCCATCAGTATATCGTCGACCGCATGAAGGCGCCGGCTGATTATGCCGACATCGTGCGCCGCTTGCTCGTATTGGTTGCCGATCATGAATTGGCGCCCGCAACGTACGCGGTCCGGGCAGCGGCAAATGTTGGGGTCACACCCTATCAAGCGGTTGCGGTTGGACTGAACACGACGAGGGGCCGTCGCATCCTGGCGGGGCGCACATATGCAGTGCGTCGGCTGATCGAGGAAATTGTCGCGGCGCCAGATCCTACGCTCCCAATACTTCAGCGCGTACGCGCCGGCGATCCGCTGCCCGGATTCGATGGCGGCGTGTACCGCACGGTCGATGTTCGCGCGGCATCACTTCTCGCCGCGTTGCGCGAGCGCTTTGGGCAGGAACAACATGTCAGCCGCTTGTTCCGCGCGCTGGAGGCCGCGCGGGATGTGGCAGGCGCAGAGCCTGACGTCATCTTGCCGTGCATCTTTGTCGAACGGGAAATTGGATTTCCACACAGTGACGGCGTTTTGGCCCTCGCGGGGCGGCTGGTCGGTTGGGTCGCGCATGCGGGCGAACAGCGTGAACATGCCTCCGTAGTTCGATTTGGGGCGGCTTACAGCGGTATATTGCCCATGGAGTAATGGCAGGCATTGAATGTTGACGTTATGCATCAAGATTGACGCATATTTGATTGGCAAGCATTGCACTCTCAACCCGCGACCGATGCAAAGAAATCGGGCGCTCGTCGAGAGGGCGTACCATGACGATGACTTACGACATTCCCGCTGCGTGGATGGCCGCTGACCTCGCGGATCCGGCCGAGTGGATTATCGAGCTTACGCCTGAGCAGATTGATGACATCGATCACGCAATGCGACAGAGCGTCGCAGCCGGTCTCGAACTTTCCGATCTGACCAAGGAAAACTTTCCGCTTTCCTCAATCGACCGGATCGCACCCGCAATTCTCGACCGGCTCGAAAATGGCCGCGGGCTTGTCGTGCTGCGTGGTTTCCCCGCACTCAACTACGACAAGGAGCAACTGCGTCGCATCTTCTGGGGTTTTGGCCTCTACGTGGGTACGGCCGTGTCGCAGAGCAGCACCGGCGACCTCCTTGGCGACGTGAAGAATTTCGGTGCCGACGTGAACAGCACGACCGGGCGCGGCTATATGTCGAAGCAGGCGCTCGGTTTCCACACCGACACTGCGGATGTCGTCGCGCTGATGGTGCTCCGCGCAGCCAGGAGCGGCGGGCTCAGCTTGATCTGCAGTTCGGTCGCCATCCGCAACGAGATCGCGCGTACCCGTCCCGACCTTCTCGAAGTGCTATACCAGCCCTTCTACTGGAGCTGGAAAGGCCAGGAAGCGCCGGGCCAGCAACCATATTACCAGCAACCGATTTACAGCGATCACGCGGGTAAGTTCTCGGCCCGAGACATCAAGACGCACATCTTCTCCGCGCACCAGGATCACCCCGAGTTGGGTGAGCTGAGTCCCAAGCAGCTGGAAGCGATGCATCTGGTGAACAGCCTAGCGCAGCAGCCCAGATTCCACTTCAGCATGATGTTCGAGCCCGGCGACATTCAGCTACTTAACAATCACGTGACCTATCATTCGCGCACCGAGTTCGAGGATTTCGACGAGCCCGACCGCAAGCGCCACCTGCTGCGGATGTGGTTGTCGGTCCCGAACAGCCGTGATCTCAGCCCGGCCATGAGTCCTATTTACCAGGACCAGCGGGGCGGCGCAGTCCGCGGCGGGTTCCCGTCACGCACCGGCGAGCACAGCTTTGCAACGGTTGCGGCCAAGGATTGAGATCTGTGCTGATGACACCCCCTTCGTTGGCGACCACCCTCGCCGAACACCTCGCGACGATCAACCTGTCGCGCGCCTCGAACGACGCACGCCGATTTGCGGCGATGGCGGTGGTCGATACGATCGGCATCACGCTTGCGGGTGCCGCAGAGAAAGCAACCCTGATTGCCCGCCGTGTTCTTGGCGGCGAGGGCGCCAACGGTGACGCGATGATACTCGGCACGTCGCTCAGGACGCGCGTTCTTGATGCGGTGCTGATCAACGGCACCGCAGCACACGCGGTGGATTACGACGACATGGCGCGTAGCATGGGCGGACATCCGTCGGTGCCGGTGGTGCCGGTGGTCGTCGCTTTAGGTGAGCAATTGGGGAGCACCGGCGCACAGGTGCTGGAGGCGTTCATCATCGGTTACGAGGCTGAGTGCCGGATCGGTCGCGTCGTTCACCCACACCATTATGAAAAGGGCTGGCACCCGACCTCAACGCTCGGCGTGTTCGGTGCCGCGGCTGCGGCGGCCCGCCTCCTGAAGCTCGACGTGGAGAAGACCGCGATCGCGATCGCGATCGCCGCGTCAAGCGCATCGGGGATAAAAGCGAATTTCGGTACGATGGTGAAGCCGCTCCACGTCGGCCAAGCGGCGCATGACGGGCTGATGGCGGCGTTACTCGCGAGCGAAGGTTTCACCGCCAACCCAGGCGCGTTGGAGCATAAGCAGGGCTTCCTGCAGGCTTATGATGGTCTCGACCAAGTACATCCCGAGCGGATGCTCGCCGAGCGCGACACCCTCGAAGTCGAGCAGCCCGAGACGGGACTGAAGCAATTCCCGTGTTGCGGCAGCACGCATCCCGCGATCTTGGCAATGATTGCTCTGGCCGAGGCGGAGGCGATCGACCCGGCGCAGGTCACGGCCTTGCATATCCGTATGCACCGTATGCGCCTGCCCCACACCGACAACCCAGATCCACAGTCGCCGCTCGGCGCCAAATTCAGCCTGCAGTATGTCACCGCCCGCGCGCTCATCGACCGTCACGTCGGGCTCGCAGATTTCGAAGGCGATGCATATCGCCAACCCGCGATCCGCAGATTGTTGGCCGTGACTTCAATCGACGCGTTTCCCGACAAAGAAGACGGCAACGAGTTCGCCGCCCACGTCAAAGTAGATCTGGACGACGGACGGGTACTCACGGGGGAAGCCGCGAGCGCGATGGGCCGTGGACCGCGCGATCCGATGTCGGACGTAGAGATGTGGCGTAAGTTTTCTGACTGCGCCGTGAGCGTGCTGTCACCAGAGCAGACACGAGCGGCGTTCGATTCGCTCCAGAGGCTCGATAGCGAAATACCGATCCGCGACATTCTAGCGCCGTTCGCGATCACGCTTGCTGCCGGGCAAACCCGCTGATGTTCGAGCGGCTCACCCACACGATCAACGTACTGGTCCCCGTTGGGGCGCTCGGCACTGGCGTCCGTCCGCAGGACGTGGCGGCCGGCATCGCGCTCGGCGCACATGCCATCGCCTGCGATGCCGGTTCGACCGACAGCGGCCCAGCGTATCTCGCGACCGGCAAGTCCAAATACGCGCGCGACGCGATCAAGACCGACCTTGCCGTACTGATGAAGGCGCAGGCAAAAAGCGGTTTGCCGCTGCTGATCGGTTCATGTGGGACATCCGGCTGCGACGCGGCGCTCGACTGGACGCGCGATATCGCATTGGAGATCGCGCGCGAGCTGGGAGTCCGGCCCCGTATCGCGCTGCTCTATTCTGAACAGCAGCCGGTGATGATGGAAGCGATGGCAAGGGACGGGCGGATCACGCCGCTGGCGCCGCTGAAAGACAGCGACCCCAGCCGTTTCGCCGCCTGCGACCGGATCGTCGCGCTGATGGGGCCAGAACCCTATATTGCCGCGCTCGCGGCGGGCGCCGACATCGTCCTTGGTGGGCGTACGACCGACACCGCCGTCATCGCTGCGGTGCCGATCATGCGAGGCGCTGGGCTTGGGCCTGCTTGGCATTCGGGCAAGATTGCTGAGTGCGGCGGGCAGGCGACGGTGAACCCGCGCGACGGGGGCGTGCTGATCCGCGTCGGTCATGACGCATTCGAAATCGAACCACTGAGCGCGGACAATGCCTGCTCGATCGAGACGGTGTCAGCGCACATGCTCTATGAAAACAGTGATCCCTTCCGGCTTGTCGAACCAGGTGGGATCCTTGACGTAAGCAACGCACGATACGCTGATGTCGATGGCCGCGTCGTTGTGGTGTCGGGATCGGTCTTCGAACCTCGCCCGTACACTATGAAACTTGAGGGAGCGGCGGGAGCGTCGTTCCAGACGATCATGCTGGTCGGGATCAAGGATCCCGGAGTGCTGGCCGAGGTAGATCGCTTCGTTGCGCAGATGCACCATATCCTGACCGGGCGTGTCGTCGCGGCGATGGGAGACCGGGCGGGCAAATTCGACATATCGCTACGTCCCTATGGGTGGAATGCTGTCTCGGCAGAGGCGGTCACCGATGCCGTCGCACCGCGCGAGATCGGACTGCTGTTTGTCGCGACTGCGGCGACGCAGGAGATCGCAACGCAGATCGCCAAGACCTGCAACCCGTATTTCTTCCATATGCCGCTCGAGATGAACGCCGAGCTGCCAAGCTATGCCTTTCCCTTTTCCCCGTCCGAGATCGAGCGCGGGCAGGTTTTCGAGTTCCGCCTCAACCATGTCGTCGCGGTCGAAGATCCACTTGCGCTCGTCCGCACCGAGTACGCTGATTTGGGAGCGCCGACCGATGCCTAAGCTGCGCAACGTGTGCCGGCATGTCCGGTCGAAGAATGCCGGTCCTTATTGGATCACGGTCGATGTGTTTTTCGCAGATGCCGACGCGTACGCGCGCTACGCGGATGCGCCTGCGATCGGCGTGGCAGCGATGGGCGACCTGTTCGGGGTAGAATCCGCCCAGATCAAACGCTTCGCCGTGCCGGATCTCAATGTCGTCAAACTCTCCTACCCGAGAGCGCAACCGCAAGGCGGCGCGATCGAGCGCGATATGCACGGCGGGCAGCAATATGTCCGACTGCTTGACGTCGATGTTTGAGGACGCGTTCGCTCTTCGGGGTAACACCTTCGTTCTGGTTCATGGCGCGTTCCACGGCGGGTGGTGCTGGCGCGCCGTCTCGACGGCACTGCGGGATGCGGGTCACAGCGTATTCACCCCGACGTTGACGGGGCTTGGCGAGCGACGGCATCTGATGTCGGCCGCACTGACGATCGACACTTTCGTTTTAGACATTACCAACCTCATCGAGAGCGAGGATCTGAGCGAGGTCACTCTTATCGGGCACAGCTTTGGCGGGACGGTAATCAGCGGCGTCGCCGACCGAATGCCGCACCGGCTCAAGCGACTGGTATACCTTGACGCTGTGACGCCGCTGGCGGGCAAATCACTGTTCGACATGATGCCGGACGCGGAGCGTTCGGCCCGCATGGCGGCGCTCGCACGACTACCCGATGGTGGGACGCAGGTGCCAGCGCCGCCCGCGAAGCATTTCGGGATCGATGATGCCGCACAGGCGGCATGGGTCGACCGTCGCCTGACCCCTCACCCGACCGGTGGCTACACGTCGCCGGTGGTCCTCCGCAATCCGATCGCGAACGGTGTGCCGGCTGCGTACATCAGATGCACCGCACCGGTCTTTCCGATCAACGACCCCTGTGCCGCCTTCGCGGCGTCCCAGCCAAGCTGGCAATATCACGAGATCGCCACGGGACACGACGCCATGATCTCGGCGCCTGCCGAACTGGCGTCCCTGCTGCTACGTTTGGAAGGTTCGTCGACATGACGCTGCCGGTCGGCCCTGTCCCTCATTTACACCCCATCAAGGTCGTCAGCGACGACATCGACTTCATGGGACACGTCAATAACGCCTCCTATCTTAAATGGGTTCAGGCGGCGGTGACAGGCCATTGGCGGTCGTTAGCACCTGCGGACGCCGTCGCCTCGCACCTTTGGGTCGCTCTCAAGCACGAGATCACCTATTGCAAGCCCGCGTTCGCACACGACAACGTGTTCGCGATAACGCTGCTGACTAGGTTTCACGGCGTTCGCGCTTTCTACGACACCGTCATTCGGCGCGGCGAAGAGGTGCTGGCCGAAGTTCATTCGAGTTGGTGCTGCGTCGATGCCGAGACGTTGCAGCCATCGCGGTTGTCACAGCGCGTCGTGGAGTGCTTCCATGCGGCTTGAGGATCAGGCGCATACTGCCGGTCACGGAGAATGGCGGCGGGGATGGCCGCTCGTCGTCGGCGGGATGATTGGCATCGGCACCGGCTCGGGCCTGTACCAGAATCTGTCGAGCCTATTCACGCCCGGCATGATGGCCGATTTGCACTGGAGCCGCGGCGACATCGCGACCGCGGGAGGATTGGGCCTGGTGGGCGGGTTGGTCGCGCCTTTTGTCGGGCGTCTGACCGACCGCATCGGTGTGCGATCGGTGATCGTCGCCGCTATGCTGCTTCTCGGCATCGCATATGTCGGACTTTCGCGCATTTCCGGGTCGCTGTGGCAGTTCCAAGGCCTTGTACTGTGCTTGGTGCTCGCGGTGCCCGGCACCAGCGCGTTGGTTTATGGGAAGCTGATCTCGTCGGCATTCACCAGGTATCGCGGCACGGCGCTTGGCATAGCGACGTCGGGTCAATCGGTGACTACCATTTGCGTCCCGCCTGTCCTTAGCCTCATCATCGCCAGCGCGGGGTGGCGCGGCGGATTTCTGGCACTTGGTGTTCTGACCTCACTTGTCGCATTGCCGCTCGTACTATTGTCGATCCGCCGCGCGCCTTCGCTTCGCCTCGTGCAGCTTGATCGTTCGAACGGTTCACAATCGGACACCAACTACACTGGTCGGCAGGCTAGGCGGACCGGCACATTCTGGCGATTGGCTGTCGGGGTCATGCTCATCAACATGGGGACCGTAGGCCTGGTCTCGCAACTCGTACCATTCGGAATCGATCACGGCTTGTCTGCGACACAGGCGGCATTGCTGCTTGCCAGTTACGGATCGTCGCAAGTTGCCGGCCGCGTCGTTATTGGATTGCTGGTCGATCGTTTCAGACCGCAAACGGTCGCGGCCGGTGCTGCCCTATTCTCAGGGATAGGCTTTGCACTCCTGCAATTGTCCGAGCCGGGCTTCGCGATCCTGATGATCGCGGTGTTCGTCGCGGGGATCATGAACGGTGCGGAGCACGACCTCCTCCCGTTCTTCACCGGCCGTTTGTTCGGCCTTCGATCCTACGGGGAAATTTATGGCACGCTGCTGATGTTAGCGCTTATCGGCACCGCAACCGGCATCATCGGATTCGGTCGCCTGCATGATGCAACCGGAAGTTACGGGATCGCCTTGCTAATTTCGCTCGGCGGCATGGTCGCTGCGGCAGTGGCATTCCTATCGCTCAATGCCCCGCCCCCGGTCGCACTCGTCACAATTCCTGCCCCAGACGATGCAGCGCACAGAACTTCGGTCGATGACCAAGCGACGCCGGGATGATCGGGCGAAAAACAACAACGCACGGGCAAAGCCTGGCGTGAATAGGGAGAGGAATACTATGAAAAAATCTCAATTGCTCGCCGCGACCGCGCTTACCTTGCTGGCGACCGAACCGGCAGCGGCGCAGGCTGCAACGACCACGTCAGTTCAGAACGCTGAGCCAACTAAAGGCCCGGATCAGAAAGCGACCGGGACCAACGCAAACGTCCCGCAGGTTCAAGGTGCGACGGACGACATCGTCGTCACTGCGCAGCGCCAGTCGCAGCGTCTACAGGACGTGCCGATCGCGGTATCTGCGTTTACCGCTGAGAACATCGAACGGCAGCAGATCGTCAACCCTACCGCGCTTCAACAAACACTGCCCAACGTCACCTTCACCAAAACGAATTTCAGCTCGTCGAGCTTCACGATCCGGGGCGTCGGCGACCTTTGCACCGGTCCGACATGCGACGCCGCGACCGCAATCCACGTCAACGACATGCCGTTGGTTACGACACGACTTTTTGAAAGCGAATTCTTCGATCTCGAGCGCATCGAGGTTCTGCGTGGGCCGCAAGGTACGTTGTTCGGTCGCAATGCGACCTCTGGCGTGGTCAATTTCATCACAGCCAAACCGGACCTGTCCGGAACCCACGCAGCTGGTGAGTTCGAGTACGGCAATTACAATTCAAAGCGCGTCAAAGGGATGTTCAATCTACCGATTACCGACACGATCGGCATCCGCGTCGCAGGCACCTATCTGAAGCGCGGCGGCTTTACAAAGAACTTGTACGACGACAGCCACATCGACGATCGCGATCTTTATTCGGTGCGCGGAACACTTTCCTGGGAACCAGACAGCGACACCAGGCTTGACCTAATCGGCTATTATTTTCGAGAAAAGGACAACCGGTCGCGCATTCAAAAACAGCTGTGCCATCGCGACCCCACGGTTGTGTAACGCGAGGTCTGGAAATTCGATCGGGTCGGGATTTGTAAGTTGGTGCCGGAGCATGCCCCGGCACCAACTGCCCATCTTCGGCATTCCATGGAGTTGCAACACACCTGTGGAGAGAACGAATGGACAGCAAGCATGATACGGCGATCGATGCAGTACTGGAACAGCTGATTGAACACGGCCCCGAGGGCATCGCCGCGGTGTTCGCGCGGACGTTCGAGATGGCGATGCGGATCGAGCGCGAGCGCTTCCTGGGCGCAGGACACTACGAGCGCACGACCGACCGGCGGGGCTATGCCAATGGCTACAAGTCAAAGCGGATCGACACGCCGGCAGGTACGGTGAACGTGGCGGTGCCCAAGACCGCCGGCCATGGCGCTGAGCCGTTCTTTCCGCAGTCACTGGAGCGCGGCTGTCGCTCGGTACGCGCGGTGATGCTGGCGGTGGCCGAGATGTACGTAAAGGGCGTCTCGACCCGCCAGGCCGAGGCGGTGCTGCGCGAATTCGGCATCGAGAACCTGTCTTCATCCCAGGTCAGCCGCGCCGCAGCCCTGCTCGATGAGGAGCTGGAGGCATGGCGCAACCGCCCGCTCGGTGAGATCCGCTACCTGATCCTTGACGCCCGGTACGAGAAGATGCGTGCAGGCGGCGTCGTACGCGATGCTGCCGTCCTCTCGGCGATCGGCATCGGCCCCGACGAGCGGCGCCGGGTGCTGGGCGTTAGCGTCGCCCTGTCGGAAGCCGAGGTCCACTGGCGTGGCTTTCTTGACGACCTGGTCGCACGCGGCATGCGCGGCGTCGAGTTTATCGTCTCCGACGATCATGCCGGCTTGCGTGCCGCCCGCCGCGCCGTGCTCGGCGCCGCTACCTGGCAGCGCTGCCAATTCCACCTGGCCGCAAACGCCATCCACCACGCTCCCAACACTGTCATCCGCGAGCGCATCGGTACCGAGCTGCGCAGTGTCTGGAATGCTGCCACGCTCTCCAAGGCCCAGGTCGCGCTCGATGAGCTCGTTGCCGGCTACCGTGACACTGCCCCCAGTCTCGCGACATGGCTGGAAAACGCCGTTCCCGAAGGTTTGGCTGTGTTTACGCTGCCCGAGCATCATCGCCGACGCTTGCGTACTTCGAACCTGATCGAGCGCGCCGTCCAGCAAGAGCTCAAGCGACGCACCGTCAAGGTCAGGGTCTTCCCCAACGACCAGGCGCTCCTGCGCCTCGTCTCCGCTGTTCTCGTCGAGATTGACGAAACATGGGTCAGCGACAGCAAGGCCTACATCAAGTGGGAATGCCGGAATGGGTGATCACGCCCCGCAGCAATTTCCATACTTCATGTTGCACAATCGACCCCACCGGGGTTCTCGGCTGCTTGCCCGACACGCTGCCTAACGAAACCAGCAACGGTAATGCGTCTCTCGCCTCGATATTCACTTCACGCGAGTTTCTGGGTCTTCGAAGCACGTCCCTTGCACCGTTTGGGCTTCTGAGCATCTATGGTCCGGATTCTTATGTCGGCGTCATCAACCCAACCGACAATCGCACCGTCAATGTCGATTTTACTCCTACCTATTTTGCCGATGAAGAGCAGTACACGGCTAAATTCTATCACAACTTCGGTAAGATAAAGCTGAACTTCACGGGTGGATATACGAGGAACAGCGTAGACGCACAGACCGATTATAACCTCGCCGTCGAGAACTCGTTGATTAACAATTCCGGGCTGATTGCACTTGACGCGCTTGGACGTCCAGGCGGTCGCGCAGCCTTTCTAAATGGGGTTCGCACCACGTTGATACCTAACGGCCCGAATGGTGGGCTGTGCCAATCAGCAGCGGACTCCAATAATGTCGGTATTTATGGTGGTCACGGCATCGGCTGCTTCCCACAAAGTATCGATTTTGATCGAGCGCGGCAGGCCAATCGTCAATATTCGGCAGAAGCGCATATCGACAGTTCGTTTGATGGGCCATTTAATTTCTTATTTGGCGGAATATACGTCGACCACAAGATCACGCAAAACGATACATTCATCAATGCATTTGGTCTCGATTACGCGTCGGGAATCTTGGGCGGGGCCAGTTCACAAGCTATTCCGGAAATAAACGGTAACGCGTTCTTGGCCACACCATTTTTCCGCAATGATTCGGATGAATTTCACCTCAAATCGTATGGTATCTTTGGCGAGGGTTATGTTGCGATCAACGATAAACTGAAGCTTACGCTTGGCCTTAGATACAATCACGATGCCAAGAGCATCAACCAGCGAAATCTTCTGCTAAGCGTGCTGACGCCGATCGGAACGACATCGATCGAAGATGGGCCGAATTATGCGGCGGCCGATTACGACACGACGACACCGGGTATTCAGAAATACTCAGTGCGAAGCGTCGCATTCTCCCGACTAACAGGGAGAGCGGTCCTGGATTACAAAATCACACGTGATAATCTTTTATATGTCTCATACTCACGCGGGTACAAATCCGGCGGCATCAATCCCGCGCTTCCGGCTAACGTGAATTTTACCCAGACCTTCAATCCGGAAAAAGTCGATGCGTTCGAAATCGGCTCAAAAAACAGCTTCGCTAATGGAAAACTGCGGCTTAATCTCACGGGATTCTATTACAAATATAACGGACTTCAACTCGCGCGGCTCGTCAACCGCACCTCGGTCAATGATAATATCAATGTAAATATCTATGGTGTCGAGGCAGAGGCGATCATGCGGCCAGTTCCGGCATTCCTGGTCAATATCAACGCCAGCTATCAGCGCTCGAAGGTGTCCGACGACAAACTTTTGATCAACACCCGTGACCCGTCAGGCGGTCGTTCAGACGCCGTGATCATCAAGGACATCACCAACGCGTCGAACTGCGTCGTCACGTCGACGACGCCAGGAAACGCGGCTGCAGCCAACCAGTATGTCGCGGCCGTCAACGGCGGCATTGGGCTGCGCGCACCGGTCGCGATACCCTCCACGACGACTACTGGCACCTTTGGGGTTTGTTCAGTGCTCGCCAGCACAGCAGCCAACCCGTCAACCGGGCTGCGCGCGCTTTTCGCTACGCCGACCGGCGCGCTACCGTTCACCGTTGCCGATGGCATCCCGGTGAACCTTCGTGGTAACGAGCTACCCCAGGCTCCGACCTACAAATTCTCTGTAGGCGCTCAGTACACTATCGACTTCCGCAATGGCATGTCGCTCGTTCCCAGAGCCGACTTAAACTATACGGGCAACTATACGGCTTCGATCTTCAACGGCAATATCGACCGGGTTCGCGGCTACGAAGTGGTAAACATGCAGATCCAGCTGAACGGTCGAGACGACCGGTGGTATCTACGTGGCTTTGTTCAGAACCTGACTGCCAATGATGCGGTCACTGGCCAATTTACCGCCGACCAATCCGCTGGCCTGTTTACGAACATATTTACGATCGAGCCCCGACGGTACGGCGTTGCGGCCGGATTCAAGTTTTAACCTGTGGATAGACATTGAAGCGGAGCCGCACCAACTCAACTCCTACTTGCTCAAGCTCGGCTTGGAGCCAGGGAAACCAATTCGTATCAGGCCCTCCGTGAGCGGTATGCAGGACGATGACCCGCAATCCCTTTTGCCCCTGGCTCCCCATCGGTCCTCCGCAAAATGGCTTCACCAATATCTTGCCACGAACTTTCCCGCAAACGATCCAGACCGTGCGAAAACAGGTCTGGATGATTCCCTTGGCTGGCTGACCGGAGTATGCTGCGCTCATGTCATATATCCAGGGTCATGCACGCGATCAGATGCTGTTGCTGGAGCGCATCACAAAACGGGGGCAACCGGGTTTGAGCGGGTGGTAAGGCAAACGTCCGGATGATTGCCGAATTCTGATCCCGATCGTCGCCGCTGGTGTTCCCTCCTGCGTGAAGGTAAGGAAAACAGGTAAGCGAAACAACGTCAATCACCGCCGCTGTTTGACGGCTTTCTTGCCCTGAGGGGAACCTGCGCTTGCTCATTGGCTATGCCAGAGTGTCGACTGAGGACCACGAGTCTCGAGAGTGCTGTCCGCGACTGGCTTGAACTGGATCGGCCGCATCAAGCCGACGCAACCCTGACAACGGATCATCCCGTTCAACTCGACGGAGCTTCCAGCACGACATTTACAGGTGAAGCCATTGCGGCGCTTGCCGAGCATCTTCCGCCTGCAACCCTGTTGGAGGTGTGAACGATCATGGCAAAGCCAAGCGTCAGGTTCGATCGTGGTGACGGCTATTGGGTCGCCGAGCGGGACAGCATCGGGTTCACTGGAACCACTGACCTTGGTCCGTCGAGTTTCTGATTACAAGCGAAGCGTTGGCGGAGATGCTGAACCCGGAGCTGGAGGGAATTGACCCCGAAACCGCAATTGAGGTCTTCATCGAATTCGAAAGCGACATTCACCGCATTGCGCTGCGCGAATTCGTAAAGCGTCTTGGCGGTGAACCACCAATTTTGCTGACTGCGGCAGACGTTGCGATATGAGTTCAACGGCACGTCCGCGCTGACCGCCGTTAAACTGCTTCTGGTCTGCCCCCGCCACGCAGCTCGTATCGGCGGAGGCGCGTATTTCGCCAAAACCATTGATCAATGCCTCAGCCATTGATCTTGCGGTATCGCCCTGCTCATGGTCTTGAACGATCGCATGCAGGGGAATCTTTCCAACGGCGTCCGGCAGATGCTCGGTCGCATGCCGCAATGGCTTCGAGCCGATCTGTCATCGCGCGATGCGCTGCTGAAAGAGCGGGCCGAGGATGCATTGTTCGCAATGATCGTCGCCACGCTACGTGAACCTCCCGCCGGGGAGCCGGCTTCTTTACCCACGTCATCCAGCCCCACGGATACGAGCGCACAGGCTGCCGGGGTCTGACATGTCGGCTCGCACCAAACCCGTCACCACGCGCTCCCGGACGTTGAAGGCCGAAACCCTGGCAGCACTTGGCGCGGAACGCCTTGCCGATCTGATACTTACGCAAACCAAAGTCGATCCGGTGTTTGCGCGCACGGTTCGGATGGCACTGGCCGCTAAGAACGATCCTTCCGCACTCGGCCATGAGATCGGTAAGCGCCTGAAGACCATTCGCCGCTCGACCAGCTTTCTGGATTGGAACGACGTCCGGCCGCTGGCACGTGAACTGGATCAGCTGCGCGAAAATATCGTCGGACCACTGGCACAGCAATCCCCCGAGCTCGCGATCCAACAGATGCGAGTGTTCCTCAGCCTTGCCGAGTCCGTGTACGAACGATCGGATGACAGCAGCGGGTCACTGGGTGATGTGTTCCGCCAGGGCGGTGAAGATCTCGGCGCCTTGTGGGTTAATTCTGGCAACCGGAACCCGACCGCTCTTGCGACTGAAATCCTCTCACTCATCGAGGTTGACGGCTACGGTGTCTTCGATGAGCTACCGGAGGCGGCGTCACCTGCCTTGGGCGTAGAAGGCCGGGCTGCGATGCGGCGCATGTTGCTCGAACGTCAGGCTGCGCTGAGCGGTGAAGAGCGACGGCATTACGACTATAAGGTCAACTGGCTGATGCCGGCGCTGGCGGATCTCGACGACGACGTCAACGCCTTCATCGCCACGGTCGATCCGGAACGCCGCAACAGCCTTCTCAATGCGCGTGTCGCGGAACGGCTTATCAACCACGGACGAGCGGACGAGGCGCTGGAGTGGATCGACGCTCCAACCGATCGCGGCCACAACGAACGCGAAATGGCAGGGCTGCGTCTTCTTGCGCTGGAGAAGCTGAAGCGGACCGGGATGGCCCAGGCAGAGCGCCGCAAAATCTTCGAGCGCTGGCTCGACCCGGAAGTGCTTCGTGCCTGGTTGAAGGGCGTACCAGCGTTCGAAGACTTTGCGGCCGAGCGGGATGCCCTCGATTTCGTCTTGCGCCACGGCGAGCCGACGCTCGCTCTTGCCTTCCTGATTGAGTGGCCGGATTCCAAACGCGCCGGCGATCTGGTGCGTGATCGCGCCGATGAGCTGGACTGCAGGGACTACACGATCCTACGACCGGCCGCAGACATGCTCGCGTTCGACCATCCCGATGCCGCCACGCTTGTGTATCGGCGATTGGTTGACGGCGTGCTCGAGCGCGCGAGCTCCAAAAACTATCCCTACGCCGCGCGCGATCTGTTTTCGGCAGCGGCGCTGGCGGACGCTATTGAGGGCAGTTTAGTGTCGTCGCATGCGGTGTGGATCGCCGACTTACGGCGTCAGCATGGCCGGAAAATTGGTTTCTGGAGCCTCATCGATAAATAGATCGGGTGACGGCGGATTGACCCATAGGCCACCAAGCGCGATGCCTCCCGCTAGAACAAAACCATTTCCTCCCGCCTGGCCCTTTTCAACGGACCACAACTGCGGCCCAGTCATCTTTTCGGCGATATACCCGGCGGTCTCTTCCTTGAAGGAGGTGAGCGCCATACCCTCCTCACTCGGTAAACTGGGATCCTTCGGTTTTGAACGTACGCAAATGCAGTTCGCGCGTTCTACAGCTTTTGCCGATCATTTGCTTCTAATGAGTATATATAAGCAACTGTTATGACAGCCGTTTCTCTAATTAATTTGCAGATATATATGTCGCTTGGTCTTCCTTTGGGTATGGTCGATCGGCGCTTTCGCATCCTACCAAATGAGCGGGCGACGCCGTTGACGATACGCACGCTAAGCTGTCAGGAGCGTCAGGCGGTAGTAAAAATAGGCGCCATTCCTAAGCGGGGTGACTGCACGGGTTGGAGTAACGGGGTGGAAACGATCAGGCAGGTCAAGACCTTGGCGGATATTGCAGCGATCGTGGGCGTTACCCCCGCCACTGTGTCTCGCGCGCTGTCGGGCAAAGCCCGGATCAGTTCCGAGACGCGCCAGCGCGTGCTGGACGTCGCTGATCATTACGGCTTCCAGATAAACCAGACCGCCCGCAATTTGCGGCTTGGCCGTACAATGGCGATTGGTGTCGTCATCCCGCTTGGCCACCAGAGCGCACAGCGTGTTTCGGATCCATTCTACACAACGCTGATCGGCAACCTCATGGACGGGCTTGCTCGGCGCGAACATGCGATGCTGTTGGAAGCGGTGACACCGCATGACGCTGCATGGCTCGCCAATTTGTCGCGCAGCGGTCGCGTAGACGGCATCGTCGTACTGTGCCAGTCGGATCAGGATGCCGTGCTAAAAGCAGTTGGGCGGAACTATAAGCCGCTGGTAGTGTGGGGCGAAAGCGCGAACGAACCGTATTGCTGTGTCGGCACCGACAACCGGTTGGGCGGGCGGCTTGCGACTGAGCATTTGCTTAAAATGGGCAAGACGCGCATCGCTTTTGCGGGGATGACTGACATACCCGAACTTTACGCGCGCTATGCTGGTTACTGCGACGCACATGCCGCTGCAGGAATCAAACCCGGTCCCAGCATTCCCACGCCGCTGGCAGTCGACCCAGTGTCCCAGGCGCTCGTCGCCGATTTTGCATCGCAACCAGACATCGACGCGGTGGTCGCCGCTTCCGACATGATCGCGATGGCCGCGATCCGTGCCTTAGCCCAGCTCGGTCGCAACGTGCCCTATGATGTCGCAGTTGTCGGGTACGACGACGTCACGCTGGCTGCTCACATGATGCCGTCGCTGACCACGATTCGGCAGGATCTGACTGTGGCCGCAGAGACAATTCTTGATCTGCTGTTCGACCGGATGGCGGGCAAGGATACCGGGTCGGTGCGCATCCCACTGAGCTTGGTCAGGCGCCAGTCCGCATGACATGGTCTAGCTTGACACACCCCGGGTAAACGATTGCATAAGCAACGATCGACCGTGAAACTCGGAATCGAATGGGAGAGACGTCTTGAAGAACCGCCCCGCCATTGCTCTGGCTCTTGTCGCTGTGTCGCCGCTGGGCATATCCGCATCCGCCTTTGCACAGACTACCGTTACCGCGACCGCTAACGGCGTGGATGTCAAACAAGGCGCGATCACGATGCGGGTTGCGGCGATCAGCGATTCCATCCTGCGCGTCCGCGTCGCAAAAGGCGGTGTATTCGCAGAGGACGCAAGTTGGGCAGTTTCGCCTGAGGCACGCGCCCATTCCGTGTCGGCAAAATCGACTGTCAACGGATTCTCGACTGCGGCGATGGTTGTCGCGATCGATCCCGCGACTATGCGCCTAACCGTAACTGACAAAGCCGGTAAGGTCATCACAAACGACGCGATTGAGCCGCTGATGATACAGGGTAAGGGGTTTACGCTTCGCAAGTCGATGCCTCAGGCAGAGCATTATTTCGGCTTGGGCGACAAGACTGGCGGTCTCGACCGGCGCGGCAAGAGCTTCGTCGACTGGAACACCGACGCCTTTGGATTTTCCGGCAGCGACGATCCTATCTACAAATCGATCCCTTTCTTCATCGGCGTTGGCGGTGCTGGCGGCAGCTACGGCATCTTCCTCGACAACACGTGGCGCGCCTCGTTCGACTTTGGTCACCGCGAGGAGAATATCCTTTCGTTCGGCGCGCCCGAAGGCCCGATCGACTATTACGTGATTGCGGGGCCTTCGACAGCTGAGGTCGTCCGCCGCTACACTGACCTGACTGGAAAGGCACCGCTTCAGGCGCAGTGGGCGCTTGGCTATCAACAATCACGCTACAGCTATATGTCCGCAGACGAGACCAAGCAGGTCGCCGCCCGTTTGCGGTCCGAGAAAATTCCGACTGACGTGATGTGGCTCGACATCGACTTTCAGGACCGCAACCGTCCGTTTACGGTCAATACGAAAACATTCCCCGACCTAAAGGGCATGGTGAGCGACCTCGGTAAGGAAGGGTTCAAGGTCGTAACGATCACTGACCTCCATGTCGCCCGCGCGCCAAATCAAGGCTATCGACCTTATGACGAGGGAATGAAGGGCGATCGCTTCGTCCACAACCCCGACGGCAGTGTGTACGTCGCCCCGGTCTGGCCCGGCCCCTCAGTATTCCCTGACTTCACCCAATCGTCGGTGCGCGACTGGTACGGCACCTTGTTCCAAAAGCAGATCGACGACGGCGTTGCTGGTGCCTGGAATGACATGAACGAGCCCGCGATCTTCGAAACGCCGACCAAGACGATGCCGCTTGACATCGTCCATCGTATTGACAGCGACGGCTTTGCGCCGCGCACCGGCACACATGCCGAACTTCACAATGTTTACGGCATGCAGAACACGCGCGCGACCTATGAGGGTTTGCGCAAGCTAAACCCCGACGAACGTGCATTCGTCATGACGCGTGCCAGCTATGCGGGCGGGCAGCGCTATGCCGTGACCTGGACCGGCGACAATAGTGCGACCTGGGACCATCTGAAGCTATCGGTGCAGCAGATCATCAACATGGGGCTTTCAGGCTTCTCCTACGGTGCCGCCGACGTCAGCGGCTTCGCGGGGGGACCCAGCCCCGATCTGCTGACGCGCTGGTTCGAAATTGGAGCGTTCTACCCCGTATTCCGCAACCATTCCGCCAAAGGCACGCCGCGCGTCGAGCCTTGGGTCGACGGCCCCGAGCAGCTCGCGGTTCGCCGCCGCTTTATTGAGGAACGCTACAAGCTGATGCCATATCTTTATGGCCTAGCCGAACTGAATGCACGGAGCGGCGACCCTATCCTGAGGCCCGTGTTTTATGATTACCCCTCGGCGATCACGATGTCGTGCGACCAGTCGATGACCTTCACGCTGGGCAAGAGCTTGTTAGTCGCGCCACCGCCCAAGCCGGAATCGCCGCAAGCCTATGATGTGTGCCTTCCAGCAGGCGGCTGGTACGATTACTGGACCGGCAAGCGGTCGGGCGTTGCACAGGCGGACACTGAGGGCCAGATCCAGTCGGCGTCGCAGGCCACCGGAGGGGTGAAGACCAAGGGCGATATCGTCACTGAAACCCCGCGGCTTGACTACCTACCGGTGTTCGTTCGCGCTGGAACGATCCTGCCGCGCCAGCAGGTCGTGCAAAGCACCAGTGAAATCCCTAGGGGGCCGCTATCACTTGACGTATATCCAGGCGACGATTGCGCAGGCGACCTGTACGCCGACGACGGCCATTCGATGGCCTTTCAGTCAGGTGCGTTTATGCGGCAAACCGTGCGGTGCCAAGTGACCGCCAAAGGCGTGACGCTCGACTTCGAGACGCCCCAAGGCAGGTTCTCGCCGTGGTGGAAGCAGGTGGCGGTGACGGTCCATGGGTGGAAGGGCACTAATGCAGTAAAGAGCGGGGATCGTACCGTCGCGAGCATTGGCGACGCAAACGCGCAAACTGTCAGCTTTACAATCGACACACCAATGACCGCAACTCGTGTTGCCATTGCGCGCCGCTAACTGATGTGGCCGGGGACGCCCTCTGTGCCGATTTTCGAAAACATCGACCGGGCTTACTTCGAGAATGAGATAGTCCCCGCCGCCCGGCCGGTCGTGCTGCGTAGCCTCGTAAGCGACTGGCCAATCGTTGCCGCCGCAAAGCTCTCTCCCAATAAGTTCGCGGACTATGTAACCGCGGTGCCTGCTACTGCGCCGGTTAAGGCATGGTTCGGCGCGCCCACGAACGCGGGCCGGTTCGGCTATTCGGACGATCTCAAGGACTTCGACCACGAACGCCGCGAGGTGACGCTGACGGAGTTGCTCGCATACATCCTCGCACATGGCGACGATCCAACCGCCTTCTCCGCTTACGCGGGCGGCATCCCGATCGGCGCGACGATCCCGGCGCTACGCGCCGCATTGCCAATGCCACTGCTGGAGGAAAGTCGCGAGACGTTGGTGTCGCTCTGGCTCGGCACCCGGACGCGCACCGCCGCACATTGGGACGTGCCACAGAATCTTGCCTGCGTCGTGCTAGGGCGCCGCCGCTTCACCTTATTCCCGACCGAGCAGGTCAAGAACCTTTATGTTGGACCGCTTGACTTCACGCTCGCCGGTCAGCCGATCAGCCTGGTTGATTTCGCCGCGCCAGACCTCACGCGATACCCGAATTTTACCCATGCCATGGCCGCTGCCGAGGTCGCCGAACTCGGACCTGGCGACGCACTTTATGTGCCAAGCCTGTGGTGGCATCACGTCGAATCGCTCGATCCGGTCGGCGCCATGATCAATTTCTGGTGGCGCGATGGTCCTGACTACCTGATGACACCACTTCTCACGCTATTTCACGCGCTTCTAACCTTGCGGGAACTTCCCGAGACCGAGCGCGACGCCTGGAGAACGATGTTCGATCACTATATCTTCGGTACGAATGGCGATCCCATGTCGCATTTGCCCGAGGACGCGCGCGGCGTGTTTGGCGCGATGACGCCTGAGATACGTAAGCGGATCACAACGATCATCGCTGGCACGCTGCGGCCATGATGCCGTCGCGGCCCTTACGAAAGATCGTGATAGTCGGCGGCGGATCGGCTGGCTGGATGGCGGCCGCATCGCTTGCGACTGCGCTCGGCGAATGTGCGATCGAACTGGTTGAATCGGAGGAGATCGGCACAGTCGGCGTTGGGGAAGCGACTATCCCACCAATCAAAACCTATGTTCAGGGACTCGGGATCGACGAACCAACTTTCATCCGCGCTACCGGCGCCACGATCAAGCTTGGCATCGAATTCGTTGGCTGGCACCGCGAGGGCAAGCGGTATGCCCATCCGTTCGGTACCTATGGCATCGGCTTCGACAGCGTACCGCTTCATCATTGGTGGCTGCGTGAGCGAACGACGGGAGGGGGGGGAGCGCTCGAAGACTATTCGATGGCGTGGGCGATGGCTAAGCGAGGTCGCTTCGCGCATCCGGTTGCCAACCCGCGGATGGTTCAATCAACCTTCGACTACGCCTATCATTTCGATGCATCTCTGTTCGCGACATTCTTGCGTACGATCGCCGAAACGCGCGGCGTGGTGCGAACAGAAGGTTGCGTCATCGACGTCGGGCTCGATGGTGAATCAGGCGCCGTCACCTACATCACGCTATCCGACGGCCGCCGTATCGAAGGCGATTTCTTCATTGACTGTACCGGCTTCTCGTCGCGCCTGCTGGGCCAGGCGCTAGGGGTCGGGTACGAGGATTGGCGCCGCTGGCTGCCGTGCGACAGTGCCGTTGCGGTCGCTTCGGAATCGACCGCCGAACGCCCCCCCTTCACCCGCTCGACTGCGAGCGTCGCTGGCTGGCATTGGCGTATCCCGCTGCAACATCGCACCGGCAACGGCCACGTATTCTGCAGTGATTACCTAAACGCAGACGCCGCCGGCGACATCCTCCTCGCGAACCTCGAGGGCGAAGCGATCGGGGCGCCGCGCTTGCTCCGCTTCACGACGGGCCGCCGTGAACGTTTCTGGCACCGTAATTGTCTGGCGCTTGGACTAGCTGCGGGGTTTATGGAACCGCTTGAATCGACGAGCCTGCATCTCGTTCAGAGCGGTATCCAACGCTTCCTTGCGCTGTTCCCGGACCGGAGCAGTGATCCGCTCGCAAGCGCCGAATACGACAGACTCACAGGTCAGGAATATGCCCGTATTCGCGACTTCTTGATCCTTCATTACCATGCCAACTCGCGTACCGAGGGCGAACTTTGGCGCAGATGTCGCAATATGCCGATTCCGGATGAGCTCGCCTACCGCATCAAACATTTCCGTGCCGGCGGACGGCTGGTGTCGCCTGGAGCCGAACTTTTCGTCAATTCCAACTGGCTCGCGGTGCTGGTCGGCCAAGGAATCAATCCAGACGAATATGCCCCACTCGTCGATCAGCGCTCGCATGTGGACGCAAGCGCGAAGCTTGCCGCGCTGCGCCAAATTATAGCGCAAGCGGCTGAGTGCATGCCTACGCACGACGAATGGCTGCGCAGACTCAGCATTTGACGGGAAACGCCGTGTCGTTCCAGCCACACCCTCGGCATTATTTCGGTTTTGTTTCCAAGTACCGTTGCGCTTCCAACAACAGGAAGGGTAAACGATTGCGCATACCGTGCTCACGATCTGCTTGCTCGATAGAGAACGGTAAAGGGGAGGATAGTATGAAATATTCGAATTCGAAATATGAGCCTACATGCTCTGCGAATAGCCGCCGTAGCGGGGGGGGGCTGTCCTCCACGGCCAGCATTGCCGCACTTTCGCTAGGCCTCGCTTTTGCATCTCCAGCGTCAGCGCAGGCGACTTCCACCGACACTGGCAGCGTTCCGACAACCAATATTCCCAGCAGCGCCAACCCCCAGGCAACCCAAACGCCAGGTACCAGCGCTGAGCAGCCAGTCGAGCAGACCGGCGGGAATGCCACGCAGCTTCAGGCGACATCGATTGGACAGGCGATCGTAGCGGATCCCGCTGGCGACGACATCGTTGTCACCGGCTTCCGCGCGGCCATCGCCAACGCGATCGCCGAGAAGCGGAACTCTGACCAGATTCTCGAAAGCATCTCAGCCGAGGACATCGGCAAGCTGCCCGACAATTCGATCGCCGAGTCGATTGCTCGCCTGCCCGGTGTTACCGCGCAACGCGTCGATGGTCGGGACCAAGTTATTAGCGTCCGCGGCTTTGCGCCTGACTTTTCGACGACGTTGCTGAACGGACGTGAACAGGTGACGACCAACGATAACCGCGCTGTCGAATTTGACCAATATCCATCCGAGCTGCTCGGCCAGGTCGTGGTCTACAAAACGCCTTCGGCCGGGCTTATCGGCCAGGGCGTGTCTGGCACGATCGACCTGCGCACCATTCGCCCGATCGAATACGGCAAACGCGTGTTCGCAGCCAATCTGCGCGGCGAAGTCGTAACCAAGGGCAAGCTGAACGCCGGCAGCAAGGACAAGGGCTTCCGGGCTAGTGCGACCTATGTCGATCAGTTCGCCAACGATACGCTGGGTGTCACGCTGGGGATCGCCCACAGCGAATCGCCGAGCCAATTCGAGCGCTATAACGCCTGGGGCTATCCTCAGTTCGATGGCAACAACGCGACGTATGGCGCGCTGCAGCCCGACGGTACTTACAAAGTTCGCCCGGAATATGCTTCCGCGCAAGGCAAGTACGTGATCGGGGGCGCCAAGCCTTTCGTGCAGTCGAACGAACTGACACGCACCGGCATTATCGGTACCGTCGAATGGCAGCCTAATAGCGATTGGACGACGACACTCGACGTGCTCTATACTAAATTTAAGGAAGAGCAGAATTTACGTGGTATTGAGCTACCACTCTACTGGGCAAACGCTACGCTGGCGCCAGGCTACACCGTAACCGGTAACTCAATCACCGCCGGGACTTGGAACAACGTAAAGGGCATCGTTCGTAACGACTATGTAGAACGTAATGCTGAAATTCTCTCGGGCGGCTTAAATTCGAAATACACGACCGGCGGATGGACTTTCGTAGGCGACATAAGCTATTCGCGCGTCAAGCGTGACGACGTCTATATCGAGACCTATTCTGGCACATCGCGCGGCGTCGGTAACGGCCCATACGACACATTGGGCTTTCAGACTGAGTCGAACGGGATTACTACGTTCGATCCGACGTTGAATTATGCCGACCCCAACTTGATCAAGCTAACCAGCCCCCAGGGTTGGGCCGGCGGCGATCGCCCGAATGCGGTTCCGGGCGGGCAGGATGGCTTTTACAGCGCGCCGCACGTCAAGGACGAGTTGTACGCCATCCGCGGCAGCGTCTCGCGCGATCTCGGAGAAGGCTATGCCGTCGAGCTTGGCGCCAATTACACCGCGCGCAAGAAGCTGTACGTGCCGACCTCACTGTTCTTGTCGGCGCAAGCAAATATCGATGATCCGGCGCATAACACCAGCGTTGTTGTACCGGACCGCTACCATCTGGGCACTACCAGCCTCGCTTATCTCGGCATTCCCGGCCAGGTCAGCTTTGACCCGGTCGGCCTTGTAAACGCTGGCATCCTAACAAAGCTGGTAGCGGCGCTCGAGCCGACTGCTTACAATACATGGGATTTGAAGGAGAATGTCGCGACTGGTTGGCTGCGCTTCAACTTCAATACGCCGACGGCCAACGGCTCTTTCAGCGGCAACGCCGGTGCGCAGATAGTCTACACTGATCAGGCTTCCAGCAGCTTCTCGAACCTTACCGGCACCCCCCTCGTCAACGACGGCGGTCGGAAATATGTCGACGTGCTGCCCAGTCTCAATATGAGCATGCGCTTCGACGATCACAATGTGCTCCGTGTAGGCATCGCGCGGACCCTGGCGCGCGCGCGTATGGACCAGCTCAAGGCATCGTTCAACGTTTCACGTAATTCTGGGCAGGTTGGCAACCTCGATCCCTACCAGGGCTATTTTTCGGCCTCTGGCGGCAATCCGCAACTCAAGCCCTGGATCGCCGATAGCGCAGATATCTCTTACGAGCATTACTTCAACAAGGGTGCCTATTTCGCGCTTGCTGGCTTTTATAAATACCTCGAGTCGTATATTTACGATCAGAAGACGCTATTTGACTTTCAGAACTCGCCTACCATCGATGGTACGCCTGGCACTTCGATCGGGGTGCTAACCCAGCCTGTGAACGGAAGCGGCGGTACTATTTATGGCAGCGAAGCGTCACTAACCTTGCCGCTCAATCTATTCACCTCGTTCCTCGACGGGTTCGGTGTGGTCGGCAGTTATTCCTATACAAAGTCGAACATTCAGGCGAATCCCGACAACCCAACCCAATCGCTGCCTGGGCTGTCAAAACACGTCGCGAACGGTACCGTATTCTTCGAGAAGGCGGGCTTCTCGTCGCGCGGTAGCATTCGCTACCGCTCGGGATTCCTCGCTGAAGTGATCTCCCTCGGGCCGGGTGCACGCAACCGCGTGGCGCGCGGCGAGACCATCGTTGATGCGCAGATCGGTTACGAACTGCAAGGTGGGCCTCTTAAGGGCCTCGGCATCATCGTTCAGGGCCAGAACCTGACGAGCGCGCCGTTCGTCACTGAGGATTCCGGATCCGGCCTGATCATCGACTCGCAGGATTACGGACGCCGCTTCCTCGCTGGCATCGCCTATAAATTCTAATCTTGACCGCCGCTGGTGGACGAGCCGGCGGCGGTTTCATCGTAGTCAGAGCGCCATGCAAGCCTCGAATACGCCGAATGCCTTACGGACTATAATTATTGTTGGCGGCGGCACCGCCGGCTGGGTCACGGCCGCGATGCTTGCGCGTTTCGTGCCTACTACCACCCGCATCCGCTTAATTGAATCGGATGCGATCAGCACGGTCGGAGTCGGCGAGGCGACGATCCCGCAAATACGTTTCCTGACTGCCGCTCTGGGGCTCGACGAGAACAAATTGCTTGCCTCGACGCAGGGTACGTTCAAGCTCGGTATCGAATTCGTCGACTGGTCCGGTGTGGGATCGCGCTACATTCACGCTTTTGGTGCCGTCGGCCGCCAACTTGGCATCCTGCCATTCCACCATCACTGGCTGCGCGGTATCGATCTGGGTATTGCCGGACCGCTGGCCGACTATATGCCAACTGCGGGTGCCGTTACGGACGCACGGTTCGGAAGGCACGACAATGTTGCCTACGCATATCATCTCGACGCAACATTGCTCGCTCAACTGCTGAGCAGGGTCGCACAGGCAAGCGCCGTCGAACGGGTCGAGGGCCGTATCGTCGCTGTCCGCCGTCAAGGCGAGAGCGGTGATGTCGCAGGCGTCACGCTCGAGGACGGCACGCAGGTCGACGGCGACTTCTTCCTCGACTGTTCGGGGTTCCATTCACTGTTGCTAGGCGAAGCGTTGGGGGTCGGATTCGAGGAGTGGTCGCATTGGTTGCCGTGCGATCGGGCGATGGCTGTTGCCAGCACACCGACTGCGCCTTTACTACCCTATACGCGCGCCACGGCGAGGCCGGTCGGTTGGCAATGGCGCATTCCGTTGCAGCACCGGATTGGCAACGGTCTGGTATATCAGGCCGCCCATCTTTCCGACGACGAGGCGGCAGCGCGGTTACTTTCCAACCTGGACGGCAAGGCAATCGGCGATCCGCGCCCATTACGCTTTGCGACAGGCAAACGGCACCGCTTCTGGGAGCGTAACGTCGTCGCACTGGGTCTTGCCTCGGGGTTCATGGAACCGCTTGAGTCGACCAGCATACATATGGTGCAGTCCGGGATTGCGCGACTTTTCACACTATTTCCTGCCCTGGAGGACAACACGGCCGCTCGCGATACATACAACCGTCAGACTCATGCAGAATACGACCGTATTCGTGACTTCTTGATCCTCCATTATTACGCCAATGGGCGCGAAGAGCCATTCTGGCGGGGCTGCCGCGAGATGGCCATTCCCGAAACGCTGGCTGAGAAAATTCGTGGCTTCCGCACCCGAGCGCAACTGACGCAAGAGGAAGGCGACCTGTTCACTGATCCCGCATGGTTACAGGTGATGATCGGGCAGGGTGTAGAGCCAGACGGCTGGTCGCCGCTTGCGGAACGAGTCGACCCAGCAAGTCTCGTCAAGTTCCTGAGGGACGTAAGGACGAACGCGCGAAGGATCGCGGGCGCCCTGCCCCGCCATGCCGATTTCATAGCAAGTCACTGTGCAACTGCTGTGGATAATCAATGAAGCCATTTACGCCGGATGATTTGATCACAATATAGTGATAATATCCTAATAATAGGAGCCGCAGCTAGCAAATTGTCGATTTTATCTTTCGCAGACTTTGGCTCTCCCGATATTAATATCGCTCAGGTATGCAAGAAGACTAGACCGATACAGTTTTACTGGACCATGACTTTGACTAAGAGAGGCGTAGCACACAATGCAAAGTGGCATTTCGGGTCCACATCGTCAGCGAGCTGACGCTGTGTCGTTGGCTGTTTTAAAATCATGATTGGCCAACGCGCTGTTTCGGGGCGGGTAGCGTTGTTCGCGCTGCGGCAGGAGTCGAATGGCGAGCTTCGCCGGGTACTTCCGACAGTCACGCAAAGCATAGCAGCGCGAAGTTCGGCGCCAGCATCGCAATCCGAAATTATGCCGGGTCATCGCCAGACGTCAGAGCTGCAATGTTAAGCAAGATAATCAGCATTGCACTTGGCATGGCATTAACTACGTCGCTGTCAGCCAAAAGCAACACCCGCCCCATCGCTGCGACCTCAGCGTATCAAGGCGTACAGCACCCGGACTGGGTAAAGAACGCGGCAATCTATGAGCTTAACCTTCGCCAGTTCAGTCCCGAGGGCACGTTTGCAGCTGCTGAGCGAGGCCTGCCCCGTCTTAAAGCGCTGGGTATTGGGATTGTTTGGCTGATGCCCATTCACCCATCGGGGAAGGTCCGAGCCGTACCGCCGCTTGGGAGCCCTTATTCAGTACGTGATTTCCGAGACCTTGATCCAGCCTATGGCAGCCTTGACGATCTTCGCCGCTTTACGACTACGGCGCACCGGTTAGGCATGAAGGTCATCCTAGACTGGGTTGGGAACCATAGCGCTTGGGATAATCCACTCGTCGCTGCTCATCCGGATTGGTTCGCTCATGGTCCGGACGGCAGACTAATATCTCCGCCGTGGTTTAATTGGGGTGATGTCGTTCAGTTTGATTATCGCGCTACCGGCCTGCGCCGCTATATGAAGGACTCAATGGCATTCTGGGTTCGCGATGCGGGTGTTGATGGCTTTCGCGTTGACGCTGCCGGGCTGGTCCCGCTCGACTTCTGGGAGAAGACGCGGATTGCACTGGATCGAATTAAGCCGGTCTTCATGTTGGCGGAATGGGAAAGCCGAGACCTAAGCTTTGGTGCATTTGATGCGACCTATGGGTGGTCTTGGGCGAAAGCAATCGAGGCAATTGCTGTTGGACGCGGCAGTGTTGATGAACTCCGTGCTTACTACGCTTGGGATGCGCAGTTCTGGCCTGCGAATGCAATTCGCATGCTGTATGTTAGCAATCACGACGTCATCGCCGGCGGTACTGAGTTCGAGCGCTTCGGGCCTGCTCTTAATGCTGCGATCGCGCTATCTATTGCCAGCGAGGGCATGCCATTGATATTCAACGGCCAAGAAGCTGGCAATCGTAAGCGGCTAAAGTTGTTTGAACATGATCCAATTACATGGCATGAAGATCCTGAAGGGGCACTTTACGCGCGATTGCTTGCGGTAAGGAAGCAGCACAAGGCGTTATGGGCACGCCCTTGGGGCGGACGGGTTACCGAAGTTATGAACGACGCCGCACATCACGTCCTGTCCTTTTCTCGCTCGGTCGATGGCGATACGGTCTTGGCGGTATTTAACCTTTCCAAGGAACGGCGGTCCCCCCGACTATCTCTATTGACGCTGCCGGGCGGTTGGCATGACGCAATGGGCTCCTCCGTGATTCAAGGCGGCGGCGATGAGACGATTGATATGCCCGCTTGGAGCTATCGCTTGTTTGTAGGTGTTAAGTAAACGTGACAGGGGGTGATGGGCAGGGTCGTTCAGTTCTCCGGGTTAAACGGCCGAGCGGGGGAATCTCACAGGGTCGTTCAGTTCTCCTGCCTGAGCGGCCGCGCGGCGGACTGTCAGCTGGCTCGTTCGTGAGTCCCCAGCGCCACGGTCGGTGATTTTGCGAGCGCTGATGACGATCAAGGATTCCCAAACGGCAAGTTGTCTGAATCTATCCGAGGCGGCTGAAACAGATCAGAAGTTGCTGCAGTGAACGCTTTTGCCCCTATCCTCCAGCGGCTCGATATGGTCGCGGATCCACGCCGTGCCGAAGGCAAGCGCTTCGAGCAACGCTATATCCTCCTGTTTGCGATCTTGGCGATTGTCAGCGGCGCCGACTCCTACCGCGGCATTCATACCTTCGTCCGGGTACATTTGAAGCGTCTGAACACAGCGTTCGGGCTAAGCTGGAAGGCGCCGCCCGCCCGTACGTCAATCCGCTCGATCCTGAGCGGACTTGATACGGCCCATGTCGAGGCAGCGTTCCGGTCACACGCCGCAGATCTGAATGCGGCGAGCGTGCTTCCCCAAGGTCAATGCCGGGTTCTTGCGATCGACGGCAAGGTCTTGTGTCAACGCCGGTCGGATTCCAGGCCAGCGGGGCGGAGTAAAAGCAGGCCATTGTTGATGTGGGCCTGACGAGATGAAGAGGGCCCCGATCGGGGCCCTCTTCATATCGTTGTTGTCGTCGATCAGGTGGTGGTGACCTCGCCTGTTTCGGGGTCGATGATCTCGGTGGCCTGGTTTTGCTCCCTTCTGGCGGCGGAGCGTCGGCGCCCGGCGGACTGCTTCAGCCGGTAGCTGTCGCCGTTCATCGCCAGGATGCTGACGTGGTGGGTGAGCCGATCGAGCAGCGCGCCGGTGAGCCGCTCGCTGCCGAGCACCTGGGTCCAGTCCTCGAACGGCAGGTTGGAGGTGACGATCGTGGAGCCACGCTCGTACCTTTGGGAGAACACCTCGAACAGCAGCTCGGCGCCAGTGGGCGACAGCGGCACATAGCCAAGCTCGTCGATGATCAGCAGCTTCACCGCGGCAAGGTCGCGCTGCATCTTCAGCAGGCGGCGTTCGTCGCGCGCCTCCAGCAGTTGGCTGACGAGTGCGGCCGCGGTCGTGAACGTCACGGTAAAGCCCTTCTGGCAGGCGGCCAAGCCGAGGGCGAGCGCGACGTGCGTCTTGCCCGTGCCGCTATTACCCAGCGCGATGATGTTCTCGCGCCGCAGGACATATTCGCAGCGGGCAAGCTCCAGCACGAGCATCTTGTTGAGGCCCGGGATGGCCGCAAAGTCGAACGTGTCGAAGCTCTTCACAGCTGGGGGTCGGTACATAGAACGGACCCAGATATACGCTCTCATGACTGCCATCTGAGACGCTGGCCAAGTTTACTCCTCCGCTGACGCCAACGCCAGCGACTGTTTGAACCTTGGCGGGTGTGCCGCGGACTCCTGATCGACGACGATTGATCAAGCTCTCATCCGCGGATTGGTCACCGCACTACCCGTATCCGTCGCTGGGCCTATCCTCCGTCTAAGTTCGGGCGTCGGACGAACCTGCCCCACCGTACACCGTGGATTGCCCATCACAGTCGGGTGCCCGCGGCACGCCGGCCAAGGCTATACAGCTGATGCGCTGGCGCCTCCTCTTGTTGTCGCCACTGGCAAATCAGTTGGCCTTCGCAGGCGCCATCCGGCGTGCGATATCCCAGGCATAGCCGACCAGTTCGCGCGCGATCGCGGTCGTTACCTTGGGCTGCGGCTTGCCGGTTGCCGACAATCGACGGAAACGCTGACATAGTCGCACCTGCGCTTTCCAGCCGATAGCTTGAACCTCCTCCGGCAGATCGGCGACGCGTTCCCGGTAACGCCGTTCCTCACGCGCCGGCAGCCGATAGGACCAGCTCGCTTCCACGAGCGTGGTGCGTGCCTGCGCGTTCCCCGCTCGGGTGATGCGGCCGCGATGGGTGCGCGCGCCACTGGAGTGCTCGGACGGGACAAGGCCGACATACGCCATCAGCTGCTTGGGATTATCAAAACGAGTGAGGTCGCCGATTTCGGCCACCAGCGTGGCAGCGCTGACCAGCTTGATGCCACGCAGGGCTTGAAGTCCGCGCACCAGCGGGGCGAAATGCCATGTCGCCACCGCCTCGCCAAGCGCTGACTCGAGACGGATGACACGGGCCTGAGCCTCTAAAACCCGCTTCTGAAGCTCCTCAAACGCCAGCTGCTGATGCGGATAATCAAAGCGCTGTTCGGATAGCCATCGCCAATACATCTTCGTCCATGCAGACCGTCCTCCGAAACGACGATCGTGTCGAAGGAGGAAGCTGCGGACAGTCTGTTTGGCTGCGGTCGCATCGTCCTGCGCACTACGCCGGGCGCGGATCAGGTCACGCACCGCCTCATGTGCCTCATCCGGTACCCAGATCGCCGTCAGTTCCCCCGCCCGCAACAGGCGTGCTAACGTCATCGCATCTCGCCGATCCGTCTTTACGTGGTCGCCCGGCCGCCTCGGCATCATCGACGGCGCGATCACGATGCACGGCTGCCCCAGCTTGATCAGCAAACGTTGTAACCCGTAGCCGCAAGGACCAGCCTCGTAGCAGAAGCTCAGCGTCGCGCCTGGTGTTGCCAGTCGTTTGACCAGTTTCCTGATCTCATCGTCATCGTTGGCTACGGTGCCCACGAAGCGGACCTCACCCCCGCGTTCGCCCTCGGCAACCGCGACCGCGATGGTCGCCTTATGCACATCCAGCCCGATATACTTCGCCACATCCGTCATGACTCGCCTCCGTTGCTGACTACTCCATCGCCAACATCTCAGAGCCGCAAAGGCTTCCCGCAGTCATCGGGTCTAAGCTCCGGCAGGCCGGCTCGGGCGGCGCAAAACACCTGTTTTCGGTCATTCCACACGTACAATGTGCGACAACCAGGGTTTGCCGGCACTTAGCTCGGCGCTGCTTGCAGCAACTGCGAGTAAGAGATCATTGTCCGGATTTCCGAGTCCGACGGGAGAAGTGGCCAATTAGAAGTACGCATCCGGTGAGGACCGCAGGCGCTTGGCATGTATCTGCGATATGATGTTACCTTGCGGAAGATCACCGACATGCGCAGCGCGCGCTCCGAGCCGTTGTTGGTGTAGGGCACGTCGCGCCGGGTCATGAACACGAACAGGTCGGTGCGGCCTCATGAATCCCCTCATTTCAGATTAGCCCGAAGGTTTTTTTGAGGATCTGTTGCTTCTGGATAAGGTGTTCGAACCGGCTGATGAGGGGGCGTAGTCGTACGTCGGGCATGGTGGGCATCAGTTGATAGTACATCACGCCTTGCCGGAACAGGGAGTGCACGCGTCGCTTGGTCGTGCTGGTTCGCAGATGCCGGTCGTAGCCGATGGCTTCGCCTGCGGCTCCGAGCACGGTCAGCAGCACGATAGCAAGAGCGGCGATCAACCACAGCCTGTCGCGCCGGGCTGGCGTTGAGATACGGGTTGCCGACATTCCCATCCCGAACCGCCAGTCTTTGGCATCCCGAAACGAGCACTCGATGCCCCAGCGTCGGGAATAGAGGTCGATCAGGGTCTTTGCCGACGCCGTGATCAGGCTTGTGGCAAGGCACCATGGCTCTTTCATGTCCTTGGCATGCACGCACAACACAGCCCCGACCGGGCAGTCCTGCGCAGTGACGGTCGCCTCGCGCAGCAGCCTGGCGCGCCCCGAGGGGCCGACCCATTCCTTCGCCGGACGGCTCTGGCCTGCGGCCGTCACTTTGATGTTGCCGCGAAATCGGATGACGTAATCGAAGCGCAACTCATCGCGGAGCACCGCGTACAGCTTGGTATCGCCAAAGCCGCGGTCTGCGACCAGAAGCACCTTCACCGCGCTCGGCAGGAGTTCGGCAAGGCGGGTGACGACCCAGTATTCATAGTAGTTGCGCCTCTCCTTTAGCTCCGCTTTGCTCACTGTCAGCCATAACAACGGTGTCGCCCGGCCATGCTCGGTGAGCAACGACACCATCAAGGTCGAGTGACCGTCGGCATCGAACTCGGTCCAGTCCATCGCGACGACGATCTGTGTGCGACTGCCAAGGCAATACACAACCCACCCGGCCATCAGCGCATCGACATCGATCCCGTCATTCGACAGCAACCGGTCCACCTGCTTGATCGCGTGACGCGATAGCCCACCCTGTGCCAGCGCGAGCCCGTGCCCGATGGCACTGACCGCCAGCGACGACGCACGCAGCGTGCCGACCGTCGCATTTGCAAGCGATGTCACCCGCTTCGCGTGCAGATCCTCACCAAAAAGTTCAGCGACAAACGAATGAACCCCATCAGAAGAAAACGCCGCCTGGCCATTCATGAACGTCTGTTCCCCATTCCAACCGGGAAAACAGAATCACCATTCTCGCCCTACGTCATCCGGAAAATGAGGGGATCGGCGAGGAACGCAAGTGGTTGCGGGAACAACGCCGAAACCAATGCGCACATCTGGGCGAAGGACGTCTTGAACCGCGAGAAACTGATCCTGCTTCCCGCGGTCCTCGCGTCCGCCGGCGAGGACGTTCTCCAGACCTACAGGGAACGCATGTTCCAGTTCGACCATGCCGAACTCGAGAAGGGCCTCGGTGACATCGTCCCGGACGTGATCCTCACGACGGAGGATGGCAGGCAGGTGCTGGTAGAGGTGATGGTGACGCATGCCTGCGGTCCGGAAAAGATCGCCAAGCTGCGTGACAGAGGGCTCGCGACCCTTGAGATAGACCTTTTCAGATGGCGCAAAAGCAGCGACAGGCACGAAATCGAACAGGCGCTCGTGAAGGGCGCGCCGCGCGAGTGGCTCTTCAACCGAAAGGCGGACGAGGCCCAGGCACGTCTCGCAACCACGATCGCGGAACGGGCGGCGAGCGCGGCGAAGAAGGCGGTCGAGGCGCAGGCCCGGGCGGAGGCTGCAGATAGGCTGCGCGAGGCGCAGGCACGGCGCAGACGCGAGGATGACGCCGATCTGATCGTCCAGATCGTCGCAGGCATTCAAACAGGTGTTGCCGCAACCGGCGACCACGACGCGATCGCCAAGCGGGGACTGCTGGGTCTTCTGGTGGAGGACCAGAACGCCATGGGGTTCACCGTCGTCAACGAGCACTGGCAGGCCGCGATCATCGAGCGGATGATCGAAGTTCCCGTCGACGAATTCGAACTGCCGGAGTTCGACGTGTCGAGCGTACTGAGAAGCATCGATGACTGCGTCGCCGCGGACATGCCTGAAGCTCTGGCGCTCGACGTACGGGCCGCGCTGCCCCTGGAACTGCGCAGCCTCGATCTACCGAAGAACGCCGTACGGTCCTTCCTCGACCATCTCTGCGATCACGATGTGCTGCGGTCCGACCGGTTCGGCATGTTCACGCTTCCGAAGGACCGGATTGCGGCGGTCGAGAATGCCCATGCTGCATGGCAGATCAAGGACCGTCGCCGCCGCTCGTCGGAGTCCACGATCGACGTGATCGTGGACTCCGTCCCAGTCGAGGAGCACGGCGAGTTCTCTCTCGCATCATGGCGGACAGCACCCATTCCAGGCTTCGATCTCACTCTCGAAGAGCTGATCGAGAGCGACAAGTCGACCTGGGAACCGTTCGAAACCGCCCTGTCGGCGATCCGCGGCATGGTCGAAGGTGGAACCTGGGTCCGCCAGACGCTGGGTCTGCCCCTTCAAGGCGAGCTCGCTCGAGCAGGACACCGCGTAGCGCAAGAGAAGGAGCGCGAGGCAGCAGAACGCGAGGCGTCCATCACCCGTTCGGCCACCGCATTGCTGGGGACGGATGGACCGGCATGGGCCACCACGTCGGGCGCGGCGGGCCGCGCGCCGACCCAACTGGCACGCGACGGCGCAGCCGGCCTGACCGAGGCTCTCCGCGTCGTCGACGTTCATCACTTCGCGCTCGCGGCGGCTGCTGCCGCGGACAGACTTGCGACCGGCTATCGGCAACAACTCCTGGCCGATGCCGAGAAGGGGCTGGATCAGGCCACCGCGAAATCGTTCATGAAGTATCACGACGCCGCGCTTGGAATGTCTCCTTGGGCGATCTGCAAAGACGCGGCTGGCCTTCGCAGAGCGCGTATCGAGCTCGCCAAATGGGTCGGTCGCGAACGGAAGAAGCACAATCGTCGCTAATCGGTGACGCAGATGGCGACTGCTCGCGGTATCCGACGTTCGGCGGCGCTACCGACCACGAGCCGGATCCATCGAGGGCAGCCGGAACGTCTTCCCTTCTACAGTGTGCCTGCCCCCGAGGCGAACGCGGTCGGAACCACGCGGAGTGCGACACCGATCCCGTCCGCGTATCTCAATCGAGCTTTTCCAGTATCCTATCAACCAGCGACTTCGCCGCGATCCGATTGACCGAACACTGGTAGATGAGGTCGATCATCTCCTGGTAGATGGCACGCCTCTCGTCGGGCAGGCGATCAAGGGGCGAGGGCGGTTGTTCGGTGCCGCAGATCGCCACCAGCCGCTCGCGCTGGCGAACGCTGCGCTCGCGCATCGTCTCGCTCGCGGGATGGTGCATGTCAGCCGCGAGGGCCGTCCTCTCGACCCTCGCCACCGCCTTCTCCAGCGTCGCCGAGAGTTCGACGAGTGCCTGGTCGCCCAGAGCGCCCTGTTCCAGAACGTCGAGCTGCTCGTCCACGGCGGCGGCCTGGGTCTCGAACGCGCGCGTGCGTTGACGATCAGCCGAACTCGAGCGGCACCTCCTCGCTATGTCCCGGGCGACCGGGGAGAGATGGTTCAACAAGTTCGCATAATGGCCGTTCTGCTCGAAGTTGTCGCGGCGGCCGTTGGGGAGGATCTTCGGATCGAGCACGTGGACTTCGCCGACCGTCCACGAACTGAACCGAGCTTCGGGGAAGATCTCCTCCAGCAGAGACGAACCGCCGATCTGAAGGTCTCCAACGCGGGCCCGCAGGCCCTTGATCCGCGCCGCCGACGGGATGGCGCCATCATAATCGTGATGTGCCACCCAGCCGAGCGCGGCAAGTCCACCGTCCATCCCGGGTATCTCGAAGGTGGACAGCTCCCGCAGACGGATGTCGGATCTCAAACCGGCCGGAGTGTCGTCCCGGTAGGGACGTCGGAGCGGAGCGCCGTCGTTGACCGTTATCGTCAGCGGAGGCGTGGAACGGTGGGGCGCGAGGAAGGCCTCGATGTCACGACCCAGCGAGAACTCCTCGGCGAATGGCACCGGCGTGACCTGAGCGAGATAGTCGGCGACGGTTTCGGCCCGCAGAAGGCGATCGTCACCCTGTCGCACCACGCCCGCAAGTTCGACCTCGAAGAACCGGGGCGGGAAATCACCCGACGCATTCGTGACGGATGTGATCTCGGTGACGAAGTCGCCGAGACCCACGACGCTCTGGCTCTTGATGCCGGTCCGCAGACGGCGACAGTCCCAGATCATCTCCCTCACCGGCTCTTCGGGTGTCGAACGTGACCGGAAGATCAGGCGCTGTGCGTATGCCAGACCGCCAAGACGGCCGACACCGCGGAACCCGCGGGCCATCGAGCCGCGCTTCGTGCTGGCCCCGATGGCACGCATGCGTCCCTCGAACTGATCAGCCGGTATTCCCATGCCGTTGTCACGGATCCGGATGGATCGTGCCCCCGGTTCCAACTGGATCTCGACGGTCCCGGCGTCAGCGTCGCCAAGAACGCCTGCGGCTCGGGCGTCGTCGATCGAGTCCGCCGCGTTCTGCACGTACTCGCGGAACACGGTCAGCGGCTCGACGTACATCGCGCTGGATATCAGCTCCAGCAGATCCTTGCCGACCACCGCGGGCGCGCCCTGCGGTGCATCGTCCTCGGTCTGCCTGATCTTGACCTGAGACACGCTCATGCGGCCACCTGGTGCGCAAGGGCAATCCGCTGCGGTGCGGCATCGAACATCGTGGCGAGCACGGCCTCATCCTCGTAGTCCAGACCGGCATCCTCGACCCTTTCGTCCTCTGGAAGGGTCTGGTCGGCCGTGATCTCGCCGCGCGTGAGGGCCTTCTGCCTGGCCCAGATGTCGAAGAGTTCGTCCTTCGGCTTGGGAATGTAGAATGGCAGCACACGGCGGACCGCAGCCGTCGTCGCGAAATTGCCCAGCGTGTGGAAATGACGCGGATCGGTCGATGAGAGAAGGGCGAGCAGCTCCCTGCAACCATGCTCGTCGAGTTTGGCCATGGCGCTGCGGTACTGGGCAAGCTCCTCCTGCCCGCCGAAGCGTTCGTACCAATGACGGTTGAAGATGAAATCGTGGGGTAGCATCAGGATTCGCTCGTAGTCCGCCGCCGTGTTCCCGAAGGCCTGCTTGAAGAAGCTGGGCTCGCCGCTGACGATGCCGTGGGTCGCCTGCAGGATGATCTGCATCGATCGAAGCTGGTACCTCGACCACTTCTCGCCGATGTGCCCCCGGTCCGGCCGATCGGTCGGCTGATACCGCATGGGGAAAGACCAGATCCTCACACCGAGCTCCTCGTTCAGCGTGACGTTCAGTCGCATTCGCTCGAACAGATCGTCGGGGCCGTCATGGAAGTTGTACAGCATGTAGTTGGACAACTCGTTCAGCCCATGGTCGTGGGCGTATCTGACCGCCTTCTCGTAGGGCTTCTTCACCCCGAGATGGTCGAACGCGATCCGCAGCGGCTTCAGGCAGATGGACGACAGCTCCTTCAGGTACATCGGATCCTTGCAGAGGATGCGTGCGTCGACGCCCTGATTGAAGTCCACGCGGCGCTGCACGGGTACCCGCGACCCCGGCCGAAGCAGCTTGGCGCCCGGCACGAAGCCGAGGTCGCGTATCTCGGCGATGATATCCTTGAACCGCGCGCTGGCGACGACGTTGTTGTCCATGAGGATGAGGTCCTTCTTCGGACCGTACTTGTCGTCGATCGCGCGGACGAGATCGCTCAGCGACTCCACGTCACGCTGCATGCCCTCGAGCTTCGGCACGCCGCAGAAGTGGCATTTCCGAATGCAGCCGCGTGACGTGTACGCGAAATACGCATCGCGGACGGGGTACTTGTACTCGATCTGGTCCAGGATGCTGTAGTCTGGCACCATGTCCTCGATCGGTCGACCCGTCACGTCGTCGGAGTAGAGCTCCTCGGCGAAGTCATCGAGCTGAAGCGATACCGCGGGCGGCTGGCTCAGCAGACCCTTGATGAACCTGACACCCTGCCAGCGGCGCTCCTTGAGGAAGCGTTCGTGCATCAGGGACGCGGCGATGCCGCCGACAAAGACCTTGTCCGCCTGGCCGTTCGCGACCTTCAACGCGTAGTCGATGCTCGTCGCGATCTTCGGGTATTCGAACGAGAACAGCGTGGTCACGTAGATGCGGTCCCACGCCTGCGACATGACGGACGGATCCTCACCCTTCACGAAGGTGATGTTATCGTTCTTGCCGTCGGGGCCGTGGTACTGTGCGATCTTCATGAGGCCCAGGGGAGGGTACTTGTTCTTGTACCCGGGCTCGATCAGCAGGATGCGCTTGTTAGCCATTCTGCACCAACTTCATCTTGCTCTTCCTTCTTGCGTCGCGCAGCAGGAGTGCGGCAGTCGCCGCTCCCTTCTCACCGCCCAGCCCGGCGAACGATCCCGACGATGACCAGTCGAAGCCGTCCGCGAAGTCGGACAACTCCGCCATGAAATAGTCCCGGTTGGCGCTGGCGCCGGCCTCCGCGATCAGATCGCCGGCAAGGTCCATGAGCGCATACACGCCAACCCCCTTGCTCACGAGGTGGGTGCGCGGTTTCGACCAGGCCTCGCGCAGCACCACCGACACCGCGACCCAGAAGTCGATGACCAGCCGCGCCGCGGTCTCGGCCGGAACCTTGCGCAGTATGTCGGATCGGGTGAGAAACCTGCGGGCAGCCTTCTGCATCGTCCGGAGAGAAGCGCGCCGCGTCAGTCCCGACGTCGACGATCCCCCGAAATCGAGCGCTCTGAACCATGGCGATGCAGCATCGTTGGTCAGGCACAGGGCAATGAACAATTCGGGTCTCTCCGAAGCGAGATCGCTGCACATCTGCGCATCCTGATAGTCCAGGAGGCTCTTGCTCAGGCCCTTGGCCTTGCCGTTGATGACGCCGAAGATCTGGGTCTCCTCGACGACGCTCAGGCCCTCGAAGCACATGAAGGGCAGTTCGACGTCGCATTCGCCGAGATGGCCGAGACGATGCTGGCAGTCGACCTGGGACAGCACCCGGCCGGCGGCGGGATCGATCTCCAGCACGGCGTTCCGGCCATCATGCTCGACTATGCGCCACCCCAGCGTCTCGGATGGCCGCAGATTGAACGTCAGCGGAATCGTCGCGCTTCCCGGCGTCTGGATGTACCGGCGAAAATCAAGGCTGTGGGCCGAATTGAACCGACGTTGGTAACCCCGGCCGGCCTCCTCGTCGAGAATGTCGGCCCAGCTGAGCGACTTCAGGAGGCGCGACGAGGCAAACCCCAGAAGAACCCTCCGATTGGCCGATCGACCGATATGGCATTCCAGCCTGTGCATCATCCGCCTCGCCAAGTTGCATTCCACCGCTGCAGATTCCGCAGTGAAATGTGCCGTTAGCAGACCAGGTCGGCAAGATCGATTTCTAAATCGCGGTCAATGGCAAAAATGCATCGGCTCGGCGGGTCGGGGAGCGCCGCTGTCTAGCCACCCAGCAACTCTTTCAGCTTCTTGGTGCGCCGTTCGATCTCCTTGAGTTCGAACCGCATCTTGTCGCGGACCGCCTTGGTCGCCTCGCGCATGTCGTCCTCGCTGTCGTTCTGGACGATCCACTGGCGGAAACGTCGCAGCTTCGCCAACGACACGTTGTCGCCGCCCGCCACGGACGCGGTCTCGTACGCGTCCTCGAACCCGACGATGCCCTGGACATAGCGTTTGAGGTTCTTGGGGTTGCCGCCGCAGATGACGGCGAGCTTGGTACGTACCTCTATCGCGCGGGGGATGACGCCTGCATCGACGTGCGACACGAAAACGTCGTCCAGCTCAGGGTGGAGTTCGCGGGCCTTGGAAATCTTGCGGCTCTTAAGATACTCGTCGAAATAGCTCCAGTGATCACGAGCGGCGACCTTCTTGTCGAGCATGAACCGGAACACCCGAACGAGCTGCTCGGCTTCCGATTTGCGTATGCTGAGATCCTCCGCCACCGCGTCAATCTCCAGGGCCTGCTCCGTGATCCGCCGGTGAATGAAGCCCGCCTTCTCGAACGGTGCCCAGTCGGTCTTTCCCTTGACGTGATACTGGCCGAGCAGGGTGAAGATCAGCTGCTCGTCCATGTCCGCCGGGAGCACGGTGCATCGGACGCGACCCCAGCGTATCGGCTCCTTGCCAGCCAGATGGCGGTAGGCCGCCAGACGACTGTTGCCCTCCAGAACCACCATGTCCCCATCACGTACGATCAGAGGATCGATCAGCCCCCCGTTGGCGACTATGTCATCCTTGAGCACGTGAACGTGATCGTGCTCCAACAGCTTCTCGAGAATGAGCTGCTGGTCGGGCTCATGTCCATCGGACCGCACGAGCGAATATATGCGGGGGTTGTCGGCATAGAAGCGGAGCTTCGACTGCTCGATGTCCCGGGTGACGGTCGGTATGTCGTTGCCGCGGAGGGTGATGACGCCGCTATGTGAACTACTGCTCATGATTTCCCGCGCCGAGTATCTGCCCTACGAGCTTGCCAAAATCGTAGTCCGCCAGCGAGTTGTACTGCGCGGCGTTAATATCCGATTGCACAACCTGCGCGGCGAGCCTTTTGGCCGCGAGCAGCGAGTCCACCCACTCGTCGACGGTTCCAGTGCCCACGAGGTTCCAGACCTTGCAGGTCTGGGTCTGCGAGATGCGGTGGATGCGGTCCTGTGCCTGAAGGTAGTCGTCGAGGCTGAAGGACCTGTCGTAGAACACGGCATGGTTCGCGACGGTCAGCGTGAGCCCCTCCTTCGCCGCACCTGGGGTCGCGACGAGGATCTTCACCCTAGGATCGGTCTTGAACGAGGCGACTGCCTGGTTGCGCGCCTCCATGTCCAGCGATCCGTGAACGAGGACGGCGGCATGGCGACCGAGATGCACGGCCAGCGCGGTCGCGTTGGCGACGAAGCTGGTCCAGACGATGACCTTCGATCCCTCCGCGACGGCGGTGTCCACGATGCGGTCGAGGACGGACAACTTGCCGGGCGCCTCTTCGTACCCCGCATCGACAAGTCGTGGGTTGGACGCCACCTGCACCAGTCGAAGGAGACGTTTGAGGATCGCCTCCGCATCGTCCTCGACCAGACCGTCTTCGGTCAGGACTTCGGCTCGGGTCCGATCACGGAAATCCGCGTAGAGCGCCGCCTGCCGCGGTTCGAGTTCGACCGCCACGTTCTCGATGATCTTGTCAGGCAGCTGGATCCCGGCCGTCGCCTTGGTCTCGCGGACCGTGAATGACGCAATACGTTCAAACACTCCCGCGAGCTTCGTCTCGAACGCCGCCCGCTTGGTTTCGTCCCGCCAGAGATCGTTCTGTTGATTTTCACTGAGAGTTGACCCGGAGTTTTCATCGAGAAGTGACCCGCGTCGAAGGGTTCATGTCATGCCCGCGGGGTTGCGGGTCAAGGTGAGGCTTTGTCCTTTTTCGGTTTGTCGGCCTCGGACCGGACGCGGAACCGGAAGCTGTCGTTGCCGGTCTCGACGATGTGGCAATGGTGGGTAAGGCGGTCGAGGAGCGCGGTTGTCATCTTGGCGTCGCCGAAGACGCCGGCCCATTCGCTGAAGCTGAGGTTCGTGGTGATGATGACGCTGGTCTGCTCGTAGAGTTTGCTGAGCAGGTGGAACAGCATGGCGCCGCCCGAGGAACTGAACGGCAGGTAGCCCAGCTCGTCGAGGACGACGAGATCGAGGCGAAGCAGGCGCTCGGCGAGCTGCCCGGCCTTGTTCATGGCTTTCTCCTGCTCGAGCGCGTTGACCAGGTCGACGGTGGCAAAAAACCGGACCTTCCGGCGCCGGTGCTCGATGGCCTGCACAGCGAGCGCGGTAGCGATGTGCGTCTTGCCGGTGCCGGGGCCACCAATCAGGACGACGTTATCGGCGCCGTCGATGAAATCGCCCTGATGGAGTTGGCGAACCATGGTCTCGTCGACTTCGGCGGAGGTAAAATCGAAGCCGGTCAGATCCTTGTACGCCGGCAGCTTTGCAGCCTTGATCTGGTAGGCGATGGATCTGACTTCGCGCTCCGCCATCTCGGCCTTGAGCAGCTGAGACAGGATGGGAACGGCCGCATCGAAGGCAGGCGCGCCTTGTTCGATGAGGTCGCCTACGGCCTGGGCCATGCCGTACATGCGAAGATCGCGCAGCATGACAACGACCGCGGCGCTGGCGGGATCATGACGCATGGCGCACCTCCTTCATAAGCGTGTCGTAGCGGCCGACATCGGCTTGGGGTTCACGTCGCAGGACGAGCGCCTGTGGGGCATCGATGGGCGTGACGCTGGCGGTCTTGCCGTCGACCAGCCGATGCAGGATGTTGAGAATGTGGGTTTTAGTGGCGACGCCGGCCTCGAGCGCTAGTTCGACCGCGCACAGCACCGCTTGTTCGTCGTGCTGGAGCACCAGTGCCAGGATATCGACCATCTCCCGGTCGCCGCCCGCGTGCTTGAGCAATCGCTCGCGCAATTTCCGAAAGGCGTCGGGCAATTCGGTAAAGGGCGCACCATTTCGCATGGCACCCGGCTTGCGCTGAACCACCGCCAGATAATGGCGCCAGTCGTAGATAGTCCGTCCTGGCGAGCTGTGCGCCCGGTCGATCACCCGGGCGTGCTCGCACACCCTGCGCCCTTCCGCGACCACGACGATGCGCTCAGGGTAGATCCGCAGGCTCACCGGCCGGTTCGCGAAGGAAGCCGGGACGCTGTAACGGTTGCGGTCGAAATGCACGAGGCAGGTCGGCGATACCCGCTTGGTATGTTCGACGAAGCCATCAAACGGGCGCCCCGGTTTCATCAGGTCCGCCACTTCTTGCGCCCATACCTCGGCAACGGTGCCGGGAAGGTTGCCGTGCGGAATCTGTGCCCACTGTGCGATACACTGCTCTTCCAGCCATGCGTTGAGCGCAGCAATGTCGGAAAGTTCGGGCAGTCGCTGCCACAGCCGGCGACGCGCATCCTGGACGTTCTTCTCAACCTGACCTTTCTCCCAGCCCGATGCCGGATTGCAGAATTCGGGTTCGAACAAATAGTGGCTCGCCATCGCCGCGAACCGCGCGTTGACCTGCCGCGCCTTGCCCGTGCCGATACGGTCGACCGCGGTCTTCATGTTGTCGTAGATCCCGCGCCGCGGCACTCCGCCCAGCACCCGAAAGGCATGCTGGTGCGCATCGAACAGCATCTCGTGGGTCTGGAGCGGATACGCTCGCACGATGAACGCCCGGCTGTGCGACAGCTTGGTGTGCGCTGCCTGCAGCTTCACCCGTTCGCCGCCCAGGATGGCCCAGTCCTCGCTCCAGTCGAATTGAAAGGCTTCGCCGGGCATGAACACCAGCGGCACGAACGTGCCCCGGCCCGTCGTCTGCTCCTGGACCTGACGGTCGGCCTTCCACGCCCGGATGAAGGCCGCTACCCGACTGTAGGACCCGTCATAGCCCAGCACGACCAGGTCGGTATGGATCTGCTTGCCCGTACGCCGTTGCTTGCGCGATTTGCCAGCTTCCGTCTTCAACCATCCCGATAGCCGGTCGGCGAACGGATCCAACTTGCTCGGCCGGTCGACCACTTCGAACTTCGGCTCCACCGCGTCCGACCGCAGGTATTTGCGGATCGTGTTACGCGACAGCCCCGTACGTCGGGTTATCTCCCTGATCGACATCCCGTCCCGGAATGCCCAGCGCCGGATCACGCTCAGTAACGCCATGTCTATCACTCCTTGATCCCCCGACAGCCTGCCGGGGTGAGGTTGAGACACGGGTCACTTCTCGGTGGAAATTTATGCCTTCTCCGGGTCAGCTCTCAGTGGAAATCAACACCTACGCCGACGATTTCACCTTCAAGGGGCAGATCGAGAAGGCGGCCAAAAGCCGAAACATCGGTAAACATGTTGCCGTCACGGCACAGACGGGGGGCTTGGAGGAAGTCCGGATCGACGTGCATTCCGGTGACCGGGTGGTGGAGGTCCGCAAATCGTACGGTGCGGAATACACAGTGGGGCGCGATGACGTCACACTGAATGACATCGACATCAAGGATGGCGAGAGTGGGAAGTGGTGGGGCTGGGTCGGTCTCAAGCGCGAGCCCGGGGCATTCAAGAACGACAGCACGCGGGCGATCCGGGTCAGGGTCAGGAACATCCAGATCGACGGCACCCAAATCATGGGCGAGCTGTTTTCCCAGGTTCCCGACGCAAAGTCCTATGGTCGGTTCAACGACTGGTACGTGGGGGAGATCTTCGTCGATCCGACCTTCGTCATACCCAACTCCCGCCGCGACGGTTTCGAGGAGGACGTCAACTGGGAGACGCTGAAGACCGAGATCATCGAGTGGTGCGATGAGTTGGGAAAACGGGCCTACGAGATTTCCAAAGCCTCGCAGCATTCGATCCGACGTCTGGCTAAGGATGCCAAGGACATCGAAGATCGCGCGAAGACGCTGACGAGCGCGCCGAAGGTCGATACCGACAATCTTCTGCTCGTCTCCACCGACGTGACCAAGCTCCAGCGGCGAGTGAGCCGAGCCTTCAAGTACGCGGACATGGAGAACGCGTCGCAACTCAGGTCGTTGGAGAACCGGCTGCTCGATACGAAGACCCGGGCCGTTCGAAAGCTCGGCGTGAGCGTCAACGTCGAGAAGGTCCGCGAGGAGGCTCAGCACGAAGTTCTGCGCGAGTTGATGGACGCATTTCGCGAGCAACTGGATCAACGCAACTTCTCGGAGGTGTCCCGGGTCGTCGCCTCCGTCGCTGGCACCTTGGATTTTAGTTAGCGCCGCGCCGACCGTGTCATCCCATGACACGCACCTGCCACGCCACGTTCCGAAACGGTTGCGCCGATCAATGATCCACGGCGCGGAGTTCCTGCATTGCCACCTGTAAAGCGACCGGCCGATCCTGGCGCGTTGAGCGTCGAAGGGGCGAAACCCGGGAAATCCTTGTGCACCGTTCCAAGATTCTGGACCACACGTCTTGCTTGAGATCCATGAAGCGGATCCGGCACTGATCTTCGCATCTGATCGCGAAGGTCCAGGAACGCATGTCCTGCTCATCGGCATAGGCGAGTACGATCACCTGATCGACGGTGTGAAGGAGAAGCTCGAGCTTGCCGACGGCATGGAGCAGCTAGACGCGCCGCCGCAGTCGGTGAAGGCGTTGGCAGATTGGTTTCTCGACGGCAACTTCGTGAATGACGAGCGTCCCCTTGCCAGCCTTGCCATGGTCGTATCCACGCCGGAGCCGTACCGGTATGAGCATGCGGCGGCCACCATTCCGAACGCGGACCTGCCGGACGGAAGCACCGAGACCGTACTGGCTGCGATCCGGGCGTGGCTATCCCGCGCGTCCAGCTCAGAGGAAAGCCAGACGATCTTCTACTTTTGCGGTCACGGCGTGCTTTCCGGCACGCAGACCCTTCTCTGCCGCGATTTCGGGGCCGTCACGGAGGACCCGTTTGATCAATCGGTGAACTTCGAGAAGTTCCACGCCGCCATGGCGACGAAGATCCCGGAGTATCAGATCTTTCTGGTCGACGCTTGTCGGACGTCGGACTCCGTCGTCGACATGACGACGCAGCTTGGCGGAGTGGGGAGACGCGTACTCAATGGTTCGAGCATCAAGGCTCGTGGTGGGACGCCAGCACGTCAGAGCATCCATCTCGCGACTTCCGACCTCGCGAAAAGCTGGGGACGGGTCAACGGTCTCAGCCTGTACGCCGAGGCGCTTCTTCGCGCTCTGAGCGGCGGCGGCGCGCAACGCGATCTCGACATGTGGGTCGGGACGGACGGGTTGCAGACCGCATTGGGCACCTACACCGCACGCCTGGCAAAGGCGGCGGGTGTCGAGCAGGAGCCGGATAGGATCAAGTCGGGCCGGTTCAAGATCCATAAGCCGGCGCGCGTACAGGTCCCCGTCTACCTCACCTGCAACCCGTTGGAGGCATGGGGATCGAAGTTCACCCTCACGACCCAGCGCGACGGTGGCGATGCGCGGTCCCATGAACATGACCCGGGTAGCAAGCCCGATGCCCGGGAGATGGAGATCCTGTTGGACCCGGACAAATACAGCTTTCACGCCATCTTCGGCGACGATGCCCCCTTCACCGAGGGCAATGGCACCACCATGGTGTTTCCGCCCGAAGTGCCGTTCGACCTCTCGATTACGAGGAGACTGCCATGATCGACGGATCGTTGAGCCTCAGGATACTCGGGGAGGGAGGCGGAACGAACCCGTACGACGTCGTGGCCCGGATAGAACGACTCGCGCCGCACGGCGCGGACATGTCGGCGCTTGATCTGATCGTTCCTTCAAGCGGAGAGGGTCTCAAGGTCCCCCTTCAAGCCGGCAGTTACAACGTTCAGCTCTTTCTCGCATCCGGGCGCGTGTTGCAGCAGGCATTCGAGATGGAAGCGGGAGCCAGCGTCCCGCTGACTTTCCAGGAGCCCTCGGCCGGTTTCGCCGGTTTCAGTCTGCAGGCGGCATCGGGTGTGGTGTCACTCGCAGACATATTGGAGGAGGCGGTCAGTGATCGGCCCCGATCGGAAGCGACGATTTCGCTTCCCAGAACGACTTCGAACGGGCGGGTCGCCGCGAGTAAAACCGTCCCTTCGACCGTAACCAGTCGAGGCGCGGTCGGCGGACGCGTGGGTTCGCGGACGGCGCGGTTCGCGGCTGGCGGTCTCCGGCCTCAACAAACCGTCGCTGCCCGAGTGGGAAGCAGCCACTCCAGAACTTCCGACCTGGCGAAGAAGCGCGCAGAGGACAGGAAGGCGCCGCGTACCGGACGGACAACTGAACGTCCGGTCGGGTTGGGCCTCGCGCCGAAAGGCACGTTCGACGGCATGAACAGCTGGCGAATACTTTCGGACGGACCCTCGAGTTGGAGTTCGGGAGGAAAGACCTGGTTGGCGCCAGACGCGGACGAGGTCCAGCCAGGTGCGTCCATCTGGCGGCTAGCGCCGGACGTCGTTCGCGGGGATGCCGCCGGGACGCGTGTGTGGGGTCTGGTGCGTGGGGCCAAAGGGTTGGAGGCCGTGTCGATTCCCGCACCCTGGCGTCGTGTCGACGGGGGCTTTTCGCCGGTCGACATCCTCGTGGATGCCAGACTGACCGGTCGCGCGAGCACCTCCGTGGCGATCCACGACGCCGAGTTCGACGGGTTACTAACCTACTTCGACCGCGGCCGTCTGGCGGCGCTCCGCCCCATGATCGCGGCTCTGGAACGGAATGGCTCCATCGAGCGCAGGATCTACGGTAGGATGGCGAACCCTCTTGCCGCGTGTGCCGCAGCCTATGTCGGTTTGGCCGTGAGCGACCCGGATGAACAGGACCGTTGGACCGCATGGCTCCCGGACATCGTCCGGCTGTTCCCGTGGTTGCCGGACTGCGCGATCGTGAACGCGCGACACATGATCCTTCGCCCAGGTGCCGCGGAAGACGGTGCGTTGATCATGGCCGCGTTGGAGCAGGCATACGAGGCGGGGGTGCCGTACTACAGCGCAGGGCTTCTGCTGATGCGCGAGATGCTTGAGATCCTCGCGACTGACCATCCGCGTGCCGCAACTCTGCTGAACGATGTGGGTCCCATAGCGGCGCGGTGCGACCCGAAGCAGATGTTCACCGTACTGCGTTATCCAGAGGCGAAGCAGTGACCTTTCATCTTTCCGTACTGCCGGCTATGGACGGAGATTGTCTGCTCCTCACGTTCGGAGTCGACGGGAACTGCCGACACGTGGTGATCGATGGTGGCCGGGCCAGCGCCTACGCGCATCTCAAGAAGCGCTTCAAAGCTGTAGCGGGCGACAAGGGCGAGGTGGAACTACTGGTCCTGACGCATATCGACGCCGATCACATCGACGGCGTCCTCAAGATCGCCAATGACGACGCACAGCCGTTGCGGCCCAAGCACGTCTGGTACAACGGATACGACCAGATGGCGGGCATCCAGCCGTTCGGCTTCGCCCAGGGAGATGAATATTCGCGACTGATCGGCGAGCGCGAGTGGACTCTGAATTCCGGATTCGACAGTGGGACCGTGTCCGTCGAAACAAGCCCGAAGCCATTCGACCTCGAAGGGCTCAAGATCACGATCCTCTCCCCCGATCTGGCGAAGATCGCAGCCTTGCGACGCAAGTGGTCCTCCTGGCGAACTGCCGAGGCGGCTCGGATAGCGGCCCGCGAAGCGGCGCCAGCCGGGCTTCAGTCGTTGGGAGGCGGCGAAATGCCGACTGTGCTCGATGTTGCCAAACTAGCTTCCGCCACCCCTGAGGACTCGGAACCGCCAGACGGCTCCAGCATCGCGTTCATCGCGGAATGGCAAGGCCGCCGGGCACTGTTCGCCGGAGACGCCCATCCGGACCTTCTGGTCTCGTCGATACAGCCGCTCGCGGAGGCGGCTGGAGGCCGGCTGCCCATAGACCTGCTGAAGGTCTCGCATCATGGCAGCAAGGGCAACACCACACGGGCGTTTATCAAGCTACTCGATTGCCGGCGCTTCGTGATCTCGACCAACGGCAAGCGGCACGGTCATCCGGATCCCGAGGCGATCGCGAGGCTGCTTGCATATTCATCCGGAGAGAAGACGCTCTACTTCAACTACCGGACGAAATGGAGCGGTCCGTGGGATGCCGACGCTTTGAAGCTCGAGCACGACTTCACCACCGTCTACGGCGATCCCGACGGGGCGTTGGAAATCGACATCTGATTCACTCGAACGGAGCTAGTGTATTGCAGGATATGCATAGCATTATGCGTTGCATATCCTGCAATGGGGCGTATACTTCTCCCATGTCGTCGCAGCCCCCATCTCTGATCGAGCTCGTCGAGAATGAGCGCAGGGATAACGGCCTCACGCAAGCCGAGGTCGCCGACGCCTGCAACCTCACTCAGGGCCACTACAGCAAGCTCGCCCGCGCGGCTCATCGACCTAGCCGGCGTGTCACCGAGGCGCTGACGTCCTGGCTCGACGCGCGCGGCAAGCCATCCACTCGAGACAGGGAGAGCGTTCGGATCGCTTCGCTCATCGCGTCCATTCAGAAGGATTGCGTCGAGTTGGTCCGACTCGTGGGCCACCGGCGCGACCCAAGTCGACGATGAACATTCGGCAGACCGCGTTCTTTGCCGTGCTGACGCGTCGGATTGAAAGCAACCAAGGGCGGTGCTACCGGGCTACCGGTGGCCGACACTCTACACGGAGGGACGGCGACATGGCGAAGAGGAACACATTGAACAAGAAGCTGATCAAGTTCATCGCGGCAGGGACGACGGTGCCAGTCGTCATCCTCCGCGGCAAGGATCGGGATAGCGTAAATCCTGGCCTGTCGGAGAAGGCTGTCAGCAAGATCGAGCGTTACGAGATGTCCAGCCAGCGTGCCGAGCAGCGGCTGGGCACCATCCGGCTCCGCTGAGCGAGCTCGCTGACCACTCTGCATGCAATCCACTTACGCATACGCGGACCTCGAGTCCGAAGACTGGGAAGCGGTGCGCGATGACCTGGATCCGAAACGGCGCAGTGACCTGCTGTCCGGACTTCTCGAATCGTTCAAGCAGGCCGGCGCCGTCCACCTCCTGGAGGAATCCTCCTACATCGATCGCGACTTTTCCGCCGCGTTCGGAGCGTTCTACTCGACGCTCCATCGGCAGCGACCCAAGCAGTGCCGACGGATACACTTCTTCGCGTCCGATCTGAGTCGCGTCTGGGCGTCCTCCGATCCGGCTCAGATCGCGGTCAGCCTGCAGGAGGAGGGCAGAGGCAATTACCTGGGATACATAGTGGTACGCCCGCTTGCGCATGCTCCGGTCAGTCATGCTTTGGTCTCGTGTAGACACGGGCTCCCGGACGGCGCCGAGATCGCGGTGCGCTCGGTCTATCGGGTGCACCTGCTGGGCGCTGAACTAGAGGTGGAGGGCGCGCCGCTCACAGAGCAGGGCACACTCACCGGTTCATGTGCGCAGGCGACGATATGGGCGGCGGGGCGTCACCTGCACAACCGCCATTCGATGGCCTGGTTTTCCGTCATCGACATCACCGAAGCTGCGATAAAGCCAACGGATTCGGCGTTGTCGATGTCGCTCCCGGTCGGATCCGAATCCCTGAATGCTGACAACATCGTGCGTGCGTTGCGGTCGATGGGCCAGCATCCGGTCGTCTACCAGTCGGAAAACAACGTATGGGACATCCCTCACACCCGTACGATTTCGCAATATCTCGACTCCGGCATCCCCGTCATCGTCGGCTTGAAACGGGAAGATCGGGTCGGACACGCCGTCGTGGCGGTGGGCACCGTCACGGAACCCCTCGCGCCGGTCGCGGAAGCCGAACCAGCGCCGTCCGACCGCACGATCCACATCCTGGTCAATGACGACCAGCGCGGCGCCTACCAGTTGCTGCCGGTGACGAGGGAGGCGACATCGCCGACCGGAGCGGACCTGGATGCCCATGGATCAGGCGCAGATGAGACTGAGCCGGCAACCACCGAAGCTTCCATGGACGACGCGATCTTTCTCATAGTGCCTTTGCCAGGCAAGGTCTTTCTGAAGGCAGAGGTCGCAGAGGCCATTGCCCGCGACAAGGTCGAGCAGATGGTCGAAGACCGTAAGAAGATGCTCAAGCTGGCCAAGACGAAACGATCGGGACCGACCTGGGACGCCGACCCGGAATTTTACGGCCGTGATCCCACAACGCTGCTTGCCCGGACCTACCTGACGAGCGGTTGGAAATATAAGCATCGGATGATGCGCAACACGGCCGCGCCCGAACTGCTCGACGAGATCGGGGTCATGCAGCTCCCACGCTTCGTGTGGGTGACGGAGTTCTCGCTGCCCGCCGACATCGTGGATCCGGACCCCTGCAAACGACTGGTTCGCGGCCATGTCGTGATCGACGCGACCGGCAACAGGTTCGATGACGGAGCCGTCCTGCTGGCCCATATCCCCGGCATCTTCATGGGGGAGGCCTTCGATGGCGATAAGCCGGGTGACGAGGCCGCGACCCGTCTCCGCATCATCGGCAACGACCGGGCATATTTCCCAAAGGTGCGAGGATGGCGCGACTTCACGGAATGCGCGATCCAACCTGCGACCGCGGCCTGAGTAGAACCGATCGCATCCGTCTGAAATGGTCTGAAGCGAACGCCAAGGTCGATCGGGAACGTCGGAGCTCCGAACGATCGCAGGTCTATCTCGGCATCGATCCCGCCGCCGGACGGATGGCCGCCTCGCCCGCGGCAACCCTTGCTTCCAGAACCGTGATCTCGCGCCGTGCCTTGCGGATCGAAGCCTCGGTGGCTTTGAGCTGCGTCCTCATGGTCATCACCTGTATATTCACGAGGTAGAAGCCGAGAACAATCATCACGCAGGCCGAGAACCAGACGATGCCACGTACTCGCCGCGTGGTCGAGACAGCCGCCCCGGTCATGACGACCGCGCCTGCGACCGCCCCCATGCCAGAATGCACGCCGGTGAGCCCGGTACCGGCCTTCCCTCGCTCCCGTGCCCTGATCCGCTCGGCGGCGATCACGATGCCCACCGTGAACATGATCTGCGAGAGCGGGGTGGGTAGCTCGAGAAGGGACGCCTGCCATTCCTCCCCCAGCCTCGTCCGTCGCGTCTCCGGCAGGCGCCGCACGGCTGTGGTGAGGAAGCGGAGTATCAGCTTCGGTGCCCAGTTCTGCGCCTCCTTGCCGACCCAATCGGTCATCAGGGCGCCAAACCCAGCGAGCACCAGTCCAGCCAACCAGCTCATGCGGATGCCAGACGCGAAAGAGGGCCCAACTGCGCCGCCGCCGCTCTTCTCACGAAGGCGAGACCAAGGTTCGTCATCGAGTAGAAGCGACGTCGAGGACGACCAAGCTCGCTGGGGTCAGTAGTCTCCCATTCGCTCGAAACCCACCGAGCATCCTCCAGCCTCAACAAAAGCGGATAGAGCGTTCCGGATGCCAACCCGGTCAGACGGCCGATCTCAACACCCGAAAGTCCAGAACCCGAGATGAGGCAGTCGAGAACTCGTGCTGTCTGTGGCGTAAGGCGGGGTGGTTTATCTGCCATGCAATGTAGATACTCTACATAGGGGGGTAGTCAAGCAGGATGCGGCCGTGCTGGCAAGACGGCAGGTCGGATCAGGTTGCCAACGGCGGGGGCTCGCACCGGAACCAAGGCCCCGCCGAATCTCGTGCAGGGGACATGGTCAAATGTCTCGTAGACCTAAGGGCAGGGGCCTCTCCGGGTTGATTGTTCGACCTTGAGCCCGCTCGTGACTTCGCCTCGAGCTGACGCCAGGATATTAACAAGCGGGTCCCCCCTCCCTCCGGTGTCTGTGCGGTCTAACCACCGGCCAACAGATGCGGTCGGGCCCAACCAGCCAGTCGCCCGCTTGTCATGACCACACGGCGTTCTTCCGAACCGCTCGTGCACGTGCTCATGAGTTCGGCGCGGTCAACCGGGATCTCGTAGCCATCCCCCGACGGAACCGGCGCAGCGGCTCGTCTGCGCCCGGCACGGCTGCCGTGGCGATCATGTTTCTTAATGACTTTGCTTCAAGTCGCCTGGCGGGGCGCTTTTTCTTGGATCACGCAATGGAGCGGAAAAAAGATCCTGCGCCCAACAAGCTGGGCTGGAAAGGTGAAGTCTCATGATGCACACAACGATCGATACGCCGGACGTCCAACTCGCCAAGCTCCTGATTGCCCGGAAGCTTAAAGATGATGGGATCGACATGGCCCCGGAGAAGATCGTCGCCACATTCAAGAGCGAGACCGGTCGAGACACTCGGATTCGATTTCGGTACCCCGCCGCGAAGGTGAGAGTCACCGTCCAGTCCGTGGTCAGTGATAGCGACGAACTCACGTTCGCGGACATCGTAGAGTTGGTTGAGGAGCAGGCGTCCAGCTATCAACGCATGCTCGACTACCACGATGTGCTCGAAGAGATCATCGCCGAAACGAAGGTCGCCGCAAAGCGGGAGATCGCGAAGGCGAAGCGGCGCGGCCTCGCATGGAAGCTACTCGACATCCAACCCCCTACGGTCGAGGCAGGATCAAACCCAGTCCCCAGTGTAGAAGTGACCATCGAGATGCTGAGCGCGGCGCTCGTTCCCAACCGCTACAGCGTCGTCGCCCAATATGGCGAGGCCATCGTCAGCGATCTGACGGACGAACGGGTCGTTCTCAGTCAGACCGTTCGCAGCGTTCGCAAGAATTGGTTCGACGGCGTCGGAGCGGCCGGCGCGATCGACGCCGTGGCCCTGACGGCTCTTCGCAGCAGCGGGCAGGACGTTCCCGCGGTGATAAGGCGCATGCGCGAAAGCGAGAACGGCTTCGTTCTACATTGCGACGACCTGTCACTGACCCTCCGTTGGGCAGACGGGCTCATCAAAGGGAGCTTCGCGATCACCGATCAGATCTCCTACACGGACTCTAGTCTCTCACTTCGGGGGCCTGAGAAGCCGGCTTCCACGCTTGGTCTATCCGGCAAGCCGGCGAGCGTCATAGTTGAAAGTCCCCTGCTGGAGGGGGCGGTCGTCATTGACGCGGCAGACTCCGCGGGAATCTCCAAAGTCACCCTCGAGCCTCGCTTCCACGTGTTCGACGCCGAAACGCTCGAACCGCGCGACCAGCTCTTTCCGTTGTGATGACCCGAGGCGTGCGTCGGCGGCAGTGTCCGAGACGCACGCCGGTCGATGACGGGCTGCAGTTGCATTGCGGCACGGCGCGTCGCGCGTACTGCTTGTGATCGAAGGTGTTCGACGTGTCGGACATCAAGGCAATGCCCGGTCACGCGCCGCGGATCGTCGAGTTGCGCCGACGAGCCACATAACTTGAGGGAGGCGCCACGTCATACAAGCGCGCTAGAAACGTGGCAGCTCGCGGTGGTTCGGTGAGGCAAGGCGTAGGTAAAATCCTCGCACCTATTCATCTGCGCTCGCCACACTGCTGAAGAATGTGACCCTATGGCGGCATGGTGCGACCCTAAGCAGATGTTCAGCGTGGTGCGTTATCCCGAGGCAAGGCAGTGACCTTCAAATCTCCATACTGTCCGTGGGGGACGGCGGCCGCCCACCCTCCAAACATCTGGCGTTGACGTCCATGTCTCCTAGCGTAGTCCGATATCCAGCTGTTCCATGCTTCCGGCATGCAGCGGACTGTCCAGTATCTCGCTTCGGCCCCCACGCTCGATGGATGCCGACATCATCAGTTTCGTCTGGGCACGGCTCGCGCCGAGATATACCCTGTTGACGTAGCGTCGCCGGGCGCCCTGGCTGAGCATTTCGTCCCCGAGGTCGGACTGGTCGACGTGAAGCAGGTACACCGCATCGAACTGAAGCCCCGCGACGTACTCCGGCATGCTGAATATGCAGCGCCCCCTCGCGTATTGCACGCCTTTCAGATCCTCCCGCGTCGTCAGGGACACGTACTTGCCGGCGATGCGAGATGCTTTGAGGTAGCGTTCGAAGAGATAGTCGTTCAGGCACAGCACCGCGACCTTGCGGCCGCCGATCTTCCTGGCGTCGGCGGTTGCCTCCTCGAATACGGCATCGAGAAGATCCTGGTCACGCGCGTAGATCTTGAGCAATGGAACCGGCCCGATCGCCTGCTCGGAGGAGGCGATGTGAGTGTCGTATTCGCCCTCGAGGTCCATCGCCGGGAATGACGCGTCGAGGTCCTGCAGGAGTTTCGTGATCTGCGGCGTCGAGCGGTAGTTCTCCTTCAGGTCGATCATTGCCGAGACGCCCACGCCGGGGTTGCGGAACCGCTCCATGCCGCCGCCCAAAGCGGCATCCGACGTGCTCTGCTTCAAATCATAGGCCATCAGCAATGGCCATTTGCCCGATTTCCGCGCGCGGGGATGGAATATTCCCTGCAGCGTCATCGCCTCGTTTCGGCTGAAATAGTGATATTCATCGACGAAGATGACATCGAACCCAAGCTTCTCGCGAAGCTGCTCCCACTCATGAGTCGTAAGATAGCGGCCGAAATCAGCCGTCATCTGATCCATGCTCAGGAGACGCTCGTGCTTGAGCAGGGCGCGATAGGCGTCGTGTATCTCGAGCACCGCCTCGCGTTGAGCTTTGGTCTTGAGCTGCATCTGCCATGGCTCGCGGGGGCCACTCAGATAGCGTTCGGCGTCCGACGTACCCTTGCGGATGTTCTCCGCATCGAGAACGCCGGCGAATTCGTTCATCAGATCGTCGACCAGCGCCGCCCGCCGCTCCGCAGACGACAAGGTATCGAGGAATTCAGCCTCGTCGGAAAGTACGTCGAGTACGATCCTTGCATAGTCGATGATCTTCCTGATCGAATCCTCGATCAGGATCTTCTGGTATTCTCGGCCTTCCTGCCCGTCCAGGGACAACGGTCTGAGCCCCTTCTGGGCGTAGCTCAGCCGTTCCTCGGCCAATTCATACAGCGTGCCGACCCACAGCTTTGGTTGCCCGTCCACCGTCTCACTCGTGCGCCATCTTTCGGTCGGATCCAGGGCGGAGAACATCCCCCTGATGACATCGTGCGCAAGTGCGGAGCTGTGCGTCAGGAAAGCGAACGTCTTGACGTTTCCGTCGTTGAGGTCCTCCAGAAGGTCCTTGATGCACTTGATCGTCATCGCCTGCGTCTTGCCCGTGCCGGCCGCGCCCCGCAGCCTCACGGGCTGGTCATGAGACTTCTCGACGAATGAAAGCTGATGAGGATTGAGCTTGCGGTCGAGCCATTCCTGCAACGTCGCCGCACCCGAGATCTGACGGCCCAGGGGTTCGCTCAGCAGTATGCCGAACGAACCGACGTCCGGACTCGGTGGCGTTTCGGCCAACGCCGCAGCTTCGAGGTTCTCGATCGCCCGCTCGTACAGAGCATTGTCCGGAGACACCTGGGACAACGTCTTCGGGCCGTCGGTCACGGCATATGCGAAGAGATCGCGACCGTCGCCGGCCGACTGGTCGAAATAGAGCCTGACCTTCGATCGTTTGCCGACCGGCTCGCCGTAGACCGACAGCCGGGCACCATCATGATATGGCTGCCACTGGACGGGTAGCGCGATGTTGCGATCGAACTTGCGCAGTGCGACGCGGAGAACCCGTTCGAACCTGGCCTGGGGCATCGCGGCGGCCGCGAAGACGCCGTCGGGGCCGGTGTTGACCACCAGAAGACCATCGTTGATGTCCGCCTTCTCGGACAGCAGATAGACGATGTTTCCGACCACGGCGCGCCGTAGCCCGGCCGTGTTCTCCGGGAGGCCGAACTCGCCGAACCAGTTAGACTCGATCATCGCCGTATCGATGATGGCGATCGCGCCCTCGTCGATTACCAAGGCATCGTAGGACATCGTCAGGCTCCAGTGAAAAGGCTTTCGGCGGCCAGAGCCGCCGCGGACTTTGTCGCGTCCTCGAAATGCGTGGGCAGGCCGATGCGCGAGAACAGGAAGGCGAGCTTCTGGGTCACCGCGAACCTGATTCCGTCGGTCAGGCACCCCACGCGGTGCAGAGCATCGGGTTGACCCTGGACCCGCGCATCGACCTCGCTCGCGAAGACCTCATGCGCGTGAACCGTACGTATGAAACGGAGCAGCGCGACATAGCCGAACCCGCTCGCGCCGGGCAGTTCCGGAAGCAGGAAGAAATCCGGAAAGCCACCCCCGCCAGCCAGGGCGGAAGTCAGATCGGCGCGTTGCTTCTCGTCGGAGTCACCAAGAGTCGTGCGGAGCGCACGCCATTGCGCAAGCGGCGTGATGTGACCGCCGACCCCCAACGCACACTGCAACGCGTTCAAATTCAGGACGAGCTTGGCGTCAAGCGCCTTGCCCGTCCGGTTCACGGCCTTGTCAATCGATTTCACGGATCTCCGCCTCAGCCAGTCGAGCAGTTGGTCGCCTCGAAGCTCGAACGGGAGTTCCGAACGGCGCATCACTCCCGCGAGGGCCTGCGCCGCGGCGGTCGCCTGCTTCTTCACGAACTTCTGAAGCTGATCGGGTATCCAGACCCGCTCGAGGTACGTCCGCGTGGTGACGACTTCCACGAAGGTCAGACGGTCCGCAGCCTTTGCCTGGGCGATGTCGCAATCGGCCGTGATGATCAGTCCGAACTCGGGATCATCAGGACTTCCTGCTGCGAACTTCCGAAGAATGTCGCCTTGGGCGTACGGTCTGTCGTCCCGCACCGTGGACCAGTACTCGTCCTGACGTGGTCCCTCCAGCGCGGTTGCGGCAGCTGGCATGTCGATCATAGTGGCGTCGACAGCGAGAACGACGACGCGTTTGCGCTGAATTCAGCTGTTCCAGGCATGTAATGGCTCCCCTGCACGGGACGGATAACGTGCCTGGATGCCAAGTCCACCCGATCGGTTCAGATCGGTTTCAATTCTTTGAACCTGATAAGCACCATGCGCTTGGCGAACGGCCGTTACGAAACGCCGGTAGCACACGAGTTGATGATCCGATCCCTACAGCGTCCGGTATGGCCAACGTAGCTGCGACAAAGGCAATGGAAAGCGGGATGCCGCAAGGCAACAATGGGTCCGCGTCGCCCGCGTTCGACGACGACCGCATTCTCGTTCCTGACGAATGCGGTGATTTCCATCTGCACGGTCGCAGATCATGCCGGCGCGAAGCAGCAGTCAGTGTTCGGTATCGTCCGACGCGACCGCGCCCATGGTCATCGCCAGGAGCGATGCGCCGCGCTGTTCGTGATCGAGTTTAAGAAGCCGAACCCAATGGGCAATGTGCTTACCGGCTGCCTCGACGCCTCTGCGCTGCAACTGCGGGGTCGTCAGGTTCGTGTCGTTCTGGATGACGGAGGCGATCGACAACGCGAAGAAGTCGATGATGTCGTCGGCGATCAGTGCTTCGTCCGGCGAGTTCGCCGCCAGGTACTGCATGACGATAGGCATGATCTCCTGAAACAGGTCGATCTTGGCTTGGTCGTCCACTTTCATGATGTTCATCCGAACGGTTTGCCCGAATCACTCGAGCTCGCATAGGCTGCCGTCATGGAAAACGACCTATCTGAGTTTGATCTTCTCGGCCAGCTTCGAGCCCTGATTGAGCAACGTAACGAAGCGGCGGAAGCGTTCGACGTCTTCAAACAGGACGCCGTCATGGCGCCGGCGGCTGGTTCGGGAATCGGCGAAGCGTCGTCGGACGAAGCCGCGAAAATAGCCGCCGAGGAAGTCGATACTTTTACGTCGCAGACCGAAGGCCTGATGGTGAGCGCGACCGACGACGAGCTTCTCGCCGCGTATCAACAGACCGAGGGTGAGGTAGGAGACCTGGCTGCCGAGACGCTCCTCGACGAGATGCGACGTCGGAACCTCGATGAGTGAGGCGCGGGCGCGACAAACCCATCGCTCTCGGAAGGGGATCGAGGTTGCGCTCGCCAGCTTGCTCTTCGTTGCCGGTGCCGTATCGACAGTAGCGACGAAGTAGGAATGTTCTGATGTGTAACCGCGCAAGGTTCGACGGCGAACCCGAAACCATCACCGAGCGCTTCGGTGCGAAGTGGCTGACCGACAGGCCGATGGACAACCGCTTCGATCCGAAGGAACTGCGACCCTTCGGCCGGGCCTATGTCGTGCGGAACGAAGGCGATCGACCTGGGCTCGACTTGATGGAATGGGACGTCCTGGCGGGGCAGGGGAAGCAGGCCGGCCGCAAGGTCGCGCAGACCAACGTACGCACTCTTCACCTCCCTCAGTGGCGTTCGCTCGTGAGCGATCCTGCCAACCGCTGCCTGATCCCACTGACGGAGTTCTGCGAGTGGGCGCGCGAGCCCACCGACCTCGGCGACGGCAAGAAGCCGATCAAGGGGGAAATGTGGTTCGCGGTTTCCGATCAACCCGTATTCGCTGTCGCGGGCTTCTGGCGACAGGTCGGCGACCAGCGCTATTTCGCGATGGTCACATGCGATGCGAACGAACTGGTGGCGCCGATACATCCGAAGGCTATGATCACGATCCTGCGGCCGACCGATCACGAGCGCTGGCTCGCCGGCGGATATGACGACGTGCTGGCGTTGCAGCGGCCATATCCGGCCGATCAGATGACTGTGCGCGGCCCGGTGTTTCCGACGCGCGGAGGTTCGCCTCTTGGTTGAACAGACGGCCATGTCCGATCGGGAGGTCTGGGAAAAAGCGTCGATGATCGCGGCAGAGTTCGGAGACGATGATCCCGAACAATTCGCGGCCAGGCTCTTCGACATCCTTCGAGACACCGCCAACCCGCAGGACTGGCGTCGGGTCGCCGCTGCGGTGGATGTGATCGCCGCCGCATCCAAGCAGTAGCGCGGTCCCTGACCAATAGTTTGGCTCCGTACCGTCGTCCGTGCGTTTGGGCGATGAAGGAGTCTGTCATGGCGAACAGAGAGAAGATCACGGACGGCGCAAATGAGCGGGCTATCGACGAGCCGATAGCGGGCACGGCGCCGGGCATTCCCGACGAAGCATTGCTGCCCGGCGAAGAGTTGCCGGAAGAGCCGAGTGACGAGGAAGTCGCGCGCATAGCGGCGAAGCTCGGCGCGCCAGTGCCCGAACAGTAACAGGTCAGGTCTGCGATAGTCCGAGATTCGCGGTATCGATGCGGGGGGCTTCGTCGGCAGATTCGTAGCGGAGGGTCCACCGCGGATATCCGCCCGGTGCAATCTCCGTATCCGGCAGCCCGACCGGATCGTTACCGGTCTCGACCCATCCCGCACCACGGCACCGATCGCAGGCCGTGCGTTTGCAGCGGAAGCTGACGAGATCGATCTCCGCGTTCCACTGTCCTCTGCCCTGACAGACCGGGCACATGGCATCCAGACTACCCTTGCGAGGCTGGAGCGGAACGATGTCGAACGCATGAGGACTGTCGGGGCCGTCGCAATAGACGATGTTGCTGGCGTGGGGCATGCGTCGTACTCGCGGCGCTGCAGGCCAAATGCAATACGGTCTCGCTGCGTTCAGGCTCGAACCGTTGGCACCTGCGCTATGTCCGTTGTCCACGCCGGCGACCGCATCTCCGATCGCATCTTCCACTCGCGCTTGAACCCCTGCGATGCCGTTACCGCCGTCCACGTCCCGAACCTTGCGTTTATCGCGTCGAGCGCGCCCATCAGTCGGTCCCGCTTGGCCGTATCCTCCTCGAACAGAGTGCGCGGCCGCTCGTCCTCGGGCAACAGATCGTCGAGCATGATTCCAGCCTTCGTATAGGCGTAACCATCGCGCCACGCCTTCTCCGCACCGCGCCTGGCTGCTGCGATCAGTTCGAGGCTGTCGTTCGTCATCGGATGAAGGGTCACCATCCTCGATGCGCCGTACTGCGGACGATCTGGCTTGTGCTTGTTGGTGTGGAAGAACGCGGTCAGCCGGGCAGAAACCAACCCGTGCGATCGCAGCTTCTCTCCTGCCCGCAGCGCATACTGCGACAACGCGCCCATCATCCGTTCGAAGTCGCAGATCGGCGTGCCGAACGACCGGGTGACGGCCATGCCCTTGCGGCGCGGCTCAACGGACTCGACCGCGTTGGACGGGACGCCGCGCAACTCGGCAACCAGCCGCTCAAGGACGACCGTCCCGACGGCGCGAGCCTGCTTCATCGGCATGTCTCGCAGGGCGCCGGCCGTGTGGATGCCGAGATCAGTGAGCTTGCGCGCAGTCGCACCGCCGACGCCCCATACGTCGCCGACCGCGAAGGCGTGCATCACATCCGCAGTCGCAGAGTTCTCTCGCAATCCACTCTGTCGCCGGCATGTTGCGGGCGACCAGCTCCTCGGCCTCGAGCCATGCCCGTATGAAGGCGGCGCGTTCGTCTCCCGGCTGCAGCCAACAAAGTCGCCGCCGCACACGGCCGAGATCGCTGTCATCGTCGATATCTTCGTCGCCAATGCGACGCTCGGCCATCTCCGAAGCTGCAAGCCAAAGAAACTCGCGCGAGCGCCGCCGCCATCGGAGTTCGGCCAGGGGACCACTCAGATAGAACAGGATATCGTTCCACGCGAATGTCCGGTGGCGCAACTCGTCTACAGGCGAAGCTCCCGCCGCTTCCATGCGCGACGGTTGCCACTCCGCCATCGTGTCGACGTAGCCCAGCACATCTCCATGACCATCGCCGACGGACACAGAATATATCGGCGGACCGTGCGGTGTGAGCATCCTAGCAGCTACATGACCTGCCTCGTGCATCGCCACGGCTAGCCTCGTCGGGAGCTTTGCCAAAGTCGTCTCCAGTCGGGGACGACCCAGCCGGGCTCCCTGTCTGATCTATTCTAGGATCGACGGGTAACTTCAGGAAGCAGATGGTCGAGCTGAAGGGTTGACGACGGTCAGTCGGGTCTTCAATCGACTTTGCAGCGCAGCGCATTGCATCCGTCCGCTGCGGGCAACGTAGGTAGATGCGAGCGCCCCTATGAACGACCAAGGCAGGAGGCGTCTCGCTACGATGTAGGATTGCCTTAAGTCCAGGGATCCACCTGAATTAAGCGGGCGTCACACGATGATCGACTGGTAGTGACCCAGCCGTCGAGCGTCAGAACCAGGTCGATTGACCGAGACGTCCTAGACGAGGTCGAAGTCGATCTTTCTCCGCGCGCCGTCCACCGCGACAAGGCGTGCGTCGATCCGGTCGCCCGGGGTCAGTCTATTTGCCGCGATGCGGGTGAGTACCGGCAGATCGCGCAACTGGATGCGGGCATGCCGCGTATCAGCGTCTACGACGATCGCAGGAAACGTCCTACCCACCTGGCCCGCGAGCATCACGGTCTCGGCGAGATCGAGTACCGCTCGATCGATCTGACCCTGCCGCGCGCCGGCGCGTGCCATGACGGGCGGCAGCTTCTCGAACGCCGCGGCGATGGGATCGGGGACCTCACGGCCGTTTGCGATGGCGAGCGCCGCCATGACGACGTGGCGGTCGGCGAATCGTCGCAACGGTGCCGTCGCGTGGGCGTAGGTCGCGCCCATCGCTGCGTGCCAAGGCTTCGTGTCGGATCGATAGGGCTCGTAGCTCGCCCCGGACCCGGCACGCCGGATCGCCAGCATCATCGCAGCGCCACCAGGGGGCGCAGGGTTCAAAGTCTGTTCGAAGGTTTGAAGCGACATATCGTCTGGCCAGAAGATGCCCATAGCGGCAGCCGTAGCGCGCAGACGCGTCACCGTTTCCGTGTCAGGTTCGGGCATGACCCTGAACAACCCGGTGCGATGCGCGAGCATCGCGTCCGCAACGGCGAGGTTGGTGGCAAGCGACAGCGCAGCGTTGTGATCCTCGGAAACAAGCCGCGGCCGGAAGGACAGCGCAAATCCTCCGCCAGGCACCGCTTCCACCTGCTGCTCCGGCGGGTCGACGCGCGAGGCGCCGCGGCGGCGCTCCGCCTCGGCAATGCGTTGCGCCAGCTCGTCCATCTGCAGTGGCAGATCGGAGGCGCGGACGCCGTCGTAGGCCAGCTTGGCCCGACTGCGGATGATCGCGCGTTCCACCCCGTCGAGTTTCACCCCGCCGTCAGGTGCGACGCGAACGATGAATACGATCGCAGGTCGCGGACCGTCCGGCAGCAGGCTCGCCGCATGTTCGCCCAGGATCGGGGGATACAGGCCGGCCTTTCCATCGGGCAGGTACAGCGTCTCTCCGCGCGCCCACGCCTCGGCATCGATCACGTCGCCAGGCTCAACGAACCAGGCCACGTCGGCGATGGCATAGCGCAGCAGAAGATCCTCGCCGCTCGTCTCGATGCAGAACGCCTGATCGAGATCCGTCGAAGTTGCCGGATCCAGCGTAACGAAGGGTAGATCGAGCCTGTCGATGTGCGCCGTAGGAACGCGCCGCGCCGCTAGTTCCGCTGCAGCCAGCACGTCCGCCGGGAAGCCTGATGGAACCTGGAATTCGGTGCGGATCGCGGCAAGTCCGGCGTCAAGCGCGTGATCGGGATCGACAAGTGCTTTCATCGGACTCGCCTATACGCGAGGTCCACATCCAGAATACAGTGACCAATGACGGCCTGAGCCTACGGCTCGCAAACGCATGCAACGTCAGGGCCGCTAATCGCCGACGAAGACTTGTGAGGTTGGCGACGCGGAAACGTCCGAGGGAGGCGGCATCGCCTCCAGATGAAACCCCCGAGCTAACGTCTGGGCCACCGAGCTCGCCGCCGGCTGCGTGGGCAAGCAGCAAATTTTCTCCATGCAGCGATGGACCGTACCCGCATCCAGGTATCGCCGATATGACCGGCGAAGCTGACCCCCACATGTAGTTAGGGAATAGATGGCACACGATCGCCTGCCAGACCGCGTCTACCCTTGGGAGAGGCTCTGGCTCCCAGTTGGTCAGCCGATCACGCCTGGCATCCAAGGCCTGCTCTCGACCGATCTTGATTCGTTCATTCCAGAATTCGCGGAGGCTAGGACACTCCGCGATCTGGCCGGCCCGGGGGTGCTTCTCTTGCGCGGACCATCGGGCGCCGGGAAGAGCGTGGCGATGCTCCAGGAAAGGGAACGACTTAGCGTAGAGCGACGGCCCTTCAGCGAGATCGACTTTGCAGCATTTCCCTCGTTTCCGCTTGTCGATTTGCAGCGAGCAGCGGAACAGGTCGGCAATACGATCTTCATCGAGGGGCTCGATACAGCACTGCTAACCCAACCAACGCTGATGGACGAACTCGGCAGGTTCCTTTGCAGTTTGTCCGGGCCGGCGGATCTCCACGTCTCGGTCCGGGTGGCGGTCAGAAGTGGCATACCGTGTGAGACCCTTCTAGAAACACTTGTCGCGGCGTTCGGGCCGGACGCTCAAGAGTTGAGCATCGCGCCATTGTCCGAGGCCGATGTAAGAAGGGCTGCCCGAACAGACGGCGTACCCCCTACCGAGTTCGTGCAGTATGTGCGGGCGGTGCGCGCCGGACCGCTTGCGGCGCAGCCTGCTACGTTGCGAATGCTGCTCTCCCTCTGGAGGGCCGGTCCAAGACCACCTGTGCGGCGCGAGGTGCTGTACGACCTCGGTGTTCGACAGCTTCTGCGCGAAAGCCAAAAGACACGGCGGCAGCGCGCGAACAGCGACGTCGATCTATATCTTGGAACCCTCGACGTCGAGGGGCGGGTTGCCGTCGCAAGCCGCATCGCCGCTATGATGCTCTTTAGCGGACGACCCATCATCGATCTTGACGCAGATGCAGCAACGGATTCCGCATTGTCGATCGAAGCAGCTGTCGGCGGGGACGAGCCGACGGAACGCGGACGGGTGGAGGTCCGGCGGACTGGCGTGCACGAGGTCGTCGGCACCAGCCTATTCCGTTCCGAAGGTGGCGATCGCTTCGCGTTCGCGCATCCGAGCCTCATGGATTTCCTGGCGGCCCGCTTCTTGAACCAACGGAAGATGCATCTCAAACAGATTGCACCGCTGATCGAAGTGGCGGAGCCATCCCTGAACCCGATCGCACTCGATCGCTCCGAGGTCGCATCCTGGCTCGCAGCGACAAATAAGGACTTGTTCGACTGGCTGGTCGAGTACGATCCCCAGATCGTGCTGCGCTCCGGGATAGCCCGGCAGACCAACGAAGAGCGGGCGAAGCTCGCGCGAGGGCTGCTGGCGGCGAACGCAAAAGGCCTTCTGAACCATGAGGAGCTCGATGCGAGCGGTGACCTCGTCCTGATCTCGACCGACCTTTCCTCTGAACTTGCCGGGATCGTGAGCGACGCGGGCCTTTCGACGGAGCAGCGCGTCTTCGCAGCATCGCTGGCGCAATTCGTGGGCGAAGGAATGCCACCCGCGACCCTGCTGCGTGTTGGAAGAGATCCCCGGGAGCCGTTCGACGTGCGGGCGGCGAGCCTCGAAGCTCTAGCCTGATCTATTCACCGGCAGCGTTTCTCAGCCGATGGGTCAGCGCAGGCGTCGTGTAGCCGCGGGCAAGGCGCATGGGTCCCAAGCGCCTGTCTCATCGCGGGTTCACAGGTTGGGGCGGAGTTGCTGGGCGGGGTTCGTCTGGCGGCCACTGCCGCATCGATCATGGGCCCGTGGTGCGCAAGTTGAGCGCGATGGATCGGAACAGCGCGGCATCGGGACAGGCGCTTGCGAAGGCGATGCGGATGCGGCTGGTTGTTTCGACGACGCGCGCGGCGACCTTGAGCAGCCGCAGGCGGATGGTCGCGAACTCGGCGGTGCGAAGCGGGGCGGTTGCGGGCATAGCGTGCCGCACGGCCCACATCAGCCAGTAGGCGGCGGTGTGGAGGATGAGCCGCATCTGATTGGCGTTGGCCGAGCGGCAGGAGGTCCGGTCGCTTTTCAGCTGCGCCTTATGCAGCTTGATTAGGTTCTCGGCCTGGCCGCGAGCGCAGTAGAGCGTGTCATAGATCCGTTCGGCGCTGCCCTCGGCAAGCGAGGTGACAACGAGGCGGATGTCGAGGCCGAGGCTGCTCGCCTCGATGCGAGCAACGACGCGACGTTCGGTATTCCCCCAGGTTTTCGCAGCGTAGCGCGTCTCTGCGTAACGCCGTAGTTCGACCAGTCCCTGCAATGCCCGGTCGGTCGCGCAGGCATCGCCTTCCCGAACGATGACGGGATCGGCGTGGAGCGTGCGGTTGCCGGGCAGCCCGAAGATGTAGTCGATGCCGTTCGCCTCGCACCAGGCCATCGGCTCTGGCCGACCGTAATGACCATCGCCGCGCAGCGTGATCCGGGTATCGGGCCAGTGGCGACGGATACGTCGCACGAGCCGGCGAACATGGCCGGCGACTTCCTTGCCCGACGGCGTCTTGCCGGTGCGCAGCAGCATCGCAACCGGCCGCCCGGTAGCGGTGTCGTAGACATGGATCGGCAGGAAGCAGCGCTCGCCGTAGTGCCCGTTCCAGAAAGAGAGCTGCTGCGCGCCGTGTACGACGTCGACGGTATCGTCGATGTCGAGCGTCACCGCCGCAGGTGGCACGGGGTAGCTCGCGCAATAGAGGTCGACCAGCGTACCGGTCAGACGGATCAACTCGCGCGTAGTCGGCGCGTTCTCCCACCGGCTCATCGTCGGCTGGCTGGCCAGCCCGAACGGATCACCCGGCAGTTTGCCGAGCGCCAGCTTGAATCCTGGATCATGCCGCAGGGTGTCGAGATCGTCGGCGTCTTCATACCCACACGAGATCGCCAGCATGCGGGCGCGCAAGATGTCGGCGACCCGGTGGATCACCCGACCCTGATCGCGCGGATCAGCGATGCAGGCGGCGAGCCGATCTGCGATCCCCAACCGCCGCTCGGCCTGTGCGAGCAGCAGTACGCCGCCGTCCGACGTCAGCCGACCGCCGTCGAACGCGGCAGTAATTTTCCGACCACGAATGGCTGGGAAGGTGAAGGAAAACCCGCTATCGTCAGCCATGGCGGTCGTGGCACTTTCTGTCTGGAGCAGAGGGACGGCGTAAGCACCCTGTCTCTACTCCACATCAGAGACTTAGGCCACGATCGCCACCACCGATTTGGGATCCCGATGAATAATCCGGGCTAGCATTCACCGCTGTGGAATCCGAGCGGAAGGCCATCCTCAGCGCCGCGCGCGTGGGGTTCGACGACGACCGCGACCTGGTACTCCTCGCGCGCGTCCTGAGCATCGTCCACCCGAAGCTCGCGACCGCCGGCGACACGATCGCACTGCTTCCGCACGTTCGGCCTCCCTATTTGAGCGCTTTCCAGATCTTCTGCCTGAAGCTGCTTGCAGGGATGACGATCGCGGAATTGCCCGGCGCGCTACGGGCGGTAGCCGAGGTGGCGACCGGAGTGAGTTGGCAAGAGGGTGAACTCGACACCATCGTCCTCATTACATCCGGAATAGCCAAACGTGCCTTTTGCCACCTTGAAATCCCGGACGTGCGGGAAGCGCTGACCGCGATGCTCGTGGCCATTCCGGACCACCATCGTTGGGTATTCTGGTCCGACACGTTGCACAACCGCGGCATGCCTACCGAAGCCACGGACGATCTACGCCGTGCCCTCATTGCTCAAATCGCGAGCATCGCCCCGGACGAGACCATCTCCAAGAGGCTGCTAGAGGCGGCGTTCCTCGTTTGCGACCATGATCTCGAGTGGCTGGTGGGTCAGGCGGTCGCGGTCGCACCGGGCCTACCGAAGGTCATCTTCGCAACGCTTGCCTCAGAACTTGCTAAGAAACGCAATCGGCGCCGTCCGTTGTCCACCCTGCGGACGGCGGGGCTCAATCTTCAGGGCGCTCGCGAAGTGTTGGCCTGCGCGACGCAGATGCCGGAAGACTTCGACAGATGGAGGCCGCCACGGTGGTTCACGGAAGAAGCGAAAGAGAGCAGTGGTCCCGTTGACAGCGACGACGACCAACAGGATTCGGACGAGGGATCAATCCTCGACGCTTCCATGGATGCGCGTCTTCAACAGTTACGCCTGATCGACCCCGGGCGTGGGCGCGCGACCGCTGTGCCGCCCCAAACGCTCCTGAAGCTTGCCGAGGATGCTGAGGCGAGACTGGTGCGAAACAGCAGGGATCTGAGCAAGGTGGTGCTGGAGTCGCTGGCCCGCGCACAGCGCCGACTGAAGGGGCAGACACCACTGGTGCGGGCGCTCTGGAACGAGGGGCCTGAGCTCTCAACCCCGAAGAATGAGAACTTCCTCTCCGATTTCATCGCCGATCACCTGAGGCAAGATCTCGCGGGACGGTCGATTGCCGCCGATCGAGAAGTGGAAATCAGGCCACGGGTCGCGGCTACTCAGGGCCAACGGACCGACATACAGATCCGGGCGTTCGCACCCTCTACCTTCGCGCACGGCCGGAGCCTCGTCGCGGCGATGACCATCGAAGTCAAAGGATGTTGGAACCCCGACCTCTTCAGGGCGATGCGGGACCAACTCACCGACCGCTACCTGGCGACAACCGGAGATATGGCGGGTCTCTACCTCGTCGGATGGTACGTGTGCGACTCCTGGTTCAAAGCGGAAGTCGGAGGACGCGTGGAACACGACACCGGTGCTTGCGCCAGCGTGGAAGCAAGGCTCAGGCGACAGGCTCTTTCGCTGTCTAGCGAAGAGCGCGAAGTCCACGTCTTCATACTGGATGCGACGCTTTCATAGGTTCGGCCCGACGGATCCGAACCGTCTATCATTCAGTTGACGGTACATTCGAGTCCGCCATCGGGGCAGGCTGAAAGTCTGATCCTTCATCGATCTCGATCGTTTCCATGACGCCACGCTCATCCGACGGCCAACCCGGAACCGCCCGGTCCTTGGTGCACCAAGGTCGATCTGGGCGTCGCCGGCTTCCGAACGTAGAAAGCCGATGTCTGCCGTCTATCGCACCTACCTAAAGCGCTGGCGATCTGTGGTGTTGGACGGTCGCTTCTGGGCAGCTTGTCCCGTTCCAGCCGCGCTTCATCCCGATCGCGATAGCTGGGAAAGCCGACGCGGGCATGGATAGTGGCTTGCTGGGTGCTTGCCAGAGTCGGCGGGCACTCGGCCCGCCGACGCTAAGTCATTGAAAACTGGTGCTGCCGGTGAGGATTGAACTCACGACCTCAGCCTTACCAAGGATGCGCTCTACCACTGAGCTACGGCAGCACTCGCTGGCATCGCTGCCGGCGGAGTGGGGCTAAGAGACGAGGGCGGCGCGGTTGTCAAGCTGTCGTGCGGCGATGTAGGGCGGATTTATGGATGATCGGGATAGAAAGGCGGCCGAGAAGGCGGAGCGTATGGCCGCCGCGCTGCGCGAAAACCTGCGTCGCCGGAAGGCGCAGGCGCGGGCTGTTAGCGCCGCGCCTGCAGCCGAGGACGAGCCGCTCAAGTAAGCGGGGCGCATTTGGCGGCAAGCCAAGCGCGATCCGCCTCATCGGCCATTTCCTGGGTGAGCACCGCCAGCACCTTGGCGTGGTAGTCGTCGACCCAGGCTCGCTCCTGGGGCGTCAGCAGTGCGGGTTCGATCAAGGTGCGCTCGATTGGGCAGAAGGTGAGCGTCTCGAAGCCGAGCATCGCGCGGTCGGCGCCGGGAATGTCACGCGGCTCGATCAGGATAAGGTTCTCGATGCGGATGCCGTATTCGCCGGCCTTGTAATAGCCGGGCTCGTTCGACAGCATCATGCCGGCGCGCAGCGGCTCCATCGCCGCACCGCCGGGATAGTTTGGCGCGGCGATCCGCTGCGGGCCTTCGTGGACCGCGAGATACGCGCCGATGCCGTGGCCGGTGCCGTGGCCGAAATCGAGCCCGGCTTCCCACAGTGGGCGGCGGGCGAACGCGTCGATCTGGCCGCCCATCGTGCCGTCGGGGAAGACTGCGGTGGCGATGCCGATATGCCCCTTCAGGACTCGGGTGAAGCGGTCGCGCATTTCCTCGGTCGGGTCGCCGATCGGCATGACGCGGGTCACGTCGGTGGTACCGTCTGCGTACTGGCCGCCGGAGTCGATGAGGTAGAGCTGACCGGGTTCGATTCGAGCGCTCGACTCTTCGGTGACGTGGTAGTGCGGGATCGCGCCGTGGGGGCCGGTCGCGGAGATCGTGTCGAACGAGGTGTCCTTGAGCACGCCGGTCTCCTGACGGAAGGCGAGCAGCTTGGCGGCGGCGGAGAGTTCGGTCTGGCCGCCCTTCACGCATTCGGTTTCGACCCAGCGCAGGAAGCGGGAGAGGGCTGCGCCGTCGCGCGCGGAGGCGGCGCGGTGACCGCCGATCTCGACCGGGTTCTTGATCGCCTTGGCAAGGACGACGGGATCGCGCAGCGGCAGGATCTTCGCGCCGCCTGCCTTCAGCGCCTGCGTGATCGCGGCGACGGCGCGCTCGGGGTCGGCGGCGACGCGCTTGCCGTCATAGGCGCCGAGCGCGGCGGCGAACGCGGTGCGGTCGTGAAGGCGGACGGCGTTGCCGAGATGCTGGCGGACCGCGTCGTCAAGCTTGTCGGGGGCGACGAACAGGTCGGTGGTGCCGTCCGCGCTCACGATCGCATAGGAGAGCGCGACGGGGGTGTGGTCGACGTCGCCGCCGCGGACGTTGAGGGCCCAGGCGATCGAATCGAGCGCGGTGAGGACGACCGCGTCGGCTTTGTTCTCGGCGAGCCAGTCGGCGATTGCCGCACGCTTCTCGGCGGACGGGGCGCCGGTGAACTGGTCGGGCTGGACGGTCAGCTTGGCGGGCGAGGGGAGCGGTCGGTCGGTCCAGATCGCGTCGACCGGGTTGGCGGTGACTGGGACCAGCGTGGCGCCGCGATCGGCGAGCGCGGTAGTTGCTTCGGCGACCCAGCTTCCGGTGTGCAGCCACGCGTCGTAGCCGATCCGGCCGCCTTCGGGCGCGTGCTGGCCTAGCCAGGCGGCGGGACTGGTCTGGGGGACGTCGGCATAGTCCCATAGCGCGCCGTCGACCTGCTCGCGGACCTGGATCGTGTAGCGGCCGTCGGTGAAGATCGCCGCGCGGTCGGCGAGCACCACCGCGGTCCCGGCCGACCCGCCGAAGCCGGTCAGCCAGCCGAGCCGCTGCGCGTAGCCGCCGACATATTCGCTCATGTGCTCGTCGGTCAGCGGGATCACGAAACCGTCGAGTTTATCGGTGGTTAGCTGGGCGCGGAGGGCGGTGAGGCGGTCGGCTGGGGTCATCGGTTCAGGCTCTCGTCGAAAGTGAAGTATAGAAAGTGCAGACGCTCGCGCGGGTTTGGTTCGCGCTCGATGGGGCCTCAGCAGCCGGGTGGACGGCGGGGGTGCGGGGGCGGATCGGGCGGTCTTGGGCCATGCCGGGGGGTGTGACAGAAACGGGGTGTGTAGGACAGCGGGCTTGGGGGGCGGAGTGCGCTTGCAGTGTCACCACCCCGGCGGAGGCCGGGGCCCAATTGGGGGACGCTGCTAACGGAGGTACGCGATCCCTTACAGCGACCTCTCCAATTGGGCCCCGGCCTTCGCCGGGGTGGTGAAGTAGGCCGGGGTGGTAGATTAGGCCGGGGTGGCGCTTTTCAGCTGCTATCGTACCTTCCCTCCCCTTGTTCTCCCGCGAAGGCGGGAGCCCAGACTGGGTCCCCGCCTTCGCGGGGAAACATTGGGGCAGGGGCTTCCGTCCAATGGGACGAGCGTTGGCTTCCACCCTTGGCGCGGCTAACACGCTGGCATGACCACTCCCCCCATTGCCGACCAGCGCCCGCATAGCTTCACCACGCATGGCGTGACGATAGAGGATCCCTATGCGTGGCTGAAGGATCCGAACTATCCCGAGGTCGATGACGAAGACGTGCTGGCGTATCTCGCCGCCGAGAACGTCTATTTCGAGGAGCAGATGGCGCCGCAGGCCGCGCTGGTCGACACGATCTACGAAGAGATGAAGGCGCGCATCAAGGAGGATGAATCCTCGGTGCCGCAGAAGGACGGCGATTGGCTGTACTGGACCGCGTACGAGACCGGTGGGCAATATAAGAAGTGGTGGCGCAAGCCCGTTGCGGGGGGTGACGACGAGTTGCTGCTCGACGAGCCGGCACTGGCGGAGGGGCATGAATATTTCCGGCTCGGTGCGTTCTCGGTCAGCAATGACGGGCGGTATCTGGCCTATGCGATCGACGACAATGGGAGCGAGCGGTTCGAGGTCCGGGTCAAGGACCTGACCACCGGCGAGCATCTGCCCGATGTCATTCCGGGGATGCTGAGCGAGATCGTCTGGACAGCGGACGATGCGGGGTTTCTCTACGGCCTGGCGAACGAGCAGTGGCGGACGGACAATGCGCGGTTCCACCGGTTGGGGACGCCGATCTCCGAGGACGTCGTGCTGTTCCACGAGGAGGACGAGGGCTTTCGCGTCGGGGTCGGCGAGACGAGTTCGCGCAAATGGATCGTGATCGCGACCAGCGACCATGTGACGAGCGAACTCTATCTGCTGCCTGCGCACGAGCCATTGGCGGTGCCTATTCTTGTGTCGGCGCGGAAGGTCGGGCGTGAATATGATGTCGACGAGCATGACGGGACGCTGTTCATCCACACCAACGACGTCGATCCGAATTTCCGGCTGTGCACCGCGCTGGTCGAGGCGCCGGACGCGTGGAGCGAACTGATCCCGGCCTCCCCACATTTCTACATGACGGGGGTGGAATGCTATCAGGACTTCTTCGTGGTCGACGGGCGCGAGGACGGGTTGGATCAGATCGCGATCCACCGGTACGAGACGCCGACCGAAGGCAAGCGGATCGACTTTCCCGAGGCGAGCTATGTCGCGGGGCTGGGGGACAATCCCGAATATGACATGACCGTGCTGCGGCTCGGCTATGAGTCGATGGTAACGCCGGGGACGGTGTATGATTACGACGTCGATACGGGCGAGCGGACGATGCTCAAGGTGCAGGAGATTCCTAGCGGCTACGATCCGGCGAAATACGCGACCGAGCGGCTGAAGATCGTCGCGCGGGACGGGACCGAGATACCGGTGTCGATCGTCTATCCGGCCGGGTTCGTGCGCGACGGGTCGGCGCCTTTGTTCCTCTATGCGTACGGCGCATACGGCTATGCGATCCCGCCGGGTTTCTCGACGGGCCGCATGAGCCTGCTCGATCGTGGGTTCGCCTATGCGATCGCGCATATCCGGGGTGGTGATGACCTCGGGCAGCAATGGTATCTCGACGGGAAGCTCGAGAAGCGCGCGAATACGTTCAACGATTTCGTTGATGTCGCCAAGGCGCTGGTCGACGGCAAGTGGACGTCGGCGGGGAAGATCGCGATTGCGGGGCGGTCTGCGGGCGGCGAGCTGATGGGCGCGGTGATCAATTCCGATCCCGAACTCTGGGGCGCAGTGATCGCGGACGTGCCGTTCGTCGATGTGCTCAACACGATGCTCGACGAGACGCTGCCGCTGACGCCGGGTGAGTGGCCCGAATGGGGCAATCCGATCGAGAACAAGGCGGCGTTCGAGCTGATCCGGTCCTATTCGCCGTATGATAACGTCACGGCGCAAGCCTATCCGCCGATGTTCATCAGCGGCGGGCTGAACGATCCGCGTGTGACCTATTGGGAGCCGGCCAAATGGGCGGCCAAGTTGCGGTTGATGAAGACCGACGACAATGTGCTGCTGCTCAAGACCAACATGGGCGCGGGGCATGGCGGCAAGTCGGGGCGGTTCGAATCGTTGCGCGAAGGTGCCGAGGAGCATGCGTTCGTGCTGTGGCAGTTGGGCGTCGCGGGATGAGCCGGTTCGCGCTCTCGATCACTGCCGAGGACGGCGACATCGACGAGCTGGGCCACGTCAACAATGCGGTGTGGGTGCAGTGGATCCAGCGGATCGCCACCGCGCATTGGGAGGCTGTGGCACCGGCCGAGCACAAGCTGGCCTATATGTGGGTCGTGACGCGGCATGAGATCGATTACCGCGCGAGCATGGTGTCGGGGGAGACGGTGACTGGCGAGACGTGGGTCGAGACGCTGCCCAAGGGGGCTCGATTCGATCGGCATGTGCGGTTTGTCGGCGGTGACGGGCGGGTAAAGCTCGAGGCAGTGACGACCTGGGCTTTGCTGGACCGGGCGACCGGGCGGTTGCTACGGGTGCGCGAGGATATCGCTGCGCCGTTTTATACCTAAGTTCCCCTCCCGCTTGCGGGAGGGGTTAGGGGAGGGGGCGACGTACGTACTGGCGTCCGGTCTTTGGGGCGCGCCCCTCCCCCGACCCCTCCCGCAGGCGGGAGGGGAGCTTTTCTTAGCCGCTATTTCGCAGCGCGGTGGCGATGGCGTTGATGGATAGGAGGATGCCTTCGCCGATGCGGGGGTCGTCTTCTCCGGCGCGGCGGCGTTTGATCAACTCGATCTGGAGCAGGTTGAGCGGCTCGATATAGGGGAGGCGGAGGCGGATCGAGGATTCGAGCGCGGGGTTCTTTTCGAGCAGGCGGGACTGGCCGGTGACGGTGAGCAGGCCGTCGTGGGTCTGGTGCCAGCCGTCGCGGATCGTCGTGAAGATTTCGCGGAGTTTATCGTCCTCGACGAGCCCCGCATAGCGTTCGGCGATGGCGATGTCGGACTTTGCCAGCACCATTTCGAGATTGGCGAGCGCGGAGGCGAAGAGCGGCCAGCCCTGCGCCATGTCCTTCAACAGCGCCTTGTCCTCGAAATCGGCGATCGCGCGGCCGACGCCGTACCAGCCGGGGAGCATGACGCGCGCCTGCGCCCAGCTGAACACCCAGGGGATCGCGCGCAGGTCTTCGATGCGGTCGGACTTGGTGCGGCTGGCGGGGCGGCTGCCGATCTTGAGGCCGGCGATCTCCGCGATCGGCGTCATCTGGCGGAAGAAGGTGCGGAAGCCTTCCGTGCCGTAGACGAGGTCGCGGTAACTGTGGAACGCGGTGTCGCTGAGTTTATCCATCGCGGCCGAGAAGCTGGCATTGTCGGCGTTGGAGAGGCGTTCCGGCTCCAGGCTCGCGAGCAGCGTGGCCGACGCGATCGCCTCGAGATTGGTCATCGCGGCGTCGCGCGTGCCGTATTTGGCGGCGATCACTTCGCCCTGTTCGGTGATGCGGATGCGGCCCTGGACGGTGCCCGGTGGCTGGGCGCGGATCGCGCGGAATGCCGAGCCGCCACCGCGCCCGACTGCGCCGCCGCGACCGTGGAACAGCTGCATGCCGACGCCTGCCGCGGCGAAGACGGGTTTGAGCGCGGTCGAAGCCTTCGAGAGCTGCCAGGTGGAGGTGAGATATCCCCCGTCCTTGTTGCTGTCGGAATAGCCGATCATCACTTCCTGGTGGCCGCGCGCCTTTGAGATCGTCGCGATTTCGGGGAGTGCGAACCAGGCGGTCATGACGTCGGGGGCGGCTTCGAGATCGCCGATCGTCTCGAACAGCGGGACCGCCATGATCGCCGCGGTGGGGGTTTCGCCGGGGCGGTAGAGGCCGACTTCCTTGAGCAGCAGGTTCACTTCAAGGAGGTCGCTGACCGACTGCGCCATCGAGACGATGTAGTTGGCGATGCAGGCGGGGCCGTAGGCGGCGTGCGCGTCGGCGGCGGCCTGGACGATGGCGAGTTCGCCTGCGGTCTCGTCGGTGTATTCGGCGAACCGCGAGGTCAGCGGGCGGGCGTTGGCGAGTTCGCGGCGGAGGAGCGCGACGCGGGCGTCTTCGTCGAGCGACAGATAGTCGTCTTCGACGCCGGCGACCTTCAGCAGTTCGGCAACGACGCGTTCGTGGACCGCGCTGTTCTGGCGGAGGTCCAATGTAGCGAGGTGGAAGCCGAACGTCTCCACCGCGCGGATCAGCCGGCCGAGCGCGCCCCCGGTCTTTAGCGCGGTGCCGAGGCCGTGCGCGAGCGTGACGAGATCGGCGCGGAAGTCGGTTGGGCTGGCATAGGGTTCGCCGGTGAGACGGCCGGGGCGCGGTGATGGCTTGCCGGTCAGCGCGTCGTGCATCCCGGCAAGGCGCGCGTAGATGCCCGAGAGCGCGCGGCGGTAGGGTTCGTCGGCGCGGCTGGCGGCGTCGTCGCCGCTGGCGTCGGCGAGCGCCTGCACCGCGGCATCCGCCGGCGCGTGCTCGGTCGAGATCGACAGCTCGGCGCCGAGCGCATGGACCGCTTCGCAATAATAGCCGAGCACCGCTTCGCTCGCCTTCGACAGCGCGGTGCGGAGCGAGTCGGCGGTGACGTACGGGTTGCCGTCGCGGTCGCCGCCGATCCAGCTGCCAGGGCGCAGGAAGCTGGGGATGCGTTCGCCGAGCGCGCGGTCCCAGCGCTGGTAGAGCGCGGGGAGCGCGGGGAGGAAGACGTCGCGCAGATAGCTGAGCGCGGTGTCGACCTCGTCGGTGACGTAGAGCCGGTCGCGACGCAGCACGCGCGTCTGCCAGAGCAACGCGATCTGGCGGAGGATCGCGTCGTCGACGCTGTCGCCATCGGGCGTGGTGTCGCGGCCGAGATCGCGCAGGGCCATCAGTTCGGCGATGCGGTTGCGGTGATCGATCATGCTCTTGCGGCGCACTTCGGTGGGGTGCGCGGTGAGCACGGGGGCGATCAGCGCGTGGTCGAGCAGCGCGCGAATCTGCGTGCGGTCGATGCCTTCGGATTCGAGTTGGGCGATCGCGGAGGCGAGGTCGGCGCCGTCCTCCGCGGCGATGCCCTGGCGGTCCTCGGCGAGATTGGCGAGCATCGAGAACAACATGAAGCCCCGGACGAAATCCAGCGTCTCGTCGAGGCTGAGCTTTTCGAGGCTGAGATCGACCGCGCTGTCGTCGGCGACCTTGCCCTCGGACACGTCGCGGTGGCGCTCGACCGATGCCTTGCGGATCGTCTCGGTGGCCTCGAACAGTCGCTCGCCGCCATAGGCGCGGATGACATCGCCGAGCAGTTTGCCGAGGAAGCGGATGTCGGAATTGTTCGCAATTGCGGGGAGGCTGGCCATGATTCCCTGCTGCGCTGCGGCAGGGATCAGGTCAACCTCATACGGTAGATTTGTCGCGTTGGCCCCGCCGTCGTCGACACATAATTACGTGGCTCACCGGTTGCGCGACTCCGCGCGCTCTTCGGAGGTGACCGTGCCGTCGTGGTTGAGGTCCATTTTGTCGAACCAGGCGAGTGTGCCTTCGCTCCATTCGATTGCGGTAATGACGCCGTCGTTGTTGCGGTCGAACGCCTTGATGCGCGCATTCGGTGCCGGGAGCTCGTCCTTGGTGATGCGGTCGTCGGCGTTGCGATCGAGCGTACGGAAACGACGCTCCATGCTCGCACCGAAGTCGAGCCGCGAGGTTACCGAGGGGGGCACGAAGCCGACCGCGTTGGCGTCGGCCTGCGCACGCTGCTCGTCCTTGTTGCCACACGCGGACACCAGAATTCCCGTTGCGGCGAGCGCCGCTACCAGTTTGACCTGCATAAAATCTCCCGTCGTGTCGACGCCGTCAGGCCTCGAGCTCGACGTCCCAATACAACCAGTCGTGCCATGTGTCGTGCAGGTAGTTGGGTGGGAAGCTGCGGCCGTGTTCCTGGAGATGCCAGTTGGTCGGGCGTATCGCCTCGATATGGAGCGGCATCGCCGCCTGTTTCGGCGTGCGCCCGCCCTTTTTCAGGTTGCAGGGCGAGCAGGCGGTGACGACGTTCTCCCACGTGGTACGACCGCCTTGCGCGCGGGGGATGACATGGTCGAAGGTAAGATCGCGCAGCTTGCCGCAATATTGGCAGGTGAACTTGTCGCGCAGGAACAAGTTGAAGCGGGTGAAGGCGGGAAATTGCGACGGTCGGACGAACTGCTTGAGCGCGATCACCGACGGCAATTTCAACGCGAAATTGGCGCTGCGCACTTCGCGTTCATAGGTGGCGACGATGTCGACACGATCGAGAAAGACAGCCTTGACCGCGGTTTGCCACGGCCAGACGCTGAGCGGATAATAGGAAAGCGGCGTATAATCGGCATTCAGCACGAGCGCCGGACAACCATCCGGATGACGCATCAGATCGGGGTGAAACACGGCTCCTCCCACTCAGGCTTCGCAGAGCGCCCTATGGACGATAGCGATGACACCGCCATGACAGCACGACGAACAGCGGTCGGTCAAGCGTGGTGAGCGACGGACCGGTCGTAACGCGGTTCGCGCCGAGCCCGACGGGGCGGCTGCATCTGGGGCATGCGGTGTCGGCCGTCCGTGCGCACGACTTCGCGCGCGCGCGCGGCAGGCGGTTCGTGTTGCGGATCGAGGATATCGACGGGACGCGGAGTCGGCCCGAATTCGTCGACGGGATTTTCGAGGATCTGACGTGGCTCGGGCTGCGGTGGGACTCGCTGATGGTCCAGTCCGACCGGCTGGCGACCTATGATGCGGCGCTGGAAGGGCTGAAGGCGCGCGCGCTGGTCTATCCGTGTTTCTGTACGCGGGCGGAGATCGCGGCGAGTGCGTCCGCACCGCAGGGGGCGGTCGGGCCGGCCTATCCGGGGATCTGCCGCGAGCTGTCCGACGCGGAGATTGCGGCGCGCACCGGGCCGTGCTGCTGGCGGCTGGATATGGCGAAGGCGCTGGCACAGGTGGGGGCAGAGGTCGGGGCGCTGACGTGGCATGATTCTACCGCCGGGACGGTCGTCGCCGATCCGCTGGCGCAGGGCGACGTCGTGCTGGCACGCAAGGATGCACCGGCGAGCTACCATCTTGCGGTAACGCTCGACGATGCCGCGCAGGGCGTGACGGACGTGGTGCGCGGGGTGGACCTGTTTGCGGCGACGCATGTCCACCGGGTGTTGCAGGCGCTGCTGGGATTGCCGGTGCCGGCGTATCACCATCATCCGCTGGTGATGGATTCGGCGGGGCGGCGGCTCGCTAAGCGCGATGGTGCGCGGTCGTTGGCGGAGATGCGCGCGGCGGGGGAGGACGGGGCGGCGCTGGCGGCGCGGGTGCGCGCTGGCGGGGGATGACCAAGCCCGCGGCGGGGGTGCGGGGGGGAAGGTGCGGTGGCTTATTGGTGCAACTACCCCGGCGGAGGCCGGGGCCCAGTTGGGGGACGGTGCCAACTGAGCACTGCGTTCCGTTACTGGGGCCTTTCCAACTGGGCCCCGGCCTTCGCCGGGGTGGAGGTATCGTCTTGGGTAAGGGCCTTTAACGAGCGTGTCGCTGCTAGAGCTCGATCCCCAGCCTCGGTGCGGCCCAGGTCATCGCTGCGTACAGCACGATCGTCAGTAGGCAGCCGGCCACCAGCGATACCCAGAATGGTGCGCCGTGGCGGAGCATCGCGGGGATCAGCAGGAACATCGGCAGCGACGGCAGCACGTACCAGAAGGTCGCGCCGGCGTGCGCGGCCATCGTTCGGGGATCGGGCTTGTCACGCCAGAGCCAGATCATGCCGAGCACGGACACGAGCGGCAGCGAGGCGACAAGCGCCCCGAAACCGGGATAGCGGCTGGCGATCTCCGAGGCGGCGGCGATCAGTATGCCCGAGATCAGGGCTTTCAGCGTCAAGTATAACATGCAGCATTTGCGCGCATCATGCGGACGTCCGCAACACTATCCATGCCATTGCTACCCCGCCTTCGCGCGCTTACATTCGGGTCATGAACACATTCCTCGTCATCCTCCTGATCGCGGCGATGATCGCGACCGTCGTGGCTTTGGTGCGGGGCGTCGTGTCGTTCCTGCAGGAGGGTACGGCGCAGGTGCGCGACGGGAACGGCCCGAGCGCGGCGTCACTGAAATCGAATCGGATGATGCAGCAGCGGATCTTCTTCCAGGCGCTGGCGATCCTGATCGTCGTGGTGATCCTGTTCGCGGCTGGGCGGAACTAGAACAGAGGCTGCCCCTCAATCTTTGTCGCTTCTGCAGTTCATACGCGCCCGTCATCCTGACGTTCGTCATATGACGGTTTTGGGTATTAGTGCATAAAAATGGTCAAACTCAACAAGATCTATACGCGGACGGGTGACGACGGAACGACGGGGCTCGTTGACGGGTCGCGCGTGTCGAAGGCCAGTGCGCTGATGCAGGCGATCGGTGATGTCGACGAGGCGAACTCCGCGATCGGCGTGGCGGTCGTGGCGCTTGGCGGCGATCCGCTGGCCGCGGCGCTGGAGCGGATCCAGAACGACCTGTTCGACCTCGGTGCCGACCTTGCGACGCCTGCGGGCGATGACGGGTTCGCACCGTCGGAGATGGTGTTGCGGATCGTACCGGCGCAGGTCGAGCGGCTTGAGCGCGAAATCGACGCGATGAACGTCCACCTCGCGCCGCTGCGCAGCTTCATCCTGCCGGGTGGGTCGCCACAAGCCGCAGCACTGCATCTGGCGCGGGCGATTTCGCGACGCGCGGAGCGGTCCGCCGTTGCGGCAACGCATGATATGCCGCTGAATCCCGCGGCATTAGCGTATGTTAATCGGTTATCCGATTTCCTGTTCGTGGCATCGCGCGCGGTGAACCAAAACGGGGCCGGCGACGTTCTATGGCAACCGGGGGCTACGCGCGCGCAGGCGTGATCGGCGTTCGCGCGTTGCGGTACTGGGCGACGCATTGAAGGAAGACCGATGCCGCAGCCTGTTCGTCCAGATCTCACCGTTCCTCATCCGTCGGATGTGAGTACCCGTTTCGCTGCGGTTCGCGCGCTGACGCTCGCTCTTGCGGCACCCCTGTCGGATGCGGATGCGACGGTGCAGTCGATGGACGACGCGTCGCCGACCAAGTGGCATCTGGCGCATACGACGTGGTTCTTCGAGACGTTCGTGTTGCGCGATCACGTCCCCGGCTATGCGCTGCACGACGAGCGGTTCCCGTTCCTGTTCAACAGCTATTACGAAGCCGAAGGGCGGCGTCATGCGCGCGACCGGCGCGGAATGGTGACCCGGCCGTCGCTCGACGAGGTCCGGGCGTATCGGGCGCATGTCGATGCCGCGCTGCTCGACGCGCTGCCGGGATTGTCGACGGGCGCGCAGGCGTTGGTGGCGCTTGGCTGTCATCACGAGGAGCAGCACCAGGAATTGCTGGTGACCGACATCCTCCACATGTTTTCGGAGAACCCGCTCGAGCCAGCGATGTGGTCGGCGCCGCGCAAGGTGCCGGTCGAAATGCCGGGCCCGATCGGCTGGGTCGAGCACGACGGCGGGATCGTCGAAGTCGGGCATGACGGCGACGGCTTCGCATTCGATTGCGAAGGGCCGCGGCACAAGGCGCTGCTGGCGCCGCATGCGATCGCGGATCGGACCGTGACGAACGGCGAATGGGCGGCGTTCATTGCCGATGGCGGATACACAGAGGCGCGCCATTGGCTGGCGGACGGCTGGGCCTGGGTGAAGGCGGAAGGCATCGCCGCGCCGCTCTATTGGGAGCAAGGCGAGGCAGGCTGGACGCGGTTCGGGCTCGACGGTCGGCGCGCGATCGATCCCGCCGCGCCGGTGACGCATGTCAGCTTCTTCGAGGCGGATGCCTATGCGAGCTGGGCGGGCGCACGGTTGCCGACCGAGTTCGAATGGGAGGCGGCCGCGGCCGCGCACGACGCGACGAGTGGCAACCAGATGGATGTCGCTGGACCCGTCGAACCGCGACCTGCGGCGAATGGCCCGGCGTTCTTCGGCGACGTTTGGGAATGGACGGGCAGCGCATATCGTCCCTATCCCGCGTTCGTGACCGCGGCCGGCGCGGTCGGCGAATATAATGGCAAGTTCATGAGTTCGCAGTTCATCCTGCGTGGCGGCAGCTGTGCCACGCCGCGCGGCCATGCGCGCGCGAGCTACCGGAATTTCTTTTATCCGCATCAACGGTGGCAGTTCACCGGCGTGCGCCTCGCGAAAGATATCTGATGTTGAAGCCTGAGATCGAGGACGGCCAGCAGACGCTCGCCGATCCGCAGTTCCGTGCGGACGTGTTGGATGGGCTTGCCCGGCGGCCGCGGGCGATCCCGGCGCGGTGGTTCTACGATCGGCGCGGGTCGGAACTGTTCGAGAAGATCACGGACCTCCCCGAATATTATCCGACGCGGACCGAGCGCGCGATCCTGGAGACGGCCTGTCCCGAGGTGGCGACGATTGCCGGCGAAGGTCGTGCGGTCGTCGAGTTCGGGTCGGGGTCGTCGACCAAGACGCCGATCCTGCTCGAGGCCGTCGCGCCGTCGGTTTATGTGCCGATCGATATCTCGGGCGATTTCCTGCGTGAATCGTCGAAGGTGCTGGGCGATCAGTTTCCCGATCTGCTCGTGCTGCCGTTCGAGGCGGACTTCATGCGGCCGCTGAGCCTGCCGAAGACGATCGCGGATACTCCGAAGCTCGGCTTCTTTCCGGGGTCGACGATCGGCAACATGATCCCGTTGATGGCGGTCGACCTGCTGCGTGCGATGCGCACGTCGCTCGGTGTGGGTGCGATGCTGTTAATCGGGATGGACCGGATCAAGGGCGAAGACGTGCTGGTGCCGGCGTATGACGACGCACAGGGCGTGACGGCGGCGTTCAACCTCAATCTGCTCGAGCGGATCAACCGCGAACTGGGCGGCGATATCCCGATCGATGCGTTTCGCCACAAGGCGGTGTGGAACGACGATCGCGCGCGGATCGAGATGCATCTGGAGGCAGTGCAGGACGTTGCGTTTACCGTCGACGGGCGGTCGTTCGAAATGGTCGTGGGTGAGACGATCCATACCGAGAACTCGCATAAATATGGCGCACGAGATGCGCGGATCCTGTTGCGATCGGGCGGGTGGACGCCAGTGGCGGCATGGACCGATCCCGAGGGACTGTTCGGCGTGTATCTCGCCGAGGCTCAGGTGGAGAGGCCTGCACCCTGATCGTCTGCCGCACGCGCAGGCGAACGGCGATCGGCTCCATTACGCCGTTCGCGAGAACAGGTCGCTGATCGAGTTGTCGAAATGCGTCTCCATGAGTTCGGTGGCGGCCTTCGGGGCACGGTCCGCAATGGCTTCGGCAATGTCTTCATGCACGCGGAACACCGTACTGCGTTGCATCTCGGTCTCTCGCGTATCCCAGGCGGTCGGGACGGCGACCCGCATCAACTGTTCGAACGACCGGACGATCTGGTGGAACAGCGCGTTGCCGCCAGCGCGTGCAATCGCCTGATGGAACGCGATGTCATGGCCGATGAGCCGATCGAGATCGTTCGCGTGGAATGCCATTTGCCGCGCGTGATCGGTGATCGTCCTGGCATCGGCGTCGCTGCGATGATCCGCGGCGAGTGCGGCGGTGCGCAGTTCCAGCGTGCGGCGGACGTCCCAGACTTCGGTGGTCGTCACCTGGGCAGTCGCGACCGCGTGGTCGATCGATGCGGCCATCACCGAACCGTCCATGGCGCCGACCCTGGCCTTGCGGCCGTTGCCGACGTCGATCAGGCGTAGCGCGGCGAGCGCGCCAAAGGCCTCGCGCATGACCGCGCGGCTCACGCTGAGTTCGGTGGCGAAATGGCCTTCGCCGGGCAGGGTGTCGCCGACCTTGAGATCGTGGTCGCGGATGTGCGCGCGGACGCGGCGGACGGCCTGGTCGACCAGCGAATCGCTCATGCTGCGAGCCGTGAATTGCGCAGCTGGGTCGGGGCCTGGCCGAAGCGGCGCGAGAATGCGCGCGTGAAGCTCGCATTGTTGAGATAGCCGCATTTGTAGCCGATCGCCGAGACCGGCAGGTCGGTGGCCAGCAAGAGCTGCCGCGCGCCGCCCAACCTACGATCGGAGATCGCATCGGCGACGCTCATCGCGAACATCGACCGGAACCCGCGCGTCAGTTGCGCGCGGTTGATGCCGCACGCGCGTGAGATCGTCTCCAGCGTCAGCTTCTCGTTCCAGCGCTTGTCTATCAGGTCGCGTGCCGCAGCGATGCGGCGCGCCTCGGAGGCGGTCAGCGCACCGGAGCCGTCGGCCGGGATCAGGCTGCCGTCGCCAAGCTGTTCGAACGTGACGCAGAGGAGTTCGATGCTTTTCGCGACGCGCAACGTGGCCGCGGCCAGACCGGTCAGTCGACAATCACGGACCGCCAGCGCGATGCTCCGCATCTCGCTCGGCATGTGCCAGGTCCCATCGGCATCCGGCAGCATGCCGAAAGTGCGGATGCAGGCCTCACGCGTCACGACGAACACGATATCGGCCGCGGCGAGGTCGTCGCTGGCTTGGGCGTCTAGGTGGAACGCACAGATTGCAGGGGAGAGGACGTAGCTGAAACCGATAGCGGCTTCAGGCCAAGCGTCGGGCGGGACACTTCCGTCGCCGATAAAGGCGATCATTTCCGGCGATACGTCGATTCGTGCTTTCGTCATGCCTCTCGCTCCCGTTTTCCAGGTAGGCGGTCAGCCATAACCTATCCGATAGCTCGTGCAAGGGCTTTCAGATAGGTTCGGCAGTCGCCGACACGGGCGCGCGACGCATCGCGATGAAAAACGCGGTCGCCGAAAGGAGGCTGGTAAGCACGCCGATCGTGGCCAGGCCCTGGTCGAGATGGCTTTCGCCGCCATAGAGGCTGCTCGCGGCGGCCACCAATGTCGGTGCGACGCCGAAGCCGATCAGCCCTGCGATCGCGATGAAGGCACCGATGCACAGCCCGCGAAGCTCGTTGGGGATCAGCACGGTCAGCGCGACCGACGTCACCACGCCCGTCGCGGCACCGCACAATAACAAGACGCCGAGCGCCGCCGCAAATACCGGCACCGATCCAGCGATCGGGAACAGCGCGGCGGGGATGCCGACCGCGGCGGCGCAGACCGCGCCGATCAGCAGGCCACCTTGTCGCCCGCTCTTCTGGCCCCAATCCGCCGACAACCCGCCGAAGATCGCGCCCAACAGTCCCGCAAAGAAGATCAGCGGTCCCATCCAGTAGGCGACCTGGTCGGGTTGCAAGTGGAAGCTGCGCGACAGCACGGGGGCGGCCCAGATCGCCGCGGCGGCATCGGCCATGACGACGCCGACCTGACCGATGAACAAGGGGAGCAGGAACGTCCGGCGCGCCCAGAGTTCGCCGGCGACGACGCGGAACGGGGCATGCGTACTCGCGGCAACTTCCTGGCGGGCGGGTTCGCGCAACAGGAACAGCGGTATCATCAGGATAGCGGCAAGGATGCCGAGCATGAGGTGCGCGCTGCGCCACGGTGCCGCGTGCCAGAACCAGTCGGGTGCGCGGCCATGCGCGACCATGCCGAACAGGATGCCGGTCAGTCCGAACGCCATCGCCTGGCCAAGCGACTTGCCGAGATTGATGATGAGCAGCGCACGACCGCGCTGGGTCGGCGCGCAGAGATCGGCGCACAATGACAGCGCCGCGGTCAGCGCACCGGTCGCGCCGATGCCCGTCAGCATCCGCGCGACGAACAACAACCAGACGCTGTTCGCAAACGCGGTCATCAGTGTTCCCACGACCAACGTCGCGACGAGGGCAAGCATGATGCGGACGCGGTTGTGACGATCGACCAATATGCCGATCGGGATCGAGAACAGCGCGAGCGGCAACGCGGCACTCAGCCCCTGGATCAGGCTGAGGCTATAGTCGCTGAGGTGCAGTTCGGCCTTCGCGCCTTCCTGCACAGTGCCGAACGAGCCCATCAGCGCGAAGCCGAGCATCATCGCCAAGGCCAGCGCAAACAGCGGCGCGAGCGCGCGGCCGAAGGGGGGCGTCGCGGGACTCACAGGCTGAAGATCTTGCCGGGGTTGAACAGGTTCTTCGGATCGAGCGCACGTTTCAGCACGCGCATCACGTCGACCGCGTCGCCGAGCTCCTTGACCAGCCAGTCCTGCTTGCCGAGACCGATGCCGTGTTCACCGGTGCAGGTGCCGTCCATCGCCAGCGCGCGCGCGACGAGGCGATCGTTGATCGCCTTCACTTCGCGCAGTTCCTCCTTCGAGCTTGGGTCCATTGCGAAGATCACGTGGAAATTGCCGTCGCCGACATGGCCGAGGATGGTCGCGGGCATGCTCGCGCCGGCAAGGTCGTGCTTGGTCGCGGTGATGCATTCGGGCAGGCGGCTGATCGGCACGCACACGTCGGTGGTCCAGCCGACCGCACCGGGGCGCAGCGCGACGGCCGCGTAATAGGCCTCGTGTCGCGCCTTCCATAGCTTGGCGCGTTCCTCGGGCAGGTTGGACCAGGCGAAATTGCCGCCGCCATTCTCGGCAGCGAGCGCGCTGACCATCTCGACCTGTTCGGCAACCCCGCCCGGCGATCCGTGGAATTCGAAAAACAACGTCGTCACCTCGGGCAGGCCGAGCTTCGACCAGGCGTTGACCGCCTTGATCTGCATGTCGTCCAGGATCTCGACCCGCGCGAGCGGCACGCCGACCTGGATCGCCTGGACGACGGTGGTGATCGCGCCTTCCAGGCTCTCGAAACCGCAGACCGCCGACGAAATCGTCTCGGGGATCGGATGAAGGCGCAGCGTGACCTCGGTGATGATGCCGAGCGTGCCTTCGCTGCCGACATAGAGCCGCGTCAGGTCATAGCCTGCGGCGGACTTGCGCGCGCGCCGGGACGTCGTGATGACCTTGCCGTCGGGGGTGACGACCTTGAGGCTCAGCACCGCCTCGCGCATCGTGCCGTAGCGGACCGCGTTGGTACCGCTGGCGCGCGTCGAGGCCATGCCGCCGATCGTCGCGTTGGCGCCCGGATCGATCGGAAAGAACAGCCCGGTATCGCGCAGGTGCTCGTTCAATTGCTCGCGGCGGCACCCGGCCTGGACGGTGCAATCGAAGTCGTCGGCATTGACCGCGACGATCTGGTTCATCTCGCCCAGATTGACGCTGACCCCGCCGCGCACCGGCACCGCGTTTCCCTCGATCGAGGTGCCGGCGCCGAACGGCACGATCGGCACGTTGGCGGCGACGCACAAGGTGACCAGGTCGACCACGTCCTCGGTGGAGCGGGCAAACACGACCGCATCGGGAAGCACGACGTCGAAATGCGCTTCGTTCGAGCCGTGTTGGCGCAGCATCGCGTCGGTCAGGTGAAGGCTGGTCCCGAACCGGTCTCGCAACCGGTCCAGGAAAGCGGGGTCGAGCGCGGCTCGGACGAAGGACGTATCGAGAAGCATGGGATCAGAACCTGAAGCCGAGGCGGACGCCGATACGGCGGCGCTCGCCGATGATGCCGAGATCCGAGGCGGGGAGCCCGGCGAGCTGCAACGTGGTCTTTTCGATGTACGCGTCGAAATAGTCCCTTTGCAGCAGGTTGTTGGCGAACACCGCCACTTCGAGCGGACCGGTGCGATAGGTGATCGCGGTGTTGACCAGCGCATAGCCCTTGAGGAAGGTCGGCGTGGTCTGGTTGAGCGTGCCCGCGAGACGGCGACCCTTGGCGACGACGCCGCCGGTCAGCGTCACCGAGTCGGTGCCGCCCAGCGGGATCGTGTAGTCGCTGTAGATGTTGCCGGAGAAATCGGGCTGGAACGTCAGCCGATCCGACGACAACAGGCGGCCGGTGACCGCCGTGTAGGGCGAGGAGTCCGTGAGCCGCGCGTGGAGGTAAGTGACGCTGCCGTTGATCGTCCAGTTCCGGACCGGGCGCACCGTCGCCTCCAACTCGGCGCCGTAGCTTTCGACATCGCCGCTGTTGAGATCGACGGTGACGAGCCCGCCGCCGGCCGCCGGCGCGATCGAGTTGAGGCCGATATAGTTGGAATAATCATTGTAGAAGACGTCGCCCGACAGGCTGAACACGCGGTCCGGCGACACGTATTTCGAGCCGATCTCATAGGTCCAGGCAGAGTCGCCCTTGTAGGTGCGGATCGGCGCGGTCGGCGCGTTGAAGCCGCCACCGCGATAGCCGCGCGCGACCGAGGCGTAGGTCATCAGCTGGCTGGTCCAGTGGCGGGTGATCGATAGCCGCGGCTCGACCTGATCGGACTTCAGCTTCGCGTTCGTGACGGTGACGGGAAGGTTGACCGGCCCGACCGAGATCGCGACGTCGCCCTCCGCACTGCGATCCTCGTGGTCGTAGCGCAGGCCGAGCGCCACTTCCCATGCCGGGCTTGGTTTCCAGAACAGCGTGCCGAACGCGGCATAGGTGTCCGCCTTGGTCGCGTTGTTGGTAAGGCGCGTGAGGTTGGCGGGGATGATTCGCGTCGTGTCGGTCGCGCCGGTCGTCTCGCGACTGTAGAACAGACCGACCAGCGAACTGAAAGTGCTGCTCAGCTCGGTATCGAGACGCGCCTCGACGGTCTTGGTGCGCAGCTTGTCGGTGGTCGTCGAGCGGGCGATGTTGGCGGGGCCGAAATCGGCGTCGGTGTCCGGCGAAACGCCGTTGCGCGCGTCGTACGACCCGAGCAGCGTGAACTTCGAATTGATCGCGTCGATCGGTGCCTCGAGCCGGGCATTGACACCGCGGTAGCGATATTCGACGCGCGACAATGCGTTGAACTGGACGATGCGCGAATAATCGGTCGGGCCGGTAACGCGGGAATAGGGCGTGTTCGCGCCGTTCACCCAGTCGTAATAGCCGTTCACCGTCAGCACGATGTCGTCGACCGGCGCAAAGCGGATCGTGCCGTTCAGCGAGTCCGTCTTGAACGGGCTGGCGTCGGTGCCGAGCAGCGGGTTGCGCAGAAAGCCGTCCTGTTGGCGGTGGCCGGCGGCGATCCGGACCTGGAGCTTGTCCTTGATGATCGGGCCGCTGACCGAGGCGGAGGCGAGGATGCTGTCGTCGGGGCCGGCGAAGCTGAGGTTGCCGCGCGCCTCGACCGCGTTCGAAGGCTGGCGGGTGATGACGTTGATCGCGCCTCCCAGCGTGTTCTTGCCGTAGAGCGTGCCCTGCGGGCCGCGCAGCACTTCGATCCGGTCGATGTCGAGCAGCGGGTTGTTCAGATACGACGTGTTCGGCTGGTAGATGCCGTTGATGAACAGGCCGACGCCAGGCTGGACGGATTGCACGAGAGTCACGCCGACGCCGCGGATCGAGACGAACGCGCGGCCCGCACCGTCGCTGGTGATGTTCAGGCCGGGCGTCAGGGCGGCGGCCTCGCGCACCGAATTGATGCCGCGTTCGGTCAGCGTGTTGCCGCTGATCGCGGTCGCGGCGATCGGCACGTCGAGCAGAGTCTCCGCGCGTTTGCGCGCCGTGACGACGATGTCCTGGTCGCCGGTCTGCGGCGCCGCGGAGGCGGCTTGTCCGGGCGGGGTGGTGGCGGTCGCATCTGGGGTGTTGGCGACCTGGGCCCAGCCGGTCGCGGGTAGCGCCAGGACGAGCGCGGTGGAAGCAGCAAGCAGGGTGCGAAGGCGCATCGATAATCCTCTCTACGGCTGGCGAGTCTTTGCTCACCTGTCTGAAAGGTTGTGCGCTCGACTCGACCTATCGGAAAGGGTGACGGCTATGCCGATCGGATTGGAGACTTGGCCGGTCGGTCGGGTCCATTACCAGCAGGTATAGCCGCCATCGGCGAGGACGATGCTGCCGGTCATCAGGCTTGCCGCGTCGCTTGCCAGGAAATGGACGACCGATGCGACCTCTTCGGGCTCGCCGAGGCGGCCTTGCGGCGTTCCGTCGATCCAGCGTTTGTACATCTCGCCGTCCTGGTCGGCGAAGGCGTTGAGCGGGGTCGCGATGTAGGTCGGCGCGACCGCATTGACCCGGACGCCGCGCGGTGCCCATTCCGCCGCGAGGCTCCTGGTCAGGTGATGCACGGCCGCCTTCGACGCGTTGTAATAGCTTTGCGGCTGGGGACGGTTGACGATGAAGCCGGACATCGACCCGACATTGACGATGCTGCCCTTTCCGGCGGCGAGCATGTGACGGCCAAAGGCGCGGGCGCACCAGAAGGTGCCGTTGAGATTGACGTCGAGGACGTTGCGCCAATGCTCGTCGGTGACGTCTTCCGCCGCGGTCTCGCTGCGGGCGATGCCGGCATTGTTGACCAGGATGTCGATAACGCCCGCCTGATCGGCGACCTGCGTGACGCGGTCCGGATCGGTCACGTCGAGGACGACGCCCTCGACGATATGGCCTTTCGCGCGGAGCGACTCCATCGCCGCGCCGATCGCGTCGGCGTCGCGGTCCGCGATCGTGACGCGTGCACCGGCTTCGGCCAGCGCATCGACGCAGCAATAGCCGATGCCTTGCGCGCCACCCGTGACGAGAGCGGTGCGGCCATCGAGGCGCAGACGGTCGAGATACATGCGGGCTTTCTCGGTCAGGGCAGGAAGCGCGCGGCGGGCATCGGCGCTTCGACCTCTGCTTCGCCGGCGGCGAGCTTGTAGACGATTCGCGTATCGCGCTCGAACGGCGCCCAGGGCAGCGATCCGTCGCGGGCGAAGTCGACCCAGATCCTGTGGACACGGCTCGCGAGGTCCTGCGGGGGATTGGTACCGCACAGTCCGTCCTCGCCGGTGCACGTCGCGAGGCTGTCGAACACGAACGGCAATTCCATGCCGTGCGACGCGCCGAGCTGTCCGTCGAAGCGCGGCGAGCGCCATTCGAACTCGTACATGTGCGTGCGCCCGCGATGTTCTTCGGCGAACCGGCGCGCCGGCCAGCGGAAGACGAGGTCGGTCATCGCATCGGTCAGTGCCTGGCCCGCTGCCTTTCCATTGCCCAAGCCGTACGCCTTGAGCACGGCGCATGCGCGCGGCTGCGACTTGCGCAGGACGAACCAGGCGAGCAGCTTGCCCACCTTGTCGCGCACGCCGCTGGGGATCAGGTAGAGGTTCATCTCCTCGGCATTGCTGCCGATCAGCAGGTCGACCTCGGCGCCGGCGCCTTGCTTGAGCGCTTCGAGCGGCGGGTTCGGAAGTATGTCGTCGCCGTGCACGGGGACGAACCGGCTGATCCCGAACACGGGTTCGCGGCCGTCGGGACCACGCAGGTCGAGCCGTGTGGTCGGCATCGAGACCTTCTCCACCGCGTCGAGCATCGCGTCGCCGGGCTGTACGCTTGCGAATCCTGCACGATCGGGCGTGATGTTCAGGAGCTTCGCGAGCTTGCGGACCAGTCGTTGCGCAACGCCGATGTCGCGCGTCATGCCGCCGTGCCCACTTTGCACGATCGCGCGGCGGAACAGGCACTTGGCGAGTGGCGACGTCACGAGATCGGCGATCGCCATTGCACCCGCGCTTTCGCCGAACACGGTGACGTTTCCAGGATCGCCGCCGAACGCCGCGATGTTCGCCTGCACCCAGCCGAGTCCGGCGATCATGTCGCGCAAGCCGAGGTTGGTCGGCACGCCCGGGATCGGCAGGAAGCCGTCGATCCCCATGCGGTAGTTGAGCGCGACATAGACGATTCCGTCGCGCGCGAACGTCCGCCCCTCCTGTACCGACGCGTTCTTGCTGCCGACGACGAAGCCGCCGCCGTGGATGAACACCATGACGGGCAGGGCGGTGCGCTGGTCATCGGGACGAAGCACGTCGAGCGTCAGATAGTCGTCGCCCTTCGACCAGCCCGTGCCGATCAGCGGCACGGCATCAAGTGACGGCACGGTGCGCGTGCGCTGTGATGCGTTGGCCCCTGGATCGATGGCAGGGCGGACGCCGGTCCATTCGGCAACGGGCTGGGGGACCGCAAAGCGTCGCTCACCGACCGGCGCAGTCGCGTAGGGGACCGCGCGGTAGATCGAGATGCCGTCTTCCGAGCGGCCCTGGATATCGCCTGCCGCGAGGCTGACGATGGCGTTGCGTGTCGATACCATGACCGCATCTTGCCGCGCTTTGGACCGAATCGGAAAGCGGTGCCGCTATGCTCCCCGGTACGAATGCCATGCACGGCTGCCATCGACAGTGATCGTCTTTGAAGCGGACCGTGCCGCGGCGCGGTTATCTACGCTTGCAGGGAAATGCCTCTTGCAGGGCGTCGCGCACGACGAACGAGGGCGCGCCCGTGCCCGTCACCTTGGCATGTTTGCGCAAATATTTGCGGGTCGTGGCGACGACTTGGATGTTCGACGCGCGGGTCTGTAACGGGCAGATCTCGCGGGACAACGACAATGTATCGAAGGCCGCGATGATATAGCCGGTGCAGAAATTCGGGGTGGGATCGGTGTCGTTGCCGCGGCAGAGTTCGACGAGCTGCGCGGTCGTCACGGAACTCACCACGACCGGGCGGTCGGCCGCGGCCAGTAGGGCCGCCATCAGCATCATCATAACTTTCCCCTTCCAGGTCGGTACGGCACGATCTGCGCTGGACCCCGGACTGCGCCACGTGGGCGCTATGGTCTATTCGCTCGCGACCGTGTCGAGATACGGCAGCAGGCGCACGCGCGGGAACACCTCATCCAGCGATTTGGTGTCGGGCAGGATATAGACCATGCCGCCCTTGCGCTGGAATAGCGGGCGCAGCTTCTTGCTGTAGAAACCGGTGCCGACGTTGATGCAGCCGAAGCTGACGCGGTTGTCGTCGGGTGTGGGGGACTGCAAGCGCTCGACCCGGTGCTCGGCCTTGTTGGTGGTGATCACCGCGTGGAGCGCGACCGAGTTCGTATAATCGACCCACAAGACGCGTTGGTGACCCAGAGCACGGCCGAACTTGGCGATGAACCGGCCCGCTGGCGTGGTCCGTTCGGCAGGGCCGATCTCGGCCAGACTTTTTGCGCCGACGCCCGGCGACGAATCATCGCCGATGCCAACGCCCAGAAGCACCGGCGCCTGCCCGAGAAAGTCGCCCTTCGCGTTGAACAGGAACAGCATCGCCGCCTGCTTGTCGATGACGACATAGGGAAGCGCGCCATTGTCGCGCGCGGCCGCGACCCATGCGATCATGCGGCTGGCGTCGTCCGATCGCGCGGGGGCGAGAGCTTGCGCGGCATCTTCTGCCGACACGGCGGGCGGGGTTACCACTTTTGCCGCCGGTGGCTTGCGCTTGCGAACGTGTGCGCTGGGTGATGCTTTTGCGCTGGACGACGCGGCCAGACAAAGCTGCGGTGCAAGCAACGCGATCGCCAACGCCGTGGCCGTGCCAATGCGCAAGGCGCGGTGGCACGGCCCGTCGAGAGTCGCGGTGATGTTCAACAGACGTGTCCGGCCGGGCAATCGACGTGCGCGATGTGACGCTTAGCCGCGGGGCTTGCGCTGCCGCTGCTGCAACTGCTGTTCCATGCCGTCGACACGGCCATTGATCTGGTCGATCCGCTGGCCGTTCTGCTGCGCCTGACCGGCAGCCGCCTGAGCCTGGGCCAGCGCCTGGCCGGACGTGCCTTCGACGGTGCGCAGGCGACCGTCCATGCCGTCGATGCGGGTATTTACGGTAGCGATCTGCTCCCGGACGAAGCCCTTCGTCGCGCAACCGCCAAGCGTCGTCGCGCCAACGAGAATCAGGGCTGCCGTGTAATATTTAGGAAGATTGGAACGCATTTACTCACCTCTCGAACGTGGGTCGCAGCACTCATCCCACGCTCGCCGGGTACAACAATCGATTATAGCCGAGGCGTGCGGGTAATGCGGCGAGGTCGTGGGGGAAGGGCGGAACGTAACAGACGCTGCAAACGGTTTTGCAAGGTGTCCGACCAAATCTATAGCGGCTCCGACAACGCTCGCAGCGCGGGCGGGCGATAGACACAGGATGGAAGTCGGCGAATGATGATGACCCAGACCATGCGCTGGTTTGGCCCGAACGACCCGGTGCCGCTCAGCGCCATCCGCCAGGCCGGCGCGACGGGGATCGTCACGGCGCTGCACGAGGTCGCCAATGGCGATGTGTGGACCGAGGACGCCATCGCCGCGCGTCGCGCCATGATCGAGGATGCCGGGCTGGACTGGAAAGTGGTCGAGAGCCTGCCCGTCGTCGAGGATCTGAAGCGCCGCTCGGGCGACTGGGACCGGCTGATCGAGGCCTATGTCGCAAGCCTCAGGAATCTGGCGGGGCAGGGCATTGAGGTGGTGACCTATAATTTCATGCCGTTGCTCGACTGGACGCGGACCGACCTGAGCTGGGCGTTGCCGGATGGTGCGCGGGCGTTGCGGTTCGAGCTTCATGCGCTGGCCGTCTATGATATCCATATCCTGCGCCGCCCCGGTGCCGAGCGTGACTACGCGCCCGATGTTGTCGCGATCGCGGCCGATCGGTTCGCGGCGATGGACGAGGCGGCACGCGCGACGCTGGAGCGGACGATCATCGCCGGTCTGCCGGGGAGCGAGGAGAGTTTCAGTTCGGTGCAGTTGCTCGAACAGATCGCAACCTATGCCGACATCGACGCGGGCCGGTTGCGCGATAACCATGTGGCATTCCTGGAGGCGGTGTGTCCGGTCGCTGAGGCCGAGGGCATTCGGTTGGTGGTGCATCCCGACGATCCGCCGTTCCCGATCTTCGGCCTGCCACGCGTGGTCAGCACCGAGGCAGACGTGAGCGCGCTGTTCGCGGCGGTGCCGTCGGTCGCCAACGGGTTGTGTTTCTGCAGCGGGTCGTTCGGCGTGCGCGCGGACAACGACCTGCCGGGGATAGTCCGGCGGCTCGGCGAGCGCATCGGCTTCGTGCATCTGCGATCGGTGCAGCGCGAACGCGGTGGCGCGTTTCATGAGGCGGCGCATCTGGAGGGTGATGCCAACATGCCCGCGATCATGACCGAACTGGTCGCCTTGCAGGCGCGCACGGGGCGGTCGCTGCCGATGCGCCCTGATCACGGACACCAGATGGTCGACGACCTGACCAAGCGGACCAATCCCGGCTATTCGCTGATCGGGCGGTTGCGCGGGCTGGCCGAACTGCGCGGGCTGGAGACGGGTATCGCGTATGGCCGGGGCACCGTTTGACGCCGGCCTGAGACCGACGCCTACCGCGTCATCGCAAGTTGCGTATCATCGAGCGCCAAGTCCACGAGCTTGCGCATCGCGGCGTTGGCGGCGGCGGGATCGCTCGCCGCGATCGCTTCGTAGACACGGACGTGGTCGGGGATCGGGTTGCGCGGCAGCGAACGGGTGCGTTGCTTGAACTGCGTGGTCCAGCTTACCGCCGCGCCGATGCTGGCGCTGAGCACGACCAGCGCGTCGTTGCGGGTCGCCTGCAGCACGGCGTTGTGGAACTCGCGGTCCGCGGCCCGGCCGGCTTCGGTGGCAAGCGTATGGCGACGCATCGCGGCGAGCGATTCCTTCATCACCGCGAGGTCGGCGCGATCGCGTCGTTCAGCGGCCAGCGCGGCGGCGGCGGGCTCGACGATCGCGCGGAGTTCGAACAGCCCGCGGACGAAGGCGATGTCAGGTTCCCCGGCAAAGGCCCAGGCGAGTACGTCGGGATCGAGCAGGTTCCAGCGATTGCGCGGCAGGACGCGCGTGCCGGTTTTCGGCCGACTTTCGACCAGCCCCTTCGCCATCAGCACCTGGACCGCCTCGCGGTAGGCACTGCGCGACACGTCCAGCGCCTCCGAGAACGCGACCTCGCCCGACAAGGTGTCGCCCGGCAGATATTCGCCCGACAGGATCGCGGTGCCCAGCTTGTGCGCGATCGCGCCGTGCAGGCGACGACCCGTACCGCGCGGCAGCCGAGGGGGCGGTGCCGCGTCGGACTGCGTGGCTGCGATCGATGCGCTGGGCGTGTCCGAATTCGTGCCCGGTGACGAGCTCGCCTGGTCGGGGTTGATGTTCGTCATTGATAAGCTCCCATCGCCAAGGTGATAGACGTCTGACAATGCCGAGACGACAAGAGATTTTCGGTCCTAGGCTGAGCAGGCGCGGACGTGAGCCGAAATTGGAGTGAGGCCGCAACTGGAGACGCGGGGCCGCAGTACTTAGCGGCAGCGCCACCTGTGCCGCGGCGGTGGATAACCCAGCGCGCCCCGACCCGTTAGAGGGCCAGTATGGCTTCTGCTTCGGCCAGATGGAGGCGTTCGACCATGTGGCCGTTTAGCCGGATGGCGCCTTTGTCGGCAGTTTCGGGGGCTTCGAACGCCGCGACGATCTGGCGCGCCCACGCCAATTCGGCTTCGCTCGGACCAAAACCTGCGTTCGCCGCATCGATTTGCGAGGGGTGGATCAGCGTCTTTCCGTCGAACCCCAGTACGGCACCCTGCATGCACTCGGCGGCAAAGCGGGTCGGGTCGTCCAGCGCGTTGCAAACGCCGTCCAGTGCTACGATGCCGGCGGCGCGCGCTGCCATCACGGTCGCGGTCAGCGCCGGGATCAGTGGCATGCGATCGGTGCCGAGGCGGCAGCGCATGTCCTTGGCGAGGTCGTTGGTGCCCGCGATCAGCGCGGTAAGGCGCGTCTCGGTGGCGGCTGCGGATAAAGCGGGGAGGGCGAGGATGGCGGCGCATGTCTCGATCATTGCCCAGATCGGCGGGCCGTTTTTGCCGAGCGAGGCGCGGATCGCGACCAGGTCGGCGACCGACGAGACCTTCGGGACGAGCACCGCGGCGATGCCGATCGCGTGGTTCGCGGCGATGTCATCGGCATACCAGGCGGTGTCGATGCCGTTGACCCGCACCACCAGTTCGCGGTCGCCGAACCCGCCTTCGCGGACAGTTTCGACCACCCGGTGTCGCGCCGCGGCCTTTTCGTCGGGGGCGACGGCGTCCTCCAGGTCGAGGATCACGACGTCGCATGCGAGCATCCGCGCCTTGGCGATGGCGCGGGCGTTCGAGGCGGGCATGTAGAGCGCGCTGCGGCGGCGTCTGGTCGTCATGCTATCGGCCGTTGCGGATCAGGTGACCACGTCGGGCGCGGTGCGGCCGGTATGCCGGGCAATCCCCGCGATCGATTCCGCGGCGGCGACGATGCTGGCGAGCATCTCGCCGGTGTCGCGGTCGAGGTCGCCGCCGACGGGTTCGTAGCGTTCGAGGTATACGCGCAGCGTCGCGCCGGTGGTGCCGGTGCCCGACAGGCGGAACACGACCCGGCTGCCACCCTCGAAGAGGACGCGGACGCCCTGGTTACGGCTTATAGAGCCATCGGTTGGATCGGTATAGGCGAACTCGTCCGCGGTCTCGACGGTGAGATCGCCGAACTGCTGGCCGGGCAGCGTGGCGAGGCTCGAACGCAGGGCGGCCATCAGCGCGTCGGCGCGCGGCGTCTCGATGCCCTCGTAATCGTGGCGGGCGTAATAGTTGCGGCCGAACTTCGCCCAGTGATCGCGCGCGATCGCATCGACGCTGTCGCCACGAACGGCGAGGATGTTGAGCCACAGCAGCACCGCCCAAAGCCCGTCCTTCTCACGAACGTGATCGGAGCCAGTGCCCGCGCTCTCCTCGCCGCAGATCGTCGCCATGCCCGCGTCGAGCAGGTTGCCGAAGAACTTCCAGCCGGTCGGCGTCTCGTACGCTGGGATGCCGAGGGCTTCGGCCACGCGGTCGGCAGCGGCGCTGGTCGGCATCGAGCGGGCGATCCCCTTCAAGCCGCTCGCATAGCCGGGGGCTAGGTGCGCATTCGCTGCCAGCATCGCCAGGCTGTCCGACGGGGTTACGAAGCGGTGCTTGCCAATGATCAGGTTGCGGTCGCCGTCGCCATCCGAGGCGGCGCCGAAATCGGGTGCGTCCGGCGCCATCATCGACTCGTACAAGTCGTGTGCATGGACGAGGTTGGGATCGGGGTGGTGCCCGCCGAAATCGGGGAGCGGTTCGCCGTTGCGGACCGTGCCGGGCGCGAAGCCAAGGCGGCGTTCGAGAATCTCGGTCGCATAGGGCCCGGTAACCGCGCTCATCGCGTCGAACGCCATCGTCAGCTTGGCGGCTCGGATCGCGTCGAAGTCGAACAGCGTTTCCATCAGCGCGGCATAATCCTCGACCGGGTCGACAACCTCGACGGGCATGTCGCCAACCATGACGTCGCCGTCCTGGTCGAGATCGATGTCGGCGGCGTCGACGGTCAGCCAGCGGTCGATCTCCAGCGTGCGCGCGTTAATCGCATCGGTGATCGATTCGGGCGCGGGGCCGCCATTGGCGATGTTGTACTTGATCCCGAAATCCTCGTCGGGACCGCCGGGGTTGTGGCTCGCCGAGAGGACGAGTCCGCCGATCGCGCCGCGCTTGCGGATCATGTGGCTTGCGGCGGGGGTGGAGAGGATGCCGCCGCGGCCGACGATCACACGACCAAAGCCGTTCGCCGCCGCCATGCGGATCGCGACCTGGATCACCTCGCGGTTGAGGAAACGACCGTCGCCGCCGATCACCAAGGTCGCGCCAGCCTTGTCCGCCACGACGTCGAACACGCTCTGGACGAAGTTCTCGACGTAATTCGCCTGCTGGAAGACCTTCACCTTCTTGCGCAGGCCGGACGTGCCGGGCTTCTGGTCGGTGTAGGGCGTGGTCGATACGGTGCGGATCATGCGGTCCCCGTCAGGCTTGCGTAAAGGTCTGCGTAGCGGCGACCGCTCTCGTCCCACGAGAAGTCGGCCCGCATTGCGTTGCGCTGCAACATGGCCCAGCGATCGGGGCGTGCATAGAGGGCGAGCGTTCGGCGCAGCGCGTGGCTGAGCGCTTCCGGCGTGACGCCGTCATGCTGGACGCCGGTGGCGACGCCCGCGGCGATCGCGGCCTCGTTTGCGTCGATCACGGTGTCGGCAAGCCCGCCGGTGCGAGCGACGACGGGAATGCAGCCATAGGCAAGGCCGTAGAGCTGAGTCAGGCCGCAGGGCTCGAACCGCGACGGGATCAGGATCGCGTCGGCGCCGCCCTGCAGCAGGTGCGACACGGGTTCGTCATAGCCGATGCACACGCCGATCCGGCCGGGGTGGCGTTCGGCGGCGGCGAGGAAGGCCTGTTCGAGCGCGGCATCGCCCGACCCGAGCAGCGCGAGCCGGCCGCCGAGCGCGACGAGTTCGTCCAGCGTGTCGGCCAGCACGTCCATGCCCTTTTGCCATGTGAGGCGGCTGATGACGGTGAAGATCGGGCCGTTGCCGGTGTCGAGGCCGAAGCGTGTTTCGACCGCACGCTTGTTGGTGCGGCGCCGGGCCAGCGTGCGCGCGGTGTAGCGGGCGGGGAGGGAGGCGTCGGTCTCCGGGTTCCAGACGGCGGGGTCGATGCCGTTGACGATGCCCGTCACCCGGTTGGCGCGGTCGTTGATCAGACCTTCTAGCCCCATGCCGAACTCGCCACGACGGATTTCAGCGGCGTAGGTCGGGCTGACGGTCGTGATCGCGTCGGCGGCTTCGAGCCCGGCCTTGAGGAAACCGACACCGCCGTAATATTCGACGCCGTCGAGCGCAAAGGCGATGTCGGGGAGCGCGAGGCCAGCGAAGATGTCGTAGCCGTAGCGGCCCTGGAACGCGATGTTGTGGATCGTGACGACCGTCTTAGCGGGGAAGCGGGGCCCAGGCGCGTAGCGGAGATAGGCAGGGGCCATCGCAGCCTGCCAGTCGTGCGCGTGGAGAATGTCGAAGTCGTAGCCAGGGACCACGCCCGAGGCGAGGTCGGCGGCGGCGCGGCTGAAGGCGGCGAAGCGGCGCCAGTTGTCGGCCCAGTCCGCGCCGGTCGCATCGCCGTACGGGCCGCCGCCTCGGGCGAACAGCGCAGGGGCGTCGAGGACCAAAAGCGGGTGGTCGCCGATCTTGGTCTTCAGGATTCGGGCTTCGGTGCCGAGCAGGTCGGCATAGCGATGGACGACTTTTGCGCGCCTGGTGAGCGGGGCGATCGCAGGATAGCCCGGGAGGAACGTGGTGAGCGTTGCCCCATGCGGGGCGAGCGCCGCCGGGAGCGCGCCGACGACATCTGCGAGACCGCCGGTCTTTATGAGCGGGTAGGCTTCGGACGCAACGGAGAGGACGCGCATCACATCCGCCCCGGCACGGGTAGGGGGACCATGCAAAGCATGGCGGAGGGGGGCTTCCGCAGACAATACGCCCGCGTTCGCAGACGATATACTCGCGGACGGTACGCCCGCGCTCGCAGACGATACGCGCGCGATGCGCCCCCTCCACCCTTCGCCGATGGCGAACCGTCCCCCTCCCCGTGCCGGGGAGGACTTGCGCTCGTCATCACGTGGTCAGCCGGTCGATCATGGATTTCGTCACCAGCACGACGCCGCTGTCCGTGCGGCGGAAGCGTTGGGCGTCGGATTCCGCGTCTTCGCCGACCACCAATCCGTCCGGGATGTGTACGCCGCGATCGACCACGACCTTAGACAGGCGGGCGCCCCGGCCGATCACGCAGTGCGGCAGGATCACCGCCTGATCCAGCATCGAATAGCTATGGGCCCGCGTGCCGGTGAAGATCAGACTGCGGTGGATCGAGGAGCCGGAGATGATGCAGTCGCCCGAGACGAGGCTCGATACCGCTTCGCCGCGACGGCCGTCGTCGGCATGGACGAACTTTGCGGGCGGCGTCACCTCGGAATAGGTCCAGAGCGGCCAGCTGTGATCATACAGGTCGAGCTTCGGCACCACGTCGGTGAGGTCGATATTTGCTTCCCAATACGCATCGACCGTGCCGACGTCGCGCCAATAGGCGTCGACCTCGGTGCCCGACCGCACGCAGCTATCAGAGAAGCGGTGCGCGACCGCCTTGCCGTGCTTCACGAGGTACGGGATGATGTCCTTGCCGAAATCGCGCGAGGAGCCGGGCGTCTCGGCATCGCGGCGCAGTTCGTCGAACAGCAGTTTAGTGTGGAAGACGTAGATTCCCATCGATGCCAGCGCGATATCGGGGCTGCCGGGCACGGCGGGCGGATCGGCGGGCTTCTCGACGAACGCGGTAACGTTGTCATGCTCGTCGACTGCCATCACGCCGAAGCCGACCGCCTCCATCCGCGGCACTTCGAGGCAGGCGATCGTAACGTCCGCGCCGGTCTCGCAATGCTGCTGCAGGATCAGCTCGTAATCCATCTTGTAGATGTGATCGCCCGCCAGGATGACCATGTATTCGGGCGCGTGGCTCTCGATGATGTCGATATTCTGGTACACCGCGTCGGCGGTGCCCTCATACCATTGGAACTCGCTGATGCGCTGCGAGGCGGGCAGGATGTCGAAGCTCTCGTTGCGCTCGGAGCGCAGGAAGTTCCAGCCGCTCTGGAGGTGGCGTATGAGCGAATGCGCCTTGTACTGCGTGGCCACGCCGATCCGGCGGATACCCGAATTGATCGCGTTCGACAGCGCGAAATCGATGATGCGTGCCTTGCCGCCGAAATACACCGCGGGTTTCGCGCGCGTATCGGTCAGCTCCATCAGACGACTGCCGCGGCCGCCGGCCAGCACATACGCCATCGCGTCGCGCGCCAAAGGCTGTCCTCGCCGTTCAACCATGTCCGTCTCTCCCTAATCGTCCGCGGTATAACGCCCCGGCACCCGCGGGTTGTTCCGTCTTAGCCTTCGAACTCGAGCATGATCGTCGCGAGCGGGGGCAGCGTGACCCATGCCGCGCCGTCCTGCGCGACCACGCCGCCAAGATTGCCGAGGCCACTGCCCCAATATTCGTGCGCGTCGCTGTTGATGATCTCACACCAGCGACCGTCGAGCGGCAGCGGGATGCGATAGGGCGCGCGCGCGATCGGCGTCATGTTGGCGATGATCGCGACCGGTTTCGCGCCCGGCGCCTTGCGCAGCCACGCGAAGACGGAATTGGCGGCATCGTCGGCGATCAGCCATTCGAAACCCTCGGCCTCGCAATCGAGCGCGTGGAGCGCGGGCTTGTCGCGATAGACCGCGTTCAGGTCTCGCACGAGGTTGCGGACGCCCTCATGGCTGCGGCTGTTGCGCAGGCACCAGTCGAGCGCGCGACCTTCGGACCACTCGCGGCGCTGCGCGAATTCCTGTCCCATGAAGAGCAGCTTCTTGCCCGGATAGCCCCACATGAACGCGTAATAGGCGCGCAGGTTCGCGAATTGCTGCCAGTCGTCGCCGGGCATCTTGGTGAGCAGCGAGCCCTTGCCGTGAACCACTTCGTCGTGGCTCAGCGGGAGGACAAAATTCTCGCTGAACGCATAGACGAGACCGAAATTGATCTCGCCGTGATGGTGCTTCCGGTGCAGCGGATCGCGCGCCATGTACTGGAGCGTGTCGTGCATGAAGCCCATGTTCCACTTGAACCCGAAGCCCAAGCCACCGCTCTTGCCGTCGTCGCCCACGGGGGCGGATACGCCCGGCCATGAGGTCGATTCCTCGGCGATCGTGAAGATGCCGGGGTGTTGTGCGTACACCGCGCGGTTCATGGCGCGCAGGAACGCGACGGCTTCCCAATTCTCGCGCCCGCCGTCCGCGTTGGGGATCCATTCGCCCGCCTCGCGCGAATAATCACGATAGAGCATCGACGCGACCGCATCCACGCGCAGTCCGTCGATATGGTAGCGCTCGGCCCAGAACAGCGCGTTGTTGACGAGGAAGGACGACACTTCGTGGCGGCCGAAATTGTATATCGCGGTGTTCCAGTCGGGGTGGAAGCCGAGCCGCGGGTCTTCGTGTTCGTACAGCGCGGTGCCGTCGAAATGCGCGAGCCCGAACGCGTCGGTCGGGAAATGCGCCGGCACCCAGTCGAGCAGCACGCCGATCCCGGCCAGATGCGCACCGTCGACGAACCGCGCAAATCCCTCGACGTCGCCGAACCGCGCAGACGGCGCATAGAGCCCGGTCGTCTGATAGCCCCAGCTCGGATCATAGGGGTGTTCGCTGATCGGCATGAACTCGATATGCGTGAAGCCCATCTCGACCACGTATGGGATCAACCGGTCGGCGAGCGCATCCCAGGTCAGGAACCAGCCCTCGGCGTCGCGGTCCCACGATCCGGCATGCACCTCGTAGATGCTGATCGGCACGCGGCGCGGATCGACCGAGGCCCAGTGCGCGCGGTGGCTCGTATCCGCCCATTCGTGCGCGAGCGTACGCGTGATCGACGCGGTCGCGGGGCGGAGTTCGCTGGCAAAGGCGAACGGGTCGGCTTTCAGCGGCTGAAGCTGGCCATCGGGGCCGACGATCTCGTATTTATACGCGCGATATTCGGCGATGTCGGGGATGAAGATCTCCCACACGCCGACGTCGCCGCGCTTGCGCATCGCATGACGGCGACCGTCCCAGTCGTTGAAGTCGCCGACCACCGAGACGCGCTGCGCATTGGGCGCCCAGAGCGCGAAATGGACACCGTGGGCGCCTTCATGCTCGATCAGGTGCGCGCCCATCTTGTCGTGGAGGCGGTGGTGATTGCCCTCGGCCATCAGCACGTCGTCGATGGGGCCGAGCACCGGGCCGAAGCTGTACGGATCGGTCACCCACCAGTCCGCGCCACCGCCCTCGGCATGATATTTCACCGGCTGCGGATCGCCGTCGATAGGCCCCTCGAACAGCCCGCGATCGTCGATCCGGGGGAGGGTGCCGAGCGTCTTGCCGTCGAGCGCATGCGCCTCAGCGGTCGCCGCGCCCGGCAACCAGGCGCGCGCGAACGTGCCGTCCGGCCCGGCATGCACGCCGAGCAACGAGAAGGGATCGTCGTGACGCCCCTCGATCAGGGCAACGATGGCGCCTTCGGGTGGCTTCACATCACCGTCCAGATATCGCGAGCGTACTCACGGATCGTGCGGTCGGACGAGAACCAGCCGACGCGCGCGACGTTGCGCACGGTCGAGGCGACCCACGCGTCGCGATCGTTCCAGCGCGTGTCGACGCTGCGCTGTGCGGCGGCATAGCTGTCGAAATCGGCGGCGAGCATGAACCAGTCGCCCTCGTACAGCCTGCCCATCAGGCCCGCGTAACGCTGGCGATCGTCGGGCGAGAACACGCCCGAGGCGATCGCTGACACCGCCTGGCGCAGTTCGCTCGACGCATCGATCGTCGCGCGCGGATCATAGCCGTTCGCGCGTTTCGCCTCGACCTCGTCCGCGGTCATGCCGAAGATGAAGATGTTGTCGTCGCCGACACGGTCCTTGATCTCGATATTGGCGCCGTCGAGCGTGCCGATCGTCAGCGCGCCGTTCATCGCGAACTTCATGTTGCCGGTGCCCGACGCCTCTAGCCCCGCGGTCGAAATCTGCTCGCTGAGATCGGCAGCGGGGATGATCTTCTCGGCCAGCGACACATTGTAATTGGGCAGGAACGCGACCTTCAGCAGCCCGCCGACCGACGGGTCTGCATTGATCCGGCGCGCGACGTCGTTCGCCAGTTTGATGACGAGTTTCGCATTGTGATAGCTCGACGCCGCCTTGCCCGCGAACAGCTTCACGCGCGGCGTCCAGTCGCGTTCGGAATGGCTGCGGATCTGGTCGTACAGCGCGACCGTCTCGATGATGTTGAGCAGCTGGCGCTTATACTCGTGAATGCGCTTGATCTGCACGTCGAACAGCGCGTCTGGATCGATGCGCAGCCCCATGCTGTCCTTGATATGATTTGCCAATGCCACCTTGTTCGAACGCTTGACCGTCCAAAACCGCTCCCTAAAACCGGAATCGTCAGCGAAAACATCCAGATCGATGAGCTTTTCGGCGTCGTCGAGGAAGCCGTCGCCGATCGCGTCGCGGATCAGCGCGGTGAGGCCGGGGTTGCACTGCTGCAGCCAGCGGCGCGGTGTTATCCCGTTGGTCTTGTTGTTGATTCGGGTCGGGTAGAGCTTGTGGAGATCGGCAAAGACCGTCTTCTTCATCAGCTGCGTATGGAGCGCGGCGACGCCGTTGACGCTGTGCGATCCGGCAAAGGCGAGGTTGGCCATCCGCACGCGCCGTTCGCCACCCTCGTCGATCAGGCTGATCGCCGAGATCGCGCGGTCGTCGATCCCCTCGGTGCCGCGAGCCTCACGCAGCAGCTTGGCGTTGATCGCGTAGACGATCTGCATGTGCCGTGGGAGCAGGCGTTCGAACAGCGGCAGCGGCCAGCTCTCCAGCGCCTCGGGCAGCAGCGTGTGGTTGGTGTAGCCGAAGGTGGCGCGCGTGATCTTCCACGCCTCGTCAAACGCGAATTCGTGATGGTCGATCAGCAGCCGCATCAGTTCGGCGACCGACACCGCGGGGTGCGTATCGTTCAACTGAATCGCTGCCTTGTCGGGCAGCGTGCGGATGTCGCCGAAATACTGGATGTGGCGGCGAACGATGTCCTGGATCGAGGCGGACGAGAAGAAATATTCCTGCCGCAGCCGCAGCTCCTGCCCCGCGGCGGTGGAGTCGTTGGGGTAGAGGACGCGCGTGAGCGTTTCGGCGCGGAGCTGGTCGGCGAGCGCGCCGGAAAAGTCGCCCGCGTTGAACCGGTCGAGCTTGATCGGATCGAACGCGCGGGCGGTCCAGAGACGGAGTGTGTTGACGTGTTCGCCGCGCCAGCCGACCACGGGCGTGTCGACAGCGGTGGCCTCGACGGCTTCGGACGGGCTCCAGTGGACCTGGCCGCCATTCGAACCTGCGTCCGTCACCGTCACCTCGCCGCCGAAGCCGACGAAATACGCACTCTCGCGGCGTTCGAACTCCCAGGGGTTGCCGTGGGCGAGCCAGTTCTCGGGCATCTCGACCTGCCAGCCATCGTCGATCCGCTGGCGGAACATGCCGTTCACATAGCGGATCCCGTAGCCGTAAGCGGGCAGCGCGAGGCTCGCCATGCTTTCCATGAAGCACGCGGCGAGACGCCCGAGGCCACCATTGCCGAGCGCCGCGTCGGGTTCGATCTCCTCCAGTGCGGCAAGGTCGACGCCGTGGAGGGCGAGGGCGCGCGTGACCTCGTCGTTGCGCTGGAGATTGGTCACCGCGTCGCGCAGCAGGCGGCCGATCAGGAATTCGAGGCTGAGATAATAGACGCGCTTGGCACCCGCCGCGTGCGCCGCCTTGGTCGACGCCATCCAGCGTTCGACGATATCGTTGCGCACCGTCAGGATCGTCGCGGCCAGCCAATCATGCGGTCGGGCGGCTTGCGCATCCTTGCCGATGCGGTGGACGAGCGTGTCCAGGATCGAGTCGGCCAGCTCCTGGATGACGGGCGGTCGGGCGGATTGCTGAACAGCAGGATCTGAGGTCACGCGATTTCCGAAATCGTTACGGTGGCGGTGATCCTAGCCGTCCACGAGCCGATGTCACGCGGACTTCCTTCCCGCTTCGGAAAAGAATGTCGGCGATCAACGCCTTGATTTTGGAAAATCCCATCACCGCCATGAGGCGGTGGTGGACAGGGTAGGGTTCGAACCTACGTAGGAGAAACTCCGGCAGATTTACAGTCTGCTGCCTTTAACCACTCGGCCACCTGTCCAGGCCGCTCTTGCGAACGTCGCTCTCTCAAGCGAGGCGGCTCAATGGCGAAGCGCGCCCTGTGTGTCAACGCAGGTTTTGCGAAGTTTCATGGTTCGGTGTTGCCGCGCGGCCCGATTGCCGACAAGGACGCCCCATACATACACTCACATCGACGACATAGAGAGCGAACATGGCACGCAAGGGACACAGGCCGAGCAAGGCGCCAGCAGGCCGCCCCCGCTTCTGGGGCAAGCACGCAGTCGGGGCGGCGCTCGCCAATCCGGAGCGCACGGTGCGCAAGATTCTCGGCACGCGCGAGGCGCTGGCGGGGTTCGACCTGCCCGCCGACGTACCGGTGACCTATGCCGAGGCGGCGGATCTGGCGCGACTGGTGCCGGGCGACGCACCGCACCAGGGCGTGGTGATCGAGGTCGAGCCGCTCGAGGACATGTGGCTGGCCGACTTGCTCGAGCACGGCAAGGACGACAATCGCCCGCTGGTGATCCTGGACGGCGTGACCGATCCGCATAACGTCGGCGCGATCCTGCGGTCGGCAGCGGCGTTCGATGCGCTGGGGATCATTACGCCGGACCGCAATGCGCCGCCGGAATCGGGGACGATCGCTCGGGCGGCTTCGGGTGCGCTCGAATCGGTGCCTTGGATCCGGGTGGTGAACCTTGCCCGCGCGCTGGAAGAAATCGCTGCGGCGGGCTTCTGGCGGATCGGGCTGACCGGCCACGCGACGCAGACGCTGTCGGAAGCGATGGGCACGCAGCGGATCGCGATCGTGCTCGGCGCCGAGGGCGAGGGCATGCGGCAGAATACCGAGCAGCATTGCGACGAGCTGGCGAAGCTGCCGATCTCGGAGAAGGTCGAGAGCCTCAACGTCTCGAACGCCGCGGCGATCGCGTTGTATGCCGTGACGACGCGGTGACCTGAGCTCCCTCTCCCCGCCGGGGAGAGGGAAGGGGCCCGCCGCGCTTGCGGCGGGAAGGGTGAGGGGCTTGAGGCTCGGGACGGTTCGTCCCAACGCCCCCCTCCCTTCCGGCGCAAGAGCGCCTCCCTCCCTCTCTCCGGCGGGGAGAGGGATTCCCGTCAGTCCTCCGCGGCGATGCGGACCTTCAGGCCATCCAGCGCATCGGTCAGCTCGATCTGGCACGACAGTCGCGATCCCGCATCGCGGTCGCTGGTCGAATCGAGCAGGTCGTCCTCGTCCGGCCCCATCGGCTTCAGTTTGGCCGCAAACTCCGGGTCGACATGGACGTGGCAGGTGGCGCACGAGCAGCAGCCGCCGCACAGCGCCAGGATCTCGTCGATGCCGGCGTCGCGGATGACTTCCATCACCGAAAGGCCCGCTTCGCCGATGATCTCGCGTTCTTCCCCTTCGCGCGTCACGACGATAAGCTTGGGCATGTCATTCTCCGAAAAATCTACGATCGTTCATGCCGTTGCATGGCGCTGGGATCAAGCATCATGGGCCTGAACGCAGACCAGCTCAAAACCGCGATGGCGGCCTTGTGCGAGATCGAGCCCGCCTTTGCGGTCGCGGTCGGCAATGCCGGCCACCCCGCGCCGCGGATCAGCGAACGCGGTTTCGCGACGTTGCTGCGCACGATCGTCGGGCAGCAGGTGAGCGTCGCCTCGGCGGCGGCGGTCTGGAACAAGCTCGACGCGGTCGTCGGCGGCGCGGGCGATCCGGCGAAGATCGCCGCCGCCAGCGACGAGACGCTGCGCAGCGCCGGCCTGTCGCGCCAGAAGCTCGGCTATGCGCGCAGCCTCGCCGATGAGGTGACGAGCGGCCGGCTCGATCTCGCCAACCTGCCCGAGGATGACGAGGAGGCGATCGCCGCGCTGGTCCGCGTCAAGGGGATCGGCCGCTGGTCGGCGGAGATCTACCTGTTGTTCGCGGAAGGGCGGACCGACATCTGGCCCGCGGGCGACCTGGCGATCCAGATCGAGGTCGGCCGGATCCTCGGCCACGAGACCCGGCCGAGCGAGAAGCTGACGCGCGAAGTGGCGGAGGCCTGGCGCCCGCACCGCGGCGCGGCGGCGATCTTCGCGTGGCATCATTACCAGGCGGACATGAAGGTGATCTGAGGGGAGGCTTCCCCGCCCCCGTCATTCCAGCGAACGCTGAGATCTTCCCGTTCGAGCCGTGACACCCGCCAACCGGGACACCCCAGCTTTCGTTGGGGTGACGGACGGGGAGAGGGCGACTTTGACGGTCCGCCCGGACGCAAGCGCTTGTTCTCGCTCGCCCCGTCCGGCAAAGCAGCCCCCGATGTCAGCGCCCAATCTTCCCGCCTCGGACTTCGCCAACTCGCTCGCCGAGAGTCATCGGACCATCGTCATCCCCGAGGGCGCGTCGTTCTGGCGGCGGCTGTTCGCGTTCGTCGGGCCGGGCTACATGGTCGCGGTCGGCTATATGGACCCCGGCAACTGGGCGACCGACATCGCCGGCGGGTCGGCGTTCGGCTACACGTTGCTGTCGGTGGTGCTGCTGTCGAACCTGATGGCGATGGTGCTGCAAGCGCTGTCCGCGCGGCTCGGGATCGTTGCCGGGCTCGATCTCGCCCAGGCCTGCCGCGCGCAATATTCGAAGCCGGTCTCGGTCGTGCTCTGGTTCCTCTGCGAGATTGCGATCATCGCCTGCGACCTCGCCGAAGTGCTCGGCACGGCGATCGCGCTGAAGCTGCTGTTCGGCCTGCCGCTCGTCTACGGCGTCGTCCTGACCGCGCTCGACGTGTTCCTGATCCTCGCGCTGCAACGCTTCGGGTTCCGCAAGCTGGAGGCGTTCGTCGTCTCGTTGCTGGTGATCATCGCCGGATGCTTCATCTTCGAGCTGTTCCTGGCGCGGCCCGACATGGCGGGCGTGCTAGGCGGCCTCGTCCCGACGACGCAGATCGTGACCAACCCGGCGATGCTCTACATCGCGATCGGCATCCTCGGTGCGACCGTGATGCCGCACAATCTCTACCTCCACTCGTCGATCGTGCAGACCCGCGCGTTCGCCAGGGACGACGCGGGCAAGCGCGACGCGATCACGATGGCGACGATCGACGGCACGGTGGCGCTGGGTCTGGCGTTCTTCATCAACGCCGCGATCCTGATCCTGGCGGCGGCGACCTTCCATGTCGCGGGCCGCACCGACGTCGCCGAGATCGACCAGGCGTATCAGCTGCTCGCCCCCATGCTCGGGATGGGCGCGGCGAGCGTGCTGTTCGCGGTCGCGCTGCTGGCGTCGGGGCAGAACTCGACGGTGACGGGCACGCTCGCGGGTCAGATCGTGATGGAGGGCTTCCTCAACCTGCGCATGCCGGTCTGGGCGCGGCGGCTCGTGACGCGGTTGCTCGCGATCGTGCCCGCGGTGTTCGTGGTCGGCGCATCAGGCGATGCAGGGGCGACCAGGCTGCTAGTGCTGAGCCAGGTCGTGCTCAGCCTGCAACTTCCGTTCGCGGTGGTCCCGCTCGTCAAGTTCACCGGCGATCGGACGATCATGGGCACGCTCGTCAGCCCGGCCTGGCTCAGGATTCTTGCCTGGGTGATCGCCGCGGTGATCATCGGCCTGAACGGCACCTTGCTGTACGGTATGCTCTAGATATCAAAACGGCGGCCGATCGCTCGGCCGCCGCTTTGTCATTCCTTCAGGCTTCGGTCGAAGCTCAGCGGCACTTCACGTTGCCGCGGTCCACCGACCGGCCCAGCAGTGCGCCGCCGCCGGCACCCGCCAGCGTGCCGAGCGTCCCGCCACCGATCAGGTTGGCCAGCACGCCGCCGCCGAGCGCACCGATCACCAGACCGGTCGTGCCGTCGTTGCGCTTGCAATAGGCGCGGCCGTCCTTGCCGCGATAGATGCGGTCGTTGCGGCTGAGCTTACGCTCGCGGTAATTGCCGTTCTGGTAGCTGCGCGACGGATCCCAGTTGCGATCGTTGTCGCCGCGCCAGTTGCGGTCGTCGCGACGGTTATTGTCGTACCGCCGATCGTCCCGCCGATCGTCACGACGTTGCGCGGTGGCTTCGACGGGGATCATGGCGGGGGCAACGACAGCGACCGACATCAAGGCGGCGATGAAATGCTTCTTCATGGGTAAGTGCTCCTGATCTATGTTGGCACAACACCCGCGCACTCGTAAAAGTTCAAACCGTCGCCGCGTCCGCCATCGAGCAATCATGGTCGCCCCCGGTCTCGACTTGCAGCGTGGCGTGGCCGATCCCGAACCGGTCGTGGAGCATCGTCCTGGCATCGCTCAGGAAATGATCGCCCGGGTGGCCGCCGGGCATCACCAGATGTGCGGTCAGCACCGGTTCGGTCGTGCTCATCGGCCAGATGTGGAGATCGTGGATCCCGGTGACGCCGGGCAGGCCGCACAGCGCGGCATCGACATCGTCGAACGCGATCCCGCGCGGGACGGCGGACAGCGACATCTCGACCGTCTCGCGGAGCAGGCCCCAGGTCTGCCAGAAGATGAGGATCGCGATGACGATGCTGACCGCCGGATCGATCCAGCTGAGCCCGGTCCGCCAGATCATCAGCCCCGCGATCACCACGCCCGCGGAGACGAGCGCGTCGGCGGCCATATGGAGATAGGCGCCGCGGATATTGACGTCGCCCTTGCGTCCGCGTGCGAACATCCAGGCGGTGATCGCGTTGACCGCGATACCGACGCCCGCGACCATCGACACGGTCAGGCCTGCGGTGGGGGCAGGGTCGGAGAATCGCTGCGACGCCTCCAGCACGATCGCACCGAGCGCGACCATCAACAGCAGCGCGTTGGTGAGCGCGGCGAGGATCGTCGAGCCCTTCAGCCCATAGGTGAAGCGCTTGGTCGGCGCAGTCCGTGCGAGCATCGTCCCGCCCCAGGCGACGACGAGGCCGAGCACGTCGGACAGGTTGTGGCCCGCGTCGGCGAGCAGCGCGACCGAGTCGATCCGCAGGCCGACCACCGCCTCGACTGCGACGAACACGATGTTGAGCCCGATGCCGATCGCGAAGGCGCGGTCGAACGAGGCTGGGGCGTGGCTGTGGCCGCCATGCGCATGGCCTCCGTGCGAATGGCCCCCGTGCGAATGGCCCCCGTGCGAATGGCCATGGTCATGCCCGTGATGATGTCCGCCCAAGGCCCGCACTCCGCTAAATCCGGTGGCCGCCTAGCATCGACCTGTCGTGAGATACTAGGACGCGAGATCAACACGCTATGCGTTCCCCAATCCCTCTTCGTCATCCCAGCGAAAGCTGGGATCCAGAGCGGCAGATGCTGCGGTCAGTTACGCTGGATCCTGGGTCGAGCCCAGGATGACGGCGTGTCGGGGGCAGGGGAATCACCCCTCGTTGGCGAGCGCCTTCAACCGGTACAGCGCGTCGAGCGCATCGCGCGGGCTCATCGCGTCGATGTCGAGTTTCGCCAGATCCTCGCGCAGCATGTCGCAGGCGACCTCCTCGACCTGCGCCGCGGCGGCGAACAGCGGCAGGTCGTCGAGCCCCGCGGCGATCCCGCCGGTCTTCGCGCGGCCCGCCTCGAGTTTCGCCAGCACCGCCTTCGCGCGCGCGACCGTCACCGGCGACATGCCCGCGAGCCGCGCGACCGCGAGCCCGTAGCTGCGATCCGCCGGGCCGTCGGCGAGTTCGTGGAGCAACACCAGCTCGCCCTTCCACTCGCGCGCGCGGACGTGATGCAGCGACAGCGCCTCGCAGCGTTCGGCGAGCCGCGTCAGCTCATGATAATGCGTCGCGAACAGACACCTGCACCGGTTGTCCTCATGGATCGCCTCGACCACCGCCCACGCGATCGCGAGCCCGTCATAGGTCGAGGTGCCGCGCCCGACCTCGTCGAGGATCACGAACGACCGCGGCGTTGCCTGCGCGAGGATCGCCGCGGTCTCGACCATCTCGACCATGAAGGTCGAGCGGCCGCGCGCGAGATTGTCCGACGCACCGACGCGGCTGAACAGCCGGTCGACGAGACCGAGCGTCGCCTTGGTCGCGGGCACGTAGGAGCCCGCTTGTGCCAGCACCGCGATCAGCGCGTTCTGGCGCAGGAAGGTCGATTTGCCGCCCATGTTCGGGCCGGTGACGAGCCACAGCCGCGAGCTTTCGGACAGGTTGCAGTCGTTCGCGACGAACCGGTCGCCCGATTTCGCCACCGCGGCCTCGACCACCGGATGCCGCCCGCCTTCGATCTCGAAGCACGCATGATCGACCAGCGACGGCCGTGCCCACGCGCCTTCCGCCGCGCGTTCGGCCAGGCCGGCCGCGACGTCGAGCCGCGCGAGTGCATCCGCGGTCGCCGCAATCGCCTCGCGCGACGCCAGCGCCTGCGCGGTCAGGTCCTCCAGATGCGCCGATTCCGCGGCCAGCGCATGCGCGCCGGATTGCGAGACCTTCGCCGCGACCTCGTGCAGCGCGGGCGTGTTGAACCGCACGACACCCGCCAGCGTCTGGCGATGCGTGAAGCCGCTGTCGGGCTTCATCAGCGGATCGGCGGCGCGCGCGGGCACCTCGACATGATAACCGAGCACGCCGTTGTGGCGGATCTTCAGCGCGGTGACGCCGGTGCTGGTGCGGAACTCGGCCTCCAGCGCGGCGATCGCACGCCGGCCGCCTGCGCCCGCATCGCGCAGGTCGTCGAGCGCCGCGTCATAGCCTGCCGCGATGTACCCGCCATCGGACGCCTCGATCGGCGGCGACGGCACCAGCGCACGCTTGAGCAGGTCGATCAGCGCGCCATGCCCGCGCAACCGTGGCGCGATGTCGCGGAGCAGCGGCGGCGGCGTGTCGATCCCGTCGAGCCGCTCGCCAAGGCTCCATGCGCCGTCAAGCCCGTCGCGCAACTGGCCGAGATCGCGCGGGCCACCACGCCCCGCAGCCAGCCGGCCGAGCGCACGGCCGATGTCCGGCAACGCACGCAGCGTCGAACGCAACCGCTCGCGCGCGGCCTGGTCGTCATGGAACAGCCGGACGAGATCGAGCCGCGCATCGATCGCGCCTGCATCCATCAGCGGTGCACCGAGATCCGCCCCGAGCAACCGCGCGCCCGCGCCCGTGACGGTCCGGTCGACCGCGTCGAGCAGGCTGCCCTTGCGGACGCCGCCGGTGGTGCAGGTTAGCTCGAGGCTCTCGCGCGTGGCCGCGTCGATCGCCATCGTTTCGGCGGCGCGGCCGATCCGCGGCGGGCGCAGGAAGGGCATCGTGCCCTTGGCATTATGCTCGAGATACGCGACCAGCCCGCCCGCCGCGGCGAGCGAGGCGCGGCCGAACTGGCCGAATCCGTCGAGCGTCGCGACGCCGTAGAGCCGCTTTAGACGGGCCTCGCCCGCGGCGCTGTCGAAGTCGAGCTTGGGCCGGAGCGTGGTGGCAGCCTCCGCGAACACGCTCGCCTCCGCGGCGACGACTTCCGCCGCGCCGAGCCGTGCGAGCTCGGCGTCGACCGCGTCGGCCGCGACCTCGACGATCTCGAACCGGCCGGTCGAGACGTCGGCGGCGGCGATCGCCACCGATCCGCCGACCTCTCCGATCGCGACGCACCAATTGTCGCTGCGGGCGTCGAGCAGCGCCTCCTCGGTCAGCGTGCCGGCGGTGACGACGCGGACGATCGCGCGCGCGACAAGCGCCTTGGAGCCGCCGCGCGCCTTGGCCTCGGCGGGGCTCTCGACCTGTTCGGCGATCGCGACGCGGTGGCCTGCCTTGATCAGGCGTTGCAGATAAACCGTCGCGGCATGCACCGGCACACCGCACATCGGGATCGGCTTGCCCTCATGCTCGCCGCGCGCGGTCAGCGCGATGTCGAGTACCCCCGCCGCGATCCGCGCATCGTCCATGAACAATTCGAAGAAATCGCCCATGCGGTAGAACAGCAGGCAGTCGTCCGCCTCCGCCTTCAGGCCGAGATACTGCGTCATCATGGGGGTAGGGGCGGGATTGGCCATCGGCGCGATCTAGCGGGAGTTTGTTGCCGCGTCATCCGGTCCCGTTCTCCTGCGAACGCAGGAGTCTAGGATCAAGCAGCGCGGTCGTTCGGAACCCTGGGCTCCTGCGTTCGCAGGAGAACGATGCCAGCTTGGACGAAGCGTCCGGGGTGACGAATGGAAATCCCCTGCGTAAGGATAGCGGCCAAAGAGAGAGGTCCCCGCCCATGTCCGACGAAACGCTGCAATTCTCCGAACGCGAGGCGCTCCTCTTCCATTCGGAAGGCCGGCCGGGAAAGATCGAGATCATCGCGTCGAAGCCGATGGCGACGCAGCGCGACCTGGCGCTCGCCTATTCGCCCGGCGTCGCGGTGCCGGTGCAGGCGATCTACGACGATCCCGCCACCGTCTACGACTATACCGCCAAGGGAAACCTCGTCGCGGTGATCTCGAACGGCACCGCGATCCTCGGCATGGGCAATCTCGGGCCGCTCGCGAGCAAGCCGGTGATGGAAGGCAAGGCGGTGCTGTTCAAGCGCTTCGCCGATGTCGACGCGATCGATATCGAGCTGAAGACCGAGGACGTGAACCGCTTCATCGACGCGGTCGAGCTGATGGAGCCGACCTTCGGCGGCATCAATCTCGAGGACATCAAGGCGCCCGAATGCTTCATCATCGAGCAGGCGTTGCGCGAGCGGATGAACATCCCGGTCTTCCATGACGACCAGCACGGCACCGCGATCATCACCGCGGCAGGGCTCATCAACGCATGCCTGCTGACCGGGCGGAAACTCTCCGAGGTCAAGATCGTCGTCAACGGCGCGGGTGCGGCGGCGATCGCCTGCACCGAGCTCGTGAAAGCAATGGGCGTGCGCGGCGACAACGTCATCCTGTGCGACCGCAAGGGCGTCATCTATCAGGGCCGCGAGGGCGTCGACCAGTGGAAGTCCGCGCACGCCGCGATCACCGAGACGCGCACGCTGACCGAGGCGCTCGTCGGCGCCGACGTGTTCCTGGGGCTCTCGGCGGCGGGTTCGCTGACGCCCGAGATGGTCAAGGATATGGCCCCCGCGCCGATCATCTTCGCGATGGCCAATCCCGAGCCGGAGATCCGCCCCGAACTGGCGATGGCGGCGCGGCCCGACGCGATCGTCGCGACCGGCCGCTCGGATTATCCGAACCAGGTCAACAACGTGCTCGGCTTCCCGTTCATCTTCCGCGGGGCGCTCGACGTGCGTGCGACGGGGATCAACGACGCGATGAAGATCGCCGCCGCCAACGCGATCGCCGAACTCGCGCGCGAACGCGTCCCCGAGGAGGTCGCCGCGGCGTACGGCGTCAGCCACAGCTTCGGCCCGGCGTACATCATCCCCGCGCCGTTCGATCCGCGGCTGATGGAAGTCGTCCCCGTCGCGGTCGCGAAAGCGGCGATGGAGTCGGGCGTCGCGACCAAGCCGATCCTCGATATCGAGGCGTATCGCCATTCGTTGAGGGCACGCCTCAACCCGACCACCTCGGTCCTTTCGATGGCGTATGAGGGCGCGCGCGCTCACCCGAAGCGCGTCATCTTCGCGGAGGGCGAGGAGGAAGTCGTGCTGCGCGCGGCGATCGCGTTCAAGGAAGGCGGCTATGGCACGCCGGTGCTGGTCGGTCGCGACGACGTGCCCGAGCGGCTGCGCGCGCTCGGCGTCACCGATCCCGAGAGCTTCGAACTCCACAACAGCCGCGTCTCGCCGCTCGTGCCGAAGATGGTCGACTTCCTGTATTCGCGGCTCCAGCGGCGCGGCTATCTGCGCCGCGACTGCGAGCGGATGGTCAACCAGGACCGCAATATCTTCGGGGCGCTGCTGCTCCAGCTCGGCGAGGGCGACGCGATGATCACCGGCATCACGCGCACCTATGGCGAAACGATGCGCCAGATCCGCCGCGTGATCGATCCGCTCGCGGGCAAGACGCCGTTCGGCATCCACCTGCTCGTCGGCCAGAGCCACACGGTGTTCATCGCCGACACCACTGTCAACGAACGCCCCACTGCCGAGCAACTCGCCGACTTCGCCGAGCAGACCGCGGCGGTCGCGCGGCGGATGGGGCATGAGCCGCGCGTCGCGTTCCTCAGCTACTCGAACTTCGGCAATCCGAAGGGCGAATGGCTCGACAACATCCGCGATGCGGTGACGGTGCTCGACGGGCGGCAGGTCGGGTTCGAATATGAGGGCGAGATGGCACCGGATGTCGCGCTCAACCCGAAGCAGCTGGCGAACTACCCGTTCGCGCGGCTGTCCGGCCCCGCGAACGTGCTGATCATGCCGGGGCTCCAGTCCGCGCACATCTCGGCGAAGCTGCTCCGCGAACTGGGTGGCGACTCGGTCATCGGCCCGATGCTGATCGGCATGGAAAAGCCGGTCCAGGTCGCGCCGATGACCTCGACCGCAAGCGAGCTGGTGACGCTGGCCGTCCTCGCGGCGGGCGGCATCGCCCGATAGGTTCGAAATCGGGTCCAACTCCGCTTGCCGTCCGGCGACCCGTTACTAGGGTCCGTCGCGACGATAGGGTGGGGGATGTCATGACGGTGAAGTTTGTGGTCGCGAGTACGCTCGCGACCTGTTTGTCGGCGACCATGGTTGCGGCGCAGGCGATGATCCCCGTGCCTTATGGGGGGACGACGCATGCCGCCGTCCCTCAGTCGCCGCCGGTCGATCCGAGAGATACGCCCGAAGATATCGCAAAGGATTCGGCGCGGGATCAGCGACCAGCATTTCTACAATCGTCCGGGCGCTACCCGGGGCACCTACGATGCTGCCTGGCAACGCTGCCGCCTGATCGCGCGTGGATCGCGAACGCCATCGGGCATGATCCCCTATTCCTATAATCCGACGCTGGTTTCGCCGCTTGCGGCGGGTATCGGGGGCGGGCTGGGCGGACTGCTCGGCAGTGCCATTGTCGAGGGACAGCAACGCCGCGCCAATCGGCGCAATTGTCTGATGATCGACGGCTGGCGGATGGTCGAGGTGCCTCTGGCCACATCGCGGCGCCTCAAGGCGATGACCGATGCCCAACGCGACGCCTATTTCAACGGGATCGTCGGCGCCGAGCGCGTCGATGGCAAGGTGACCGAACGCACCATCTTTACGCAGCCCGTCGATCTCGCCCTAAACTCGATGCGCCCGTTGCCGGCCCGGGATCGGTCTATCTCGGCAAGAAGGTCGATCCCCGCGCGCCATTCGTGCTCGCGCCCGGCGAGGCAGCGGTGGTCGTCGCGTTTCGCCGGCCCGACGCGCACAGCGCCGGCCGTTCGGCGCTCGTCCAGCTCGCGCGGTACGATCCCGTCGGCCGCGACCTGCTCTATCGCCGGAAAGACTGGAAGAAGACCGGCGACACGACGGTGTACGACGTCGCCGTCGGCAGCGTCGATCGCAAGGCGCCCTATGAGGTGCAGGTGATCCGCGTGACGCCAGGCGATTATGTCGTGACCTCGACCGCCGTCGTCGCGAAGATCGGCACGGCCGGCTATTGCTTCGGCGCACCGACGTTCCACGTCGAGCCCGGCACAATACGCTATGTCGGGGACTTCGTTCCGGTCGTGAACGCCAAGCTGAAGACGGGCTCCGTGACGACGCTCGCCTACGCGTCGCATATCGACGATGCACGGCGGACGCTTGCGGCATCGCAGCCGGCGCTTGGGGCCGCGCTGAAACCGGCCCGGATCTTCAATCGGGCGACCTATGCGTGCTCGGCGATCACGATGGATCGCTGGGATGTGCCGGGCGCGGAAGATCTGCCGCCCGCGCCGTCAACCGGATCGCCAACCGCCATCACGGCGGCCGCGGTCACCGGCGTGCGATAGACGGCCCGCTGCCGGGGGCGGGCGTCCGGATGCGGCTTACGCGTCGATGCTCGTCCCCAGCGAGGCGTGTACCAGCCCGCCGTCGACCGTGATCGTCTCGCCGATCACATAATCCCCGGCACGGCTGGCGAGATAGATCGCGGCGCCCGCCATATCCTCGTCGACGCCGACGCGCTTCGCCGGAATCCCTTCCGCCACCGCGTCGCCGTGATCGCGCGCGGCCTTGTTCATGTCGCTCGCGAACGCCCCCGGTGCGATCGAGGTGACGTTGATCGAATCCGTCACCAGCCGCGCGGCCATCCGCTTCGTCAGATAGATCAGCGCCGATTTCGACGCGTGATAGCTGTACGTCTCCCACGGGTTGAGCCGCTGGCCGTCGATCGAGGTGATATTGATGACCTTGGCAGGCTTCGCGCGCGATCCCGACGCCTTCAGCGCCGCGTGCAGCGCCTGCGTCAGGAAGAACGGCGACTTGACGTTGAGGTCCATGACCTTGTCCCAGCCGACCTCCGAAAACTCCTCGAACGGCACGCCCCACGCCGCGCCCGCATTGTTCACGAGGATATCGAGCTTCGACTCGTGCTCGGCGAACTGCTCGGCCAACGCCTTGCACCCTGCCACCGTCGAGACGTCCTGCGGCAGCGCGATACAGTTCGGCCCGAGTTCGGCAACGGTCTCCTCGCAGGCGGCGGCTTTCCGCGACGAGATATACACCTTGGCCCCTTGCGCGATGAAGCCCGCGGCGATCATCTTGCCGATCCCGCGGCTGCCGCCGGTGATCAGCGCGACGCGGCCGTCGAGCCGGAACAGGGTGGTCGTATCCATCACGCATCCTCCAAAAGTTTGCCTGCTTGGTATCGCCGAGCGCCGCCCGCCGCAAACCCGTTTTTCGAACGAGCTGTCATTGACGAGTGCCGAAGCCATACTATGCTCGCCAAAAAGCAGGAGAGTGCGTGTGAGGTTTTCAGGCAAACGTGCCGTCGTGACCGGCGGCGCGTCCGGCATCGGCCGGGCGACCGCGCTGCGGCTCGCCGAAGAAGGCGCCACCGTGCTGATCGGCGACATCGACGAGGCCGGCGGCCGCGCGATCGCCGACGCGTCCGACGGCCGTATCCTGTTCCAACGCACCGACGTGCTCCAGGCGGGCGATATCGAGGCGCTGATGCAGGCCGCCGACGATGCAGGTGGTCTCGACATCCTGTTCAACAATGCCGGCGCAGGCGGTTCGCGCGACCCGATCGGCGAGATCTCGCCCGAGGACTGGGACCGCACGCAGGCGCTCCTCCTCCGCTCGGTCGCGCTCGGCATCCGCTACGCGGCGCCGCTGATGGCGAAACGTGGCGGCGGCGCGATCGTCAACACCTCGTCGGTGTCCGCGCTCGGCACGGGCTATGCCCCGACCGCCTACTCCACCGCCAAGGCCGGGGTGCTGCACCTGACCAAGCAGGCCGCCGCCGATCTCGCGCGGCATGCGATCCGCGTGAACGCGGTCGTCCCCGGCTTCATCGTCACCAACATCTTTACGCGGATGCTCGATCTCGACGCGGCGAAGATCAGCAAGGCCGACGCGATGATCGCACACATCGCCGCCGACGCGCAGCCGATCCGCCGCCCCGGTACCGGTGAGGACATCGCCGCTGCGGTCGCATTCCTCGCTAGCGACGATGCGAGCTTCATCACCGGCACGCACATCCTGGTCGACGGCGGCATGACGATCGGCACGCGGCCGAGCTGGGATCCGGCGCAACCGTCGCTGTTCTCGATCCTCGATAGCCTGAAATGACCGCCCCGATGACCGGCTCGCTATGACCGCCTCGGCCCGGCGCCTGTCGACCGCGACGATGGCGAGCTATGGCTTCGGCGCGGTGGCGTACGGGGTGAAGGATTCCGGGTTCGGCACGTTCCTGCTGCTGTTCTACAACCAGGTCGTTGGGTTGCCATCGGCGACGGTCGGGCTGGTCATCATGATGGCGCTGCTGATCGATGCGTTCGTCGATCCCGCGGTCGGCTTCTTCTCCGATCGGACCCGGACCCGGTGGGGGCGGCGGCATCCGTGGATGTATGCGTCGGCGCTGCCGATCATGATCGGCTGGCTGCTGCTGTGGAATCCGCCGGCGATGCTGTCGCAGCCGCAGACGCTCGTCTGGCTGTTCGCGATGGCGGTGCTCGTGCGCAGCGCGGTGAGTTGCTACGAGGTGCCGTCGGTCGCGCTGACCCCCGAGCTCAGCTCGGGCTATGACGAGCGGACGCGGATCATGGCCTATCGCTATCTGTTCGGCTGGGTCGGTGGGTTGCTGATGCTGCTGTCGGCGTACCAGTATTTCCTCAGCCCCACCGCGGCGTTCCCGAACGGCCTGCTCAACCGCGCGGGCTATGCCGGGTTCGCGCTGGCGGGCGCGGTCGCCATCGGCGTCGCGATCCTCGTCTCCGCGCTCGGCACGCACCACGAGATCAGGCATCTGCCCAACCCGCCGATCGCCCGCCAGACTCTGCGCGAGTCCTTCGCCGAACTTCGCCAGACCGTGAAGAACCGCGCGTTCGCGATCCTGATGGCGGCGGGCGTCTGCGCGTACACGATCCAGGGCATCAGCTATGCGATGTCGAACTATCTCTACACCTATGTCTGGGGCTTCAAGGGGCCGGTGTTCGTCTACCTGACGATCGCGCTGTTCACGGGCGTGTTCCTCGCGTTCCTCGCCGCGCCGCGGTTGGGCAGGACGGGGAGCAAGCCCAGGGTCGCGCTCGCCGCGGTGCTGCTCGGCGCGACGCTCAACACCGCGCCCTATTGGTTGCGGATGCTCGGCGTGTTCCCGGAGGTCGGCGACCGCGCGCTGCTGCCGATGCTGTTCGGGCTCTTCATCCTCGGCACCGCGTCGAACGTCACCGGGTTCATCCTCGGCGCGTCGATGATGGCCGACGTGGTCGAGGATTCGGAGGCGAAGACCGGGCGGCGCTCCGAAGGCGTGTTCTTCGCGGGCTCGTTCTTCGTCCAGAAATGCACGAGCGGGATCGGCATCTTCTTCGCCGGGATGATCCTGGCAGTGGCGGGTTTCCCCGCCAAGGCGACCCCGGGGACGGTGCCGGTCGCGACGATCGACCGGCTGACGCTGATCTATGCCGGGCTGTACGTCGCGCTCGCCTGCGTCTCGGCGTATTTTTTCGCGCGGTTTCCGTTTGGGCGGGTCGAACATGAGGCACGGCTGGCGCGGCTGGCAACGAAACCGACCTAACCACCTTCGTCATCCTGACGAAAGTCAGGATCCAGGGTGACGGAGGACTGTCCTTTACGGCTCTGGATCCTGACTTTCGTCAGGATGACGGGGCTAGTGGAAGGCGCTGCGCGTCCCTCCCTTCCAGCAAGCGGAACTGCACGTTAGGACCGACGCATGGCCTTCCCGCCCTCGGGGAACGGCGACATCGGAGTTTCCATGCGTATCCCCGCACTAGCCACCGCCCTCGGTCTCGTCCTCGCATCCCCCGCCGTCGCGCAGACGATCGCCCCGATCCTCACCACCCCCGACGCGCGTGATCCGCACAGCTACGCCCGCCCCGCCGAGGCCCGCGTCACGCACGTGGCGCTCGATCTCGCCGCCGATTTCGACACGCACGTCATCCGCGGGATCGCGACGCTCGACATCCTCGCTGCCCCCGGCGCCAAGCAGGTCGTGCTCGATGACAACGGCCTCAAGATCGTCAACATCACCGACGCGGCAGGCAAGCCGCTGGCCTACGAAGTCGGTGCGGTCGACAAGATCCACGGTGCGCCGCTGACCGTCACGCTGAACGGCGCCAAGAGGATCCGCATCGCCTACGCCTCGTCGCCCGACGCGAAGGCGCTCCAGTGGCTGACGCCGGCGCAGACCGCGGGCAAGAAACAGCCGTTCCTGTTCAGCCAGGGCGAGGCGATCCTCAACCGCAGCTGGATCCCGACGCAGGATTCGCCCGGCATCCGCCAGACCTGGGAGGCGAAGATCGCGGTGCCGAAGCAACTCGTCGCGGTGATGAGCGGGCTGTCGTCGGGCAAGCCGGTCTGCGCGGCCGATCGCTGCACGTTCGAATACGAGATGGACAAGCCCGTCGCGCCGTATCTGATCGCGCTCGCGGTAGGCAATATCGCGTTCAAGTCGACAGGCCCGCGCACCGGCATCTGGGCCGAACCCGCGACGCTCGCCAAGGCCGCGTATGAATTCGGCGAGCTCGAGAAGTTCGTCGCCGCCGCGGAAGGGCTGTACGGCCCGTATCGCTGGGGCCGCTACGACGTGCTGGTCTTGCCGCCGTCGTTCCCGTTCGGCGGCATGGAGAACCCGACGCTGACCTTCGCGACGCCGACCGCGATCGCGGGCGACCGCAGCCTCGTCTCGCTGATCGCGCACGAACTCGCGCATAGCTGGTCGGGCAATCTCGTGACCAACGCGACGTGGGACGATTTCTGGCTCAACGAAGGCTTCACCAGCTATTTCGAGAACCGGATCATGGAGGCGCTGTACGGCAAGCGCCGCGCGGACATGGAGGCCGATCTCGCCTGGACCGATATGCAGGCCGCAGTGAAGGAAGCCGGCGGGCTCACGTCGAAGGACACGCAGCTCCACCTCGATCTCGACGCGTCGCGCGATCCCGACGATGGCATGACGCAGATCGCCTATGACAAGGGCGCATCGTTCCTCCGCACGATCGAGAAACAGGTCGGCCGCGCGCGCTGGGACGCGTATTTGCGCAGCTATTTCGACCGCCACGCCTTCCAGCCGCAGACCAGCGCGGGCTTCCTCGCCGACCTGAAATCGAAGCTGCTGACCCCCGCCGAGGCCACGACGATCGGCGTCGACACCTGGGTCTACAGCCCCGGCATCCCCGCGAACGCGGTGCATGTCACATCCGCTGCGTTCCCCGCGGTCGATGCTGCGGCGAAGGCCTATGCGGCAGGCGGGCCCGTGTCCGGTGTCCCAGGCAAGGCGACCACGCAGGAGATCACGCGCTTCCTGTCGCAGCTCCCGCGCACACTCCCCGCCGAGCGGCTGAAGGCGCTCGACGCCGCGTTCGGCTGGAACAGCACCGGCAATGCCGAGATCCGCTTCGCCTGGCTGCAACTCGCGCTCGCCAATCACTATGCGCCGGCCGACGCCTCGGCGGAGCAGTTCCTGACCTCGCAGGGCCGCCGCAAATTCGTTGCGCCGCTGTTCCAGCAGATGATGGACTCGGGCGACTGGGGTCACAAGCTCGCGATGGATATCTACGGCAAGGCGCGGCCGGGCTATCATGCGGTCACGCAGGTCACCGTGGACCGCATAACCGGCTGGAAACTGATGAACTGAGCCAGTCTGGCTGACGCTTTGGGGCGTTGGTCGGCGCGGTAACACGCTTCGTCGGATATGGTTCCCGGCCGACTTTCAATTAAATCGAACCTCCCGTAGCCAGAATGCGACAAACGGGTTTTGGCCGGGGGGTCTCGATGAATTTCAAGGCGTTAGCAGCGCGTTTTGCGCTGGTGGTATCGTGCGGCCTGATGACGGCCACACCGGCAGCAGCCCAGTTCTGGCAGTGTGTAACGTTTGCTCGCTCGGTGTCGGGCATCGAAATCCGCGGCAACGCGAACACCTGGTGGAGCCAGGCCGAGGGTCGCTACGAGCGTGGCCACACCCCGAAGGCCGGTTCGGTCCTCGCCTTCTCGCCGACCTCGCGGATGCGCGTCGGCCATGTCGCGATGGTCTCGAAGGTCGTCAGCGACCGCGAAGTCCTCCTCACCCACGCCAACTGGTCGCGCCCCGGCGCCGTCGAGACCAACGTCCGCGCAGTCGACGTCTCCGACGCCGGCGACTGGAGCATGGTCAAGGTCTGGTACGGCCCGCAGGGCGGCCTCGGCACCTCGGCCTATCCGACCAAGGGCTTCATCTATTCGGGCCATGCCCCGGCCGGCGGCACGCTCGACGCGCCTGCGCAGCCCTCGTTCCAGATGGCCAGCGCCACGCGCACCGTCACCGCAACGCAGCGCGCCAACGCCGCGCAGCTCGCGAGCGTGCAGCACGGCCCGACCGACCCCCGCGGTATCTTCACGCTGGTGAACGAGGCGAACTAAGCCCGTGGTGCCCGGCTGGTCCGGCATCCGTTGCCTTCCCAACGTCTCGCGCTGATCGCCCCCCAGACAGTCTAGCGCTTTAACGCTACCCGAAAGAAACACCTCCCCGGCGAAGGCCGGGGCCCAATTGGTGAGGTTTCGGTAACAGCGCGCAACGTCGATCAGCGACGTCTCCCAATTGGACCCCGGCCTCCGCCGGGGAGGTGCAAACGCACAGAAGCCGCTACGAAAGCGCGCGAATGTGACAGCGCAAAATGGTCGCCCAGTCGTGCTGCCCTGTTCTCCCGCGAATGCGGGCGCCCAGTCTGGATCCCCGCCTTCGCGGGGAAACATATTCTATTCGCTCATCCGCAAAACGCGCCAAGCACATTCAGGTGAAAGTTCTCACGCAGCCCTGAACGTCAGCGCATCGCCATTCATGCAATAGCGCTTCCCCGTCGGCTTCGGCCCATCATCGAACACATGCCCCAGATGCCCGCCGCACCGCCGGCAATGCACCTCGGTCCGCGCCATTCCCATCGTCGAATCGACCCGCGTCCGCACCGCGTTCGGCAGTGGCTGCCAGAAGCTCGGCCAGCCGGTGCCGCTCTCGAACTTGGTCTTCGACGAGAAATTCGGCAGACCGCACCCTCGGCACGAGAAGACGCCTGCGCGGTGCTCGCCATTGAGCGGACTCGAATAGGGCCGCTCGGTACCCTCCTTGCGCAGCGTAGTATACGCGTCCGGCGACAGCTTCTTGCGCCACTGCGCGTCGGTCAGAGTCACCTCGAACCGCTCGGCCGCCTGTGCGGGCTGCGACGAGCATCCCCAGAGCGCAAAGCCGGCGACACCCGCTCCGGCAAGCGTGAGAAAAGCGCGGCGGTCCTGAGTCATATCGGTCTCCATGATTCGGATATAGGTACGCGCGAACCGACCGATAAGGTGACGCCAACACTCAGTATTTGCTGATTTCCACCGGCAGCGTGCGATAGCCGTGGACGAAGCACGCCGCGACCCGGGTCGGCTCGGCCAGCACGTTGATCCGCATCCGCCGCGCTGCCATCTCCTCGAGCAATATCGCGATCTGCATCTCGGCGAGTCGCGCGCCGACGCAGCGGTGGATGCCGTGCCCGAACGCCAGATGTCGCCGGGCGTTCGGGCGATCCACCTGGATCGAATCCGCATCCTCGCCGAACACGCTCTCGTCGCGGTTCGCCGAAATGTACCAGAGCGCGAGCTTGTCGCCCGCCTTGATCTGCTGGCCCATCAGTTCGGTGTCCGCCGTCGCGGTCCGTCGCATATGCGCGAGCGGCGTCTGCCAGCGCAGGATCTCGCTCACCGCATTGGGGATCAGCCCCGGGTCCGCCTCCAGCTTGGCGCGCGACTCGGGAAACTTGTCGAGGCCGTAGGCGAGCGCGGACATCGAATTGCGCGTCGTATCATTGCCGCCGACGATCAGCAGGATGAGGTTCCCGATAAATTCATTGTGGTCCATGTGCGCCATCGCATCCGAATGGATCATCATCGAGATCAGGTCAGGCGTCGGCGCCTTGTCGATCTTCGCGTCCCACAGGGTTTTGAAATACGACCCGCATTCGAACATGTGGACGAGGCGTTGCTGGCGCAGCTCCTCGGTCTTCACCAGTTCGATATCCCCCGCCCAGTCCGACCAGAAGGTCAGCTTCCGCCGGTCCGCCCACGGAAAGTCGAACAGGATCGCGAGCATCTGCGTGGTGAGCTCGATCGCGACGGTATCGACCCAGTCGAAGCGCGTGTTCCACGGCAGGCTGTCGAGCATGGCCGCGGTCCGGGTGCGGATATCGCCCGACATCCGCGTCATCTCGCTGGGGGTGAAGGCGGGCGCGACGGTGCGGCGCTGGCCGGTATGGACGGGGCGGTCGCGCGCGATGAACATCGGCATGCGGACATCGCGCTCGGCGACGAAATCGGCGATCGTGATGCCGCCCGCCTCGGAGGAATAGAGATCGGGGAGGGACTCGACCTCGACGATGCCCTTGTAGCTGGAGACCGACCAATAGGGGCCGTAGTCGGAGTGTTCGACGTAATGCACCGGCGACTCGGCGCGCAGCCGGGCGAACGGCGCCTGCCACATATCGTCGCGGTAGAGTTCGGCGCGGCTCACATCGAGCGGATCGACGGTCACGTCCACATTGCGCACCAGAGTAGCCATCATCTCTCTCCCGCATTTTTGCGCAGGAGAGTCTTAGCTGACACCTATGTCAATAGAGCGGTTCTCCTGCGAACGCAGGAGCCCAGGGTCGCGAACATAACTGTTTGTAATCCTGGGCTCCTGCGTTCGCAGGAGAACGGCTTACGCCGCCGCCGCCGCTGCCTTGGCCTTCCGCCGCCAGAACGGCCGCGCACTCCCCGATTGCAGCACGCCCCGCCGGAACAGCCGCGCGCCGACCGTGATGAAGATCGTCACCCACAGCGCCTGCCATGCGAGCGCCGCGACGTGCGGCCACAGCGCGGGCGAGTTCGCCGCGCGGCCGGCCATCGCGAACGGCGACGACAGCGGGAACAGCTCGGCAGCGGTCGCGATCCAGCTGCCGGGATGCGCGACCGCGGCCGAGGACAGCCCGAACATCGCCACCTGCAGGATCGTGATCGGCAGCGACAGCATCTGGATCTCGCGCATCGTCGAGGCCTGCGCGCCGACGCCGAGGAATACCGAGCCGAGCAACAGATACGCCATGCTGAAATAGGCGGCGAACAGCAGCGCGAACATCGGCACGCCGATCGCAGGCGTCAGGTCGCCCAGCGCGACCGCAGCCGCAGCGGGCATCAGCGACGTGATCTGCGTGACAACGGTGCCCCAGAACGCGACGAACAGCACCGCGACGCCGAACATCCCGATCAGCTTGCCAAAGAACACCGATTCGAGCGGCACCGCCGCGGCAAGCACCTCGATCACCTTGTTGTTGCGCTCCTCCGCCATCGTGCCGACGACCTGGCCCGAGAGGAACAGCGTCAGGAAGAAGATCCCGAACACCGCGAAGAACGCGGACTGGTGCTGGCCGCCGACCGAGGTGGTCGAGCGCGTGATGCGCGTCTTGGTCGCGGCGATCGTTGGCAGCGTGCCACCGAGCTTCTGCGCGGCCAGCGTCGTCTGGGCGAGCAAGCCGAGATAATCCGCCGACCGTCGCCCGCGCGGGCCGTACAGGATCTGCGGCGCATCGAGCGGGCCGTACAGCACTGCCTCCGCATCAATGTCCTTTGTCTCGAACGCGGCGCGCGCCTGCGCGGCCGGGTCGCCGGTGGGCGTGACGGTCGTCAGACTAGGCGGCGCTTCGTCGCCGCCGAACACGTCGCGCAATCGCGTATCAGCCTGAGCGATAGGCCGGTTGAGCGGAGCAGAGATGATCGCGACGATACGCGTCGTGTCCTGCGCCCCTGTGGTAGCGCTTCGAGCACCCATTCCGCCGATGATGCTGAACATTCCCATAATTGCTGGCGCGAATAGGAACAGCAGGAAGATCGGCGTGAATACCGTGGCGATAAAATCTCGCCGCGCGATCGTGAAGGTCTGGCGCAGGGTCCGGCGGAAGCGGGTCATGCGGCAGTCTCCTGAGGCACGGGTGCATGCTGTCCCACGATCCGGACGAACGCCTCGTGCAGACCGGGCCGCTCGATCGACAACCCCGAAATCCCGTACCCCGCGTCGATCAACCGTACGAGCAAGCTCTCGATCCCCTCGTCGGGCAGTTCGAACCGCCAGCTATCCCCGTCCGCCGCCGCATCCGCCGGCAACACGCCGCGGATCGCCGGATCGGGCCGGTGCGGCGTATAGTGAACCCGCTGCGGCAGGATCCCGCGCGCGTCCGCCACCGTCCCCTCGAAGCGGCGCTTGCCGCCGGCGATGATCGCCAGCCGGTCGCACAGCCGCTCGGCATGGCTCATGATATGCGTCGAGAACAGGATCGTCGCGCCGCGGTCGCGCTCGGCGAGGATCAACGCCTCGAGCCGCTCCTGGTTGACCGGATCGAGCCCCGAAAACGGCTCGTCGAGCACCAGCAGATCTGGTTGGTGCACGACCGAGCCGAGCAGCTGCACGAGCTGCGCCATGCCCTTCGACAGCTTGCGGATCTTCTCGTCGACCGCATGGCCGAGCCCGGCGGCCTCCATCAGCACCACCGCACGCTCGCGTCCTGTCTTCCAGTCGAGTCCGCGCAGAGCCCCCAGAAACGCGATCGCCTCACGCGCCTTCATTGCCGGATACAGCCCGCGTTCCTCGGGCAGATAGCCGACCCGGTCGCTCGCATCCCTCGGATTGTCGTAGCCGAGCAGCGTGCGCGATCCGGCGTCGGGCTCGATGATCCCCAGCAGCATGCGCAAGGTGGTGGTCTTGCCGGCACCGTTGGGGCCGAGCACGCCGTACACCGAACCGCGTGGCACCATGATGTCCACCCCATCGACCACGCGCCGGTCGCCGAACCGCTTCACGATTCCGCTCGCAGTGACCGCCCATTCATCGTTCACGCGCAATCTTCCTCCCGAGGGTAGCATCGTGGTAGCGGGCGGACGTGGCGCAAGACAAGCTGGAACACCGACTTAAGTCCAAAGCGGCCGAATTGGGCTTCGCCGCCTGCGGAATTGCGCGCGCCGACGCCGCGCCGCGCGCGGGCGAGCGCCTTTACCAATGGCTCGCGGACGGCCGTCACGGCGACATGATCTGGATGGAGGAGCGCAAGCACCACCGCGAAAGTCCCGCCGGCCTCTGGCCCGAGGTCCGCAGCGTGATCGCGCTCGGCATGAGCTATGCGCCGAAGGATGACCCGTTGCGGCTGGCAGACGAGGGCGGGGTAGGGCGCATCTCGGTCTATGCGCAGGGCCCTGATTATCACGATGTCGTGAAACGCCAGTTGAAGGCGCTCGGGCGCTGGCTGGCAGCGGAAGCGGAACGGGACCTGCCCCCGTTCGACCTGAAAGTGTTCGTCGACACCGCGCCGGTGATGGAAAAGCCGCTCGCCGAAGCCGCGGGGCTTGGCTGGCAGGGCAAGCATACCAACCTCGTCAGTCGCGAGCATGGCAGCTGGCTGTTCCTCGGCGCGATCTACACCACGCTCGATCTGGCGCCGGACAAGGGCGGCGTCGACACCTGCGGCAGTTGCGACGCGTGCCAGACCGCATGCCCGACCGACGCCTTCCCGAAGCCGTTCCAGCTCGATGCCCGCCGCTGCATCTCCTATTTGACGATCGAGCATGCCGGGCCGATCCCGCACGAATTCCGCGCCGCGATCGGCAACCGCATATATGGCTGCGACGACTGTTTGGCCGTGTGCCCCTGGAACAAGTTCGCCGCCGCCGCCAACGCGAACCTCGCCTTCCACCCGCGTGCGGAACTCGTTGCGCCGGAGCTGGCGGACATCCTAGCGCTCGACGACGCGAGCTTCCGCCAGGTTTTCGCCGGCTCCCCGATCAAGCGGATCGGCCGCGACCGGATGGTCCGCAACGCACTGATCGCGGCGGGCAACAGCGGTGATTTACGACTGGCCCCGCTCGTGCAGGGTCTTCTGTCGGACGAGAACGCGGTGGTGCGCGACGCCGCGGACTGGGCGCTGTCCCGGTTCGGCGAACACGGTGGCGGATGACTATCTTACCGCCTTCGTAACCTCTCTGCTGGTAGGGAATCGCCACAGGCGGAGGTTTCATGCGCGCGACTATCGTATCGATCGCCGGGGTTGAGCCCGTGTCACGATCGGTTGTGGGAAAGGGGGCGGTGCCTGTCTATGCCGCGGTCGCGATCGCATGGACAGTCGCGCTGCTCGGCGTGTCCGTCCGTCATCTGACGATCGCGCTGGACGAATTCGCCATGGCCGCGGTCATCATCGGTACGCCGATCGGCGTTGGCCTCTGCCTGCAGGGCAGGGGGTTCGATCGGCTCGCGACGCTGGCGCAAGGGGGCGGTCTGTTCATAGCCGGGTGCGTCGGCATAACGCTGTTGACCTTCGCTCTCGGGACGAGCGACCGGCCTCTGATCGACCCGGCACTCGCCGCGATCGACCGCGCCGTAATCCCCGGGCTGGACTGGCCGGCGGCAATGCTGTGGCTCTCGCATCGCCACATCCTGATGGCCGCCGCGAATTGGGTGTATGAAAGCATCGGCTGGCAGCCGATGCTTCTGATCGTGATGCTCAGTTTTTCTGGCCAGCACCGTCGCGTATGGACGTTTCTGATGGCGTGGCTGGGGACGTTGTTCGTCACCTGCGCGCTCTTCGTGCTTTTTCCCGGGGTCGGCGCCTATGCCCATTTCGGTTTGGCGGCGGCCGATGTTCCGGCCATGCGCGATCCAACGCCTTGGCATCAGGCGACGGTACTTTCCCAACTGCGAGCCGGTACCTTGCACCATATCGGGTTCGTCGATCTCGATGGCATCGTCACCTTTCCCAGCTTCCATGCCGCAGCGGCGGTACTCCTGGGCTGGGCGGCATCATCGATGCGTGCGATCCGTTGGCCGGCGATCCTGCTCAATGGCGCGATGCTCATATCTGCGGTCCCCATCGGCGGACATTATCTGATCGACATCGTCGCTGGCTGCGTGGTGGCGGTGATCGGGATTTCGCTTGCCGGCAAGGCCGATGTGCCGACGGCCACGGGCTACCGTCCCCCCTCGCGCCGGGTCAGCGCCGCGACGCAACTCGCTCGGTCGATCGTGCTGCCGTCGGGTTCGCGCGCATCGAGATAGGTGACGCGCGGGGCATCCGATCCCTTGGGATAGAGATACGCGTCCAGCACGCAGATGCCGCTCTGGAACTGGAGTTTGCGGGCCGCACCTTCGCGGACGTCGGCATCGGGTTGGCCGAACAGCTTGGCCAGGCCGGCGGCATCCTGGCCTAGCACGCGTTCCAGTCCGACGCTCGTATAGGGTATGGCCGGGCGGCCGATCGCAGGCTTGGCGACCGGTGCGGCGCAACCGGCCAAGCCGCCGCCAAGTGCCAAGGCGATCGCTATCGTCGTCAGTCGCGTCATGCTCGGCCCTTGTCCAACATCGATGTCGCTCGCGCACCATGGAAATAATGCGTCGCCATCGCGGCCCCCAGAACGGGCGCGGCGATGTTGAGTACCGGAACCACGAACAGCCCGGTGTTCGCAAGCCCCAGCGCGAACCGCCCACCCTTGGTCGTCGCACGCCAGCCCCGCATCGCCGCCGCGTCCATGTGCCGCGCCGCCACCATGTCGCCGAGATCGCGGCCGAGCAGCCAGCCGTTGACGATAAAGAACGCCGCTGCCGTGCCTATGCCGGTGACGAGCAGTGCGATGTAGAGGGGCAGCATCAGCAGGTTGACGAGCACGACGCGCCCGGCCGAGCGCAGGCCCATTGCGAGGCTGCGAGCCAACGGAACGGGGCGGGCGGTCTTGAGCGCGTCGGGATAATGGCGCGCCTCGACCGCCTCGACGACCTCGTCCGCGAACACCCCGACGACTGCGATCGCAACCGCGCGGAACAGGAGCCATAGCGCGAGGACCGTGACGAACAGCGCGAATGCGGCTGCCACTCCGTCCGCGTCCCAGCCCAGCCAGGCGGCGAGCGCGGCCTGCGTGCCCCACCATGTCCCGATGCCGAGCAGCGCGAAGACGAGCAGAGTGACCGCCATCGACTTGACGAACACGCGCAGGACCGGCGGATCGGTCAGCTGGCGGAGCGAGAGCAGGAACGCGCGGATCATTGGCTTGGGATGGCGGGGAGGGCGGCTCAGGTCAACGCGCGTTGGTTTGTGACCGAGGGCGTCAACCCTTCCGTTCCGCCGCGGACGCGGGGGCCCAGCTAAACCAAGCGAACCGCCCGAGATCCTGGACCCCCGCGTTCGCGAGGGAACAGAAGGGGCGGCTGTACCGTCACTGTCTGCGAAAACAGCTAGAATTGCGGACGTCACAACCCACGATCACCACCCCGGCGGAGGCCGGGGCCCAGTTGGGGGACAGCAGTAACAAAGGATCGCGTTTCGTCACTACCACCTTTCCAACTGGGCCCCGGCCTCCGCCGGGGTGGTGGACATGACGATTCTGCCGAGATCTAACCGACGCGGCCCACCCCCCACACCGGTTGCACCAATCCCCCCCGCCATTTACGGCAAGCGTTTTCCCGTCCGCCCGGAGTGCGCCCCTTGTCCAATCCCACCTACGACGTCGTCGCGATCGGCAATGCCATCGTCGACATCCTCGCCACCGCCGACGACGCGTTCATCGCCGAGATCGGCGTCGCCAAGGGCTCGATGCAGCTCATGTTCTCGTCGGAAGAAGCCGACGCGCTCTACGCCAAGATGGGCCCGGGCATGGAAATTTCCGGCGGCTCGGCGGCCAACACCGTCGCCGGCATCGCCGCGCTCGGCGGCAAATGCGGGTTCATCGGCCAGGTCGCCGACGACCAGCTCGGCCAGGTCTTCGCGCACGACGTCCGCAGCATCGGCATCGAGTTCGCGACCCCCGTCCGCGCCGGCGACCCGACCACCGGCCGCTGCCTGATCTTCGTGACGCCGGATGGCCAGCGCACGATGAACACCTTCCTTGGCGCAGGCCAGTTCCTGCCTGCCGCCGCGATCGACACCGCGATGATCGCCGACAGCGCGATCCTGTATCTCGAAGGCTATCTCTGGGATCCTGAAGAGCCGCGCGCCGCGATGCGTGCCGCGATCGACTGCGCGCGTGGGGCAGGGCGCAAGGTCGCCTTTACGCTAAGCGACGTGTTCTGCATCTCGCGCCACGGCGGCGATTTCCGCCAGCTGCTGTCGGACGGCCTGATCGACATCCTGTTCGCCAACGAGAGCGAACTTGCAGCGCTTGCCGAGACGGACGATTTCGACGCAGCGGTCGCCAAGATTTCCGCACAGGTCCCGACCCTGGTCGTCACCCGCGGCGAGCACGGCGCCTGCGCCCTCCAGCACGGTGCGCGCGCCGAAGTGAAGGCCGAGCCGATCGCCAAGGTCGTCGACACCACCGGCGCGGGCGACCTGTTCGCGGCGGGCTTCCTCCACGGCCAGGCGCAGGGCCATGACCTGCACGCGTCGCTCAAGCTCGGCGCGGTCTGCGCCGCCGAGATCATCAGCCATGTCGGCGCGCGGCCGATGGTCGACATGAAGGCGCTGGCGGCGAAGCATATCGGCTGAGCCAAGCCCACGACACCGTCATTCCCGCGAAGGCGGGAACCCATACCGGCTGGCCTCGCGATAGACTCGCGAACGCTGGAGGATATGGATCCCCGCCTTCGCGGGGATGACGAATTTGGTGCGCCGCGCACAAAAAAAGGGCCGCGGGAGTCTCCTCCCGCGGCCCTTTTTGCGTCCTGTGTCAGAGCGTACCGGGCGGCGCCCGGTCGTCGGTATCGGGACCATCGTCGACCCCGAGCCCGACATGGCTGCGCGAGCGGCTATAGAGGAAGTAGATCAGCAGCCCGATCGCGCCCCAGCCCGGCAGTACCAGCTTGGCGGTGAGCGGCAGCGACAGATACAGCCCGACGCAGCCGATGATCGCGAGCGGTGCGACGATCCACACGCCGGGCGTGCGGAACGGGCGCTTGCGGCTCGGATCTGTCTTGCGCAGCACCATCACCGAGATCGCCACCATCATGAACGCGAACAGCGTGCCCGCGTTCGAATAATCGGCGAGCTTGCCGACCGGCAGGATTGCCGCCGCGATCGCCGCGGCGATGCCGGTCACGATCGTCACGACGTGCGGGGTATGGAACTTGGGGTGGATCGAGGCGAGCTTGGCGGGCAACAGGCCGTCGCGCGCCATCGTGAAGAACACGCGGGTCTGGCCGAACATCATCATCAGCACGACCGACGGCAGCGCCAGCACTGCGGCGAGCCCGACCAGCCGGCCCATGATCGGCCAGTTGATGACCTGCAGCACATGGACGAGTGCTTCCTTCGAGCAGACCAGAGGCTCCATCGCGCCCGACGCGACGATCGCGGCGCAGCGGCCGGCCATCTCGGCAGACCCCGGCGCCAGGATGCCGCCATTGGCGGTCGTCACCGGGTTCGCGCCGATCGCACCGATCGCGCCCGACGCGACCAGCAGGTAGAACAGGGTGCAGATGCCGAGGCTGGCGATCAGCCCGATCGGTACGTTGCGCTGCGGGTTCTTGGTCTCTTCCGCTGCGGTCGAAACCGCGTCGAAGCCGACATAGGCGAAGAAGATCGATGCCGCTGCGCCCAGCACGCCGACACCCGACGAACTCAGCGGATTGCCGACGCCGTAGGGCAGGAAGGGCTGGAAGTTATCGGCCTTCATCACCGGGATGGTCAGCGCGATGAACGCGGTGAGCGCGGCGATCTTGATCAGCACCAGCACCGCGTTGACGCGCGCGCTCTCGGTCGTGCCGACGACCAGCAGCCACGTGACGAGGCCGATGATGATGACCGCGGGCAAATTCATGAAGCCGCCGACCGTCATCGCGGTCTGCAGATCGGCGTTCGGCGTCGCACCGAACGCGACCTGGACGTGCGCCATCAGCGCGTCTGCGTTGCGCAACCCGTTGGGGATGTGGAAGCCGATCCCGTCGAGCAGCCCGGCCAGATGGTTCGACCACCCCACCGCGACCGCACTCGCGCCGACCGCATATTCGAGGATCAGCGCCCAGCCGACCATCCACGCGAGCAGCTCACCCGTCACCGCATAGGTGTAGGTATAGGCCGAGCCCGACACCGGCACCATCGACGCGAGCTCGGAATAGCAGAGCGCCGCGACCGCGCAGACGAAGCCTGCGACCACGAAGCTCAGCAACATGCCCGGCCCGGCCTTCTGCGCCGCCTCCGACGTCAGCACGAAGATACCCGTGCCGATCACCGCGCCGACGCCCAGCAGCGTCAGCTGGAAGGCGCTGAGCGTTCGCGCCAGACCCTTTTTCTCTGCCGTCGCCAAAATGGCATCCAGCGATTTTACGCGCCCAAAAATCAATTCGGTACCCCCCGGGGATTGCGAGGGCCGGGTCAATAAGGCCCCCTTGCACAAGCGACCGAGCCTAATGGCAATTTTATTACGCGCAATCCTTTAGTGCGGTGAAGCTGGCCTATCGCGTCAGCATCGGCCCGAAGGGACGGCCGCCGAAGACATGAACATGCAGATGCGGCACCTCCTGGTTGCCGTGCTGGCCGATGTTCGCGAGCAGGCGATAGCCCGGTTCGACGAGTCCCGCGTCGCGCGCGACGGTGCCGACCGCGCGGATGAAGCCGGCGATCTCGGCGTCGGGCGCGCGCGCGGAAAAATCGTCCCACGAGACATAGGCGCCCCTGGGGATCACGAGCAGGTGCGTCGGCGCCTGCGGATTGATGTCGTGGAACGCGACCGCGAACGCGTCTTCGTAGACGCGCTTCGAGGGGATCTCGCCGCGCAGGATCTTCGCGAAGATGTTCTGGTCGTCGTAAGGCTGGGTGGCGTCGATTGGCATAGGACGGGCTCCTTTTGCGCGATCATAGCCCGTTTTCGCCGGAACATGGCCAATTCCGTCATCCCCGCGCAGGCGGGGATCCATATCCTCGAACGTCAGCCGTCCCGCGGCATGGCTAGCCAGTCTGGATTCCCGCCTTCGCGGGGATGACGGAGGTGGGTAGGTCAGCCCGTCCGGCCCGCCTTCTCGACGAGCCCGCCGACGCCCTCGCGCCGCACAAGCTCGGCACGTACGTCGTCGAGGCTTAGTCCCGCATCCGCCAGCAGGACGGCGAGGTGGAACATCAGGTCCGCCGCTTCGGGCACGATGCTCGCCTCATCGCCCGAGCATGCCGCGATCACGGTCTCGACGGCCTCCTCGCCAAGCTTCTGCGCGATCTTGGGCCGGCCCTTGGCGAACAGGCTGGCGGTGTAGGAGGTGTCGGCGGGCGCATCGCGGCGCGCGCGGATGGTGGCTTCGAGGCGGTCGAATACGGGGTCCATGCGCTGCGTGCTGGCGTAGCAGGGCAGGCGGGTCAATCCTTCTCGGGCGGCCGGGTCTTCGCAAACCGCGTCCGCAGCGCCCGCCGTACCAGCCACACGCCCACCGCCGCGACCACGAACAGCGCGATGTCCGACAGTTCGGGCCCGGTGCGCGGATGGACGATACCGCTATGCCCCGACTGCACCGCGAGAAGGGGCAGGGCGACCATCGGGCTAGGCCGCCCGAACCGGCGCCCGAACCGGCGCCAGAATAGGCGTCCGCACCGGGAAGCCCGCCGCCGCCAATGCGGCATGCGCATCGCCGATCGAGGCTTGCCCGAAATGGAAGATCGACGCCGCCAGCACCGCGCTCGCATGCCCGTCGCGAATCCCCGCCACGAGATCGTCGAGCCCGCCGACCCCGCCGCTGGCGACCACCGGCACGCCCACCCGGTCGGAAATCGCGCGGATCAGGTCGAGGTCATAGCCGCTGCGCGTACCGTCGCGGTCCATCGACGTGACGAGCAATTCGCCCGCCCCCAGTTCGGCGAGCTTCAAGGCATGCGCGACCGCGTCGATCCCGGTCGCCCGCCTCCCGCCATGCGTGAACACTTCCCAGCCTTCGCCGGAGCGCCTCGCGTCGACGCTCGCGACGCAGCACTGGCTGCCGAAGCGCTCGGCGATGTCCGCGACCAGCTCCGGCCGTTCGACCGCGGCGGAATTGACCGCCACCTTGTCCGCGCCCGCGAGCAACAGCGCGCGCGCATCGTCCGCGGTGCGCACGCCGCCACCGACGGTCAGCGGCATGAAGCATACGGCCGCCGTTCGCCGCACGACGTCGAGAATCGTACCGCGACCCTCATGAGACGCACCGATATCGAGGAAGCACAGTTCGTCCGCCCCGGCGGCGTCATAGGCGCGCGCCTGCTCGACCGGATCGCCGGCGTCACGCAGTTCGACGAAGTTCACGCCCTTCACGACGCGGCCGTCGGCTACGTCGAGACAAGGTATGACTCGGGCGCGGACCGTCACGCGCTTGCCCGAAGAATGTGTTCACGCGGAGACGCGGAGACGCGGAGACGCGGCGGAGCCGCTAAGAAGACTATTTCGCGCAGAGGCGCAGAGGACGCAGAGAAGAGGGGGGGCAGCGAGGCCCGCGGGATACCGATGGCGGTAGCAAAAAGATGAACGCTGCCGCGCACTACCTCCGCGCTCTCTGCGCCTCTGCGCGAAAAATTCTCACTGTCTCCGCGTCTCCGCGTCTCCGCGTGACCCCTCATGCGGCCTTCGCCACGCTCAAAGCCGCCGCGAGATCGAGCCGGCCGTCGTACAACGCCCGCCCGGTGATCACGCCTTCGACCCCATCACGGACATGCAGCGCCAGCACGTGGATCTCGGCAATGCCCTTCACCCCGCCGCTTGCGATCACCGGTATGTCGACCGACCGCGCGAGGTCGACCGTCGCCTCGACGTTGCAGCCCTTGAGCATCCCGTCGCGGCCGACGTCGGTGAACAGCAGCGACGCCACCCCCGCATCCTCGAACCGGCGCGCGAGATCGACCGCGCTGGTGGTCGACACGTCGGCCCAGCCCTTGGTCGCGACCATGCCGTCCTTCGCGTCGACCGCGACGACGATCCCGCCGGGGAAATCCTTCGCCACGCCGCGCACGAACTCGGGGTCCTCCAGCGCTGCCGTCCCGATCACCACGCGGGACACGCCCAGGTCGAACCAGCCTTCGACGCTGGCTCGCGTCCGGATCCCGCCGCCGAGCTGCACATGTCCGGGGAACTGCGCCACGATCGATCGCACCGCATCGCCATTGACCGAGGCGCCCGCGAACGCGCCATCGAGATCGACAACATGCAGATGCTCGGCGCCCGCCTCGGCGAACAGCATCGCTTGCGCCGCCGGATCGTCGCCGTACACGGTCGCGCGGTCCATATCGCCCTCGGCGAGACGCACTACCTGACCCGCCTTGAGGTCGATTGCGGGAAAGATAATCAGGCTCACGGCCGCCACTCCAGGAATCGTTCGAGCAAGGCCAGGCCGTAGCGCTGGCTCTTCTCGGGATGAAACTGCACGCCGATCATCGTGTCGCGGCCGATCGCCGCGGTGACGGCACCGGCATGGTCGGTCGTCGCGAGAACGTCGGCGCCCTCGAACGCGAAGCTGTGCAGGAAATACGCCTCGCCGGGCTCGATCAGTGGATGCGCGCGCGCCGGGACGACGTCGTTCCAGCCCATGTGCGGCACCTTCACGTCGCTGCTGCCCGGTTCCAGGCGACGCACCCGGCCCGAAACCCAGCCGAGCCCGGCATGCGTCCCCATTTCCTCGCCTGCATCGGCCATCAACTGCATGCCGACGCAGATGCCCAGAAACGGCGTACCCTCGTCGCGAACCCGCTGGTTCAACGCCTCGACCATCCCCGGCACCGCGCGCAACGCCGCCGCACAGGCGCCATATGCGCCGACACCCGGCAGCACGATCCGCTCGGCCTTAGCGACGACATCGGCATCCGACGTCACGACCAGATCGGCACATCCCGCCGTCCGCAGTGCGTTCTCGACCGAATGCAGGTTCCCCGCGCCGTAATCGATCAGCGCGAGCGTCACGACAGCAACTCGGCGATTTCCGGCAAGACCATGCTTGCGGTGAACGCCGTGATCTCGGCCGTCGCAAGCCCGCCGCTGACGAACGGATCGGTCGCAACCACCGCTTCTACCGCCGCCTTCTCGCCGCGGATCAGGATGACGCCGCCCGTACGCGGCATTTGCCGACCCGATGCGAGAAACACGCCCTCGGCATAGCCCTTGCTGAGCCACGCGACGTGGTCCTTCATCCGCGCATCGATCGCATCCAGCGGCGCGACATAGCGCAGCACGACGACGCACAATGGTGCATCGGTCCGCGCAAACGGCTCGCTCACAAGATGCCCTTGGTCGACGGGATCGCGTCCGCCTTGCGCGGATCGATCTCGATCGCGGTCCGCAGCGCGCGCGCGACGCCCTTGAACGCGGCCTCGGCGATGTGATGGTTGTTGGTGCCGTACAGCGTCTCGACGTGCAGCGTGATGCCGGCGGCCTGCGCGAAGCTGTGGAAGAAATGCTCGAACATCTCGGTATCCATCGTGCCGAGCCGCGTCTGCGAGAACAAATCCTTCCACACCAGCCACGGCCGCCCCGAAATATCGAGCGCGACCCGCGTGAGAGTCTCGTCCATCGGCGACAGCGCATCGCCGTACCGCGTGATGCCACGCTTGTCGCCGAGCGCCTGCGCGAACGCCTGGCCGATCGCAATGCCGGTATCCTCGACGGTGTGATGCTCGTCGATGTGCAGGTCGCCCTTGGTCCGCACGCGCAGGTCGATCAGCGAATGGCGCGACAATTGTTCGAGCATGTGATCGAAAAAACCGACCCCGGTCTCGACGTCGTAAACGCCGGTCCCGTCGAGGTTTATGGTGACGTCGATCGCCGTCTCGGCGGTGGAGCGGGAAATCGTGGCGGTGCGCATGCCACCTCCCATAACGCGCTGACCGGCGCATGCAATCTTGACCGCCAATCGAATAGCTTTACCCAAGGGATATGACCGATGGACTGCCCGATAGCCTGATTCCCTACGACGAGATCGTACAAGAAGCCCTGCGTGCCGTGGTAGGCCGCGTGCTCGGTTCGGTCGCGGAGGCCGGCGGGCTTCCCGGCGAGCATCATTTCTACATCACCTTCAAGACCCAGGCGCCCGGCGTCGACATCCCCAAGCGGCTGATCGAGCGGTTTCCGGACGAGATGACGATCGTCATGCAGAACCGCTACTGGGACCTGATCGTCGACGACGAGCGCTTCTCGATCGGGTTGAGCTTCAACCAGGTCCCGTCGAAGCTGGTGATTCCCTATTCGGCGATCACCGCGTTCCAGGATCCGGCGGTCAGCTTCGAACTGCGCTTCCAGGCGCAGGAAGGGGCGGACGAGGCGCTCGGCGAGCATGACGAGCCCGAGAATGACGGGCCGACCGCGGTGCCGATCGAAGACGGCTCGAACGTCGTCGCGGTGGATTTCAAGCGGAAGAAATGACCCGCTAAACTCCCTCGCCCCTCCGGGGAGAGGGAAGGGGCCCGCGGCCCTTGCCGTGGGAAGGGAGAGGGGAGTTGGGATCCGCGTCCTGAGCCCCAAAACCCCTCACCCTTCCGTCGCCTGCGGCTCCTCCCTCCCTCTCCCCGCAGGGGCGAGGGATCCAGCGCACGCCCCGGAAGGTTGACCCTGTATGACCAACACCCGCACAGAAACGGACTCGATCGGCCCGATCGAAGTCCCCGCCGACGCCTATTGGGGCGCGCAGACCGAGCGATCGGTCGAGAATTTCCCGTTCGGCACTCGCGAACGGATGCCGATCGAGATCGTCCACGCATTGGCGCTCGTCAAACAGGCCGCCGCCCGCGTGAACCGGTCGCACGGCCTCGACGCCAACATCGCCGACGCGATCGAGTCGGCCGCGCAAGAAGTCATCGAAGGCACGCTCGACGACCAGTTCCCGCTGGTCATCTGGCAGACCGGCAGCGGCACGCAGTCGAACATGAACGTCAACGAGGTCATCGCCGGCCGCGCCAACGAGGTCCTCACCGGCACGCGCGGCGGCAAGTCGCCGGTCCATCCCAACGACCACGTCAACATGAGCCAGTCGTCGAACGACAGCTTCCCGACCGCGCTCCACATCGCCGCCGCGATCGCCACGACAAAGCGGCTGATCCCCGCGCTCGACCGGCTCCACGCCGCGCTCGACGCGAAGGCCAAGGCCTGGGACGACATCGTCAAGATCGGCCGCACGCACCTTCAGGACGCGACTCCGCTGACGCTCGGCCAGGAATTCTCCGGTTATGCCAACCAGCTCTATCGCTGCCGCCACCGGATCGAGCCCGCGATCAGCCACGGCATGGTCATCCTCGCGCAGGGCGGCACTGCGGTCGGCACCGGCCTTAATGCGCCCGCCGGATTCGGCGATGCGTTCGCGGCAGAGGTAGCGACGATCACCGGCCTGCCGTTCGTCAGCGCGCGCAACAAGTTCGAGGCGCTCGCCTCGAACGATCCGCTCGTCCACCTCTCGGGCACGCTCAACACGCTGGCGGTAGCGCTGACCAAGATCGCCAATGACATCCGCCTGCTGGGCTCGGGCCCACGCTGCGGGTTCGGCGAGATCGACCTGCCTGCGAACGAGCCGGGCAGCTCGATCATGCCCGGCAAGGTCAACCCGACGCAGTGCGAGATGCTCACGATGGTCGCAGGTCAGGTGATGGGCAACCATGTCGCGGCGACGATCGGTGGGATGCAGGGGCACCTAGAACTCAACGTATTCAAGCCGTTGATCGGCGCGAACGTGCTGCGCTCGATCGACCTGCTCGCGACCGCGATGGAGGGCTTTGCGGAGCGCTGCGTCGATGGCATCGAGCCCAATCGCGACCGCATTGCCGACCTGCTCGACCGCTCGCTGATGCTGGTGACCGCGTTGGCGCCGGAGATCGGCTACGACGCGGCCGCGAAGATCGCCAAGCACGCGCACGCCGAGGGACTGACGCTGAAGGAAGCGGGGCTCGCGCTCGGGCTGGTCGATGCGGAAACCTTCGACCGAGTCGTCAAACCCGAATCGATGCTCGGCCGCTGACCCACCCCGTCATCCTGACGAAAGTCAGGATCCAGAGCCAAAAGCGTTGCGGGTCGTGACTCTGGATCCTGGATCAAGTCCAGGATGACGGATGCTGGTGAAGTCGGAACCCAATCGCCGTTCGCGCGCTAACCCGCCACACGGACAGGAGAAATTACGTGGGCGCAACGACCATAGGCGCGCTGATCGGCGCAGGCATCGACTCGCTCAGCGGCGATGACGGTAACGCGGACGGCGCGATCATCGGTGCGATCACCGCCAACGTACTTAAGATCGTCGTGCCGCTGGCCGTGACCTACGCGATCGGCTGGGCGGTGCTGCGCGGTGCAGCGGAACTCAAGGACCAGGTTTTCGGAGAGGTTAAGTCATGATCGGACGTATCATCAGTGCATTGGTTGGCCGCGAAATGGGTCGTCGTGACGGTTCGGGCGGCGCATCGGGCGCGGTCAAGGGCGTGGTCGCAATGAGCGTGCTGCGTCGCATGGGTCCGCTCGGCATGGTCCTCGGCGGCGGCTACGCGGCCAAGAAGGCGTATGACCGCAACAAGGCGCGCAAGGCCGGCTACTGATCCGCCGCCGGAATGACACATGCGGGCCGCGCATGGGTTGACGCCCATGCGCAGTCCGCGGCAAGGGCGCGCATGCCCCACACACTTCCGTCCGACCCGCATGGTTTCCGTCGCCGCGGCGTCCTGTTCGTCCTGTCCTCGCCGTCGGGCGCCGGCAAGTCGACGATCGCGCGCCGATTGCTTGCCGACGAGCATGAGCTGGAGATGTCGGTCTCGGTGACGACTCGGTCGATGCGGCCGGGCGAAGTCGACGGCAAGGATTACCATTTCACCGATCTCGAGGGGTTTCGCGACATGGTCGCGAACGACGAGTTCCTCGAATGGGCGCATGTCTTCAACCACCGCTACGGCACGCCGCGCGCACAGGTCGAGGAGATGCTGGCGGCCGGCAAGGACGTGCTGTTCGACATCGACTGGCAGGGCGCGCAGCAGCTGTTCCAGATCGCCGGCGGCGACGTCGTCCGCGTCTTCATCTTCCCGCCATCGATGGAAGAACTCCACCGCCGGCTCACCAGCCGCGGCACCGACTCGACCGACGTGATCGAAGCCCGCATGTCGCGCGCGGCGAACGAGGTCAGCCACTGGGACGGCTATGATTACGTCTTGGTCAACGACGATGTCGACAGCTGCATCCGCGGCGTGAAGACGATCCTGGCCGCCGAACGCCTCAAGCGCTCGCGCCAGACCGGACTGATCGGCTTCATCCGCCGCTTGACGCGTTAAGCCCCCGTCATCCTGACGGAAGTCAGGATCCAGAGCCGAACGCGTCAACGCCCGTGGCTCTGGATCCTGGATCGGGTCCAGGATGACGAAAGGCTAGAGCATCCCCAGAAACGCCACGCCGCGCGCGAATTCCTGGCGCTTGAGTTCGCGCAACTCGGCGGCCTGCCAGTCCTCGCCCCACATCTCGATCGACCAGTCCTCGTCGAGCCCCGCCGCCGCCCAGGCCGCGTCCGCGTCGATCTCGCCCTCGATCAGCGCCAGCCCGATCACCAGCGATCCGGTCAGCGACACCACGGGCGACAGCCCCGCGAGCCGGAAATCGTCATACGCCGCGACCGCCTCGCGCAGCCGCGCGATCGTCGCGGGGGGCTGCGCGACGTGCATCACCCCCGCAGTCACCGCGAACGTGACGTCATACCGCGCGCGCGCCCAGTCGAGCAGCGGATCCCACGCCGCCGCCTGCCGCTCGACCAGCAACGGCGGCCCCTCGGCGCGGTAGCAGAGCAGGTCGCTCTCGCCATAGGCCGCCAGCCGCGCGGCAAACTGCGTCGGATCGTTCGCGATCGGATCGGTCGCCGCATTGGCGAGCCCCGTCAGCGGCATCGTCCGCGGATCGATCGTCTCACCGACGCTGCGCCATTCGTCGGCGACCGCCTCGGCCAGCGCCGCGGTCGGCAACGCCAGCGGCCGCCGCCCGGGCGTCCGCACCGGCTTGCCGTCAAGCGTCACCACGCGATCGGCATCGATCGCAACGTCTTTCCAGAACCGCTTCATTGGGGTGGACTCCGCCAGCGATGCGCGAGGCTGCGCGGCACGGTCGCGATCATTGCCATCGCCGACAGCACGATCGCCGTCCCGAGGATCTTCGGTCCCAGATCATGCGCGCGCGCGATCAGGATCAGGCCGAGCAACGCCCCCGCGACCCCCGCCAGCCGCACGATGACCAGCACGAACCAGCGCCGCTGCGCCAGCTTTTCATCGTCGGTCATGGCCGCGTGACCATGTGCAGCAGCTCGGGCACCGCGGTCGCGACGACGTCCGCCCCCGCATCCGACAGTTCGTGCACCGCGTGATAGCCCCAGGCGACGCCGACCGCGCGCACCCGCGCCGCGCGCGCCATCGCCATGTCGAAGCTCGTATCGCCGATCATCGCGGTGGTTGCCGCGGTCGCACCCGCTTCCGCGATCGCCGCGAACAGCATCGCCGGATCGGGCTTCGAGGGATGGCGATCGGCGGTCTGCAACGTCACGAACCGGTCGGTGATCCCGTGTGCGGCAAGGATATGCGCGAGCCCGCGGTCCGACTTGCCTGTTGCGACGCCGAGCACCCAGCCGTCGTCGGCGAGCGTCTGGAGCACGTCGGCGATCCCGTCGAACAACGGCTCGTCGGCCAGTTCGCCGCTCGCGCGCATCGCATGGAACGCAGCCTTGTAGTCGGCGGCGAGCGACCGGTGCAGCGCGTCGTCGGCCTGTGGCAGCAGCACCTGCATCGCCTCGACGAGGCTGAGCCCGACGATCCGGCGAATTTCCGCACGCGGCGGCGGGACGAGCCCGGCCTGCTGAAACGCCCGCTCGCACGCGACGCAGATATTCGCCTGGCTGTCGACGAGCGTGCCGTCGCAATCGAACACGGCAAGGCGGATCATGAGATTTTCCAACGCATCCCCGCCTCGTAGATCAGCCGGGCGAACGAGGGAACGCCAAACCGGAACGCGCGTCTTACTCGACGGTTCGTGTCGCAGACCAAAGGAGACCCACGATGGCGCACGCACCTGCCGACACCCCGAACATCTGGGCCGCAGCTGCTGCGGGTCTGGTCGCGGGGCTCGTCGCGTCGTTCGTGATGGATCGTTTCCAAGCCGGCGTCGCCGCGCTGTCGTCGTCGGACAGCGATGCGGAGCCCGCGACCGAAAAGGCGGCGGACGCGGTGTCGCGGGCGGTGGTGGGCCACGATATCCCCGAAGATCGCAAGCCGCTCGCCGGGCAGGCGGTGCATTATGCGCTCGGGGCGGGGCTGGGGGTCGTCTACGCGGTCGCGGCAGAATACCGCCCCGCGGTGACGGCGGGCTATGGCACCGCGTTCGCGCTGGCGAACACCGCGCTGCTCGACGAGGCGGCGGTGCCCGCGGTGGGCCTGGGCGCCGCCCCCTGGAAGACCGCGCCGTCGACGCATCTGTACAGCGTCGCGTCGCATATGGTGTTCGGCACGGTGACCGAAGGCCTGCGGCAGTTGCTGCGCGGGTGGATGCGGTAAGCGGGCCCGCACCTCATTTTGTTCCCCCGCGAAGGCGGGGGCCCAGGAATCAAGCAGAGCTACGAACGTGGCTCCTGGACCCCCGCCTTCGCGGGGAACAAGTACTAAGGAGCACCCCCAACACCCACTCCACCCCGGCGAAGGCCGGGGCCCAATTGGGGGACTGCAGTTACGGAGGGTATCGCTCCGTTACTACCACCTCTCCAATTGGGCCCCGGCCTGCGCCGGGGTGGCGTTAGAGCAGTGGGCCGGTAGATCCGTTAACTCAGCGCGAACCCGGCCCCGTACGAGGCCCACTCGGCTTCCCCCCCGAACGCCCCCGCCCGCTGGGCTTAGCGCCCTCGACGCGAGGCCCACTCCGCGGCGCGCCGAACTTCGAGCCCGCACCCGTCCGCACGCCGCCCGTCTTCGGCCCCGCGGGCTTGCCGCCCGGTGCCTTAACGTCCTCAACCACACCACGCCCACGCCGCTCGCCGCGCCGCTCCTTGCGCACCGACTTTGCATGCGCTCGCGCCCGCGACTTGATCTCCTCGCGCGACGGCGGCGTCTTCTCGTCGAGCTGCAGCGCATCGCCAAGCTTCTCGTCGAAGCCCAGCTGCTTCAGGCTTTCCTCGAAATGCGTCGGCAGCCCGGCGGTCACGTCGATCGATCCGCCATCGGGATGATCCACCTTAATGCGCCGCGCATGCAGATGCATCTTCCGCGAAATCCCGCCAGTCAGGAACGCCGCCGCGCCGCCATACTTCCCGTCGCCGACGATCGGATGCCCGATCGCCGCCATGTGCACGCGCAGCTGGTGCGTGCGCCCCGTGAACGGCTGCAATTCAACCCACGCCGCGCGGTTGCCCGCGCGCTCGATCACGCGGTAGCGGGTACGCGCCGGTGCGCCCTCGGCCTCGTCGACATGCATCTTCTCGCCGCCGGTACCCGGCTGCTTGCCGATCGGCAGCTCGATCATGCCGTCCTCGATCGAGGGCACGTCGACGACCAGCGCCCAATAGACTTTCCGCGCGGTACGGCCCGAAAACGCCTTGGCGAAGAACGCCGCCGCGCGCGACGTGCGCGCCACCAGCAGCGCGCCCGACGTATCCTTGTCGAGCCGGTGGACCAGCTTCGGCCGGCCCTCATTGTCATACTGGAGCCCGTCGAGCAGCCCGTCGACATGCTGCGTCGTCTTGGTGCCGCCCTGAGTCGCGAGCCCTGGCGGCTTGTTCAGCACGAACGCCTGGAAATCCTTGTGGATGACCATGCTCTGCGCAAGCTCGGTCTCTTCGTCCGACAGGATCACGCGCTCGCGCACGCGCCTGGGCTTGTCGACGTCGGCGCTGGCCTTGTCGGCCTCGGGCGGGGGCACGCGCAGCATCTGGCCTGCCGCGATCCGGTCGCCCGGCGTGGCGCGCGTGCCGTCGACGCGCAGCTGGCCGGTGCGCGCCCACATCGCCACCGTCGTGAAGCTCGTGTCGGGCAAATGCCGCTTGAACCACCGGTCCAACCGGATGCCGTCATCGTCGAACCCGACGTTGAACTCCCGAAAGCCGGAGTCGCTATCGTTCTTGCCCGCGGTCATGCGATGGCCCTTACTGCGGTGAGACCCGCGAATACTGCGACGATCGAGCCGATCACCGACAGGAGAATATAGCCGAACGCGACGCCGATCGCGCCCCGCTCGATCAACGTGACGACGTCGAGCGAGAAGCTCGAAAACGTCGTGAAGCCACCGAGTACGCCGACCGCGAGCAGCAGGCGCCAGGCCTCAGACGCGGTGTTCCGCGCGAGCACGCCGACCAGTACGCCCATCAACAGCCCGCCGATCAGGTTCACCGCCAGCGTACCGAACGGATAGTCGGGTCCGAGCAGCGCCATCATCGCGCGACCGGTCAGATAGCGCGCGCCGGAACCGACCGCGCCACCGACCATGACATAAAGAAGGGGAAACATCGCCGCGCCCTAGCGCGAATCGCGTCGGACGGAAAGGTGGGGGTTGGGGAGGGGCGTGGTGGGGCCCGTCGCCCTAACGTGTTTCCCCGCGAAGGCGGGACCCAGTCTGGGCTCCCGCCTTCGCGGGAGAACAGGGGAGGACAGCTGCAGTTTCCCCCTATCCACCCCGGCGAAGGCCGGGGCCCAATTGGAAAGGTGGAAGTTACGAGGGAACGCACTCAGTCCGCTGCGTTTCCCAATTGGGCCCGGCCTCCGCCGGGGTGGAATAATCACGGAACCGCTTCACCCACCCTCACCGACCGGCGTTGGACACCATATCCACATCGCTCCCGCCGCCAGCCCGCGCGGTCACATATACCACATACGCGTCGTTCCCCCGAACCCCGCCCAGCACATGCTGCCGTCCGTCAGTGCTATGCCCAGCCGAATACCCAGCCGCCGTCGCCCTCGTATAATAATAGTCGAGCATCTTCTGCATCGGTGCAGCGCTCGCAAAGCTCACCACCCGCAGGCGACACCCGTCCTGATCCGCCCCCGCCGCCTCGGTCAGCCGCGCGGCCGGATATAGCGGCAGGTCCGCCGGCAACCGGTCCGCCCATCCGGCAGAATACCCGATCTTCTGCGCACAGACCCCCGCGTCCGGCGTCTTCTGCCGCGCCGCCAGCGCGCCCAGCGTCAGCGCGCCGTCTGCGGACTTGCACTCCGGACAGTCGTTGGACGCTGCTGGCGCGCGCCTGAGCGTACGCGCATCGACAGGATCGGCCTGGAGCGGACCCTCGGGCGGTGCCGCGCCATTGTCCGGCCGAGGCGCCGGTCGCACCGCATCGGTGTTCGACGACTGCGCCAGCCGCGGATCGACCATGATCTGCCCGCCCAGCGACGACGTCAGCGCCGGATCCCGCACCGCGCCATTGGTCAGCTCGGCATCGAGGCTGTTGAGATCCTGCTGATCGGTCGACGATCGTCCACACGACGCCAGCGCGAGCGACAAAAGGACCAGGGCGGGGCGCAAGGGAAAACTCATCAACGCAATCCTATGCGCGAAAGACGGTGAAGAAAGCGTTTTCCACGCGCGCTCCGATCAATGAGCCCACGACGTCGATCTTGCCGGAACCGGTCCGACTCGCCATGTTCACGCCATGCTGAACATCGTCTCGATCCTCATCGGCCTCGTCACCCTGGTGCTCGGCCTCGTTGCCTTCATTCCGCTGCTCGGCTGGATGAACTGGCTCGTCATCCCGATCGGGATCGTCGGCGCCGCCGTCGGCGCGCTTTCGTCGAGCAACGGCGGCCGCAACCTCAACATCGTCCTGATCATCATCTTCGCGATCCGCCTCAGCCTCGGCGGTGGCATCTTATGACGTAAAGAAGGGCCCGGCGTTTCGGCCGGGCCCGTCTGTAGACTGAAGATGCCGGCTCAACGGCAGCGCACGCTGCCCCGGTCGATCGATGAGCCGAGCACCGCGCCACCACCTGCACCGATCAGCGTACCGAGCAGCTGCGAACCGCCGCCTGCAATCACGTTGCCGAGCACGCCGCCAGCGAGCCCGCCGATGATCAGGCCCGTGGTCCCGTCGTTGCGGCGGCAATAATAGCGCCTGTTACCGCCACGATAGATCCGGTCGTTCCGGCCCAGGCGACGCTCCTGATAATAGCGCCCGTCGCGGTAGTAGCGGTCGGCGAAATAGCCGCGCTGGCCGCGCTCGTACCGGTTATAGTCATACCCCCGATATTGCTGCCAGTTGCCGTTCCGCCCATTGTCATGGCGGATGTCGCGAATATCGCCGCGGCGGTCCTGCCGCGCGTCACGGACCTCGTCACGGTAATCCCGGCGGGCATCACGCACATCGCGGCGGGAATCGGCATCGCGCACGTCCCGGCGATACTCGCGCCGTGCGTCGCGGACCTGATCGTTATATTCGCGATTGGCGCCCCGTACGGTCGACTGCGCGGTCGCGGGGATCGCGCCGAACGCCGTGGCGGCAAGGGCTGCCGATAGAAGGGCAATACGCATCGTCTCTCTCCCGATAATATGGAAAGAGAACGGCCAGCCGACGCGCGGGTTGCGTGAACCGCAAACTACCGCGCCGTCAGCCGGCCGACAGGTCGTTGCAATCAGGCGCTTTTACGCGGCGAGATTAGGCTCCAGCGTGATCTCGGCGTTGAGCACCTTCGACACCGGGCAGTTCGCCTTGGCGTCCGCGGCGATCGCCTCGAACTCGTCCTTCGAGATGCCGTCGATCTTCGCGTTCAGCGTCAGCGCCGACTTGGTGATCGTGAAGCCGTCGCCATCTTTGTCGAGCGTTACCTTCGCCGAGGTTTCCAGCGTACCCGCCTCATAGCCCTTGCCCGCGAGCGCGAAGCTCAGCGCCATCGTGAAGCAGCTCGCATGCGCCGCCGCGATCAGCTCCTCGGGGTTGGTGCCCGGCTCGTTCTCGAACCGCGTGTTGAACCCGTAGGGGCTATTGGACAGCACGCCCGACTGGGTCGAGACATGACCCTTGCCGCTCTTGCCGAGGCCTTCATACTTTGCCGAACCGCTGCGTGTGGTCATCGTGTGATCCTTCGTATGGACAAGAAAAAAGGCGCCGCGGTTCCCCGCGACGCCCGTCTTCAACGCATAACTGCCGCAATCAGCAGCCCGGCGTTTAGCGGCAGCGGCGATTATTGCCGTTGTTGCTCGTGCCCTTGTCGATCGCGCGACCGGCGAGACCGCCAAGGACCGCACCACCCAGCGTGCCAACCGTACGATCGCCGCGCGTATCGACCGTGCGGCCGAGGAGCGCGCCGCCGACGCCGCCGATGATCGTGCCGGTCGTGCCATTGCTCTTCTTGCAATAAACGCGGCCATCGCGACCACGCCATTCGCGACGATCGCGCGCGTCTGCGGCCGAGACGGGGATGAGAACGGTCGGCAGGACCATTGCGCCGAGGCCCATGGCCAGAATGAACTTACGCATGATGTAACTCCCTAGTGAATTGATCTGCTGGTGTAACGAGAAGACCCTAGGGCCGGTTGCATGAACCAAAAACAACGCCGCGTTCATCTTCGTTGCGGGTGACGCTGCACGACCGAGCGTTCGCTTCGGCCTATCCCGCCGTGGCGGCATTGGGCTGCTTTACGGCTGCGGTGCGCTTTACGGCCGGGAGCCTGCCGGTTACGCCGCGACGATGTTGCCCGTCCCGCTGCCCGTCGAGATCTTGCCCGTCGCCGCGCCCTGGTTCGATCTGGCGGGGCTTGCCGTGTTCGCCGCGTCGGGTGCGCTTGCCGCCGCCAAGCGCGGGCAGACGTTCGTGACGCTCGTGTTCTTCGGGCTCATCACCGGCGTCGGCGGCGGTACCGTGCGCGACCTGCTGATCGGCGCGCCGGTATTCTGGGTCCATGACGCGCGGGCGGCGAGCGTGTGCCTCGGCGTCGCGCTGCTGATCTGGGTAACGCCCGAGCGGTGGTGGAAGGACGAGGCGCTGGGCTGGTTCGACGCGGTCGGGCTTGCGGCGTACGCGGTCTACGGCGCAGCCAAGGCGCTCGGTTACGGCGTGCCGCCGGTTCCCGCGGCGCTGATGGGCGTGATGACCGCCTGCGTCGGCGGCATCATCCGCGACGTGCTGGCGGGCGAGCCGTCGATCCTGATGCGGCCGGAACTGTACGTGACGGCGGCGGCGCTGGCGGCAGCGAGTTATGTGGGGCTGGTGCTGCTCGGTGTACCGCTCGCCCTGGCAGCGGTGATCGCAGCGAGCGCGGGCTTCACGCTGCGCGCCGCCGCGATCCGCTTCCACCTCGCGCTGCCGGCCTATGGCGGGCGGCGCTAACGCATCCAGCGTACCGCGCTATGTTTCCCCGCGAAGGCGGGGATCCAGTCTGGGCTCCCGCCTTCGCAGGAGGACAAGGAGGGGCTGTCCCACCCCTGCTCATAGGCCTAATTTCAAAGCGTTGGTGCCACCGCCCAGCGCAAACCCCACCCCGGCGAAGGCCGGGGCCCAAGTAAGAGACGTCGCTGATGCGCGTCGCGCTCCGTTACGCCAGCCTTTCCCACTGGGCCCCGGCCTCCGCCGGGGTGGGGCCGCCCGAACAACGGCCGCTTAGCACGGATACCATTAGCCCTGCACCACGCCGACATCCGCAAACCGGCGCGGCGCGGATGACGCTCCCGCCCCCATCTGCGGAGGCGGTGGCGATCAGAACCCGATCCGCGCGAGCAACAGGTCGAGCAGTTTCGCATCGCCAAGTCCTGCGGTCGTCGGCCCCATCCCGCCGCATTCGAGGCAGCGCGCCTGGATCGAACCCGAGGTCGCCAGCCGCTTCATGTCGCCGACAGCGCGCGCGAGCATCTGCCGACGGTCCGCCGCGACGTGCGCGAACGCATCGCCACCACCCGCATCGTCGTCATCACCCGCGCCGCCGAAATCCTGCGCGATCGCCGCGAGGAAGCCCGGCTTCTTCTCCAGATACTCGGCATGCACCTTGGAGGGATTGAGGTTGGCGCGCTTGGCAGCCTCGTTGATCGCGTCCTGCAACGTCCCGAACCGGTCGACCAGCCCGATCTGCCGCGCGGTGCCGCCATCCCAGACGCGACCCTGGCCGATCTCGTCCACCCGCGCCGGTGTCATCTTCCGCGACGCAGCGACACGGCTCACGAACTGGCGATACCCGTTCTCGATCCCCGCCTGCGCGATCGCGTCGAACATCGGCGTGGTGCCGCCGGTGATGTCGGGCTGGCCCGACAGCGGCGTGGTCTTCACGCCGTCGCTGGTCACGCCGATCTTGGCGAGCGCGTTCTCGAACGTCGGGACGACGCCGAAGATACCGATCGAGCCGGTGATCGTGCCGGGTTCGGCGAAGATCACGTCGGCCGGCGTCGACACCCAATAGCCGCCGCTGGCCGCCAGCCCGCCCATCGAGACGACCACGGGCAGCTTCTGCCGCTTGGCCTCGAGGATCGCGAGCCGGATCTGCTCCGACGCCATCACCGATCCGCCCGGCGAATCGACGCGTACCACCAGCGCCTTCAGTGTCTTCTTGGCGAGTCCGTCGAGTACCGCCTTCTCGATCGTCTTGCCTGCCGCCTTGCCGGGCCCGCTCTCGCCATCGACGATCTCGCCGGCGATCGTCAGCACGCCGATCGCGTCGCCCGCGGTGGGGAGGGGGTTCGCCTTCACCCAGGCATCGTACTTGATCGCGTTGTAATTGCCCGCCGGCTTGGCGGCGTCGCTGTCGGCATATTCCGCCACGCGGCGCCCGAAACTGGTCCGGTCGCCGAGCTTGTCAACGATTCCGGCGCGCAGATTGGCTTCGGCGATATTGCCGTTCGCCGCCAGGATGAGCGTGTCGGGTGCGCTCATGAACTGCGCGATCTGCGCCTTGGGACGCGCCTTGGCGACGGCCTCGCGCCACTGCGCGAACAGCGTCCCGTATAGCGCGGTGCTGGCGGCGCGCGCATCGTCGCTCTGGTCGGCGCGTGTGTACGGCTCAACGAACGACTTGTAGCGGCCGACGCGGTAGACGTGCGCATTGACGCCGAGCTTGTCGATCAAGCCCTTGTAATAGAGCTGGTTTCCGCCCGGCCCCATGAAGATCGTGCCGCCCAGCGGGTTGACCCAGATCTCGCTCGCGTTCGCCGCCAGTCGGTAGCCGCCATCGGTGTACGCAGTCGCATAGGCCAGCACGGGCTTGCCGCTCGCGCGCACCCGGGCCAGCGCATCGCCGACTTCGCCCAGGGCCGCCGGATAGGCGCCGCCGAAGCTGTCGAGGTCGAGCACGACGACCTTCACGCGTGCATCGGTGCGTGCGGTATCGATCGCGCGAACCACGTCGCGCAGGCGAAACTGCCGCGTCCGGGTCTGGCCCGACAGCGCCGCAAATGCGGCCTGCTCTTCGGGTTGCTCGACGATCGAACCGTTGAGGTCGAGGACCAGCGCGCCGTCCTTGATTGCCGTCGTGCTCTGCCGCGCGTTGAGCGCCGCGAAGATCAACCCAAAGAACAACAGCATCGCGATCAGGACGAGCGCGTCCTTGATCGCGACCAGGAACTTCCAAACCCCGCGCACTAGCCGCCACTTCCGCCGCGGCGGGCGCGCGGGATCGGTGTAGGACGGGGCCGGGGAGGAGGCGTAGGACGGCGCGGCTGTATCGGTCATGGACGCAGCGCTAACGCATGCACGGGCGCAGGTAAATGGCCTGTGTTACGGGGCCAACACAGGGCGCTTTAAGAGGCAGCGACGATGGTCCAGTCGCAACCCAATCCCCCTTCCGCTTGCGGGAGGGGTTAGGGGAGGGGCGTGCCGCAGACGAGCCGTCCCGAAACCCCTCCCCCGACCCCTCCCGCAAGCGGAAGGGGAGCAGAAGTTAAAGCCCCTTTGGCCTCGTGCTCTCCTGCGAATGCAGGAGCCCAGGATCACAAGCGCTGGTCTCGGTACCCTGGGCTCCTGCGTTCGCAGGAGAACGGAGCGCCGTCTTCCAACCCCTTCGGCCACGATGCCCGAATACCACGCCCATCCGAAAATAATTCCGGGTCGGAACCTTTGACATGGGCGGGGTGCAGCCACATATGCGGTTCGTTGGCACTCGGGCTCCCTGAGTGCCAGAAATCTGTCACAATCCCAAAAGGACATGGACCCCATGAACTTTCGTCCGTTGCATGATCGCGTGCTGGTGAAGCGCCTCGAAGCCGAAGAGAAGACGGCTGGCGGCATCATCATCCCCGACACCGCCAAGGAAAAGCCGCAGGAAGGCGAAGTCGTCGCCATCGGCACCGGGACCCGCGCCGAGAACGGCACGATCACCCCGCTCGACGTCAAGGCCGGCGACAAGGTTCTGTTCGGCAAATGGTCGGGCACCGAGGTCAAGGTCGACGGTGAGGATCTCCTCATCATGAAGGAATCGGACATTCTCGGCATCGTCGGCTGACCCCGACGGGCTCGGTATCGTCGGCCCTTGCTGACGTGAACGGGCCGAGAAAGGCTGGCTGCGATATCCGCGCCAGCGTCTGCACTTCCTATACTTCACTTTTTTGAAAGGGCAGCTGACATGGCTTCCAAGGACGTAAAATTCGGTCGTGACGCGCGTGAGCGCATCCTCCGCGGCGTCGACATCCTCGCTGACGCAGTCAAGGTGACCTTGGGCCCCAAGGGCCGCAACGTCGTCATCGACAAGAGCTTCGGCGCACCGCGCATCACCAAGGACGGCGTCACCGTCGCCAAGGAGATCGAGCTCAAGGACAAGTTCGAGAACATGGGTGCGCAGATGTTGCGCGAAGTGGCCTCGAAGACCAACGACATCGCCGGTGACGGCACAACAACCGCGACGGTTCTGGCGCAGGCCATCGTCCGCGAGGGCATGAAGTCGGTCGCAGCGGGCATGAACCCGATGGATCTGAAGCGCGGCATCGATCTCGCCGTCGTCAAGGTCGTCGACGACGTGAAGGCACGTTCGAAGCCGGTTTCGGGTTCGAAGGAAGTGGCGCAGGTCGGCATCATCTCGGCAAACGGCGACGTCGAAGTCGGCGAGAAGATCGCCGAAGCGATGGAGAAGGTCGGCAAGGAAGGCGTCATCACCGTCGAGGAGGCCAAGGGTCTCGAATTCGAGCTCGACGTCGTCGAAGGCATGCAGTTCGACCGCGGCTACCTGTCGCCGTACTTCATCACCAACCCCGAGAAGATGACCGTCGAGCTTCAGGATCCCTACATCCTGATCCACGAGAAGAAGCTGTCGAACCTGCAGGCGATGCTCCCGATCCTGGAAGCCGTCGTCCAGTCGGGTCGTCCGCTCCTGATCATCGCCGAGGACATCGAGGGTGAGGCACTCGCCACGCTCGTCGTCAACAAGCTGCGCGGCGGCCTGAAGGTCGCAGCGGTCAAGGCACCGGGCTTCGGCGATCGTCGCAAGGCGATGCTCGAGGACATCGCGATCCTGACCAAGGGCGAGATGATCTCGGAAGACCTCGGCATCAAGCTCGAGACCGTCACGCTCGGCATGCTCGGCACCGCCAAGCGCGTCACGATCGACAAGGACAACACCGTCATCGTTGATGGTGCTGGCGATCACGAGACGATCAAGGGCCGCACCGAAGCGATCCGTCAGCAGATCGAGAACACCACGTCGGATTACGACAAGGAGAAGCTCCAGGAGCGTCTCGCGAAGCTGGCCGGCGGCGTTGCCGTCATCAAGGTCGGCGGGTCGTCGGAAGTCGAAGTCAAGGAGCGCAAGGACCGCGTTGACGACGCACTGCACGCAACCCGCGCAGCCGTCGAAGAGGGCATTGTCCCCGGTGGTGGTACGGCGCTGCTGTACGCGACCAAGGCTCTCGACGGCCTGACCGGTGCGAACGAGGACCAGACGCGCGGTATCGACATCGTCCGCAAGTCGCTGACCGCTCTGGTTCGCCAGATCGCGCAGAATGCGGGTCATGACGGTGCGGTTGTTTCGGGCAAGCTGCTCGACGGCAACAACTCGAACATCGGCTTCAACGCCGCGACCGACACCTACGAGAACCTGGTGGAAGCCGGCGTGATCGATCCGACCAAGGTCGTCCGCACCGCGCTGCAGAACGCAGCATCGGTCGCAGGCCTCCTGATCACGACCGAAGCGGCCGTGAGCGAAATGGCCGAAGACAAGCCTGCCATGCCCATGGGCGGCGGCGGCATGGGCGGCATGGGCGGCATGGACTTCTGATTTCGGACGGGGGGAGCGACGCTCCTCCCGACACGAAATCAGAACGGCCGGCGGGCTGGCGGCGAAGCCACCAGTCCCGACCGACGAAAAGGGCCGGCTTTGCCGGTCCTCCGTTCCGAACAGACGACCAAGGCAAAGGGCCGGGGAGCAATCCCCGGCTCTTTGTTTGTCCGCCGACAAGTGGTAAAACACATCCATGCGGCACGATCCCCTCTACAAGAAGATCACGGTCGACGAGTTCCTCGCCATCGACTTCGGCAGCGACCGCAAGTTCGAGTTGGTCGACGGCGTCATTCGCATGATGACCGGCGGCATTCCTGCGCATTCCCGGGTGGCCAGCAATATTCTCGCATTCCTCCACGGAAAGCTCCGCGGCACGGGCTGCCGCGCTTACAACTCCGACATGGCCGTCTGCGTCACCGACACCGACCTGCGTTATCCCGACGTCAGCGTCTTCTGCGGCAACCCCGCGACTCGCGAGCGCGAGGAGCAACGCGTATTTGTCGATCCGAAAGTGATTTTCGAAGTCCTTTCCGGCTCGACCGCGAAGATAGACCAAGGCCGCAAGCTCGCCGAGTATCGCGAACTCGCGTCCGTCGACACGATCGTTTTCGCCGACCCCGAGAACGAGCTGACTCGCGTCGTCCAGCGCATGGGGCCGGCGACATGGCGAGACGACATGTTCGCGCAACCGCACGACGTTGCACTGCCCCCCTTGAACTTGACCATTCCCCATGCCGAAATCTTCGCCCGGGACTAGCCCCGCGACTTGGCCGCCTCCGCGTCCTTCGCACTCTGATCGCGTGCACGCCAAACCATCGCTGCGATCCGGCGCAGATCGAATCCGTGATACGCTTCACCGCTAGCCTCGCACCCTAGCGGCACTCGTCGCACCCTCCCAATCGTATGAAAATCGCAAGCAACGCGCCGGCTGGGCAGCAGGACTTCCTTCCAATCCAATGGTTTGTAATTCAGTTCGCTTGCAGCCTACGCAAAGGGTGCAACGGTCCCAGGTTCTCGCTACCATCGCGCCATGACCGCAGGACGCATCGATCAGTTGACCGAAGCCCAGCGGGCCTGTCTCCGGCTGGTACTGACCCATCACAACTCGAAGGAGATCGCGCAGATCGTCGGCGTATCGCCGTCCGCGATCGACAAGCGGATCGAGCGTGCGATCCAGATCCTGGGCGTCGGCACGCGCTTCGAGGCGGCGCGCCGATTGCAGGACCACGAACGCCGCGCGGCCGACGACACCGTGCTCGTCCGGGACCAATTTCCGCCGAACCCCGGCGACGTGATCGAGCCGGTGTTGCCCGCCGAGCAGGCGCCCGCATACGAACGGCTACCATCCGAACCACTCGACGTTCCCCCCGCCCCGGCAAAGTCGGACAGCAGCGATCAGATCGAGCCGTGGGGGTTTGTTCGCCGCTTCCTCGGGGTATCCCGTGGCAGCGGATCGACGGGGGTGGCGCGCAATCGGTTTTCGATCGGCGACAGAATAGTTCGACTGCTCGCACTCATGGGACTGATCGCCGTCACGTCGATGGCGATCGTCAACATGGCGATGACGTTGACCACGCTGTTACGATCGAACCGAGAGCAGAGCGCTCCCGTACACGGCACCGCAACGTCGGTGCCCAGGGGAGGAATTTCGATGTTGAGAGAACGCCGCCGCGCTGCCGACAGGGTGGCCAATGACTTTCTCGAGGCGGAGGCCGCGGTCGACAAGGCGGCGATGCTCACTGCCTCGTGCATGGCGACGCTGATGCAGCAACGCGTGGCGGCGAACCTGCCGCTCCGCACCGGCGCTGCCGCGTTGCAGATGGTATCGCAGGCGTCGGTAGAGATGGTTGCCGTCCGGCAGCGTTTCATCGAGGCGCACCGCGCACTGGTCGACGTCCGTACCGAGATCGGCCTCGGCCAGTTCTACGGGTACGGCGACGTGGCGGAATGTCCGCCGAACGAGGGCGCGCTGCGGCTTGCGGGCGACTTCGACGCGCCGGTCCACTTGGCAGCGGTCGCCTGAACGACCGATGACGGTCCTGCGGAGGTAAGAGTTGGATCGGGTCTGGGTGTTCTATGCAATACAGTTGACCGCGTCCGGCTATGCGCTCCTGCGGGGCGGGGCACCGGAACGGTTGACGGGCCTGGCCCTGTTGCTGGCGGCGCTCTCCACCAGCGTCATCGAGCGCGATATCCCGGTGCTGTTCGCCGGGATGGAGGTCGGGGTCATGCTCATCGACCTGATCCTGCTCGGCGTGATGATCGTGATAACGTTGCACGCGGATCGCTTCTGGCCGGCCTGGGTCACCGCACTCCACGCGTTGGGGACGGGGGCGCATCTGGCCAAGGCGATCAGCCCCGATGTCATCCGACTCGTCTACGCCGTCCTCTCTGCCGTCTGGAGCTATCCCATCGTTCTGCTTCTCGTGATCGGGACAGTCAGGCATTCGCGTCGGATCCAGGCCCAGGGCTGGGATCTCGACTGGAGTCGCCAGGACCACACGATCCGATAAGCGAATTCGGAAGACGTTTATGACTTATGCACTTGTTGCGGCGCCGATCACCATCGCCAAGCGCGCGACGCCGTTCGCCGTATCGGACGCCGCACTGGTCGATATGGCCCGACGGCTATACGAACTCCGAAAGGCACGGGACGCCATGCTCGGCGAGGCCCTGTTCTCGGAGCCTGCCTGGGATATCCTGCTGGATCTGTTCATCTCGGAACACGAACAGCGGCGACTGAGCGTCTCGGCGGTCTGCATCGGAGCCCGTGCGCCATCGGCCACGGCGCTCCGCTATCTCGCAATGTTGCAGGACGCCGATCTCGTCGAACGCATTCGCGACGCTCGCGATGGCCGCCGTTCTCACGTTCAACTGACGCCGCTCGGTCGTCTGCGGATGGCAAATCTGCTTGGGCGCCTGTCGGGGGATTAGGCTCACAGCGGCAAGACGCCGCATGATGCGCAGGTAACGGTAAGTCCGGTTCATTCGGTCGTTTTGGACTGCGGATTCGACTCACTATTTAGCAGGACGCACATCGCTGCGGTGCCGACATTGCTCTGACCACATCGCAGTCCTCGAGACGGGACTCTCAACGCCGAGGGTAGGCTAGTCCGCCTCAATGAGGCATGGCGTCGGCGTCTAACGAGGTGAGCGAGCAGATGGACGACCGAGCGACGATGCCGCGTATTGCGGGCCCCGAGGATCATGTCGTGGTGGTCGGCGGCGGGTTTTCCGGTGCGCTGTTCGCGGTCAATCTGATCCGGCATGACGGCCCGCGCGTGACGCTGATCGAGCGACGCGACCGGCAGCTCGCGCGCGGTGTCGCGTATAGCGCGGCGCATCCCGATCACCTGCTCAACGTCCGCGCGGGGAACATGAGTGCGCTGCCCGACGATCCCGATCACTTTGTCCGCTGGCTGGACGCGCACGCCAAGGGCGACCGCAAGACCTTCGTCCCGCGCACCACCTATGGCGCGTATCTCCGCGAACTGCTCGATACGGCGATCGCGGAGTCGGACGGACGGCTGGTGCATGTCGAGGGCGAGGTCTGCGCTATCGATCCGGTCGGAGAAGACGGCGTGAAGCTCACGATGGCGGACGGGCGCAAGATCGCCGCCGACACCGCGGTCCTCGCGCTCGGCAACCTGCCACCCCACACGCCGCCGGGCCTGAAGCCGGACGTGCTGCCGGCTGGTGTATATTACGCGGACCCTTGGGCGGCCAATCTGGCTGAAGGGTTGGACGCGGAGGATAGTGTCGTGCTGGTCGGCACCGGGCTGACCGCGATCGACGCGGCGTTGCTGCTCGATGCGCAGGGGTTCGCGGGACGCATACTTGCCATGTCCCGACGCGGGCTCTCGCCGCGGCGGCACGTTGACGGTGCGCCTGCGCACCGCGGTGTCTCGGATAAGCCGCAGGGTGTACTGACCGACCTCGTCCGCCACGTTCGCGCAAGGGCCCAGGTCGAAGGCTGGCGGTGCGCGGTGGACGAGCTTCGGCCGGTCACGCAGATGCTGTGGTCGGCCGCGTCGCAGGAGGTGCGCGGGCGCTTCCTTCGTCATTTGCGGCCCTATTGGGACGTGCACCGCCACCGCCTTGCGCCTGCCGTCGCCGACCGGGTGGAGGCGCTCGTCGCGACCGGACGGCTGACCTTCGCTGCAGGGAAGATCGTCTCCGCCGAAGCCGACGGGACGCAGGCAAAGCTGACATGGCGCCCACGTAGCGAGACCGTCCCCGTCGTCACGCGCGCCGCGCGGATCGTCAATTGCACCGGGCCGCAGGGCGATCTGCTGCGCTCCGAGGAGCCGCTCGTGAAGCATCTGCTTGCGGCAGGGGCGATCCGGCCCGATCCGTTGCGGCTCGGCGTCGACGTCGATGCGCAGTCGCGTGCCATTCGCGCCGACGGCACGCCTGACGACCGCATTCATTGCATCGGCCCGATGACCCGCGGCGGGCTGTGGGAGGTCGTCGCGGTGCCCGACATCCGGGTCCAGAGCTGGGATCTCGCGCGGCGCCTGTCGAACGCGCAATGGGTCGGCGGCGAGGGGCTTTGATCGCGATCCGGCGTTTCTTCGCGGGCGATGCGGCGGGTGCGATCGTGCTGCTCGCCGCGACAATCGCCGCGCTGATCGTCGCCAACTCGCCGCTCGCGCGAACCTATGTCGCGGCGCTGCACCAAGTGGTCGGCGGAATGAGCGTCGAGCATTGGATCAACGACGGCGCGATGGCGCTGTTCTATACCGGCCATATCGCGCTGCTGCCGTTGCTCGCAGCGGGTGCAGGGCTTGGCGTGCTCGTCATCCTGAACCTGTCGGGGGTGCATGCGACGCTGGCGGGCGTCGCGGTCGCGCTGACGATCCCGCTGCGGACGGGCGGTAGCCAGCCGCCGCTCAAACGGCTCGAACATGCCCTCCAGCCCTGGTCGAGTTTCCTGATCGTGCCGGCGTTCGGGTTCGCCAATGCGGGCATCGCGTTCGGCGGGATGGCGGCGGCGGACGTAATCGCGCCGCTGCCGGTCGGGATCATGCTCGGGCTGTTCCTCGGCAAGCAGATCGGCATCTTCGCGACGATCCGCGGACTCGTGACGCTCCGGCTGGCCGTGGCGCCCAAGGACGCGAGCTGGGCCCAGGTGTACGGCATGGCGGTGCTGTGCGGGATCGGCTTCACGATGAGCCTGTTCATCGGCGGGCTGGCGTTTGCCGGCGCGCCGCACGCGATGGATTCAGTGAAGATCGGCGTGTTCGCGGGGTCGATCCTGTCGGGTATCGCGGGGTGGATACTCCTGCGTCGCCGCGCGCGATAATTTCGACAATACTACGCGAAACATACGCGCGACGCGGGCAATCGATCTCGAATTGCTACGTCGCCAAGGCCTAATTGCCAGTCCTCGCGGTGCGCCAGTCTTTCGGCCGCCCGCGCATGGGGATAGCAATGCACAGTCTTCGTTTCGCCGCCGCCGCCGCCGGTTTGTTGACCGGTCTCGCCACGCCCGCCTTCGCGCAGGACACGGCGCCGCCTTCGCCCGTAACCGTCAGCGGTTCCGTCACGCTCGCGACCGACTATCGCCTGCGCGGCGTGTCGCAGTCGGACAAGGACGGCGCGATCCAGGGCGGCCTGACGATCGCGCACGACAGCGGCTTCTATGTCGGCGCCTGGGGCTCCAACCTGGCGGGCTGGGGGACGTTCGGCGGCTCGAACATGGAGCTCGACCTGATCGGCGGCTACAAGCACACGCTGGCCGACAACGCGACGCTTGACGTCGGGCTGACCTGGTACATGTATCCCGGCGGCGCGTCGAAGACCGACTATGCCGAACCCTATGTGAAGCTGAGCGGCACGACCGGCCCGGCGACGCTGACCGCGAGCGCCTTGTATGCGCCCAAGCAGCAGGCACTCGGCAAATGGTATCGCACCGGCGCCGATGCCGCCGCGGGAATTTACACGAACCCCGGCGCCAAGGCGGACAACCTGTACCTCACCGGTGACGGCGCGTTTGCGATTCCCGGCACGCCGCTGACCGCCAAGGCGCATATCGGCCATAGCTGGGGCAATGACGGCCTCGGCCCCAACGCGACCAGCGTGACGCCGACCGGCGATTACTGGGACTGGTCGCTCGGTGCGGACGCCACGTATCGAAACCTGACCTTCAACGTCAGCTATGTCGACACCGACATCACCCGCCGCAGCGCCGCCTATCTCCAGCCGAGCTTCAGCCGCGGGCAGGACGGCACCGGATCGATCGCCGACGGCACGATCGTCGCCTCCCTTACCGCCGCGTTCTGAAAGGACCCGAGCCATGCAGGACCTACTCTGGATCGCGATCATGATCGGGCTGGTGGCGGCGACGCTCGCCTATGTCCGCCTGTGCGACAACGCGTGAGGACGACGCCATGACCCTCGACCTCTGGCTCGCCGCGATCGTCGCGCTCGGGCTGCTTTTCTATCTCGTGGCGGTGCTGATCCGCCCCGAACGCTTTTAGGAGCGCACGTCCATGACACTCGAAGGATGGATCCTGATCCTCGGCTTCGTCGGCATATTGCTGGCGTTGACCAAACCCGTCGGCCTGTGGCTGTTCGCGCTCTACGAAGGCCGACGCACGCCGATCCACGCGGTGCTCGGCCCGGTCGAGACCGGCTTCTACAAGCTTGCCGGCATCGACCCGAAGCAAGAGCAGGGCTGGCGTCGCTACGCGCTGCACATGCTGCTCTTCAACGCGACGTTGATGGCGCTGACCTATGCGGTGCTGCGCCTGCAAGGCGTGTTGCCGGCGAATCCCCAAGGCCTCGTGGGGCTCAGCCCCCACCTCGCGTTCAACACTGCGATTAGCTTCACGACGAACACCAACTGGCAGAGCTATGGTGGCGAATCCACCATGTCGAACTTCAGCCAGATGTTCGGCCTGGCGATCCACAACTTCCTGTCGGCGGCGACCGGCATCGCGCTGGCGTTCGCGCTGTTCCGCGGCTTTGCGCGGCGGTCCGCCGCGACGATCGGCAATTTCTGGGCCGACGTGACGCGCGTCGCGCTGTACCTGCTGCTGCCGCTCTGCATCGTGCTCACGCTCGTCTACATCGCCAGCGGCGTGCCGCAGACGCTCGCGGGCGTCGTCGACATCCAGACGCTGGAGGGCGCGAAGCAGTCGCTGCTGCTCGGCCCGGTCGCCAGCCAGGAGGCGATCAAGATGCTCGGCACCAATGGTGGCGGCTTCTTCAACGCGAACTCGGCGCATCCGTTCGAGAACCCGACCGCGCTCGCCAACCTCATCCAGATGCTGTCGATCTTCGTCATCGGTTTCGGCCTGACCTGGACGTTCGGTAAGGCGGTCGGCAACACGCGCCAGGGCTGGGCGATCCTGTCGGCGATGCTGATCCTGTTCCTCGCAAGTGTCACCGTGACCTATGCGCAGGAAGCCGCGGGCAACCCGATCCTCCACCAGATCGGCGTCGCTGGCGGGAACATGGAAGGCAAGGAGGTCCGCTTTGGGATCGCCGCGTCCGCGCTGTTCTCGGTCGTCACGACGGCGGCATCGTGTGGTGCGGTCAACGCGATGCACGACAGCTTCACCGCGCTCGGCGGCATGATCCCGCTGCTCAACATCCAGCTCGGCGAGGTCGTCATCGGCGGTGTCGGTGCCGGCATCTACGGCTTCCTGCTGTTCGCCATCCTCGCGGTGTTCGTCGCAGGCCTGATGGTCGGCCGCACGCCCGAATATGTCGGCAAGAAGATCGAAGCCCGAGAAGTGAAGCTGGCGGTGCTGGCGATCGCGATCCTGCCGCTCGTCATCCTCGGCTTCACGGCGCTCAGCGCGGTGCTGCCCGACGGGTTGGCGGGGCCGCTGAACAAGGGGCCGCACGGGTTCACCGAGATCCTCTACGCCTTCACCAGCGGCGTCGGGAACAACGGTTCGGCGTTCGCCGGCCTGACCGCCGCGACACCCTATTACGACGGGTTGCTGGGGGTCGCGATGTGGCTCGGGCGCTTCTTCATCATCGTGCCGATGCTCGCCATCGCCGGGTCGCTCGCCGCCAAGAAGCACACGCCGGAAAGCACAGGCTCGTTCCCGACAACGGGCGCGCTGTGGGTCGGCCTGCTGGTCGGGATCATCCTCATCGTCGGTGGCCTGACCTTCCTGCCGAGCCTCGCGCTCGGTCCCATCGCCGATCATCTCGCGATGATCAGCGGCAAAACCTTCTGACGGGACAAGCCAAAATGGCACGCACCCCTACCAAGTCGCTGTTCACGGCCGACTTGATCATCCCGGCGATCGGCGACGCTTTCCGGAAACTCGATCCGAGGCAGCTGGTCCGCAACCCGGTGATGTTCGTCACCGCCGTCGTCGCCACGCTGTTGACGATCCTCGTCAATGTCGGTGGCGACGGGCTGTCGGTCGGCTTCAAGATACAGCTGGTCATCTGGCTGTGGCTGACCGTCCTGTTCGGCACCTTCGCCGAAGCGATCGCCGAAGGCCGCGGCAAGGCGCAGGCCGCGTCGTTGCGCGCGACCAAGGCCGAACTCACCGCCCGCCGCATGAAGGGCGACCAGGTCGAGTCCGTCCCTGCCAGCGCGCTCCGCGCGGGCGACATCGTCCTCGTCACGATGGGCGACCTGATCCCAGCCGATGGCGAAGTCGTCTGGGGCGTCGCCTCGGTCAATGAAGCCGCGATCACCGGCGAGAGCGCACCGGTGATCCGCGAGGCTGGCGGCGATCGGTCCGCCGTCACCGCGGGCACGCGCGTCATCTCCGACGAGATCCGCGTGAAGGTGACCGCCAATCCCGGCGAAGGCTTTCTCGACCGGATGATCGCGCTGGTCGAAGGCGCCGAGCGGCAGAAGACGCCTAACGAGATCGCGCTGACGCTGCTGCTCGTCGGGCTGACGATCATCTTCCTGATCGCGGTCGGCACGATCCCCGGTTTCGCAAGCTATGCGGGCGGCCGCGTGCCGGTCGCGATCCTGGCGGCGCTGTTGATCACGCTGATCCCGACGACGATCGCCGCCTTGCTGTCGGCGATCGGTATCGCGGGGATGGACCGTCTGGTGCGCTTCAACGTGCTGGCCAAGTCCGGCCGTGCGGTCGAGGCGGCGGGCGATATCGACGTGCTGCTGCTCGACAAGACCGGCACGATCACGATCGGCGACCGGCAAGCGAGCGAGTTTCGTAGCGTCGGCGGCACGCGGGACGAGGAACTGGCCGAGGCGGCATTGCTGGCGAGCCTTGCCGACGAGACGCCCGAGGGCCGCTCGATCGTCGTGCTGGCGCGCGAAAAGTTCGGCGTGACGACGACGGCTTTGCCGGATGATGCGGAAGTCATCCCCTTCACCGCGCAGACCCGCATCTCGGGCGTGAAGGTCAACGGCGCGCTGATCCAGAAGGGCGCGGTCGATTCGATCCTGAAGGCCAATCCGGGGGCCGGGGCGACCGCCGCGGCGACCGAGCTGCGCCGGATCACCGACGAGATCGCGCGCGCCGGCGGCACGCCGCTGGCGGTGGCGATGGACGGGCGGCTGCTCGGCGCGATCTTCCTCAAGGACGTCGTCAAGGCGGGTATCCGCGAGCGGTTCGGCGAGCTGCGCGCGATGGGCATCCGCACGGTGATGATCACCGGCGACAACCCGCTGACCGCGGCGGCGATCGCGGCGGAGGCCGGCGTCGACGATTTCCTCGCGCAGGCGACCCCCGAGGACAAGCTCGCGCTGATCCGCAAGGAACAGCAGGGCGGGCGGCTGGTCGCGATGTGCGGCGACGGCACCAACGACGCGCCGGCGCTGGCGCAGGCGGATGTCGGCGTGGCGATGAACACCGGCACGCAGGCCGCGCGCGAGGCGGGCAACATGGTCGACCTCGACAGCGATCCGACCAAGCTGATCGAGATCGTGGGGCTGGGGAAGCAGCTGCTGATGACCCGCGGCGCGTTGACGACCTTCTCGGTGGCGAACGACGTCGCGAAGTATTTCGCGATCATCCCGGCGATGTTCGTCGCGCTCTATCCGGGGCTGGGCGTGCTCAACGTGATGCGGCTCGGCAGCCCCGAAAGCGCGATCCTGTCGGCGATCATCTTCAACGCGATCATCATCCCGATGCTGGTGCCGCTTGCGCTGAAGGGCGTGGCGTACAAGCCAATGGCGGCGGGCCCGCTGCTCGCGCGCAATCTCGCGGTCTACGGCCTCGGCGGCCTGATCGCGCCATTCGTCGGGATCAAGCTCATCGACATGCTCGTCGGTGCGCTGGGGCTGGCATGATGACCGAGTTTGATCTGACAGCGGTTCGCAAGACTCACCTGCCACTGCCACTGCCACTGCCACTGCCACCTCCCCGGCGAAGGCCGGGGCCCAGGTGGAAAGGTCGCCGTAACGAAGCGCATCCGCAGTGGGCCACGTCCCCCAACTGGACCCCGGCCTTCGCCGGGGAGGTGCCGAGGGCAGGGTCGTATGGAGCAACCTCCACTGCCCCGACCTCAAGCAATTGTTCACCCGCGAAGGCGGGTGCCCAGACTGTGTCCCCGCCTTCGCGGGGACACATGGAGACGACAGAATGACCTCCGATTTCACCTCCGCGCTCCGCCCGGCGTTCGTCATGACGATCCTGTTCGCGCTGCTGCTCGGGATCGTCTATCCCCTCGCGATGACCGGCATCGGACAGGCGATCTTCCCGACTCAGGCGAACGGCAGCCTCGTCGTCGCCGACGGCAAGGCGATCGGCTCGACCGTGGTCGGGCAGGCGTTCACCACCGATCGCTATTTCCAGACTCGTCCCTCTGCGGCCGGCAAGGGCTATGACGCGCTCGCCTCGTCGGGGTCGAACCTCGGGCCGACCAGCCAGGCGCTCGTCGATCGGATCAAGGCCGATGTCGCCAAGCGTCGCGCGGAAGGTGTGACCGGGCCGCTTCCCGCCGATCTCGCCACCGCGTCCGGCTCGGGGCTCGACCCCGATCTGTCGCCCGCCTCGGCCTATGCGCAGGTTGCGCGCGTCACCCGCGTCCGCAATCTGCCCGCAGACCGGGTGCGCGCGCTGGTGGCCGCCAATGTCGACGGCGCGCTGTTCGGCATCCTCGGCGAACCGCGCGTCAACGTCCTGGCCCTCAACCGCGCCCTCGACGCAACCGGGCAGCACGCAACGGGCGCGCGTTGAACGACGACACACGACCATCGCCGGAGGCCCTTCTGCGACAGGCGTCGCAGGAGGGTCGCGGCCGTCTGAAGATCTTCCTCGGCGCCGCGCCCGGGGTCGGCAAGACGTTCGAGATGCTCTCCGAAGGCGCCGAACGCCGTCGCGCGGGCGTCGACATCGTCATCGGCGTGGTCGAGACGCATGGCCGGGTCGAAACGGCGGCGCTCACCCGCGGGCACGAGATTATGCCGCGCAAGCCGATCCCCTATGAGGGGCGGACGCTCGACGAGATGGATCTCGACGCGATCCTCGCGCGCGCGCCGACGCTCGTCCTGGTCGACGAACTCGCGCATACCAATGCGCCCGGCAGCCGCCATCCCAAACGCTATCAGGATGTCGAGGAGTTGCTGGCCGCGGGCATCGACGTCTATTCGACGATCAACATCCAGCATATCGAGAGCCTCAACGACGTCGTCGCGTCGTTCACGCGCGTGCGTGTCCGCGAGACCGTCCCCGACAGCATCGTCGAGGCGGCCGAGATCGAAGTCGTCGACATCCCGCCCGACGAGCTGATCGAGCGACTGAAGGCGGGCAAGGTCTATCTGCCCCAGGAGGCGACGCGCGCGCTGGCGCACTTCTTCTCGAAGTCGAACCTGTCCGCGCTGCGCGAACTCGCGCTGCGGCGTGCGGCGCAGGCGGTCGATGCGCAGATGCTCGAACATGTCCGTGCGCTCGGCGTCGGCGGCACCTGGGCGGGCGGCGAGCGGATCGTCGTGGCGATCAGCGAACTGCCCGGCGCGCTCGGCCTCGTCCGCGCGACCAAGCGGATCGCGGATGCGATGCACGCACCCTGGACCGCGGTGTATATCGAGACCCCGCGTGCGCAGGGCTTTGGCGAGGCGGAGCACCGCCAGCTCGCCGGTGTGTTCAACCTGGCGACGCAGCTCGGTGGCGACGTCGCCACCGTCCCCGCGGCCTCGGTGGTCGACGGCCTCAAGACCTTCACGACCGAGGCGCGCGCGACGCAGCTGGTGGTCGGCAAGTCGACCCGGTCGCGGCTGTTCGAGCTGCGCCACGGCTCGGTCGTCGACCAGATGGTGCGCGAGACGCCGGGGATCGCGGTGCATGTCCTGCCGATGGAGGGGGGCACCGCCACGCGGGGCCGGCGGAGACATGTCGGCGGCTGGGGCAGCAAGGCGGGCTATGCCTGGACGACGGCGATGGTGGCGGGCGTCACTGGCGTGGCCAGCGCGCTGTTCCACATCCTCAACCTTGGCAACGTCGCGCTCCTGTATCTGCTGCCGGTGATGGCGGCAGCCAGCCTGTTCGGCCTGCGCACCGGTCTGTTCGCGGGGATCGCCTCGTCGGTCGCGTACAACTTCTTCTTCCTGCCGCCGACCGGCACGCTGACGATCAGCAACCCGGAAAACGTGATCTCGATCCTGGTGCTGCTCGGCATCGCGTTCGTGACCAGCCAGCTCACCTCTCGGGTCCGCGCGCAGGCCGATATCGCCGTCGCCAGCGCGCGCACCAACGCCGCGCTCGCCGGGTTCCTGCGCCAGATGACCTCGCTGAACGAGCCCGTCGCGCTCGCCCGCGCGATCTGCGAGGAGATCGGGCGGCTGTTCGACGTGCGCGCGGTCATCCTCGTCGCCGAAGATCCGGGCCTTGCCGTGCAGGCGGCGAACGGCGCGGACTATCGGCTCGAGACGATGGAGATGGCCGCTGCGCAATGGGCCTATGACAATGGCGCGCCGGCGGGGCGCGGGTCCAGCACGCTCGCGGCATCCGAATGGTTCTTCCAGCCGCTGCGATCGGGCGAGCGGACGCTGGCGGTGCTCGGCCTCGCGCGCGACATGGGCGGCGATCCGGTGCGATCGGACCAGCTGCCGCTGCTGATGAGCCTGGTTGATCAGGCGTCGCTGGTGCTCGAACGCGCGCGGCTGGAGGTCGAGATGCGCGATGTCGATGCGGTGCGCGAGCGCGATCGGTTGCGGCAGGCTTTGCTGTCGTCGGTCAGCCACGACCTGCGCACGCCGCTGACCTCGGTGATGGCGGCGGCGGCGGAACTCCACCGCGGCGTCACCCCCGAACTGATCGCCACGATCGAGAGCGAGGCGGCGCGGCTCAACCGGTTCGTCGGCAATCTGCTCGACATGGCGCGCGTCGAGGCGGGCGCGCTACGGCTCCGGCTCGAGCCGACCGACCTGACCGATGCGGTTGCCGGCGCGGTCCACGATACCAAGCGCGTGCTCGAGGGGCATGCGATCGACCTCGACGTCGCGCCGAACCTGCCGCTGGTCCGCATCGATCCGCAACTGCTCCACCACTGCCTGCTCAACCTGCTCGACAATGCCGGGCGCTATGCCGACCCCGGCACGCCGATCGTGGTGCGCGCCGAACACCGCTTCGGGATGCTCCGGCTGTCGGTGATCGACCAGGGGCCTGGTCTGCCGCCCGGGCGCGAGAAGGAGGTGTTCGAGACGTTCCGCCGCCTCGAAGGCTCCGACCGCGCGATCGGCGGGACCGGGCTGGGGCTTGCGATCGTAAAGGCGTTCGCCGAAGCGATGGGAATGGGGGTCGAGGCGGGCAACCGCGAAGACCGGACCGGTGCGCGGTTCTCGTTGTGCTTTCCCCAGGACCTGCTCGTCCGCGAGACCGATGGAGCGAATGTGTGAGCGGACAGACCATCTTGATCGTAGACGACGAGCTGCATATCCGGCGGCTGCTGCGCAACACGCTGGAGCGGGCAGGGTATGGCGTCGAGGAGGCGGTCGACGCGCGCGAGGCGTTGCGGGTCGCAGGCAGCCGGCCGTTGACCGCGGTGCTGCTCGATCTCGGGCTGCCCGATCGCGACGGCCTGGAGCTGGTACCGCTGTTGAAGAAGCTCGGCGATCCGATCGTGCTGGTCGTGTCGGCGCGCGAGGCGACCGACCAGAAGGTCGCCGCGCTCGATCTCGGCGCCGAGGACTACGTCACCAAACCGTTCGATACCGAGGAGCTGCTCGCGCGGCTGCGCGTGGCGTTGCGCGGTCGGGGCGAGACGACGGCGCGACCGACGATCCTGCGCGCGCACGGCGTCGAGATCGATTTCGAACATCGGCTGGTGCGGCGCGGGGATGAGGAGGCGCATCTGACCCGCAAGGAGTTCGACGTGCTGTCGGCACTCGCGGCGCATCCCGGCCGGGTGGTGACTCACCAGCGGATCCTGGAGGCGGCGTGGCCGACGGACCATGACCGGCGGATCGAATATCTCCGCATCGTCGTGCGCAACCTGCGGCAGAAGCTGGAAGGCGCGGGCGGCGTCGGCAGCGTGATCGCGAACGAACTCGGCGTCGGATACCGGCTGCTCGTCGACGCCTGAGCCGACCAGACAGCATGTGTCCCCGCGAAGGCGGGGACCCAGACTGGGCTCCCGCCTTCTCGGGAGAACAAGGGGGCGTGGGTTCGTGACCCGCCCCAAGCGTCGAGATGACGACGTCGCGCACTATGCGAAGACTATGGTGCCCCCGCGATATCGATCTCGAACGCTTATGCGGCGGTCGATAGCTGGGGTGTCGCATGACCGACGCTTCCCGCTTCCGTACCGATCTCAGCCTGCGCGCGGGCGGCGTCCTGTCGCTCGCGATCGCCGTTACCGCGCTCCACGCGTTGGCTCGTCTGCATCCGGCGGACGGGGCCCTGGCGGTCGTGCTCGCGATGATCGGCTTCCTCTGCGCGAGTGCCGGCGCGATGCTCGTGATCGTCGGCGGGCATATCCATGACCGGGTCCCGATCAGCGCGCGCTGGCGCCGCGTCGCGCGATAGGGCGCGCCGGGGGCGGGACCTGTCGACGCGCGCGCGCGATGGCCTTATGCTACCGCATTGCAGCATGATGACGACAAGGGAGCGTTCCGCATGATCGGTCGACGCGAAGTGATGACCGCGCTGGGTCTGTTGGGTGTCCTCCCGCAGGCCGCCGCGGCGATGCGAACGGCACCCGGGAAGGCGACGCCGTTCTCGTGGGAGGCGCTCCAGCAACGCGCCGCGACGCTGGCCACAAAGCCGTACAGCGCGCCCGCAAAGGTCGCCGCGGCCGCCGCGATCGATTACGACAAGGTCGGGAGCATCCGCTTCCGCGCCGACAAGACGCTGGCCGGCGGTATCCGCCTGTTCCCGCTCGGCCGCTACGCCCCCACGCCCGTCGCGATCAACGTCGTCGAGAGCGGGCAGGCGCGCCGCATCGACTTCGCGCGCGACTTGTTCGAGGCGGAGGAAGGCCATGCCGCGGCGCTTGGCATCGCCGGCTTCCGCGCGATGGCGCCGGGCGGGACGAGCGACTGGATGGCGTTCCAGGGCGCATCCTATTTCCGCACCGCCGGCGCGCAGGACCAATATGGCCTGTCCGCGCGCGGCCTTGCGATCAACACGGGGCTTCCCGGTCGCGAGGAGTTCCCGGACTTCACCGAATTCTGGATCGAGCGCACCGGCGCCGACGCCTACACGATCTACGCGCTGATGGACGGGGCCAGCGTAACCGGCGCGTACCGGTTCGAGTCGAGGCACGTCGCGGGGGCCGGCGTCGAGCAGAAAGTGTCCAGCGTCCTCAACGTCCGCCGCGACATCGAGCGGCTCGGCATCGCGCCGGCCACCAGCATGTTCTGGTACGGCGAGGGCAACCGCGCCGCTGCGGTCGACTGGCGTCCCGAGATCCACGATTCGGACGGTCTCGCGCTGCTCACCGGCGCGGGCGAGCGCATCTGGCGGCCGCTCAACAACCCGCCGCACGAGACGCTCGACAGCTTCGCGGACCAAGCACCCAAGGGCTTCGGGCTGATCCAGCGCGACCGCAATTTCGATCATTACCAGGATGATGGCGCGTTCTACGATCGCCGGCCGAACCTGTGGGTCCAGCCGCAGGGCGATTGGGGCAAGGGCGCGGTGATGCTCTATGCATTCCCGACCAACAGCGAGACGGTCGACAATGTCGTCTCGTTCTGGACGCCCGCGGCGCCTGCCAAGGCCGGCCAGCGGTTGCAGTTCGACTATACTTTGTCGTGGCGATCGACCGATCCGACCGCGGTCGCGAGTGCGGCGCATGTCGTCGATTGCTGGCAGGGCGTCGCCGGCCGACCGGGGGCGGAGCCGGTGAAGGGGGCAAGGAAGCTCGTGGTCGATTTTCTCGGCGACGCGCTTGCCGGCCTCGATCGGCAGAGCGGAGTCACGCCCAAGATCGACGTCGTTCGCGGCAAGGTGCTCGCAAGTGCGGCCTATCCGGTCGTCGGCCAGAAGAACCGCTGGCGGATCACGGCGGACATCGCCCCCGATGCTCAGGGCCCTGCCGACGTCCGGCTGTTCCTCACGCGCGGCGGCCGCGCGCTCAGCGAAACCGTCCTGACCCCGATCTTCTGATGCAGGCGAACTCGGCCATGATGCCCGGCGAATCGCCGATCGAAATGCCGCCGCAGCGGTTCGACGGTCCGCCGCCGCCCTGGACCGCGCCCGAGCCGGGACCGGGGATGGTAGTGTCCTCGGACGACATGCTGGCACGCCGGATCATCCTCGTGCTGATGACCGGGTTGCTGGCCACTGCGGCTTCGTCCGCGGTGCAGGAATCGCTGCTCGCCGATGGGCTCAGCCTGTGGGACGGCGCGCTGCTGGCGCTGTTCTTCCCGCTGTTCGCGTGGATCGCGTTCGGCTTCATGAATGCGGCGATCGGCTTCTTGCTGCTGATGACGGGCGGGCATCCGGGGTTCGTGCCCACGCCGCGCCAGTCCGAACCGCTCGAAGGCCGCACCGCGATCCTGATGCCGGTCCACAACGAGGACATCGCGGCCGTATTCGAACGCATCGCCTGGATGGCGCGCGCGATCGCCGCGGGCGGTGTCGCCGATCGGTTCGACATCTTCATCCTGAGCGATTCGGGCGAAGCGGCGGAGGCGTCCGAGATCGCCGCGTGGCAGGCGCTGGCACCGACGATCGACTGCGCGCTCTATTACCGCCGCCGGACGGTGAACGTCGGGCGCAAACCGGGCAACGTGGCCGAGTGGATCCGGCGGTTCGGCGGCGGCTATCGTTATATGCTGATGCTCGACGCGGACAGTCTGATGGGCGGCAACACGATCATCGGCATGGCGCAGGTGCTAGAACGCCGGCCTGCGGTGGCGCTGCTGCAGACCGTACCCGCGGTGATCAACGGCGTGACGTTTTTCCAGCGGTGGATGCAGTTCGCCAGCCGGTTGTACGGCCCGATCTCGACCGCGGGGCTCGTCTGGTGGTCGGGGTCGGAGGCGACCTTCTGGGGGCATAATGCGCTGATACGGATCGAGGCGTTCGCGAGCAGTTGCGGGCTGCCCGACCTTCCCGGCCGCGCGCCGTTCGGCGGCGTCATCATGAGCCACGACATGGTCGAGGCGGCGCTGCTGCGGCGGCGCGGCTGGCGTGTCCACATGCTGATGACCGAGGAGACGTTCGAGGAATATCCGCCGACTCTGATCGACGCCGCGGTGCGCGATCGACGCTGGGCGCAGGGGAATATCCAGCATCTCAGCCTGTTGACGTCGTCGGGGTTCCACTGGATCAACCGGCTGCAATTGCTGATGGGCGCGTCGGCGTTCATCACCTCGCCGGTGTGGCTGCTGATGATCGCGACGAGCGTGGTGCAGGCGCTGATTGGCGAGCGCAACATCGTCGAGGCGCAGACCTCGCTCCAGGTGCTGGCGGTGACGCTATTGTTGCTGTTCGGGCCAAAGCTGTTGAGCGTGATCTGGGCGTTCTCGGATGCCGAGCGGCGTGCTGGGTTCGGCGGGCGGCGCGGGATCGTCCGGTCGGTGCTGATCGACGTGCCCTTCTCGATGCTGTCCGCGCCGGTGATCGCGCTGACGCAGACGATCGATCTGGTCGGGATCCTGATGGGCCGCAAGTCCGGCTGGGCGCCGCAGAACCGCGATGCGCATGAACTGTCGCTGGCGGACGTGATGCCGCGCTATCGCTGGCATGTCGGGGTGGGCGTGGCGCTGTTGCTGGTAACGCCGTTCGCGCCGGTCACCGCGGCGTGGCTTGCGCCGGTGACGCTGGGGCTGTTGCTCAGCCCGTTCCTGACGATGCTGACCGCGAGCGAGAAGGCGGGCCGCTGGGCGGAGTCGCACGGGATGTTCGTCGAGCCGGGGGAGCATGTGTCGGTGTTGTCGCGGCCGTCGTTGCCGGCGCCAAAGTCATTCTGACGCGGCACGTCACCCTCACGCCCCACGTCATGCTGACGCCACCGTCATCCTGACGAAAGTCAGGATCCAGAGTAACATGCGGTGTCGTTCCTGGCTCTGGATCCTGACTTTCGTCAGGATGACGGAGCGGGGCGTCAGGATGACGGAGGGGGCGTCAGGATGACGGAGGGGGTGTCAGGCCTTGTGCCCGCTCAGCTCCGCCCCCGCATCCTTCGCGAACCGTAAGTTCCAGATCGTCGCGGAGGCCGACACCGCCGTCACCACCAGGAACGCCAGCGTAAAGTCGGCAAGTGCGGGGCGTGTCGCACCCGTGCCCAGCATCCCGACATGCAGCGACGCCGCGCCGACGCAGATGCCGAGCGACAGCATCAGTTGCTGGAACGTCGCATAGAAGCTGGTCGCGCTGCTCATCCGCGACGACGGGATCTCGTCATAGGCGATCGTGTTGTACGCCGAGAACTGGAACGACATGAAGAAGCCCGAGATCATGAGCACGCCGAAGATCGCCGGGATCGGCCAGTCGGGGCGGAAGAGGCCGGCGACCGCATAGCCCGAACTCGCGCAGAGACCGCCGACGATCAGGCTGTTGCGGAACCCGAAGCGGCGCAGGATGCGGGGTGCGAGGCTCTTCATCATCAGCGAGCCGATCGCGCCGGCGATCGTGATCGCGCCGCTCGCCGCCGCGGTCATGCCGAAGCCGAGCTGGAGCATCATCGGCAGCAGGAACGGCTGCGCGCCCTGCGTGATGCGCGTCAGCGAGCCACCGATCACCGACAGGCGGAAGGTGGGGATTCGCATCAGCGACAGGTCGAGGATCGGATCGCTGCGGCGCTTGGCGTGACGGATATAGGCGACGCCAGCGACGAGCCCGACCGCGATCAGGGCGATCGCGCGTGACAGTTCGCCGGTGCGGCTGGTCATCTCGAACCCGAACAACAGGCAGCCGAGCGACACGCCCGACAGGAGGAACCCGGGCACGTCGAACCGCGCCGGTTTGTCCTCGCGGACCTCGCCGATGAAGCGGGTCACCAGCACCACGCCGAGCAGGCCGATCGGGACGTTGAGATAGAAGATCCAGCGCCAGTCGAGATACGTCACGATCGCGCCGCCGACCGGCGGGCCCAGGATCGGGCCGATCAGCGCGGGCATGATCAGCCACGACATCGCCTGGACCATGTCCTCCTTGGCGACGCTGCGCAGCAGGACGAGGCGGCCGATCGGGATCATCATCGCCCCGCCCAGACCCTGCACGAAACGCGCGGCCATCATGAACGGCAGGCTGGTCGCCTGGCCACACAGCATCGATCCGCCGACGAAGATCAGGATCGCCGCGCGGAAGATCGTGCGCGAGCCGAACCGGTCCGCCAAGCGTCCGCTGGCGGGAATGAAGATCGCGAGCGCCAGCAGATATGACGTCAGCGCCGAACTCATGCTGGTCGCTGGCACGCCGAAATCGCGCGCCATCGTCGGCAGCGCGGTCGCGAGCACGGTCGAGTCCATCTGCTCCATGAACAGCGCGCAGGCGATGATCAGCGCGGTGACGCGGTAGTTGCTGGGCGTATGCGGCAGCGCGTCCGGGTCCTGGGCGACACGCGCGATCGTGTCGGCGGCGGGCATGATGCCGTCGCGGATCTCGCTGTTGATCGACGCCAGCCCGCGGCGACGCAGCCTCAACTCTGCCACCCCCCGCCGAGCGCCTTGAAGACGTCGACCTGGCTATCGACGAGCAGCGCGTCGGAGGCGGCGAGGTTGGCCTGCGCGGTGGTGAGCGCGGCCTGCGCGGTCAGCAGCGACAGGAAATCCGTGCGGCCGAAGCGGTAGAGCGTGCCGGCCTGATCCGCCGCGCGGGCCGCGCTCGCCTGCGCGCGACGGAGTGCTGCGTTGCGATCGCCCTCTCGGGCATAGGCGGAGAGCGCGGTCTCGGTCTGGCGCAATGCTTCGAGCGTGGTGGAATCGAACTGCGCGAGTGCCTGGTCTGCGCTCGCGCCGGCCTGCGCGATCTGCGCGCGGATGATCGGGCGGTTGGGGAAGCTCCAGCTGATCAGCGGTCCGAGCCCGAGATGGAACGCGTTGGTCGAGCCGAGCGACGAGACGGGTCCGGTGAACCCGGCCGATCCGCCGAGGCTGACCTGCGGATAGAGGTTGGCGGTGGCGACGCCGATCCGCGCGGTCGCGGCGGCGAGCGAGCGCTCGGCCTGGCGGATGTCGGGACGGCGCAGGATCAGTGCGCTGCCGTCACCGATCGGCAGCGGCCGATTGAGGGCGGGCGGTTTGGCGCAGGTCTCGACGTCCCGCGGATAACCGGCGGGGGTGCGGCCCATCAGCGTGGCGAGCCGGTACAGCGCGGCCGTGCGCGTCGCGACCTGCGACGGGATCAGCGCCTCGCTCTGGTCGACCGCGGTCCGTGCGCGCGTCACGTCGAACGCGGTGCCGCGGCCGCCGCGTTGCAGGCGCTGGGTGACGTTCAGCGTCTGGCGTTGCAGCGTCAGGATGCGGGTGTTCGCGGCGAGCACCATATTGGCGGTGCACGCGGTCGCGTAGCTGCGCGCGGTTTCGGCGGCGACGGTCACGCGGACATTGTCGCGCGCGGCGGCGACCGCCTCGGCGTCGCCTTGCGCCGCCTCGATCGCGCGACGGATGCGCCCCGACAGGTCGAGCGGGTAGGCGAGCGTGATGCCGAGGTTGTAGTCGAGCGTGCCGGGCAGGGTGCCGCCAGTCGTGTAGGGGCGGTCGAGCGATGTGCCGCCGCCGAGGGCGGTCGACAGCGTCCGGCCCGCCGCGACTTCGGCGACGACCGCGTCGGCGCGGCGCAGGTTCGCGTCGGCGGCGCGCAGATCGGTGTTGGCCGCGAGCGCTTCGGTGACGAACGCGTCGAGGCGCGCGTCGCCATAGAGCTGCCACCAACGATCGGGGAGCGGGGTGTTGGCGAACGCCTGTTCGTTGCCGCTGTCGAAGGCGCCTTGCGCGGAGGGACGGTTGACGACGGCGGCGTCGGGGAGCGCGTAGTTCGGGCCGGCGGTGGTGCAGGCGGCGAGCGCGAGCGAGGCAATCGCGGCGGCGAGACCGCGGTGGCGCGCGCCGGCGCCTTTCACGCCGTCATCCTGACGAAAGTCAGGATCCAGAGCCACGAACGGCGTCGCCCTTAACCCTGGATCCTGACTTTCGTCAGGATGACGGAGGGGGGCTTCAGGATCACGGAGGGGAGAAAGGGCGGTGGGCGAAAAACGCGCGTGCATCACGACGTCGCCCCCGGCTGGACCCGCGGCTGCACCGTCACCGTCGCCGTCCGCCCGACGATCAGCTGCGTCCCCTTCGGCACGCTGGTGAGCTTTACCCGCACCGGGATACGCTGCGCCAGCCGCACCCAGTTGAAGGTCGGGTTCACGTTGGGCAGCAGGTTGGTCGTGTTGGTCCGCTCGCTGTCGTTGATCCCCGCGGCGATGCTGTCGACGCGACCGTGCAAGGCCTGCGGTTCGCCCATCAGGTGGACGACGACCGGGTCGCCGACGCGGATGCTGCCAAGCTTGGTTTCCTCGAAATAGCCTTCGACGCGCAGCGAATCGGTGTCGACCAGCGCCATCGCCTGCGCGCCCGTCGCGATGTAATCGCCGGGGTGGAGATCGAGGTTGGTGACGATCCCGTGCACCGTCGCGCGCACCGTCGTCCGCGCGAGGTTGAGCGCGGCGGTCGAGCGCGCGCTCTGCGCCTGCGCGAGCGACGCGGAGGCGGTGGCGACGCGCGCGACGTTCTGCTCGTGCGTTTCCTTGGCGACCAGATCGCCGAGTGCCAGATCGCGCTGGGACTCCCGCCGCGCTTGCAGCAGCGTCGCGCGCGCGCTTGCGATCGAAGCGTCCGACTGCGCCAGCGTCAGCTGGAAGCGCGGGCGATCGACGACGAACAGCACGTCGCCGGGCTTCACCGCCTGGTTGTCGTGCACCGCGACCTGCGTGACGAGGCCGGCGACGTCGGGGGTCACGCGGACGATATCGGCGCGGATATGGCCGTCGCGCGTCCACGGATCGGTCTCGTACCGCTTCCACAGCCACAGCGCGACCAGCACCGCGAGCGCGACGATGATCAGCGTGACGGCCGAGCGACCCAGCGGAGCGAACAGCGATTTGAGGCGGGAAGAGGTCATGCGGAAGGTCCGGTCAGCAGGGCGAGCAGCCCGAGGATGAGGATGAACAGCGCGAGGTCGACGAGCGGTCGGTACGTCACCGCGCGGTAGGCGCCGGCGAACGCGAGCAGCCGCGTGGCGATGCCGGTGAGGATGACGGCGGCGACGGCGAGCAGCAGGATGCTCGGCAGGTAGACGCCGCCGATCGAGATTTCGCCGGTCATGCGGCCGCTCCGTATGCTGGCGCCGAGGGGAAGAGATTGCGGCGCAGCGACGTCAGCGCGAGCACGCCGGTGCGGTGACGATCGGGCGTGCTGGTCGCGAAACCGGTCATCGCGGCATCGATTCCGGCGAGCAGATCGGGTTCGGGCGGCGCGGGCTCATCCGGACGCAACGCACGGTAATGCGCGCCGATACCACGCAGGACCGGCGTGATCACCGCGGCCTCGTCGATCGAGCCATCCATCCGCAATTGCTTGAGTTCGCCGACCGCGACGCCGACGCGCAGATCGGTCAATGCATCTAGCAGGGGCTTGCCGGGATCCTCGCCCTGCAACGCAAGCCGCGGGGCGAGCAGGCCGATGCGATCCAGCATCCGCGCGATCCAACCCGCGGCGTCGGGGCGGCTCATCGAGTCGCTGCGTGCGGCCAGTTCGCGCCAGCCCGCGCGGATCAGTCGCCGCGCGCTCGTATCCGCGCCGATCGTCTGGAACAGGCCGACGGTAACGACCGCGAACAGCGTGCCGATCAACTGCGCGATGCCGCCGTTGAGGAACGCATCGAAGCTGCCGCCGAACCGGTCGTTGAGCCCGACCGTGTTCAGCGCGCCGAGCAGCGCGCCAAGCGTCATCAGCAAGGTCGCCGGGCGCGCGAGGAACATTCCCCCGATCAGCATTGGCGGGGCCAGCACTGCGGCAAGCGTCACGAAATCGGTCACGCGCGGCAGGATCGTGAACGCGTAGACGGCCGAGATGACGAGCCCGACGATCGTTCCGTAGAAGAACGCCAGGATGGAGGGTGCGGGGTTGTCGCTGTTGCCGAACAGCGCGCAGCACACGCCGGCGATCAGCACGGCGCCGGCGCCGTCCGCCCAGCCGGTACCGATCCAGAAGATGCAGCCGAGCAGGATCGTCGCGACGGTGCCGGCAGCGGCGCGGAGCGCGATCCCACGGTCGCGGTGCAGCGGTCGCTTGGCGATCCGGGCCAGTAACCGCGCGACCGCAGGCGTGACCGGCGCGCGCGACGGCGAGCGCATCTGGTCGCGCAGGTCGCGCGCGTTGCGGTGCGCGTCGACCAGTTCGGCCAACCGCGCGAGCAGGCTGAGCCGCAACGCATCGCGCCAGATCAGCGTGTCGCCCACCACGGGCTCGAGGACGCGGGCGCGTTCGATCAAGGCGTCCGCGGTCGGGCCACGCTCCGCCACGGTCGGGGGATCGCGCAGCCATTCGCGAACGTCCTCTATCAACGCCAGTGCTTCCGGGCGGGGCGCATCGGCGCCGCGCTTGAGTTCCACGATCCGATCATCGACGGCGCTTGCCAAGGGCAGCAGCATCGACAACTCCGCCTGTAACGCGCGCAAAGTCCGCGTGCGTGGCAACAGGCGGGCAGTGTCGAACGGCAGGTGGATCGACAATTGGTGAAGCTCGTTGATGTCGAGCGCGAGCCGCCGGCGATCGCGGTCGAGCGTGGCATCCGACGCCCCGGCCAGCGAGTCTCGCGACCAGCGTTCCGCATCGGCCAGGATCGCGTCGATCCGCGCGAGCAGCGTCGCGGTCACGGTCTGCGGGAAGACGAAGCCGTGGATCAGGCTTCCGCACAGAATGCCGATCGTGATCTCCTGCACGCGCAAGGCGGCGATCGTGAACACCGCACCCGGCGTGGTGACCGACGGAAACCCGATGATGCTCGCGGTATAGCCTGCGAGCAGGAACAGATACGCACGCGGCGTCCGGTCGAGCAGCGAGATATACAGGCACAGCCCCAGCCACAGCGCGAGGCCGAGCGAAAGAAGTTCGGGCGCGTTGACCAGGTTCGGCACCAGGACCACCGCCGCAGCCGCACCGAGTACCGTGCCGGCGACACGGAACACCGCCTTCGACAGCACCGCGCCGGCCAGCGGCTGCGCGACGATGTACGACGTCGTCACCGCCCAATAGGGACGTGTCAGCCCGATCCTGAGCGCGATGTAATAGGCCAGGAACGCGGCGATCAGGCATTTGACGGAGAAGAGCGCTTCCTTCCCGCCGAACCGGGTGAGGTTCATCGCGCGTGATCCGCGGTGAAGCGGGCGCCGAGCCGCTCTGCGACGCGCAACGCGGTGACGAGATCGTCGTCAGACACGTCGTCGAGCATTGCCGCGCGCAGGCTTGCGAACTTCGCCTCGATCGTGGTCACGAGCGCGCGGCCGTGATCGGTCAGGCGGATACGGCTGACGCGTGCGTCGGCGGGGTCGCGGTGGCGCTCGACGAGGTTGGCAGCCGACATCTGATCGATCGAGCGGACCAGCGAGGCCTGCGTCACGTCGAGCTCGTTCGCCAGGTCGGTCTGGCGGACGTCGTCGCCGAGCCGCCCTACCTGTACCAATGTCCAGCCGATCGACGCCGACACGGCCATGTCGCGCAACGCCCGGTCAGCTGCCCGCCGCCACATCTTGGCGAGCGGCAAGAGGGTGCGAGCGTAGGACGATTCGAGGAGGACGCGAGAGGAAGTCATTAGCGTGCTAAGTAATGACGTTTACGTGTGCTGCAATGCGGAATCGGTGCATGACAGAAAAGTTAGGAATGGTTTCAGCCTGATGGCTCCGTGCCGGCTCGACCTATGATGGATTGGGGCGGCAACCCGGCACTGACTTACCGTCCGTCATCCTGACGAAAGTCAGGATCCTGGGTTACGCGCTGCGTCCTGCTTGGCTCTGGATCCTGACTTTCGTCAGGATGACGGGTGTGGGCGTGGGGCGCGGTCGGGCGAAGTGCGAAGCATCGGGCGTATTGCGAGTTTGTCGTGACGGGATTTACTCCACCGCGAGAATCACGTGGCTCGCCTTGATCAGCGCCAGTGACCGCGTGCCGATCTGCAGGTCGAGCGCCTCCGCGCTCTCCTTGGTCAACGTGGCGGTCAGCGTCTTGCCGGGCGTCAGTTCCAGCGTCACCTCGCTGGAGATCGCACTGTCCTCCCGTGCGATCACCGTCCCGGCCAGCGTGTTGCGCGCCGATGTTCGTAAACTGTCGTCCCCGCGCGCGAGAATGACGAAGCTCGACTTGATCAACGCCAATGCGGTCGCGCCCGGCACCAGCCCCAGATCCTCGGCACTGCTCCGCGTGATCGTTGCGACGATCTCCACGCCTTCGGCAACGGCCAGCGTCACCTCGGCATCGATCGTGCCCGGCGTCACGCGCGACACGGTGCCGCGCAGCACGTTGCGCGCGCTCGTCTTCATTCCGATTCCCCACAGCAAAGGCTTCAACGACAGCCCGTTCGATACGCTCGCCTCGATCCGCGCCATCGCGCTGGCGAGCTCGGCCTCCGCCACGGCATAGCCGTCGAGCACGGCGATGCCTGCCGCGGTTATCGGGCTCGCGCCGCCATCCTTTCCGCCCGCCGCGGGGAGAACGAGCGGGCGATCGAACAGGTTGTTCATGACCTGAACCGCGTCCCACGCCGCCTTGTAGCTAAGCCCCACGACCTTCGCCGCGCTGGTGATCGAGCCACCGTCGCGGATCGCGCGGAGCAGCGCGATCCGGTCGGCGCCGACGCGACCGGTCCGGTCCTTGGCAAGCAGGATCGTGGCATGGAGGGCGGGGTCGGGCGGCACGGTCATGGCCGCCCTCATAGCTATTGTCGGATGCGGAAGATAAGTCCGATCGTGCGCGGGTCACTCGGCGTGGCGAGGATCAGACCGGGATTGGCCGCCTGGATCGTCACGTTCTGGGTACAGTCGCGCTACGTAAGCAGGGGTTTCGAAACGAATACCGGGATTTGTGACACGGGGCACCCACACTCTCTCCGTCATCCTGACGAACGTCAGGACCCAGGGTTACGGGCGGCGTACTAGGTGGCTCTGGGTCCTGACTTTCGTCAGGATGACGGACGGTAGAGTAAGGGACGTACAGCGGGCTCAGGCGAGGAGCGCGACGATCTCCGCCGCGATGTCGGCCGGCAGTCGCGACGCGCCGTTCGCCACGGTCGACACCGTCGCCCATCGCCCGAGCAAACCCGCCTCGGCCATCGCCGCATAATTCGTCCGTACCCGGTCCTGCAGCCCGGTATCCGCCTCATACGCATCGAACGCGTCGTCGGTGTAGGACCGCTTGCGTTTCTTCAGGATCAGCCCGCGGGCGATGTCGGCGGGGGTGTCGAGATATACCGAGAGATCGGGTTTCGGCAGCGCGAACGAGTTCGTCTCCAGGTCGGCGATCCACGTCATCATGGCGTCCGCCTCATGCGGGGGAAGCTGCGCCGCCTGATAGGCCATGTTCGAGGCGATATAGCGATCGAAGACCACGACCTCGTTGGCGGCCATCGTCGCCAGCAGATGCTCGCGCGATTCCATGCGATCGAGCGCATACAGTACCGCTGCTGCCTTGGGCGGGGTGCCGCGCGGCAGCGTCCCCGCCAGCATCGCGCCGAGCGCCCAGCCGCCAACCGTCTCGGTATAGCGCGGGAACGACACGACGTCGGCGGTGCGGCCCGCGGCGCGCAACTGCTCGACCACCAGTGCCGAGGCAGTGGCCTTGCCCGCGCCGTCGGCGCCTTCGATTGCCAGGAGGAAGCTCATGCGGCTGCCCTAGCAAGCCTTACCGGCTCACCAAAGCCCGCAAATCGATCAGTCCGCGCAGCAAGGACGTGCCGCCTGGCGACGCGATGTAGCGCGGCGTCCAGTTCGGCCTGAACTTCTCCTTGTACGCGCGCAGCCCGGCAAACCCGTAGAAACGCTCACCGTGGCGGAACAGGAATGCGGCCACCTTCGACCAGGTCGGCGAGAGCCGCCGCGCCTCGATCCCCGACAGCGGCGCCATCCCCAGCGAAAAGTGGCGATACCCATGCTCGTGCCCCCACAGCATCAGCCGCGTGAACAGAAAGTCCATGCCGCCCTGCGGCATGTCCTCGGCATGGCGCATCAGATCGACCGACAGCTCCTGCCTGTTCGGCGTACCCCAGACATTGGCAAAGGCAACGACCTTGCCGTCGATCCGCACCACGGCGCAGTCGAACTTGGCCATATACTCCGGATCGAACCGACCGACGCTGAAGCTCTTCTCGGCATGGTCCTTGTCGGCCAGCCACCAATCGGAGATCGCCTCAAGCTCGGGGATGATCGCGGGCATCTCGGCGGCCGGGACGACCGCAAACTGCGCGCCCGCACGCTCGGCGACGCGGCTCGCTTTCCGCACGCTGCGCATCTCGGGGGTCTCCAGCGTGAAGCCGTCGAGGTCGACCGTCGCCTCCTCGCCATATTTGACGAGCTTGAGCCCCATCTCGATCGCGATCGGAACGATGCGCAGGCCGATCTGGTAGAGCAGCAGGCGGCCCTGTGCGGCATCCGCGCGTGCACGGATCGCCCAGAGCAGCTCGGACCAGGCCTCGCTCGGCCCGACCGGATCGCCCAGCACGATCCAGCTCGCACCCTTGACCTGGTACATCAGGAACGCGTCGCCGCTGTCCGACACCAGGAAACGCTTGTCGCCGGTGAAGGCGAGCATCGCGTCGGTGCGGTCGGCATGCGCGAGCGCGGCGGCCGCGACGTCGTCGGGCAGGATGTCGTGCACCATCGGCACCGCCGCCGCCGCGAACAGCCGCCAGATCGCCGCACCGATCAGCAACAACCCGACCGCCAGGCTGGTCCGCAGGAAGCGCGAGGCGTTCGCATTGGTCTCGAACTGCCACCATAGGTCGCTCGAATAGCCGACGCGGCGGTAGGCGAAGAATCCGATCAGCACCGACAAGCCGATTGCGGCACCGACGCCGACCAGCCATTCGGGCGACAGCGGCTCGGCGGTCAGCCGCGTCCGCCGGTAGAACGCGGCGCGCGTCCATTGCAGCGCGGCCGTGGTGAGCAGCAGGATCGTCGCTTCCTCGTAATCGAGGCCTTTCGCGATCGACAGCAGCGCGCCGGCGACGAGCAACGTCCGCGCCGCCCAGAACGCGCCGTCGAGCCGGCGGTAGAGCCCGAGCGCGACCAGCAGCAGCATGACGCCGACAAGGCTTGCCGCGACATGCGCCATCTCGCTGATCGGCAGCGGCAGGATCGTCGCGAGTGCGTCCATGCGGCCTGGCGCGGCGGGAAGCGCTCCCGATACGAGCAGCATCGCGCCGCTCATGAACACGAGCACGCCCAGCAACAAGGGCGCAAGCGGCAGCGCGATCGCGAGCGGATCCGTGCCTCGGCCGCGCCACTGGCGTCCCTCGTGCACCGCCATCAGCACCGCGGCGAGGATCAGCGGCGCGACGTAATAGATGATGCGGTAGGCGAGCAGGGCGGCAAGCACCGCGGCATTGTCCTGCGGCATCGTTGCGATGATCACCGCCTCGAATACGCCGAGCCCGCCCGGGACATGGCTGATCAGCGCGACGACGATCGCCACCGCATAGCCCAGGAACAGGACCGGATAGAGCTCGGGCGAAGCGTTGGGCAACAGGACGAACAGCGCTGCGCTCGCCGCTGCGAGGTCGACGGTCGAGACCAGAAGGAGCGCGAGCGCCTGCCGCCAGTTCGGCAGAGGCAGCCGCCAGCCGAGCAGCCCGATCGCCCCGCCGCGACGATGACGCAGGACGATTCCCAGCATGACGAGCGGAATGACGATGCCGATCGCCCGCTCCAGCAGCGGCGGCATCGTCCACTTCACGATCGGCAGCATGCCCGGATGAACTGCCATCGACAGGCACGCGACGGTGATCACTCCCGCCCAGAACGTGACGCCGGCAATGAGGACGACGCGGGCGACGCCGGCTTCGTCGAGCCCGGCGCGACTATAGACGCGGTAGCGCGCCGACCCGCCGGTCAGCATCGCCAGGCCGAGATTGTGGCTGATCGTGTAGCTGGTGAACGATGCTACCGCCGCTGTCCGCCACCGCAGCGGGTGGCCGATCACCTGCAACGCGATCGAATCGTAGAAGGTCAGTGCGATATAACTGATGACGGTCAGCCCGATCGCCACCGACAGCTGCGACCAGCCTAGCGCCGAGAACGCCGCGCGTACTTCGGACAGGCGGATCTCCGCGGTCAGCTTGTGGATCGCCGCAAAGCCAAGCACCGCGACGACCAGCACCGCGAGTGCGATCAGCGTGCCACGGCGATGCGCGATCCAGTCGCGGATCCTGATGACCAACGGACGCGTCGTCATCGGGTCAACCGCGGTGCCAGGTCTGCGTCTTGCACAGGAACCCGCCGATCAGGCAGCCCTTCACGTCGATCGTGTTCGTGTCGACCAGGGTCAGCGTCGACCCAAAGGTGCGGCCCATGTCGGGGACGAAAATCTGGCCCGACCATTTCCGGCGGCCGCTGGGGCGATATTCGCGGAGCAACGCGGTGCCGATCAGTTTCGGCGTGCCGCCATCGCGCGCGTCGGCCTGCGCCTCGTCGCTTGCCCGCACGACCCAGCCGCACAGCCTGTCCCCGCAGGCACCGGTCTTCACCGCGACGCTGTTCTTCGGGTTGTGCCAGATCCCTTCCACCGGGGAGGCCGCAGCGGAGCCGCCCGCGACCATCGCGAGGGCCATCATCACAGGACTCATCGATCGATCCTCAATCCGCAAAAATGAACCGCGCCAGCACCTCGTAGAGCGCATCGGCGTCGCGGTGAAGCGGGTGCCCGCCCGGCAGCGCTATGCGCGTCGCATTGGGCTGGGTCAGCAACGGGCATAGGCTGCCGACCTCTTCCGCGCCCTGCACACAGAGCAGGGGTGCCCAGGTCAGTCGCCGCGCGGTCGGCATCGCATCGACGGTGGGCGTCCAGTAATCGAAGACCTCACTCGGCGACGCACGGAACTGGACATTGTCCTCAGGCACGATCAGCGCCACCTTCGCGATCTTGGCGCGCAGTTCGGGGGCGAGGTCGACCAGTCCGACATGCAGCATGTCCGCGCCGAACGACTGGCCGATCAGCACGACCCGGTCGGTATGCCCGAGTTGCAGCGCACGCTGTTCGGCACGCGCGATCAGCGTCGTGATGTTCGCAGGCGTCCGCGTCGTGCGCAGATAGGTCAGCGTGTTGATCGCGACCACCGGCACGCCGTCCGCCGCGAGCCGCTGCGCGATCTCCGGCGCCATGCCGATCTTGTAGCCGAGATCGCCGGTCAGCAGCACGACGGCAAACGGACGCTGCGGCCTGGTCGGATAGACATCGGTAAACAGCGGCCCACCGAAATAGCCGAGCCAGCCCATGAAACCCGCTACGGCCAGAGCGGCCAGGACCAATACGAGTAGGAATCGGCGCAGCCACGTCATTCGCAACCGATTGCACGCAGGCGAGTGATAGGCACGTGGAGCCGGAATGACGTTTTCTTCACGCACTGCGGCGCTGCGCCATATTCTTCCCCGTTGCCGAACGCGAGAAGTTTCACAGGTAGAATTCAATACGATTTGCTGATTGCCTCACGCCTCGTCGGGATCGTGCGCCAGTCGCTCATGATGGCGGATCACTTCGTCGATGATGAAGCGCAGGAATTTTTCGGAAAACTCAGGGTCGAGCTGCGCCTCCGCCGCGAGGTGGCGCAGCCGGGCGATCTGGCGTTCCTCGCGGCCGGGATCGGCGGGGGGCAGGCCGTGCGTCGCCTTGTGCACGCCCACCGCCTGCGTCACCTTGAAGCGCTCGGCGAGCATGTGGATCAGCGCCGCATCGATATTATCGATGCTCTGGCGGTATCCGTTCAACAGGTCGTCAGCCATCGCACACCCTTCCGGATTGGTTCGCGCCGCCTTTTGCGGGGATGCGTCCTACTCCGCAAGACCCGGCAAGGGTTGCTTTGCAGAGGCATAGGCGTCAGAGGCTCGGGAAGATGAGCGCCACCGTCCACCGCCTCGAAACCCTACGTCCCAATCCCGAGTCCCAGCCGTCGCTGGACCCGATGGTCAAACTCGTCACTAGCGACATGGACCAGGTCAATGCGGTGATCCGCGGCCGGATGCAGTCGGAAATCCCGCTGATCCCCGAACTCGCCGGTCATCTAATCGCGGGCGGCGGCAAGCGGATGCGGCCGATGCTGACGCTCGCGAGTGCGCAGCTTATCGGGTATTCCGGCACGCAGCATCACCTGCTCGCCGCCGCGGTCGAGTTCATCCACACCGCGACGTTGCTCCACGACGACGTCGTCGACGGCTCCGACCTGCGCCGCGGCAAGCGCACCGCCAACATCATCTGGGGCAACCCCGCCAGCGTGCTGGTCGGCGATTTCCTGTTCAGCCGCAGCTTCGAACTGATGGTCGAGGCCGGCAGTCTGAAGGCGCTGAAGATCCTGTCCTCGACCAGCGCGGTCATCGCCGAGGGCGAAGTGAACCAGCTCACCGCCGCACGCCGCGTCGATCTCGGCGAGGAGCGGTATCTCGACATCATCGGCGCGAAGACCGCCGCGTTGTTCGCCGCCGCCTGCCGAATCTCGGCGGTCGTTGCCGATCGTACCGAAGCCGAGGAGGCTGCGCTCGACGCCTATGGCCGCAACCTCGGTATCGCGTTCCAGCTGGTCGACGATGCGATCGATTACGTGTCGGACGCCGATACGATGGGCAAGGATGCGGGCGACGACTTCCGCGAGGGTAAGATGACTCTCCCGGTAATCCTCGCCTATGCGCGCGCCTCGGCCGAGGACCGCGCGTTCTGGAAGGACGCGGTCGAAGGTCGCCGTGACAGCGAAGCCGATCTGCAGCACGCGATCCGCCTCATCCGCTCGACCCGTGCGATCGACGACACATTTGCGCGTGCCCGCCACTACGGGCAGCGCGCGATCGACTCGATCGGCGGCTTCCCCGACGGCGCCGCCAAGGACGCCATGGTTGAAGCTGTCGAGTTCGCGGTCGCCCGCGCATACTGATCGCTTTAGCGGATCGGTGATCCGGCGTTCGGCAACGTTGCCTCGCCGACAGCGGGCGATTTGCCGAACAGAGCGCGATCGGCGGGGCCGAAGGCGTATTTCCACAGGATGTAGAGATAGGTGGCCGCGATTGCGGGCTCGCCGATCGCGAGTTCGACCCATTCGTAGCGCTTGGGGAGCGCGGTGAACCCAGCCCCGACGACGATCGCGGCGAGCGCCGCCCAGACCAGCGGCCAGCGCCACGGCGACACGTTCGCGCCCAGCAGATGGCCGAGCAGCTTCGACTTGATGATCGAGGTCAGCGCCACCGACAGCATCAGCGCGATGGCCGGGCCGGCCGCCTGATAGTTGACGGGATAGCCCAGCGCTCGGATCGTGAAGATCAGCGTAAAACTGAGGCCGACCTGGAAGGCGAGCATCGCTGCCGAGATCATCAGGTTGCGGTGGCGCGCAATGTAGACGAGCGCAGATTCGCTGACCGCGCCGGTCGAGGCGAGTACTTCGGCGGTGAGCAGGAAGGCGAGTGCCGCTGTGCCGGCGACGAATTGTGGGCCGACCACGCCCATCACCGCTTCGCCGGGAATCGAGCCCATCAGCGCAAGGCCGCCTTGCGCAGCCATGATCCAGAACGCGACCTGGCGGACCTGGTTGGCGATCGCGGCGCGGTCGTTGATCGCGAGGCTGTGCGTGATGACGGGGCCGAGGATCGGATCGAAGCTGGTCTTCAGCTTCTGCGGCAGGGATGCGACCTGCTGCGCCATGTAATAGATGCCGACGACCTTCGGCTCGAACATCACGCCCAGGATGAAGCGATCGACGTTGCGGCTGCCCCATTCGAGGATGTCGGCGCCGGCAAGCGGCACGTTGGCGCGCGCGAGCGCATAGAGCGGGCGCAGGTGCGGCGACCAGCCGCGCGGCACGCCGTAGCTGCGCAGGAACGGCACGAGGCTGGCGATCAGTGCGGCGGTCATCGAGGCGACGTAGCTGAGCACGAGCCCGTCGCGGATCGTGAAGTAGGAGAACGCCCAGGCGGCGATCGAGATCGTCCATGGCTCGACGACCGCGCGCGCCGTCACCGCGGCCTTGACGTTAAGGCGATAGGCAAGCGCGGCGAGGCTGACGTCCGACCAGGCGATCGCGACGATGATCAGCGGCAGGAACCGGTCGAGCCCGGTGATCGCGCTGTTCGGGTACATGATCTGCGGGAAGGTGCAGAGGACGGCGCTGGCGATCAGCGAGGCGACGAACGCCACCGCCATTGCATCCCACACGACGTTGGCGTGCGGGCGATCCGCGCTGCTGAGCGCCTGCGCGAGACCGCGCTTGAGCCCGAGCGTGGCGAGCAACGCGGCGAGTTCGACGACGACGACCGCGATCGCGAACCGGCCGACCAGGTCGGGACCGTAGATGCGGCCGGCAATGAACAGGAACGGGATCCGCGCGGCGAGGCGGAGGACGAAGCCGGCGATGTTGGTGCGACCGCCCTTGGCGAGCGTGTCGATATCCTGCGTGGATTCGGTCACGGGCGGGCGCCGTTGGTGCGTCGCGTCGCGGCAAAGCCGCGTCGTCGGTCGGAGCAAGCGCTCCGCCGGCCGCGCTGGTACGAGTCAGCCGGGCGCGGCCGGCTGCCCCCCTTCGCGTTCAATGCGCCGCGCCCCAGCTGAGGCCGGTGCCGATTTCTATGCCGAGCGGCACGTCGAGCGTCACCGCCGGCGTCGCGGCGTTGGCCATCACGCGTTCGATCACGGGCTTGGCCGCCTCGACATCGCCCTCGGGCAGTTCGAACACGAGTTCGTCGTGGACCTGGAGCAGCATGCGCACGTTGGGCAGCCCGGCTTCGAGCAGCGCGGGGCCCATCCGGACCATCGCACGCTTGATGATGTCCGCGCTCGTGCCCTGGATCGGCGCGTTGATCGCGGCGCGCTCGGCGCCCTGGCGTTCGTGCTGGATCTTCGAGCGGATCCGCGGGAAATGCGTTTTCCGCCCGAACAGCGTCGTCGTGAACCCTGTAGCGCGGACGCTTTCGGTGGTGTCGACGATGTAGCTGGAGATGCCGGGGAAGCGATCGAAATAGCGGTCGATCATCGCCTGCGCTTCGTCCGCGCTCACGTCGAGGCGGCCGGCGAGCCCCCAGCGCGAGATGCCGTAGAGGATCGCGAAATTGATCGTCTTCGCGCGGCCGCGCGTGTCGCGGTTGACCTCGCCGAACAGCTCCTGCGCGGTGAGGCTGTGGATGTCGTCGCCGTTCGCGAAGGCCTGCTTCAGCGCGGGGACGTTGGCCATGTGCGCGGCGAGCCGAAGCTCGATCTGCGAGTAATCGGCGGCGAGTATGACGTTGCCGGGCTCGGCGACGAACGCGTCGCGAATCTGGCGCCCGATCTCGGTGCGGATCGGGATGTTCTGGAGGTTGGGATCGGTCGACGACAGCCGTCCGGTCTGCGCGCCGGTGAGGCTGTACGAGGTATGGACGCGGCCCGTCGCCGGGTTGATCTGCGCCTGCAACGCATCGGTATAGGTCGATTTCAGCTTCGACAACTGGCGCCAGTCGAGCACCTTCCGCGCCATTCCGGCGCCGGGCGAGTCCTTGTCCGCGGCGATCCGCTCGAGTTCGGTGACGTCGGTCGAATAGACGCCGGACTTGCCCTTGCGGCCGCCCTTGATCCCCATCTTCTCGAACAGCACGTCGCCCAGCTGTTTGGGGCTGCCGATCGTGAACGGCGCGCCGGCGAGCGCGTGGATCTCGGTTTCCAGGCTCGCCATCTGGCCGGCGAACTCGGTCGAGAGTTTCGACAGCTTGGCGGCGTCGACCTTGATGCCGTGCATCTCCATCTGCGCGATGACGGGGACGAGCGGGCGATCGACCATTTCGTAGACGCGCGTCGAGCCCTCGGCGGCCAGGCGGCGCTTGAACCGGCGCCACAGGCGGAGCGTCACGTCCGCGTCCTCGGCGGCGTAGTGGGTCGCGGCCTTGAGGTCGATTTCGTTAAAGGTGCGCTGCGACTTGCCGGTGCCGACTACATCCTTGAACGCGATGCAGGTGTGCGAGAGGTGCGTAGCGGCAAGTTCGTCCATGCCATGGCCGTGAAGCCCCGCGTCGAGATCGAAGCTCATCAGGATCGTGTCGTCGAACGGTGCGATCGTCACGCCGCCGGTGGCGGCGTAGGCGCGCGCCAGCACGATCATGTCGTATTTGAGATTGTGGCCGATCTTCAGGATGCTCGGATCCTCCAGCAGCGGCTTCATCTTCGCCAGCACGATCGCGCGGTCGAGCTGGACCGGGTTTTCCGCGAGCAAATCGGTGCCGCCATGCGCGATAGGTACGTAGCAGGCGAGGTTCGGATGCAGCGCCATGCTGATTCCGACCAGATCGGCACGCGTCGCGTCGATGCCGGTCGTCTCGGTATCGATCCCGACCCAGCCCTGATGCCGGGCGATCGTGATCCACCTGTCGAGCGCGGCTTCGTCGACGACGGTCTCATAGTCGTCGTGCTTGCAGAGCTCGTCCGCGTCCATGTCCGCCACGACGGGCGACTCGGGGACCGGCGCCTCGGCTACCGCGGAGAGCTTGGCGATCAGCGACTTGAAGCCGTGATGTTCGAGGAACGCGCGCAAGGGTGCGTCGGGGATGCCCTTGAGTTCGAGGTCTTCGAGCGGTTCCGGCAGCGACACGTCGCATTTGAGCGTGACGAGCACCTTCGACAGCCGCGCCATCTCGGCATGCTCGATCAGGTTGTCGCGCAGCTTGCTCTTCTTCATGCCGTCGGCAGCCGCCAGCACCGATTCGAGATCGCCATGTTCGAGGATCAGCTTGGCGGCGGTCTTGGGGCCGACGCCGGGGACGCCGGGCACGTTGTCGACGCTGTCGCCCATCAGCGCGAGCACGTCGCCGAGTTGCGCAGGCGTGACGCCGTGAAACTTCTCCGCGACATGCTCGGGGCCGAGCCGGCGGTTGTTCATCGTGTCGTACATGTCGAGCCCGGGCTCGATCAGCTGCATCAGGTCCTTGTCCGACGACACGATCGTGACCGACCAGCCCTGTGCGAGCGCGGCCTTCGAATAGCAGGCGATGATGTCGTCCGCCTCGAGCCCCTCGGTCTCGATGCAGGGCAGCGAGAAGGCGCGCGTGGCGTCGCGGATCATCGGGAACTGCGGGATCAGATCGGCGGGGGCGGGGGGGCGCTGCGCCTTGTACTTGTCGTAGAGATCGTTGCGGAAGGTCTTGGACGACTTGTCGAGGATGACCGCCATGTGCGTCGGGCCGTCGGCCGCGTGGACCTCGTCCGCGAGCTTCCACAGCATCGTCGTATAGCCGTACACCGCGCCGACTGGCTCGCCATGCTTGTTGGTGAGCGGTGGCAGCCGGTGATAGGCGCGGAAGATATAGCCGGAGCCGTCGACGAGATAGAGATGGGGCATCGCGCGCGGTCTAGCGGATGCGGGCGCGCGGACCAATGGGCGAAGCGTGGTTGTTGGGTATCAGGTGGTGGGAAAAGCGGCGGGGTGCTTTGGGCGTCTCTTGCCGCTTCGAACTAAGCACCACCCCGGCGAAGGCCGGGGCCCAGTTGGAAAGGTTGCAGTAACGATGCGTATCGCTTCGTTATCGCCGTCCCCCAACTGGGCCCCGGCCTTCGCCGGGGTGGAGACGTAGGTTTTGGGGTTCTCCCGCGAAGGCAGGAGCCAAGGAGTCGCAGGCGCTATCGTATGTGGCTCCTGGGCCCCCGCGTTCGCGGGGGAACACGGGGTTACTTCTTGATCAGCCCGATCTCGACGAGGCGCTCGTACAGGTAGTCATGCGCGGTGATCGGCGTCGGGTAGCGGTTCGCGTTATCCGGGGTGATCGTGCCCGGCAGCGTCTCGATCAGGAAATCGGGGGCGGGATGCAGGAAGAACGGCATCGAGTAGCGGGAGTGGCCGCGGCGTTCGGGGGGCGGGTTGACGACGCGGTGCGTGGTCGACGGGAGGACGTTGTTGGTCAGGCGCTGGAGCATGTCGCCGACGTTGACGACCATTGCACCCTCGGGCGGCTTGATCGACAGCCAGCGACCGTTCGCGCGGTCGAGCAGTTCGAGCCCGGCTTCCTCGGCGCCGAGCAGCAGCGTGATGAGGTTGATATCCTCATGCGCGCCGGCGCGGACGCCTTCGGCATCGGCGGGGATCGGCGGGTAATGCAGCAGGCGCAGGATGCTGTTGCCGTCCTTGACCGCTGGGTCGAACCAGTCGGGCTTCAGCTTCAGGTGGCGCGCGATGGCCGACAGCAGCTTGTCGCCCGCGCGGTCGAACGCGGCGAACAGTTCGAGGAACACCGGCTTGAAACCCTCGGGCCGCGTCGGCCAGACGTTCGGCGCCATCGTGTCCGCATAGTGATGACCCTCCGGCAGTTCGCGGCCGACGTGCCAGAATTCCTTGAGATCGACGACCTTGGCGTCCTTGGCGATCTCGGTCTTGAACGGCGTATAGCCGCGCGCACCGCCGCCACCGGCGATGTGATAGCCGCGCTTTTCATCCTCGGGCAGGTCGAACAGCAGCTTGGTTTCGGCCCAGGCGCGCTCGATCAGGTCGGCTGGGATGCCGTGATCGGCGACGATCGCAAAGCCGTATCGCTCGAACGACTCGCCGAAGGCGGCTGCAAAGCCATCGGGGTCGGTGTCTTGCGTGGCGAGGCTGAGAGTTGGGACCTGGGCGGCGGGCGTGTCGAGCATGGGGTTCGTGTCCGGTTTGGGGGACGCCCGATATAGGGGGGCAGGGGCTTGGTGCCAAATGCCGGAGTTAGGGCTGGTACATTATCTTGTCGAATGATCCTCCCCCTGGCGGGGGAGGATTGTAGACTAGCCGCTGATGACGATCGTGCCGGTCGCCTTGTCCGCGCCGTCGGGGGCGAGTTCCAGGCGGAAGGGTTTGTTCTCGTCCGTCGTGCCGATCAGGTTCGGGCCGTCCGCATGGACTTGGTAGCCGACCTTGCCGAGACGCTGTGCGAACCAGTCGCGGACGGTCGCCGGGGTGGCGGGACTTGCAAACGCGACGCGGAGCCCGCCGGTCTTGTCGTCGCCGACGATGTTCAGCGTCTTGATCGACGAGCCCGGATACAGCCGCACGCCGTTGAGGTCGAAGTCGTCGGCGTTGATCTTGATCTTTGGCAGCTTCACCGACCCCTGGAAGCCGGGGACGTCGATTTTCATCTCGCCGGTCTCGCCGTTGATCGCGCCGAGCACGTTGCCGCCATCGGCGTTGATGGACACCGATGCGCCCTCGTTCGAACGGTCGCAGGCGGACAGCACGAGCAGGCCGGCGGTGGCAAGCAGAAGGGGGCGGTACATGGCGATCTCCCGAGTGTGTTGCGGTCGCAATACAGATAGGACGCGCGGGCCGATCTCACAATCCCGCCTGACTGGTACGGATTGCGCCGGTTGACGGGTTTCGCCAGACAGCCCGAGCGGGTAAGGCGCACGCATCATGCAGACCCAGGACCCCCAATCCGACGCGCCGGCGATGCGTGGCGCGCCGATCGGCTTCGTCGAATTCGTCGCGCTCGTCGCCTCGCTGATGTCGCTGACCGCGCTCGGAATCGACTCGATGCTCCCGGCGCTGCCGGCGATCGGCGACTCGCTCGGTGTCGCGTCGGAGAACGGCCGACAGTTCGTCGTGACCGCGTTCGTCATCGGCTTCGGCGTCGCGCAGCTCGTCCATGGGCCGCTCGCGGACCGGTTCGGGCGGCGGACGGTGCTGCTGTGGTCGCTCATGCTCTACATCATCGCGAACGTGGCGTGCGCCACTGCGGGAAGCTTCACGCTGCTGCTGGCGGCGCGGGTGTTTGGCGGCGCGGTGATCGCAGCGGCGCGCGTGGCGACGATCGCGCTGGTGCGCGATTGCTATCATGGGCGGGCGATGGCGCGGGTCATGTCGATTGCGTTTATGGTGTTCATGATCGTGCCGATCCTGGCGCCGACGTTCGGCTGGACTGTGCTGCAGTTCGGCGACTGGCGCGCGATCTTCTGGACCGTCGCGGTGCTGACGCTGGGCGTGCTCGTCTGGTTCTACCTGCGGATGCCCGAGACGTTGGCGCCCGAGAACGTCCTGCCGATTACGCCGGGGCGCATCCTGAGCGACTGGCGCCTGACGCTGAGCGATCGCAATTCGCTTGGCTACACGCTCGCGTCGACCGCGCTGATGGGCGCGCTGTACGGCTATCTCAATTCGATCCAGCAGATCATGGCGGACGTGTTCCACAAGCCGACATTGCTCGCGCTGATCTTCGCGACGACGTCGGTGACGATGGCGGCGTGCAACCTGCTGAACTCGCGGATCGTGATGCGGCTGGGGACTCGGCTGATCAGCCACGGGGCGCTGTCGGTGCTGATCCTGGTGTCGCTGGTCCATTTGTTCGCGATCGAGATCGGCTTCGAGACATTGGTCAGCTTCGCGGTGTTCCAGGCGTTGACGCTCGGTTGTTTCGGGCTGGCGACGTCGAACTTCTCGGCGATGGCGATGGAGAATATGGGGCGGATCGCCGGCACCGCGTCGAGCGTGCAGGGGTTCCTGAGCGTTACCGTCGGTGCGGTGTTCGGCGCGCTGATCGGGCAGGCCTTCAACGGTACCACCGTGCCGCTGGTCGGCGGGTTCCTGCTCGCAGGTCTGGCCGCGCTCGTCGCCATCCTGATCACCGAGCGCGGTCGCTTGTTCCGGCCCGCCGCCACGGCGCCGTTGCGCGCTTGAAGGAACCACCGCGCACGTCCACCGTTCGCATCTGGTAGGCCCGCACCGTGCGGGCGTCCTGGAACGAGGGAGTGTGACCATGGGCGGACATCAGGTGCCGAGTGCCGGATCGGGCGACGACGGCTATGACGAAGAGGGCTATGACGAGAGCCAGCGCGCCGAGATCCTCGAGGCCACGCGCAACGGGCCGAGCGACGGCATCATCCTGACCGACCTCGAACCCGACCTCGGCGAAGACGACAAGGACGACGAGTCGATCGACGAGACCCGGATGGACTCCGAGGAGGTCGGCGAGACGGATGCATCCGTCACGATGGATGAGGCCGACATGGACGAGGACGACGTCCAGGACGAACTCGACGACGACAGCATCGACGACGACGAAGACCTGAAGGACGCCGACGACGTCGCGCTCAAGCCCTGAACGATCCGCGACGCGCTTGTGCCGGGCGCGTCGCCCTTAACCGATGGCGTTGGCCAGGATCGCCAGATCGGCCGCGTTGAATGCAGCGCCGGCGGCATCGGTCGGTTGCTCCACCGCATTATCCGAAACGCCCGAGACCGCGTTCGTGGCGACCGGTTCCGGTGCATCAGCGGCGACGTCATACGCCGTCCACACGATCCCCGCCGACCAGAACAGGGCCGCCCAGCGGCTGCGGAACAGGCGTGAAAATCCCATCGATGCTGCATTGCACACCGATCGTCACCAGCCGGTAAACGCATAGCCTTAACACCCGGCTCGACCGCTTTTTGCCGCTTTTCCGCTGTATTCCCGCCCAGTCCGCCGCCGCGGCGCCATGGTTCGTTCATGCAACTGACAGGAACTGTTGCTGTAACGCAACACAGCCGAACAGTTCCCTGAATGTGACGTTTTTTGTGCAACCATGTGCCCGCCGACCTGTTTCGACTTGCCTGGACCAACCGGCGCACCGTGCAGCCGGCGATCCACGCAACACTCGAGATAAGGTCACTTTCATGCGTAAGCTTTCCCTGGCAATCGCCCTTGCCGCCGCAACGGTCGCAGTTCCCGCCTTCGCGCAGGACATGTCGGCACCGGCCCCCGTCGACAACAGCGCGCAGCCCGGCGAGGCAGCAGCTCCGGACGGTTCGAAGGCATTCGGCATCGAGCCGTATTTCGGCGTCATGGGCGGCTGGGAGCAGTTCGACAACGAGCGTGGCCACGGCATCCCGCAGGCCATCAACGCTGACGGCACGAGCCGTCGCGGCTACAAGCCTTCGGGCTCGCTGGTCCAGGGCGTGCTCGGCGTGAACGTGCCGCTCGGCCCGGTCTTCGTCGGCGCAGAAGGCAACGTGATCAAGGGTATCGATGGCAACATCGATTGGGAATATGGCGCAGCAGGCCGTTTCGGCTTCCGCGCCGGCGACAGCGGCCTGATCTACGGCAAGGTCGGCTACCAGTGGGTCAACTTCGACCATTTCTCGGGCCGTTCGAACGTCGTCGCGAACACCAAGCGTGACTACAGCGCGATCACCTACGGCATCGGCGCAGAAGTCGGTCCGCAGAGCATTGGCCTCAAGGGCATCACCGGCAACGCTGGCTTCCGCATCCGTGCAGAGGTCAACACCTTCGGCGACGCACAGAGCTTCCGTCCGATGCTCGGCATCATCACGCACTTCTAAGCCTTTGCCTCGCAAGAGGGAAAAGCTGGACGCGTAACGGGGGCGGGGAGTGGCTAAGGCCATTTCCCGCCCTTCGTGCGTCTGGCGACTTCGGGTGTCGGAGAGTGAAGTATAGAAAGTATAGACGCTGGCGCGGTGATCGCGCGAGGGGCGCAGGCCGCATGAAGGGCGGGGAGGCGGCGCTTCCCCGCCCTTCGTGCGTCTGGCGACTTCGGGTGCCGGGGAGTGAAGTATGGAAAGTATAGACGCTCGCGCGGCGGTCGCGGGAGGGGGCGCGGGAGGGGGCGCGGGAGGGGACGCGGCCGCACGAAGGGCGGGGGTGGCAGCACTTCCCCGCCCTTCGTGCGCCTGGCGGCGGCGTGCGCGGGGGAGTGAAGTATAGAAAGTTTAGACGCTCGCGTGGTGATCGCGGGAAGGGGCGCAGGCCGTACGAAGGGCGGGGCGTGGTGGTATTTCCCCGCCTGTTGTGCGCCTGGCGCCTGAGGGTGCGGGGAGTGAAGTATAGGAAGTATAGACGCTCGCACGATGATCGCGTGCGCACGCCGGATGGATCGCGGGGGTGTGTGCACGTCGCGTGGGACTGGGGTTAGGGTTGGCACGCGGCGAACTGGGCATGTCGGTCTCGTGTAGGACAGCGAAATCTCGCGCCGCTGCGAGACGGGTGCGTTGCCGATCCAAATCGTCCGAGACGAGACCTGTGCGATGTTCACGATGCGTTCGCCTCGTTTCCGACTCCGCTCGCCGCAAGGCAGGGCCGCCCTACGGTGACTTTCGCGCGCGCGTGCGTACGCGCGAGCGATGATGGAGTATGTGTTTGATTTCATGCGGTTGCTCGGGGGCGATCGCGCTGGCGCCACGCGGGGGCGCGGGGGCGCGCGCGGAGCCCAGCCGGGAGTCCTGCTGCAGCTTCGTCTGGTGTTCTACGGCGTGCTGCTCGGGCTGATGATGCCGGTGATCCGCCAGATCGACTGGTCGGCGCTGGTGCCGCCGGGCCTGAAGATCGAATGGCCGACCGGGTTCGGTATCGCCTGGCCCGCCGGACATCTGCGCGTGCCCGGTGGCTGGGGCTGGGGGGCGGACGCAGCCAAGACGGAGGCGTCGCCCGCTGCGGTTGCCGGTGCCGCGGCCAATGCCGGTGCCGCCACCGCCGCGACCGGCGCGCTCGCGACCGCGGCGGGGGTTGCCAGTGCGGCGTCGTCCGCCGCGGCGCTCGCCTCCGCGCTGTCGGGCGGCAAGGCGGTCTCCGCGCGCTTCACGATCTGCGGCCACGCCAAGCGGATCGACTGCATGGTCGACGGCGACACCTTCTGGATGGCAGGCACCAAGATCCGCATCGCCGACATCGACACGCCGGAGACGCACCCGCCACGCTGCGCGCGCGAAGCCCGGTTGGGGCAGGCCGCGACGGTGAAGATGCAAGCGCTGCTCAACGCTGCCCCGTTCACGCTGGTCCCGATCAAGCGCGACGTCGACCGCTACGGGCGCAAGCTGCGGATCGTCAGGAGGGGCGGGGAGTCACTGGGGGAGGTGCTCGTCCGCCACGGACTCGCGCGCCACTATGGCGGTGGCAAGCGCTCGCCATGGTGTACAGTATTTTAAATCCACTATTCGTACGAAGTAATTATATTATAAATTTCAGCGCAACGCTCGCGAGAGAGTGGAACCTCACCTTGCCCACCGGACAAGGTGAGGCATCGACTTAGGCGATGTTAAGATCTTTCGTTGGAGTCCAAACGGGTGATCCATTAGAAGCCTTCAGTAGGTCGATTCCACGCTGACAATCCGCTTTGTGCACATAACCCTCGCTACTTACAGCGATGGTCCGGCCATTACTGGCCTCATAGGTCCAGCGCCATTCGTTGCGGTTGTCGCGATAAATCCAGTATGATGGAAAAGGTCTGCTCATGATGCACACTCCAGCAGCATTGATTGAATGCGCTTTGGAGCGTATGACCAATATGCAGTGGTCAGGGCATACGTCCTCGACCCGGGATGTCGGTGCTGCAAGCTCGATCACTCAGGAAGGCGGAGTTGCTGTGGAGGCAACTTCGCCTTTCGCACATTTACTTCTACTCTGGTTAATTTCTCCGTCAATCGGAATCGAGAACAAACGAAGTTTTTCTCGGAAACCTTTGCTCGTTTAATTGGGTTCAAAAAGATCATTCCGGCGTAACCTTTGTATCAGCTCCGTATCCTATTGAAATTCCATAATAAAAACTCGCGGAGCTGTTCCGACTTTATTCGTTGATTGAACGGCTTGTACGGCATAGTGTTCTCAGGTTGGTTTTGGGAGTACGCGGTATGGCTAACGAGAACGTATTCGAACGCGCCCGTAGCCCGCGAGCGCCAAAGTACTCGCTACCACAATCACTGACTTACGCCCGAAGCATCTATGACGCAGTCCATCGAAGCGCCGTGAACTCCGCGATGGCATATGAACTGATGGGTTTTGCTGGAAAATCTGGAAGTAGCGCTACTGCGCTTGGTTCGGTCCGGCAATTTGGTTTGGTCGAGGGAATCGGTGAGAAGACAAAAATCACTGATTTGGCACTCTCAATATTTGAGCCCTCGTCTAGCTTCGAACGTAGTAGGGCGATAAAAGAGGCGTCCGTTCGTCCAGAGATCTTCCGCGCTTTACGAGATCGGTTCAACGGACGAATTCCAGGTGCGGACGAACCTATCCGCGCTTTTCTAATAAGAGATATGGGATTTTCTAAGGGTGGCGCTGATGAGACAATGCGCTCTTTGCGTGAGACTGAGCAATATGTGCTTGCTGAACACGTAGAAGTTATTCCCGAGCGAGAAAATGCAACGGAGCCTGTTCAGGAAAATGTCAGTACAGCGCCCAGCGCCTTACTAAGTTCTGAGAATTATTCCGAATTTCCAGCGGAACGAGTTGCCGAGACCGTTAGGGTAGCGCTCGCGAAAGATTGTTATGCCGAATTACGTTTTTATGGCGAGTTAACCGAGCGCGCCGTTGGAAACCTAATTCGTTACATCGAATTAATGAAAGAGGTTTGGACAGAAAACTAACAACCATCATGGGCAAAGCCCACGATGATTGTTCGTGTTCACAGCGCAGTCCGCCGTCGGTAGCGGGATTCGGCGTTTACTGAAACTCGTTCGATCCGATTACTCCGCCGCGACCGAATCGCTGAACATGTCGCGAACCTCGCTCAGATCCACATTCGCAATCGGACCCTTCTTCGCGGTCTGGCGCTTGTCGAACGAGTCCCAGACGTCGTTCCACTGGCCCTTGGTGGCGGCCTTCGAATATTCGGTGGCGCGCTGTTCGAAGAAGTTGGCGTGCTCGACGCCGTTGAGCATCGGCGCGAGCCAGGGCAGCGGGTGCTCGTCGATCATGTAGATCGGCTTGAGGCCGAGCTGGGTCATGCGCCAGTCGGCGATGAAGCGGATGTACTTCTTGATCTCCTTGGGGGTCATGCCGTTGACCGGGCCCATCTCGAAGGCGAGATCGATGAAATTGTCCTCGAGGCGGATCGTCGTCTGGCAGACGTCGGCGATGTCGTCCTTGACCGCCTTGGTCAGGCACTGGCGCTCCTGACAGAAGGTGTGGAACATCTTGATGATGCCCTCGCAGTGCAGGCTCTCGTCGCGGATCGACCACGTGACGATCTGGCCCATGCCCTTCATCTTGTTGAAGCGCGGGAAGTTCATCAGCATCGCAAACGATGCGAACAGCTGGACGCCTTCGGTGAAGCCGCCGAACATCGCGAGCGTGCGCGCGATGTCCTCGTCATTGTCGACGGTGAACTGCTGCATGTAATCATGCTTTTCCTTCATCTCGGCATATTCGAGGAAGGCGCCATATTCGCTCTCGGGCATGCCGATGGTGTCGAGCAGATGGCTGTAGGCGGCGATGTGGACCGTCTCCATGTTGCTGAACGAGGTCAGCATCATCTTGATCTCGGTCGGCTTGAACACGCGGCCGTATTTCTCGTGGTAGCAATCCTGCACCTCGACATCGGCCTGCGTGAAGAAGCGGAAGATCTGCGTGAGCAGGTTGCGCTCGTGGTCGCTCAATTTCTGCGCCCAGTCGCGGCAATCCTCGCCCAAGGGCACTTCCTCGGGGAGCCAGTGGAGCTGCTGCTGGCGCTTCCAGAACTCGAACGCCCAGGGGTATTCGAACGGCTTGTACTGCTTGGAGGCGTGAAGGAGGGACATGGGGTAAGCCTTTCGGGAAATCTGTCGTAAATTCGGGAAACTGGTGGAGTTATCGGTGCGTCATATCTGCGTGCTCCATTGCCACATCGCGGCGGCGGACATGGCGAGGACGATCGCGCCCGAGGCGAGCATGATGCCGATCATCCTGAACGCATAAGTCTGCGGTTCGGTGATCGTCGGCGAGCGCAGCCGCAAAAGAAGGGCCGTGCCGACGATTCCGAGCACGGCCGCGACCGCGAACATGATAGCTGAACCATACGTCATGCGACCAACTCGCGCGGCGCGCGTTCAGCACCCGTATTCATCACAGGAGAACGACCATGGTCGATGCAACCCAGATCCAGGAACATGCCGAAGTCATCGGTGCGGACGGCGTCCATGTCGGCACCGTCGACAAGGTCGAAGGCAACCGCATCAAGCTGACCAAGAAGGACTCGGGCGCCCAGGTCAACGAGGGCACGGGCAGCCATGAAGGGCATCATCACTTCATCTCGCTCGGGCTGGTTGCGGATATCGAGGACGGCAAGGTCCGCCTTTCGGCCAACGCCGACGTGGCGGTGACGTTCGAAGAAGAGGCCTGACACGCTGGCGGTACGCTTACCGCGTACCGCCGAGCCCGCCCGAACCCCGGTCCGCACCATGCGGGCCGGGGTTCGTTGCGTCAGGCCGCAACGAAAGGCCTTACTGACAGGCAAGGCACTCATCGTAATCCTTCGACTCGACGTCGATCTGACGCAGGTCGATCGTGTTGTCGGCCTCGACCCCACCGGCGAACCCGGCGCGCTGCACCGACTTCGAGCGGAGGTAATAGAGCGACTTGATGCCGAGCTCCCAGGCGCGGAAGTGGAGCATCAGCAGGTCCCACTTTTCCACGTCCGCCGGGATGAACAGGTTCAGCGACTGCGCCTGGTCGATATAGGGCGTGCGATCGGCGGCGAGCTCGAGCAGCCAGCGCTGGTCGATCTCGAACGACGTCTTGTAGCAATCCTTTTCCTCGACCGAGAGGAAGTCGAGATGCTGGACCGAACCGCCCTGTTCGAGGATCGAGTTCCAGACCGCGTCGGAGTTCTTCGACTTCTCGGCGAGCATTTTTTCGAGATACGGGTTCTTGATCGAGAAGCTGCCCGAGAGCGTCTTGTGCGTGTAGATGTTCGCCGGGATCGGCTCGATGCACGCCGACGTGCCGCCGCAGATGATGCTGATCGACGCGGTGGGGGCGATCGCCATCTTGCAGCTGAACCGCTCCATCGCGCCGACATCGGCCGCATCGGGGCAGGGGCCGCGCTCGATCGCGAGCTGCATCGAGGCTTCGTTGGCCTGGCTGCTGATGTGCTTGAACATGCGCAGATTCCACGACTTCGCCATCGCGCCCTCGAACGCGAGCCCACGCGCCTGGAGGAACGAGTGGAAGCCCATCACGCCGAGGCCGACCGAACGCTCGCGGCCCGCCGAATAGGCGGCGCGTTCCATGCCGGGTTCGTGGCGGTCGATATAATCCTGCAGCACGTTGTCGAGGAAGCGCATGACGTCCTCGATCAGGCCCTTCTCGTCCTTCCACTGGTCCCAGGTTTCGAGGTTCATCGACGACAGGCAGCAGACCGCGGTCCGCTCGTTGCCGAGGTGATCCTTGCCGGTCGGCAGCGTGATCTCCGAGCACAGGTTCGAGGTCGAGACCTTGAGGCCGAGCTCGCGGTGATGCTTGGGCATCGCCTTGTTCACGTGATCGGCAAAGACGATATAGGGCTCGCCGGTCTGGAGGCGGGTCTCGACGAGCTTCTGGAACAGCGAGCGCGCGTCGACGGTCTGGCGGATCGTCTGATCCTTGGGGCTGCGCAGATGCCATTCGGCGCCGTTGCGAACCGCCTCCATGAAGTCGTCGGTGATCAGCACGCCGTGGTGCAGGTTCAGCGCCTTGCGGTTGAAATCGCCCGAGGGTTTGCGGATTTCGAGGAATTCCTCGATCTCGGGGTGCGAGACGTCGAGATACACCGCGGCCGAACCGCGGCGCAGCGAGCCCTGGCTGATGGCAAGGGTGAGCGAGTCCATGACGCGGACGAACGGGATGATGCCGCTGGTCTTGCCGTTGAGGCCGACCGGCTCGCCGATGCCGCGGACGTTACCCCAATAGGTGCCGATGCCGCCGCCGCGCGAGGCGAGCCAGACATTCTCGTTCCAGGTGTCGACGATGCCGCCAAGGCTGTCGGGGACCGAGTTGAGGTAGCAGGAGATCGGCAGGCCGCGGCCGGTGCCGCCATTCGAGAGAACGGGGGTGGCGGGCATGAACCAGAGCTTCGAGATCGCGTCGTAGAGGCGCTGTGCGTGGCCGGCGTCGTCGGCATAGGCCGACGCGACACGGACGAACAGATCCTGATAGCTCTCGCCGGGGAGCAGGTAGCGGTCCTTCAGCGTGTCCTTGCCGAATTCGGTGAGAAGCGCATCGCGGCTGTGATCGACCTCGACCGGGTAGATCTGCGCGCGCACGGAGTGGCTGTCCTGCGCCTGGCGAGGGGCCTTGGGCGTCTCGACGGCGGGGGTTTCGGTGGTCTGTTCGATCGTGTCAGTGGTCATGTCGCTATCCCGGCTGCTGTTTCTGAAATCCATCGAAACTGCTCCTAGTGTTCTGTATTCGTTCGAATCGGTCGCCTGTCGCCATGCTACCATCGGACGGCCCCGAACGGGAGAACAAAAAGTGACCATCGCGGCGGTGGAAGGCGCGCTTACGGTCAAATCGCATATGGCTATGCGAGGGTTGTTCTACCAGCGATTGGGTCCGCCCCCGAACGCAACCCCAAGAGATTGTGCCAAACCGCGAAGAGACGCAAGGGGGTGAGAGGGGTGTCCGGGGCTCGGTTCGTCGCGTTCGTCGCGGGGTTGGGCGGCGGTGAGATTCGCGACGCGTGGACTTCCGCGGGGTTCGCGATGTGCAAGGGGACGAAGCGGGAACGAAAAATTATTTACGCGGGGAAGATGGCAAATGTTGCTTTGGTTTGGGGGAGGGGGCGGTGCGGGGGCTCGGCTGCAGATAGCGGCTTCATGCCGTTTCTAGTCCCTCCGCGGAGGCGGGGGATCAGGCGCCATGCGCGTCGTCCCGCTTGATTCCTGGGCCCCCGCCTTCGCGGGGGAACGGGCTGGGAGGGTTCTCGCTCTTCCAAACGTGAGCACCTTCCCGGCGGAGGCCGGGGTGGTGGCAATCTTGGGATGGTGGCGATGTTGGCGTGGTGGCAATCTGGGATGGTGGTGATGTTGGGGTAGTGGTGATCGTAGGCGATGGTGATCGTGATCGTAGGGGGTGGCGATCGGCGTGTGCCTCACCCTTCGATGATCGTCCGGATCTGCGTCGCCAGCGCTTCCATCGCAAACGGCTTGGTGATCATCGACATGCCCGGCTCGAGGAAGCCCGACGCCGACGCCGCATTCTCGGCATAGCCGGTCATGAACAGTACGCGGAGTCCGGGACGCAGCGCCCGGCCCGCGTCGGCGACCTGACGGCCGTTGAGGCCGGGCAGGCCGATATCGGTGACGAGGAGGTCGATGCGCTCCATCGTGCGCAACCGCTCGAGCCCGGCGGGCCCGTCATGCGCCTCGACCGCCTGATAGCCGAGCTCTGCCAGCACATCGACGATCAGCGACCGGACGACCCCGTCATCCTCGACCACCAGCACGGTCTCGCCTGCGTTGGTACCATGGTCCTGGGTCAGGCCGGGCAGCGCCACATCCTGCTCCGCCTCGGCGTAATGGCGGGGGAGGTAGAGCTTGATCGTCGTGCCCTGGCCGACCTCGCTGTAGATCCGCGCATAGCCCTCCGACTGGCGCGCGAACCCGTAGATCATCGACAGGCCGAGCCCGGTACCCTGGCCGATCGGCTTGGTGGTGAAGAACGGCTCGAACGCCTTTGCGATCGTGTCGGCGGACATGCCGGTACCGGTGTCGGACACGCAGATGCAGACGTAATGGCCGGGCCGGACGTCACGCTGGCTGGCGGCGAAATGATCGTCGAGATGCGCGTTGCAGGTCTCGATCGTCAGCTTGCCCCCATGCGGCATCGCGTCGCGCGCGTTGATGACGAGGTTGAGCAGCGAATTTTCGAGCTGGTTGGGATCGCATAACGTCGTCCAGAGCCCAGCGGCGAGCACCATCTCGAGTTCGATCCGTTCGCCGGTCGTGCGACGCAGCAGGTCTTCGAGCGAGGCGACCAGCGGGTTGACCTTGACCGGGCGCGGATCGAGCGGCTGGCGACGCGAGAATGCCAGCAGGCGGTGCGTCAGCGAGGCGGCACGGTTGGCGGCGGTGGTCGCACCGGTGATGAAGCGATCGAGTTCGCTGACGCGGCCTTGCGCGACGCGACGCTGGACGATCTCCAGGCTGCCGATGATGCCTTGCAACAGGTTGTTGAAGTCATGCGCGATGCCGCCGGTGAGCTGCCCGACCGCCTCCATCTTCTGCGCCTGGCGGAGCGCCTCCTGCGCCTCGATCAGTTCCTGCGTCCGATCGCGTACGCGCTGCTCCAGATCGGCGTTGAGCGATTGCAGGTCACGTTCGAGCATCTTGCGATCGGTGACGTCCGCCCCCTCGACGAAGATGCCGACGACCGCGCCGGTTGCGTCGCGGATCGGCTGGTAGACGAAATCGACATAGCGATCGTCTACCGGTCCGCCGGGTTCGGCCTGGACCGCATAGAGCATGCCGTGCGCGGTAAAGGCGTCGCCGCTTCGGAACACGCCGTCGAGCAGGTCGAGAAATCCCTGTTCGACCGCGTCGGGCAACGCCTCGGCGACCGCGCGGCCGACCACGTCGCGGTGGCCGATCAGCTTGTCGTAGCCGGGGTTGGTCAGCTCGAACCGGTGTTCGGGGCCGCGCAACATCGCCATGAAGGTCGGCGCCTGCGCGAACATCTGGCCCATCCGCTCACGCTCGTCGCGTAGCGCACGCTCGGTCAGGACGCGCTCGGTGCTTTCGTAGGTCGAGCAGAACATGCCCGCGATCGCGCCGTTCTCGTCGCGGACCGGCGAATAGGAGAAGGTGAACCAGGTTTGCTCGTCATAGCCCTTGCGATTGGTAACGAGAGGCAGGTTTTCGAAGAACGACGCCTCGCCTGCCAGCGCCTTGTCGACGAGCGGACTGATATCCGTCCAGACATCGGCCCACACGTCCGCGAAACGCCGCCCAAGCGCCCGCGGGTGCTTGTCGTGCATGATACGCGCGTAATGGTCGTTGTAGAGGAAGCCGAGCTCGGGGCCCCAGGCGAGGCACATCGCGAATTCGGACGCGAGCATCAACGACACGATCGAGCGGAGCGACTGCGGCCAGTGCTCGATCGGGCCGAGCGGTGACGAGGACCAGTCATGCGCGCGGATCATCGCGGCCATCTCGCCGCCGCCGGTCAGGAAATCGGCCTCGGCCGTCTGTGGGGTCATCTCAAATTCCTGCCGGTCGCACACCGGGCTGACCTCTGCGTCGGTGCTGGTTCGATAGGGGGTTCAATACGGGCGTTCGATACGGGCGTTCGATACGGGGCCCCGTCGCGCGTTTCCATCGGTCCGCGGACAGGTCGACGGGTCATCGGCACAGTTCGTCGGCCAATTGGGTCAGGCTGTCGACGCGATAGTCCCAATCCTGAACGGCATCCGCATCGGGTGCGGGACGACCGCCATATTCCTGGGGCCGGTCGACATAGGCGGTCTGCAAGCCGGCAGCGCGGGCCGCGGCGAGGTCGCTATGGTGCGCGGCGACGAGGCAGAGCTCGGTCGGATCGATCGCCAGCATGCGCGCGGTGGCGAGATAGGATTCGGGGAGCGGCTTGTAGACGCGGCTGACTTCGGCGCCGAGGATCGCATCCCAGGGGAGGCTGGCGCGGCGGGCCATCTCGAGCACCAGCGCGATGTTGCCGTTGCTGAGCGTGACGATCGGGTAGCGAGACTTGAGACGGGCAAGGCCTTCGACCGAATCGGGCCAGGGGTCGAGCCGGTGCCAGGCGTGAGTCAGGTCGGTGAGCGTGGTCTCGTCCAGCGCCTCCGGCTCGATGCCGTGGTGGCGGAGCAGGTTTTCGAGCGCCTCGCGGTGGAGCGTGTCGAGGATGACGAACGGACGCCTGCCGCTGCGTACCTCTTCGAGCGCGGGCTGATAGCGGTTGCGCCAGCCGTCGGCGAACAGGTGCGGGTCGATATCGGTGCGGCCGAGGCGGGCGAGGATGGGGGCGGCCTCGCGTGCGATCCCCGAGCGCCAGTCGACCACGGTGCCGAACACGTCGAAGGCGAGGGCTTTGATCGGGGGGCGATGTACCATGTGGGAAAGACGGCGGGGGGCGGCGGTTGGTTCCCGGGATCGGGAGACTTCCGGGCGTCGTCGGTGAACGGGGTTTCTGCGCAATAGTACCACCCCGGCGGAAGCCGGGGCCCAACTGGAAAGGTCAATTTAACAGAGGACGGCGTTCGCCAATCCAGCTTTCCCAATTGGGCCCCGGCCTTCGCCGGGGTGGTGGACCTGGGAACTCTGGTTCTCCCGCGGAGGCGGGAGTCCAGGAGCCGCGGGCCGTGGCGCTGCTGGGTCCTGGTCCCCCGCCTTCGCGGGGGAACTGGGACGGCAGGGGGCGCCGCTTGCGGTGCGAGACCGATTGCCGGCTTGGTTCGCCCTAACTCATCCGGTGCGGCGAAGGCGGGCGGAATGGCCGTGGTTCAGCCGCTCCAGGTTGAACGCCTCGTGGAACTCGATGCCTGCCTTGCCGGCGCGGGCCCAGCGGATTCGGGCGGGGACCATCTGGTGTTCGACCAGTTCGATCTCCAGTTCGACGCCGTCGGGATTGCCGTCGATGCGGAGCCCGTCGAGCATCGCGCCGGAGGTCGAGATGTCGCGGATGCGGACGTCGCCGCGGACCCCGTCGATCATGATCCGGGCGGAGCGCAGCATCTTGTGACGCGTCGCGCGGCTCACCTTGAAGCCGCTCGCGGCGGCGGTGCCGTTCTCGACGCCCAATTGCCGCAACGCCTCGTCCGCGCGGACCGGGCGGCCATAGACATAGCCCTGGATATGACTGCACCCAAGGTCGCGGATCAGGTCGATCTCGTCCTGCACCTCGACCCCCTCGGCCGTCGTCTCCATGCCCAGCGTGTCGGCGAGCGTGACGATCGCCTTGATGATCGCGGCGTTGCGGTTGCCCGGCGCCGCGGCACCGCGCACGAACGACTGGTCGATCTTGATCTTGTCGAACGGTGCGTTGCGTAAATAGCCGAGCGACGAATAGCCGGTGCCGAAATCGTCGAGCGCGAGCCGCACGCCGATCCCCTTCAGCGCCCTGAACATCTGTTCGGACGAGCGCGTCTCGTCGAGGAACACGCCTTCGGTGATCTCCAGTTCGAGCCGACCCGCGGCGATCCCCGACTGCGCGAGCGCGCTGGTAACGATGGCGGGAAGCGCAGGGTTGGCGAACTGGATCGGCGAGACGTTGACCGCGACGCGGACCGAGCCCGGCCAGCGCGCAGCCTCCAGGCACGCGGTGCGCAACACCCACTCGCCGATCGCCTCGATCAGCCCGCATTCCTCGGCGACCGGAATGAAGTCGGCAGGCGAGACGAGCCCGCGCGTCGCGTGGTTCCAGCGAATCAGCGCTTCGTAGCCGACGATCTGCGTCGATTTCGTGCTGACGATCGGCTGGTAGCAGAGGTGGAACGCGCCGTCCGAGATCGCTGCGCGCAGATCGTCCTCGAGGAGTTTGCGCGTGCGCGCGCCGGTCAGCATGTCGTCCGAATAGAAGCGGTGGACGCCGCGGCCGTCGGCCTTGGCGGCGTACAGCGCGAGATCGGCGTTGCGGACGAGTGTCTCGGCATCGTCGCCATCGTCGGGGGCGATCGCGATGCCGATCGAACAGCCGATCGTGACCGACGTCCCGCTGAGGAAATAGGGTTCGGACAGCGAGGCGATCACTTCGCGCGACAGCGCCGCGAGCGTCTCGCGGTTGTCGATGCCGGGCAGCACGACCTGGAACTCGTCGCCGCCGAGCCGCCCGACCAGCCCCGCATCGGCGATCCCGCGCTGGAGCCGTTGCGCGACCTGTTTCAGCAGCGTGTCGCCGGCCTGATGGCCGAGCGTGTCGTTGACCGCCTTGAACCGGTCGAGATCCATCAGGAACAACGACGTCGCGCGGTAGGGCCCGGTGTTCTGCGCGAGCGTCTTGTCGAGCGACGACCGCATCCGCTGGCGGTTCGCAAGCCCGGTGAGCCCGTCGAACAGCGCCAGCCGCGTGATCTCCGCCTCCGACCTGCGCTGTTCGGTCAGGTCGCGGCCCGAACCGATGAACCCCTGGAAGCGCCCGAGATCGTCGACCACCGGTCGGCCCGAGATCGACCACCAGCGGTCGCAGTCGGGCGACGTCGCGGCGCACACCGAATAGTCGGAGAACGACGTGCGCGAGGCGATGTGGAAGGCGAGCGTCCGCTCGGTGCCGGCGGCGTCATTGTCCATGCGGAACAGGTCGGTGATCGAGTGCCCGACCGGGTCGCCGGCAAGGCCGAGTTCGTCGGAGACCTTGGCGGACAGATAGGTCAGGCGGCCCTGGCGGTCGGCTTCCCAGAACCAGCCGGTACCCTGACCCTCGAATTCGGCGACCATGCGGATCGCAAGGCGGCCTTCGCTCGCGTCCTCGGCGCGGTCGAGTTCCTGGGCGACGTCGATCCGCGCGAGGCGGTGCGCGACGAGTCCGAGGCCGCCGAGGAACAGCACCGCGACGGCCAGCGGCACGCCGATCCCGGCGCATATAGCGAGCATCACGACGATCCCGGCGCCGAGGCCGAGCGTCGCGGCGCGGACCGCATGGACGCCGACCGCGGTGACCGCGAGCATCCCGAGGACCGCGACGCAGGAGGCGACCTGTAGCGACCCGGACGGGGCGCGTGCGACGGTCCACAGAAGCGACAGCGACACCGCGGCGACTCCCGCGACGCCTGCGGTGAGCGCGCGGTTGCGCTGATAGGCGGGCCGCTCGCGCAATCCGGGCAGGCGCACCAGGCCGAACAGGCCTGCGGACAGGATGGCCAGGATCGCCGCGTGGATGGCGATCGACGGGACGAGGGTGGCGAGGCCGGCAGCGGGCGGCGCGATCAGCGCAAGCGCGATCAGGAGGCCGCAGGCGACCGCCTGCGTAGCGACGGCGATCGGCCAGGTCTCGGCGACTTGCGCGAGCTTGCGATCGAGCAGCTCGGCGACCTGTTCGCGCGCATCGTCGCGCAGCCCGAACACGGCGGGGGCTGGCGATCGATCGCGCGCGCGGCGATCCGCGACGGGGAGGGGGGCGTACATCCAGTCATTCTGACTGGAATTAGTTGCTGATCCGGTAAGATAGGCGGAACGAAAAACTCCTATTATTCAGTGTGTTAGTCGGTTTCCACCCGTGGTGCGCCGCTCATCGTCACCGGTTGGGGACCGCCAGCGGCGGCTTCGAGCGTCGAATCGCCGCCCAGCACCCGGTACAGCGTCACGCGGTTGCTCGCTCCGACGAGTTGCGTCGCGACGAGGTTGCGTTGCGCCGTGTAGAGCGAGCGTTGTGCGTCGAGCGAGGAGAGGAACGTGTCGATCCCCCCGCGATAGCGCGCGTCGGACAGGCGATAGGTGTCGAGCGCCGCCGCCGAGAAGTTCTGGTTCGCCGTCAGCTGGTCGGCGATCGTGCCCTGGCGGGCCAGTGCGTCGGCGGTTTCCTGGAATGCGGTCTGGATCGTCTTTTCGTAGGTGGCGAGCGCGGCGTCGCGTTGCGCCTTCGAATAGGCGACCCCGGCGATCCCTGCGCCGGCGCGGAAGATCGGATAGCTGACCGATGGCGCGACCGAATAATTGAACGCGCCGCCGCTGAACAGCGAGGTGAGCGAGGTGCTGGCAAATCCGAGGATGCCGGTCAGCGATATTCTCGGGAACAGTTCCGCGCGCGCCGCACCGATCTCCGCGTTGGTGGCGCGGAGTTGATATTCGGACTCGACCACGTCCGGGCGGCGAAGGAGAATGCTGCTGTCGAGCCCGGCGGGGAGAGTCGCGACGGTCGGGAATGCCTGTTCGATCGAGGCGGGCAACAGGCTGGCGTCGACCGGCGCGCCGACGAGCAGTTGCAGCGCGTTGACGTCCTGCGCGAGCGCGGTGCGTTGCTGCGCGAGGTCGCTTTGCGCGGTGAACAGGATCTGTTGCGCCTGGCGAAGATCGGTGCGCGGGGCGACGCCGCCGCGCAGCCGCGCGTTGGTCAGCGTGACGCTGCGTTGCGAACTGGCAACGGTGTCCTGCGCGATCTTGAGCAGGCTCTGGTCCGACGCATAGGTGAGCCACGCGTCGGCGATGTCGCCGACGAGCGTCAGGCGAGTCGCGCGTGCGGCCGCCTCGGTCGCGAAATAACGATCGAGTGCGGCGCTGGTGAGCGAGCGGATGCGGCCGAACAGGTCGAGTTCGAACGCGGTAGTGCCGAGGTCGACCGAGAAGGCGCTGTTCGAGCTCGACGAACTGACGACCGATCCGGTGCCGCCCGTGCCTGTGCCAGTGCCGCCCGTACCCGTGCCGGTGCCTGTGCCTGTGCCAGTATTGCCGGTACCCGTTCCGGTCCCGCTATTGCCGCCCGTTCCCGTGCCGCTGGTGACGGTGTTGCGCGTGCCGTTGCCGCCGCCCGAATAGCTGTAGCGGCCGCTCGCATCGACCTGCGGCAACAGGTCGCCGCGCTGGATCCGGTATTGCGCGCGGGTCGCGGCGATGTTGGCGGCGGCGACGCGCAGATCGCGGTTGTTCGCGAGCGCCTGGACGATGATCTGCTGGAGCCGCGGGTCGCGGAACACGTCGCGGTAGGTGATCGCGGGCAGCGCCGCCTCGGACTGTCGCAGATACGCGTCGCCGACCGGGAGCGACGGCGGTACCGGGAGTTCGGTGCGCGCATATTTGGGCGCGAGCGAGCAGCCGGCGAGCGCGGTCGAGGCGGCGAGGATCAGGACTAACGAGCGCATCATGCGGGCTCCGGCCGGTGAGGGCCCTGTGGTTCGGGCGGACCCAGCGGGGGCTTGTTATCGCCGCCGTGCCCATCGTCATCGCCGCCATGGAAGCCGGTCGGGCGCCCACGCAGCTTGGCGATGCCGTCGCGCGCGCCGCGGCGGACGAGGACGAAGAACAGCGGGATGTAGAAGATCGCGAGGATCGTCGCGGTCAGCATGCCGCCGACGACAGCGGTGCCGATCGCGATACGGCTGTTCGCGCCCGCGCCGGTCGACAGCGCCAGCGGGAGCACGCCGAGGATGAACGCGAACGACGTCATCAGGATCGGGCGAAGTCGGATCTTGGCGGCGGACATCGCCGCCTCGATGACGCGCTTGCCCTTGCGCTCCTCCTGCTCGGCGAACTCGATCATCAGGATCGCGTTCTTGGCGGCCAGCCCCATCGTCGTCAGCAGGCCGATCTGGAGGTACACGTCGTTGATGAGCCCGCGCAGCGTCACCGCGAGGATCGCGCCGACGAGGCCGAGCGGAATCACGAGCAGCACCGCGATCGGGATCGTCCAGCTCTCGTACAGCGCGGCGAGACACAGGAACACAACGAGCAGCGACAGCCCGTAGAGGATCGGCGCCTGCCCCGAGGACAGGCGTTCCTGATAGGACAGGCCGGACCATGCGACCGAGGTGCCGGGGATCTGCCCGGCAAGCTCGGCGATTCGGTTCATCGCGTCGCCCGAGCTGACGCCGGGCGCGCCCGAACCCTGGATTTCGTACGAGGCGATACCGTTGAAGCGCGACAGCGTGGTCGGCGCCTGACCCCAGCTGGTCGTCGCGAACGACGAGAACGGCGCCATCTGCCCGTTCGATCCGCGGACGAACCACTGGCTGAGGTCCGACGGCTGCGCGCGGAACTGGGCATCGCCCTGGACATAGACTCGCTTGACGCGGCCGCGGTCGATGAAGTCGTTGACGTACTGGCCACCCCAGGCGGTCGACAGCGTCGAGTTCACGTTCGCCTGAGTCAGGCCGAGCGTCGACAGCTTCTGCTGGTTCGCATTGACGCGCAGCGTGGCGACGTCGGGGAGTTCGGTCAGGCGGATCGCGGTCAGCGACGAATCGGCGCGGGCGAGCGCGAGCAGCTTGTCGCGCGCGGCATTGAACTCGATCTGAGAGAGGCCGCCGGCGTTCTGCAACTCCATCGTGAAGCCGTTCGACGAACCCAGACCACGCACCGCAGGCGGCACGAGCGAATAGACCTGCGCGTCACGGAAACCGGCAAACGCCTTAGACGCGCGCCCGGTGATCGCTTCGGCGGTGCTTTCCTTGCCCTCGCGCACGTCCCACGGCGCGAACGAGACGAAGCCCTGGCCGGTATTCTGCCCGCTCGCGCCGCCACCGCCGCCACCGCTGACAGTGAACATCGTGCGGACATTGGCCTTCTCGCTGGTGAAGTAATAATTCTCGATCTGCTTCTGCAGCGCGAAGGTGCGGCCTTGCGTGGCGCCAGCGGGAAGCTGGAACTGGACGATGCCCGAACCCTGATCCTCGGTCGGCAGGAAGCCCGTCGGCAGCCGCAGGAACAGCACCGCCAGCAGCGCGACGACGGCGGCGTAGATCAACAGGAACAGCCACTTTCGGTCGATCACCGACTGCACCGTGTTGGTGTATTTCTGCGTGCCCTTCTCGAACCCGCTGTTGAACTTGTCGCCCGCGCGCGTGAAGAAATGCGCGATCTTGGGGAATTTGCGTTCGCCCCAGCTCTTTTCGGCGTTGCCGTCGGCGTCCTTCTTCTTCTGCTTGAGCAACGTCGCGGTCAGCGCGGGGCTCAGGATCAGCGCGACGAGCACTGACAGCACCATCGCCGAGACCATCGTCAGCGAGAACTGGCGGTAGATCACGCCGGTCGACCCGCCGAAGAACGCCATCGGCAGGAACACCGCCGACAGCACCAGCGCGATCGCGACCAACGCGACGGTGATCTCGTTCATCGATTCGATCGTCGCCTCCCGAGGCGTCATCTCGGGATTTTCCTCCATCAGGCGCTCGACATTCTCGACCACGACGATCGCGTCGTCGACCAGCAGGCCGATCGCGAGCACGAGCCCGAACAGCGTCAGCGTGTTGATCGAGAAGCCGGCGAGATAGAAGATGCCGAACGTGCCGAGCAGCACGACGGGGACCGCGATCGTCGGGATCAGCGTCGCGCGCCAGCTTTGGAGGAACACGAACATGACGATCACGACGAGGATGACCGCCTCGATCAGCGTCTTGACGACCTCGTCGATCGACAGCTTGATGAAGTCGGTCGTGTCGTTGGCGTAGGCGAACTTCAGGCCGGGCGGGAAGCTCTTGGCGGATTTCTCGACGAACGCCTTGACCAGTTCGGCGGTCTTGAGCGCGTCGGCGCCGGGTGCGAGGAGCACGGCGATACCGGCGCCGGGATGCGCGTTGACACGGCTGCGCGCGTTGTAGTTCTCGGCGCCCAGCTCGATCCGGGCGACGTCGCGCAGCTTGACCACGGCGCTGTCGTTGGTGGTCTTCAGGATGATGTTGGCGAACTGCTCGGGCGTCTGGAGGCGCGACTGCGCGGTGACGGTCGCGTTCAGCATCTGCGTGTCGGGCTGCGGCTGGCCGCCGAGTTCGCCGGCGGCGACCTCGGTGTTCTGCGCCTGGATCGCGGTCGTCACGTCGCTTGGGATCAGCTGATAGCTGGCAAGCTTGTTCGGGTTCAGCCAGATCCGCATCGCGTATTGCGCGCCGAACACGTTGCTGTCGCCGATGCCCGGAATACGGCCGAGCGGGTCCTGCAGGTTCGAGACGAGATAGTCCGAGACGTCCTGGTTGGTCAGCTTGTCGGTCTCGTCATAGACGCCGACGATCAGCAAATTGTCCGGGTTCGATTTCCGCACGACGAGACCCTGCTGCTGCACCTGTTGCGGCAGGCGGGACAGCGTCTGCTGGACCTGGTTCTGGACCTGGACCTGCGCGATGTCGGGATCGGTGCCCTTCTCGAACGTGACCGTGATCGTCACCGACCCGCGCGACGACGAGGACGAGCTGAAATAGATCAGCCCGTCGATACCCGTCAGCGATTGCTCGACGACCTGCGTGACGCTGTTCTGGATGGTCTGCGCGTTGGCACCCGGGAAGGTCGCGCGGACGGTCACCTGCGGCGGCGCGACGTCGGGATATTGCGCGATCGGCAGGCTCATGATCGCGCCGATGCCGCCGAGCATCACGATGATCGCGAGCACCCAGGCGAAGATCGGGCGATCGATGAAGACACGGGAGAGCATGAGGGGTTAGCCGGCCTTTTTCTGGCTGGCCTGATCGCCGCCTGAGGAGTCGCCCTTGGGCGCTTCGATCTTCTGCGCGGTGTTCTCGGGGACCGGCTTCACGCTCTGGTTCGGCGCGATCTTCGACAGCCCTTGCGTCACGATCCGGTCGCCGGGGTTGAGCCCCTGCGTCACGACCCAGAACGCCCCCTGCGTGCGGTCCGCCTTGATCTTCTTCTGCACCGCCTTGTTGTTCGCATCGACGACATAGACCGTCGCATTGCCCTTGGCATCGCGCGACACGCCCGCCTGCGGCACGAGGAACGCGCGCTGGTTGATCGATTGCGCGAATTTGGCCTGGACGAACATGCCGGGCAGCAGCAGCCCCTGCGGATTGGGGAAGCGCGCGCGCAGCGTCACGGTGCCGGTCTCGGTATTGACCAAGGCCTCGGCGAACTCGACCGAGCCGGTCGCGCCGTACTCGCTGCCGTCCTCGAGCGTCAGGCGGACTTCGGCGCGGGTCGCGACGATGCCGTTCTGGCCAAGCGAGCGACGGAGCGCGAGCAGGTCGCCGGATGATTGCTGGATATCAACGAACATCGGATCGAGCCGCTGGATCTGCGCGAGCGGATCGGTCTGCGTGGCGGAGACCAGCGCGCCGACGGTGAACAGCGAGCGGCCGATGCGCCCGGTGATCGGCGCGGGGACGGTCGTGAACTTCAGGTTGATCCGCGCGGTCTCGAGCGCGGCGCGGGTCTGCGCGACCGAGGCGGTGGCCTGGCGCGAGGTGGCGACCGCGTTGGTGTAGTCCTGCTTGCTGATCGCCTCCATCTCGGCGAGCGGCTTGTAGCGATCCGCGAGCTGCTTCTGCGCCTGCTGGTTGGCCTGCGCGCTTTGCACGTTTGCCTGCGCCTCGTTGGCGGCGGCGCGGTAGAGGCGGGGGTCGATCTCGTAGAGCGGCTGGCCCTTCTTCACGAGCGTGCCCTCGGTGAAGAAGCGGCGGCGGATGATGCCGGTCACCTGGGGGCGGACGTCCGAGCTTTCGAACGCCGTTGTGCGCCCGCTGAGCTCGGTGGTCATCGCGACGCTGGTCGGCTGGACGACGACATAGCCGACGGTCGGCGTGCCCTGGCCGGGTTGACCGGCCTTGCCCTTGCCTTGTGCCTTGTCGCCGCCGCCGCCGGAGCAGGCCGCGAGCGCCAGTGCGGGCACCATCAGGACGGCGCACCGCCGCGCAGAAAATCGTGTGGCTATCAAGTTTGGTATCCGCTCGCGATCGGTGGTGGCAGCTGTTGGTCAGGCTAAACCACGAGGATGTACCAGAAGTATGTCAGTTGAAAAGCGGGCGCGAGAAATAGGGTAGAAAGAGTAACCTGTTTGATTGTTTGGGGGGTGATGGGAGATGGCTCGCTGAACGTAAGCGATTGTTTCCCCGCGAAGGCGGGGAAACAGATTGGGCTGCCGCCTTCGCGGGAGAACAAGGAGGAATGCGCTTCCGCAATTAGAGCGCACCTGCAACCGCACACCACCCCGGCCTTCGCCGGGGTGGTTGTGGAGGGGGGGCGATTTCGTGCATCCCGTCATCCTGGAGAAAGTCAGGATCCAGAGTTGCGAGGTGATCGTTTGTGGCTCTGGGTCCTGACTTTCGTCAGCACGACGGGTGTGTGTTCGGCGCCTGTTGGCCGATCACCCCCTGATCCGTTCGTGCTGAACGAGGTCGAAGCACTGTCGCCTGGGGATGCCCTTTGACTTCGCTCAGGGCGAACGGAGGAGTGGGCGGTAGGTTTGAAAAGGCGCAAGACGATGATCGATGACGACAAGAAAGCCGCCGCCGTTGCGGCGGTGGCGGAGGTTCGGGACGGGATGCTCGTCGGGCTTGGCACCGGGTCGACCGCAGCCTTCGCGATCCAGGCGCTCGGCGAGCGGGTCGCGGCGGGACTAGACATTCGCGCGGTCGTTACGTCCGACGCCTCCGGCAAGCTTGCGCGCGACGTCGGAATCGATGTCCTCGACTTCGCCACCATTGCCTTCGTCGACCTCACGATCGACGGCGCGGACGAGATCGACTCGCGCTGCTTCGCGATCAAGGGCGCGGGCGGGGCGATGTTGCGAGAGAAGATCGTCGCCGCAAGCTCGGCACGGATGGTCGTGATCGCCGATGGCTCGAAGCAGGTGGAGCGTATCGGTGCGGCGAAGCTGCCGGTCGAGGTGCTCCCCTTCGCCATCGCATACGTCATGCATGTCCTCGTCGAGATGGGCGCCGCTTCGACGATCCGTGACAACTACCGGACGGACCAAGGCAATCTGGTCGTCGACTGCCACTTCGCCGCGCTCGAAGACCCCCGCGCAACCGCCGCCACGCTGTCCGCGATCCCCGGCATACTCGGCCACGGGCTGTTCCTCGACGAGGTCGATGCCGCGTATATTGCAACGAACGGCGTCGTTACGCGACTGGAACGGACGGGTGCATCCGACTAAAGGCATCCTATGTTGGCAACCAGATCGGATGCGCGGCGTTCGGTCACCGTCTAGAGCGAGGCTTCTTCCATGACCGATACCGCAACCGCCGCCCCCAAGGCGGACCCCATGCTGCACGAGGATGGTTCGCCCGAACGCCTCGCGATCGATACCATCCGTACGCTGTCGATGGACGCGGTGCAGAAGGCCAATTCGGGTCATCCCGGCACGCCGATGGCGCTGGCGCCGGTCGGCTACACGCTCTGGTCGAAGTTCCTGCGCTATGATCCCAAGCACGCCGACTGGCCCAACCGTGACCGGTTCGTGCTGTCGGTCGGTCACGCGTCGATGCTGCTCTATTCGCTGATCCACCTCGCCAAGATCGAAGAGATCGATGCCGAGGGCAACAAGACCGGCAAGGAGGCCGTGAGCCTCGCGGATATCGAGCAGTTCCGCCAGCTGTCGTCGAAGACCCCGGGCCACCCCGAATATCGCCACACGACGGGCGTCGAGACCACGACCGGGCCGCTGGGCCAGGGTTGCGGCAATTCGGTCGGCATGGCGATCGCCGAGCGCTGGCTCGCCGCGCGCTACAACAAGGATGGCTTCACGCTGTTCGACCATGACGTCTACACGATCTGCGGCGACGGCGACATGATGGAGGGCGTCTCGTCCGAGGCGGCGAGCATGGCCGGGCATCTGAAGCTCAGCAACCTGTGCTGGATCTACGATAGCAATCACATCTCGATCGAGGGCGCGACCGATCTCGCGTTCGACGAGGATGTCGGGCTTCGTTTCGATGCGTATGGCTGGAACGTCATCCACATCGACGATGCCAACGACACGGCAGCCCTCAGCCGCGCGATCGAGACGTTCAAGGCCACCACCGACAAGCCGACCTTCATCGTCGTGCATTCGGTGATCGGTTACGGCAGCCCCAAGGCGGGCAGCGAGAAGGCGCATGGCGAGCCGCTCGGCGAGGAGAATATCCGCCTCACCAAGCAGGCCTATGGCTGGCCCGAGGACAAGTCGTTCTACGTGCCGGACGGCGTGATCGAGCATTTCAACGGCGCGATTGCAGACCGTGGCGCCAAGCTGCGTGACGAGTGGGTCGCGCTGACCGACGAATATCGCGACGCGCATCCCGAGCTGTCGGCCGAGCTCGACCTGTTGCTCAAGGACAAGCTGCCCGAGGGCTGGGACGCCGACATTCCGGTGTTCGACGCAGATCCGAAGGGGCTCGCGAGCCGTGATTCCGGTGGCAAGGTGCTCAACGCGATCGCCAAGAACGTGCCGTGGCTGATCGGCGGCTCGGCGGATCTCGCGCCGTCGACCAAGACCGACATCAAGGGTGCGGCGTCGTTCGAGGCGGACAATTACGGCGGCCAGAACTTCCATTTCGGCATTCGCGAACATGGCATGGGCGCGATCGTCAACGGCATGGCGCTGTCGCACCTGCGCTCCTACGGCTCCACCTTCCTGGTGTTCGTCGATTACATGCGTGCGCCGGTGCGACTGTCGTCGATCATGGAGGTTGGCGCGATCTGGGTGTTCACGCACGATTCGATCGGCGTCGGCGAGGATGGCCCGACGCACCAGCCGATCGAGCATCTCGCCACGCTCCGCGCAGTCCCGGGGCTCGACACGATCCGTCCGGGTGACGCGAACGAAGTCGCAGCCGCGTACAAGGCCGTGATGAAGGATGCGAGCACGCCAGCCGCGCTGATCCTGTCGCGCCAGGCTTTGCCGACGCTGGATCGCACCAAGTACGCCAGTGCCGACGGTGTCGAGCAGGGCGGGTATGTGCTGGCCGACAGTGACGGCACGCCCGACGTGATCCTGATCGCGACCGGCAGCGAGCTGTCGCTGGCGATCGACGCGCATGAGACGCTCGCGGCGGACGGCGTGAAGAGCCGGGTCGTGTCGATGCCGAGCTGGTATCGCTACGAACTGCAGGACGCGGCGTACAAGGAAAGCGTGTTGCCGCGCGGTGTTCGCGCCCGCGTTGCGATCGAGATGGCTGGGTCGATCGGCTGGGACCGCTATGTCGGTCTCGACGGCGCGACCGTGACGATGTCGACGTTCGGGGCCTCGGCACCGCTCGCCAAGTTGCAGGACAAGTTCGGGTTCACCGTCGACAATGTCGTCAAGGTCGCCCGCCAGGTAATGGAGACCAAGTGATGGGTGCGCTCAACGATCTCGAAGGCTTCGGCCAAGCGGTATGGCTCGATTTCGTCGATCGGAAGTTCCTGGAGGCCGGTGGTCTCCAGAAGCTGGTCGATGAGGACGGGTTGACCGGTGTCACCTCGAACCCGTCGATCTTCGAAAAGGCGATGGGCCACGGCGAGGCGTATGACTCGACGCTGGCGAAGTTCGACAAGGAGAACCCCGGCGCGGCGACGATCGACCGCTACGAGCATCTCGCGATCCAGGACATCAAGGCGGCGGCGGAAACGCTGAAGCCGGTGTACGACAAGCTCGACGGCAAGGACGGCTATGTCAGCCTGGAGGTGTCGCCGTATATCTCGGACGATACCGACGCGACGATCGCGGAAGCGAAGAAGCTTTGGGGGATGGTCGACCGGCCGAACCTGATGATCAAGATTCCGGGGACGCTCGCGGGTGGCCCGGCGATCTCTTCGACGATCGCGAGCGGGATCAACGTCAACGTCACGCTGCTGTTCGCGCTCGACGCGTATATCCGCGTTGCCGAAGCGTATGCGGCGGGGCTCGAGGAGCGCGTCAAGCAGGGGCAGCCGATCGACAAGATTGCCAGCGTCGCCAGCTTCTTCGTCAGCCGGATCGATTCGTCGATCGACAAGGAAATCGATGCGCGCCTTGAGAAGGGCGATGCCGAGGCGGACGCGCTGAAGGCGGTTCGTGGCAAGGTCGCGATCGCCAATGCCAAGATGGCGTATCAATGGTATCTCGACTTCCTCAAGTCGGATCGCTGGCAGGCGCTGGCTGCCAAGGGTGCGCAGCCGCAGCGGTTGCTATGGGCGTCGACCGGCGTGAAGGACCCGAGCTATCCCGATACGCTGTATATCGACACGCTGATCGGCAAGGATACGGTCAACACGATGCCGCCGAAGACCATGGACGCGTTTCGCGACCACGGCACCGCGGCGGAGACGATCACGCAGGATGTCGATGCGGCCCGCCACGTGCTGGCAGAAGCCGAGCGGCTGGGCCTCGACCTCAACGGCGTGACCGGGAAGCTGGTCGAAGAGGGGGTTGCGTCGTTCGTGAAGGCGTTCGACGACCTGCTGGGCGCGATCGCGAAGAAGCAGCCGGCGGCGGCGTGAACTTCTGCTCCCTCTCCCCGTTGGGGAGAGGGTTGGGGTGAGGGGCTGCCAAGCGCGCCTCCGCCCGGAACTGCCCCTCACCCCGACCCTCTCCCCGGAGGGGAGAGGGAGAAGACAAGGATTTAACCATGAAGATCGGACTGATCGGCCTCGGCCGGATGGGCGGCAATATCGCGCGCCGGTTGATGAACGACGGCCACGCGGTCGTCGCCTATGATCGCGATGCGGAGGCGGTGAAGAAACTCGTCGCCGACGGCGCGGAAGGCGCGGACTCGCTCGACGCCATGCAAGCCAAGCTCGACAGCCCGGCGATCTGGTGGGTGATGGTGCCCGCGGGCGAGCCGACGGAGCAGACCGTCCAGGCGATCGCCGAAAAGGCGTCCGCCGGCGACATCATCATCGATGGCGGCAACAGCTTCTACAAGGACGACGTCCGCCGCGCGAAGGAACTCGCCGAAAAGGGTATCCGCTATGTCGACGTCGGCACGTCGGGTGGCGTCTGGGGCCTCGAGCGCGGCTATTGCATGATGATCGGCGGCGAGAAGGATACGGTCGACTATCTCGACCCGATCTTCGACACGCTGGCGCCGGGCATTGGCGAGATCGTCCGCACGCCGGGCCGCATCGAGGGGCAGGCCGATCCGCGCGCGGAGAAGGGCTATATCCATGCGGGCCCCCCGGGCGCCGGGCACTTCGTCAAGATGGTGCATAACGGCATCGAATATGGCCTGATGCAGGCCTATGCCGAGGGCTTCGACATCCTCAAGGGCAAATCGGGCGAGCATGTCGTCGAGGACCAGCGCTTCGACATCAACCTGACCGACGTCGCCGAAGTGTGGCGCCGTGGCAGCGTGATCTCGTCGTGGCTGCTCGACCTGTCGGCGATCGCGCTGGCGAAGGACGGCACGCTCGAAGCGTTCAGCGGCAGCGTCGCGGACTCAGGCGAAGGCCAGTGGACGATCGACGCGGCGATGGAGGAGAAGGTGCCGGCCAACGTGCTGAGCGCCGCGCTGTACGCCCGCTATCGCAGCCGGGTGGACCATACGTTCGGCGACAAGCTGTTGTCGGCGATGCGCTATGGCTTTGGCGGGCATGTCGAGATGCCCCAGTGAGCGGCCCAGTGAGCGGCGAAGGGAGCGACGCAGTGAGCGGGGCGATCAAGCTCCTCGTCTCCGATGTCGACGGCACGCTCGTCGACAAGGAGAAGAAGGTGACGCCCGCGACTGTCGATGCGGTCAAGCGGCTGAAGGCGGCGGGGCTCGGCTTCACGATCATCAGCGCGCGCCCGCGCTCGGGGATGATGCCGATCGCCGAGCTGCTCGGGATCGACGAGCCGATGGGCGCGTTCAACGGCGGGATCGTGTTCAAGCGCGACGGCACCGTGATCGAGCATCACATGATCGATGTCGACGTCGTGCGCGGTGCGATGGAGATCGTCGGTGATGCGCCGGTCGACACGTGGTTTTTCGCAGGGGACGTCTGGTATGCCAGCACCGACCAGGGCGGGCATGTCGGCAGCGAGCGCAAGGCGTCGGCGCAGGACCCAGTGATCGTCTCCGACTTTACCGACCTGCTGGCCAAGGCGGACAAGGTGACGCTCGTCAGCGATGACGAGGAACTGCTCCGCGACCTGCATGCCAAGGTCGCGGCGAAATTCGATACGCAGGCGACGATCGTCCAGAGCCAAACCTATTATCTCGATATCACGCCCGTCGCGGGCAACAAGGGTAGCGGGATCGAGGAACTGGCGGACGCATTCGGCATCAGCTTGACGCAGACCGCGGCGATCGGCGATCAGGCCAACGACATCGCGATGCTCAAGCGCGCCAAGCTGGCGATCGCGATGGGCAACGCGCCGCAGACCGTCCGCGACGTCGCGCACGAGATTACGTCGGCGAACGACGCCGACGGCGTCGCGCACGCGATCGATACCTTTATCCTGACTGGAGTTTCCGCATGAAAGAACTGGTTGCCTTCGACCTCGATGGAACGCTGGCCGAGAGCAAGCAGCCCTTGCAGGAGCCGATGGGCGAGGCGCTGGCCAATCTGCTCGACGTCGCGCATGTCGCGGTGATCTCGGGTGGCGACTGGCCGCAGTTCGAAAAGCAGGTGGCGAGCCGCCTGCCCGAGCGCGCCGATCGCACGAAGCTGTGGCTGATGCCAACGACGGGGACCAAGCTGTACCGCTTCGACGACGCATGGCGCGCGGTATATGCCGAGCTGTTCGAGGACGAAGAAAAGCAGAAGATCCTGACGGCGTTCGACGAGTCCTTGGAAGCCACTGGCTTCGTCCCTGAGCAAACCTGGGGCGAGCGGATCGAGGATCGCGGGAGCCAGATCACCTTCTCGGCGCTCGGCCAGGAAGCGCCGATTGACGCCAAGCACAGCTGGGATCCGGACTTTGCCAAGCGCAAGGTTATCCAGGCCGATCTGCGTAAGCGCCTGCCGGGGCTGTCGATCAACATGGGTGGCGCGACCTCGATCGACATCACGCGCGAGGGTGTCGACAAGGCCTATGGCTTGAAGAAGCTCAACGAAGCCAGCGGCATCGCGCTCGACAAGATGATGTTCATCGGCGACGCGATCTTCCCGGGCGGGAATGACTATCCGGCCGAGCAGTTGGGGCTGGACGTCGTAAAGGTGAAGAATGTCGATGGCACGCTGGCGGCGATCGCCGGGATCGTCGCATGCCTGAAGTGATCTCGTGAGCGTAGCGTTTCGCCGGGAGAGCGACGAGGAACATCTCGAGCCGAAGTTCGAGCAGCCGATCGCGCCGGGGCCTAATCTGGTCACGGCGCGGGGGTTGGCGCTGATTGGCGAGCGGGTTGTCGCGATCGAGGCGGCGGTGGCGGCGGAGGCTGACGAAGAGGCGCGCAAGGTTCTGCTGCGCGACCTGCGTTATTGGCATACGCGGCAGACGACGGCGGAACTCGCGCCGGAGCCTGAAGAGGGCGAGGTCGGGATCGGATCTCGCGTTCGGGTTCGCATGAACGGCGCGGAGCGGGTGATTGCGATCGTCGGCGGGGATGAGGCCGAGCCTGGTGAGGATCGGCTGGCGTTCTCGGCGCCGTTGGCACGCGCGCTGATGGGCGCTGCGGTGGGCGAGAAGGTCGCGTTCGCGGACAAGGCGGATGCGATCGAAGTGCTGGCGATCGACAGGGATGACGGCTGATGGCTGAAGCGAAATTCGAGCGGCATCGTCAGGCGTGGACGCAGGACGAGATCCAGAAGCTGCACACGCTCGCCAAGAAGGGCATGGCGCTGAAGGCGATCGCCAAGGCGCTGACGCGGAGCGAGGAATCGGTGAAGGTGCGGGCGAAGGAGGATTCGCTGAATATCGCGAAGTTGCGGTAGGGGCGGCGGGTTCTGCAGGCGGATTTACGGGGAGCGGGCTGACACGCACCCGCCCCCCCCGTCATCCTGGACTTGATCCAGGATCCAGAGCCACCGAGTGCGCCGTTATTTGGCTCTGGATCCTGACCTTCGTCAGGATGACGGGGGTATGATTGAAACCACCCCGGCGAAGGCCGGGGCCCAATTGGGAAGGTCGGCGTAACCGCGCGCAACCTGCGTCATTAGCGTCCCCCAATTGGGCCCCGGCCTTCGCCGGGGTGGGGGTGGGTTTGCGGATCTATCCTGCGCTATACCCTGCCGTTCTTGTTCTCCCGCGAAGGTGTGAGGCCAGTCTGGGTCCCCGCCTTCGCGGGGACACACTCTTGATTAGTGGCTGGCCGACCCACGCCGCGCGGAGCGATCCTTGTCCGACTATGATGCGATTATTCTTGGAGCCGGCGCCGCGGGGCTCATGTGCGCTGCGGTCGCCGGCCAGCGCGGGCGGAAGATCCTGCTCGTCGATCATGCCGAGCAGGCGGGGAAGAAGATTCTCATTTCCGGCGGCGGGCGGTGTAATTTCACCAATGTACATACCGCGGCCGACCGCTACATCTCCGCCAATCCGCATTTCGCGAAGTCCGCGCTCGGGCGCTACACCGCGCAGGATTTCATTGCGCTGGTCGAGTTCTACGGGATCGCGTGGCATGAGAAGACGCTGGGGCAGCTGTTCTGCGACGGGTCCGCGAAACAGATCGTCGAGATGCTGCTCGACGAATGCGACAAGGGGCGGGTCGATCTTTCCCTCGGGCGCGCCGTCACTGGGGTGGAGCATGGCGACGGGCAGTACCGCGTGTCGCTCGACGGGCGGACCGTCACCGCGCCCGCGTTGGTGATCGCGACGGGCGGGCCTTCCATCCCGAAGATGGGCGCGACCGGGTTTGCCTATGATCTCGCGCGGCAGTTCGGGTTGAAGGTGGTCGAGCCTCGGCCCGCGTTGGTGCCGCTGACGCTGGGCGGGGACGAGATCCTGTTCCGCGAATTGTCCGGCGTGGCTGCGGACGTAGTCGCGACGGCTGGCAAGACCGCGTTTCGCGAGGCGGCGCTGTTCACGCACCGCGGGTTATCGGGTCCGGCGATCCTCCAAGCCTCGTCCTATTGGCGTCACGGCCAGCCGATCGGGATCGATTTCCTGCCCGATCGCGAGTCCGGCTGGCTGCCGGCGGCGAAGCGTACCACGCCGCGCGCGACTCTGCGGAAATTGCTCGCAAACACGCTGCCGGACCGACTCGCGGAGACTTTGAGCGAGAAACTGGCGCTGACTGGCGAGATTTCCACGCTTACCGATCGCACGCTCCAGGACGCCGAGCGCGCGCTAAGCCATTGGCAATTCACGCCGAACGGTTCGGAAGGCTATGCTAAGGCCGAGGTCACCGCGGGCGGAATCAGCACCGCGGACCTGTCATCGCAAACAATGCAAGCCAAACGCGTACCAATGCTGTATGCAGTCGGCGAAGCGGTCGATGTCACAGGGTGGCTCGGCGGCTACAATTTCCAATGGGCATGGTCGAGCGGGTGGGCCGCGGGTCAAGTCCTGTAGGGACCACCAAGCCAGTGCCTGCCGTTGCGTAAGCCGGCCACCAATTAGGACGTACATGCCTTTTACAAATATTCCGTCGCTTCTTTCCGAGGCGCTCGAAGCGCGTGGCTATACCGCGCTGACCCCCGTGCAGGCGCACGTGATCGAGGACAACGCGATCGGTCGCGATCTCGTCGTGTCAGCGCAGACCGGCTCGGGCAAGACCGTGGCGTTCGGCCTGGCGATGGCCGGCGAACTGCTCGGTGAAGCGGGCGAGGACGGCGTCCAGCGCCTGCCAGCTCCGCACAAGCCGCTCGTTCTCTGCATCGCACCGACTCGCGAGCTCGCATTGCAGGTCAGTCGTGAGCTGATGTGGCTCTACGCGAAGGCCGGTGCGCGCATTTCGACCTGCGTTGGCGGGATGGACGCCTCTAAGGAGCGTCGTTCGCTCGCACACGGCGCGCATATCGTCGTCGGTACGCCGGGGCGTCTGCGCGATCATCTGGAGCGTGGCGCGCTCGACCTGTCGGCCTTGAAGGTCGCGGTGCTCGATGAAGCCGACGAGATGCTCGACATGGGCTTTCGCGAGGACCTCGAGCAGATCCTCGACGCGTCGCCCGAGCAGCGTCGTACGCTGTTGTTCTCGGCGACGATGCCGCGGCCGATCGTCGCGCTTGCCAAGCGCTACCAGAAGGATGCGCTGCGTATCTCGACCGTCGGCGAGGATCGCGGTCATGGCGATATCTCGTACCAGGCCGTCACGGTCTCGCCGTCGGAGATCGAGCATGCGGTGATCAACCTGCTGCGCTTCCACGAGGCGGAGACGGCGATGCTGTTCTGCGCGACTCGCGACAATGTGCGCCATCTGCATGCGAGCCTGGTCGAGCGTGGCTTTGCCGCCGTCGCGCTGTCGGGCGAGCATTCGCAGAACGAGCGTAACGCGGCGTTGCAGGCGCTGCGCGACCGTCGTGCGCGCGTCTGCGTCGCGACCGACGTCGCTGCGCGCGGGATCGATCTGCCGACGCTCTCGCTGGTGGTTCATGTCGAACTGCCGCGCGATGCCGAGACGCTGCAGCATCGCTCGGGTCGTACCGGTCGTGCGGGCAAGAAGGGCACGGCCGTCCTGATCGTGCCGTTCCCGCGTCGCCGTCGCGTCGAGATGATGCTCCGTGGTGCGAAGATCAACGCGGAGTGGGTCAACGCCCCGACCGCCGAGGACATCCGCAAGAACGATCACGAACGCCTCATCACGATGCTGATGCAGCCGGTCGAGGTCGAGGAAGAGGATCGTGAGCTCGCGACCCGCCTGATGGCCGAGAAGACGCCCGAGGACATCGCCGCGGCGCTGGTGCACATGCACCGCGCGACGATGCCGCAGGCCGAGGACCTCATCGATCAGAGCAAGCAGTCGGTCAGCGACGATCGGTCGCAGGGGCCCCGCGCAGGGTTCGAGGATACCGTCTGGTTCCGCATGGATATCGGTCGTCGTCAGAACGCCGACCCGCGCTGGATCCTGCCGCTGATCTGCCGTCGTGGGCACATCACCAAGTCCGAGATTGGCGCGATCCGCATCGGCCCGAACGAGACCGCGTTCGAGATTCCGCGCACCGTTGCGGCGCGCTTCTCGGCGGCGATCCAGCGCACCGCGCAGGCGGGCGAAGAGGAGAGCGGCGTCGCGATCGAGGCGATGCAGGGCGCGCCCGAGAGCGGTGCGCGGCATGATGGCGGTGGCGGTGGTGGCCGCAGCAATGCGGGCGGTCCGCGCTCGACGCTGCACCGTGCGGCCCCGCGTGGCGGTCCGGCTCCTGCGCGGAAACCCCCGTACCGTGGGAATCGCGAGCGTAGCTGAGCCACGCGTCGTTTGTGCTGAGCGAAGTCGAAGCACCCCGGCTTGGGGCATGCCCTTCGACTTCGCTCAGGGCGAACGGTGAGGGGGGCGGTGGCCGCCTCCAGCGCCGTCATTCTGACGAAGCGCGGAACCCTCCACTCTCCGTCATCCTGACGAAAGTCAGGATCCAGAGCCACGAACGACACCTCCCGTGATCCTGGATCCTGACTTTCGTCAGGATGACGGCGGAACGAACGCCGTCCTGCTTGATCCTGGATCCTGACTTTCGTCAGGATGACGAGAGGCGTGAGATGACCATGACTGACGTGCCACCCTCGCTCCGCATCCTCGTCGACGCCGACGCGTGTCCGGTGAAGGACGAGATCTACAAGGTCGCGTGGCGCCACGAGGTGCCCGTCACCATCGTCGCCAACAGCCATTTCCGCATCCCCGTCCATCCACTGATCATTCGCGTGGTCGTCAGCGACGGGTTCGACGCCGCCGACGACTGGATCGCCGAGCAAAGCGATGCGAAAGCGGTCGTGATCACCGCCGACATCCTGCTCGCCGATCGCTGTCTGAAGGCTGGCGCGACCGTGCTCGCCAATACCGGCAAGCCGTTCACCACCAGCTCGATCGGCGGCGCCATCGCGACGCGGGCGATCATGGCCGACCTGCGTGCTGGCGGCGACGTGATCGGCGGGCCGGCGCCGTTTTCGAAAAGCGACCGGTCGAGTTTCCTCTCGGCGCTCGACGCCGCGCTCGTCCGGTTGAAGCGCCGCTAAGGCGCGCGCGATCGGGCGGAAACCGACTTTACCGGTTGCCATCCCTGTCCCCGCATCGGCATAGGCGCGCGTTCATTGAAGGATGACGCGATGCAGACGGACGCTGGCGGCCCCGCCTTGGGGCTGGATTTCGGCACGACCAACAGCGTCGTGGCGCTGGGGACGAAGGGCGGCATGCCCGAGCTGATGACCTTCGCCCCGGACGAGACGAATCCCGCCGAGACGAGCCCGGTGTTCCGCTCGGCGCTCTGCTTCTGGCAGGACGACAGCGGCAAGGGGCTCGCATCGGATGCGGGGCCGTGGGCGATCGCCGAATATATGGAATATCCGCTCGACAGCCGGTTCATCCAGTCGTTCAAGTCGGTCGCGGCGATGAAGAGTTTCGAGCAGGCCTCGGTCTTCGACAAGCGCTATCGCTTCGAGGAGATGGGCAAGCTGTTCCTCGACAAGCTGATTTCGCATGCGGGCGGCAGGCTCGACACGCGGCCGCAGCGGATCGTCGTCGGGCGGCCGGTCGAATATGCGGGCGCGCGGCCCGACGAGGCGCTGGCGCGGACGCGCTACGACGCGATGTTCAAGGGCTTCGGCGCGGAGATCCATTATGTCTATGAGCCGCTTGGCGCCGCCTATAGCTATGCGACGCGGCTGACCGAGCCGGCGACGATCCTGGTGGCGGATTTCGGCGGCGGTACGAGCGACTTTTCGGTGGTGCGCGTGGCCGAGCCGGGCGCGGCGCGGCGGTGCACGCCGCTCGGGCATGCCGGCGTCGGGATTGCGGGTGACCGGTTCGATTACCGGATCCTCGACCGGCTGGTGCTGCCGATGCTGGGCAAGGGCGGCGCGTACAAGTCGTTCGACAAGGAACTGGAGATTCCGCGCGCCTATTTTGCGGATTTCGCGGACTGGTCCAGGCTGGCGCTGATGCGCAACCGCAAGACGATGGCCGAGCTGGAGCGGTTGCAGAAGACCGCGGTCGATCCGGTCGCGATCGGGCGGATGATCGCGGTGATCGAGAACGAGCTGGGCTATCCGCTGTATGATGCGGTTGGCACGCTGAAGCGGGCTTTGTCACAAGGCGAGGACGCGCATTTCCACTTCGCGGGCGCGGGGCTGGAGATCGAGGCGGACGTGACGCGCGCGCAGTTCGAGGACTGGATCGCCGACGACGTGGTGCGGATCGAGGCGGCGGTCGACCGCGCGCTGGCGGCGGCGAACGTCGGCGGCGGCGAGATCGACCGCGTGTTCCTGACCGGCGGGTCGTCGCTGATCCCGCGCATCCGGCGGATCTTCGTCGAGCGGTTCGGCGAGGCGGCGATCATGAGCGGGGGTGAGCTGACCTCGATCGCGCATGGGCTGGCCTTGATCGGCGAGCAGGACGATATCGCGGCGTGGTCGGCATGAGGGGGTCCGCCTGATGGTGCCGCGGGTTCTGCTGGGGACGGCGCATGTGCCGGGGGGCGGCGAGTTGCGGCTGCTCCAGCGTGGTGCCGAGTTCTCGATCATGCTCGGCGCGAACGAGCTGATGAACAGTCGGCTGAGCGGCTCGGAAGAGGCGCTGGCGGAGCAGGCGTGCGACCGGATCGGGGCGCGGCCGGGCGTGCGGATGCTGATCGGCGGGCTGGGCATGGGGTTCACGCTGCGGGCGGCGCTGGGTCGGCTTGGCGCCGACGCAGAGGTGGCGGTGGCGGAGATCGTGCCCGTGGTGATCGAATGGGCGCGGGGGCCGATGGCAGCATTCCACGGCGACAGTCTGACTGACCCGCGGACCAGGATCTTCGAGGGCGACGTGGCGGCGGCGATCGCGGAAGGGGAGTGGGACGGGATCCTGCTCGATGTCGACAATGGTCCGGACGGGATTTCGCGGCCGGGGAATGATCGGCTGTACGGCGCGGCGGGGCTGGCGCGTGCGCGCGCGGCGCTGCGGCCGGGGGGCGTGCTGGCGGTGTGGTCGTCTGCGCCGAGCAAGCCGTTTGCCAAGCGGCTCGACGAGGCCGGCTTCGCGGTCGACGAGGTTATCGCGCGCGCCACGCGCAAGGGTGGCGCTCGGCACGTGATCTGGTTCGCGACCAAGTCTTGATCGGGCGCTGGACCGTCTTGATCGCGCTGTCGGCGGTGATTGCGGCAGTGCTGGAACTGGTCGGATTGCCCGCGGGGCTGTTGCTCGGGCCCATGATCGCGGCGGTGGTGCTTGCGGTGCGCGGCTGGTCGCTGAGCGTGCCCACCTCAGCGTTTCGCGGCGCGCAGGCGGCGGTGGGGACGCTGATCGCGGGGTCGATCACGACGGGGATCGTCGCGACGGTGGCGGATCACTGGCCGGTGTTTCTGATGGTCAACGGCGTCACACTCGCGGCGAGCAGCGTGCTCGGCTATCTGCTGAGCCGGTGGCAGGTATTGCCGGGCACCGTCGCGGTGTGGGGATCGACGCCGGGGGCTGCGAGCGCGATGGTCTTGATGGCGCAGGCGTATGGCGCGGACTCGCGGCTGGTCGCGGTGATGACGTACACGCGCGTCGTGTGCGTTGCGGTGGTCGCCTCGGTGCTGGCCGCGGTGATGGTCGGTGGCGGGAGCGGGCATCACGTCGCCGCGACGTGGTTCGCGGCCGTCGATCCGATCGCCGTGCTGCGGACGATCGCGATTGCCGGTGTTGGTGCGGGGGTTGGTGTCGCGTTGAAGCTGCCGGCGGGGGCGTTGCTCGGGTCGCTGATCGCGGGCGCGGCGCTGAACGTTACCGGGGTCGCGCAGCCGGTGCTGCCGCAGTGGCTGCTCGCGATCAGCTATGCGGTGGTCGGGTGGAAGATCGGGCTGTCGTTCACGCGCGATACGGTGCTCGTGGCGGGCAAGGCGATGCCGCGGATCCTGCTGTCGGTGGCGCTGCTGATCGCGTTCTGCGGCGGGATCGCGGCGGCGTTGACGCGCTGGTGGGGGATCGATCCGGTTACCGCCTATCTCGCGACGAGCCCGGGCGGGATGGACTCGGTGGCGATCATCGCGGCGTCGAGTCCGGTGGATGTGCCGTTCGTGATGGCGCTTCAGGTGCTGCGGTTTCTCGGGGTTTTGGTGATCGGGCCGCCGCTCGCGAAGTTCGTGGCCACGCGGCAGGGCGGGGTGGTGCCGGTTATTCCGACCTGACACGCCGCACTGCCTCCATACGCCCGTCATCCTGACGAAAGTCAGGATCCAGGGTTGCGGAGGGCAGCCCTTTTTGGCTCTGGATCCTGACTTTCGTCAGGATGACGGTTGGGACTTGGTCGGGCGGTACGCTTCGACGTCGATGTCGTGGCGCTTGAGCTTGTCGTAGAAGGTTTTCCGCGGGATGCCGAGCGCCGCCAGCGCCGAGCGGACGTCGCCGCTGACCTGTTGCAGCGTGGCGCGGATCGTCGCTTCCTCGAACTTGTCGACGCGCGCGGGGAGGGGGATGTCGCTGTCTTCGTCCGCGGGTTCGTCCGCTTTGACGCGGAGCACGAGGCGTTTGGCGAGGTTGTCGAGTTCGCGGACGTTGCCGGGCCAGTCGTGCTGCCCGAGATAGGCGAGCGTGGCGGTGTCGATGGTCGGCACGTCGCGGCCGAACCGCTCTGCCGCCTGATGGAGCAGATGGCCGAACAATAGCGGAATGTCGTCGCGGCGTTCGCGCAACGGCGGGATGCGGAGGCGGACCGCGTCGAGGCGGAACAGCAGGTCGGCGCGGAAGCGACCGTCCTCGACGGCTTGTTCGAGGCCGGGCTTGGCGGCGGCAATCACGCGGAGGTCGAGCGCGCGTGGCAGGTCGCCGCCGACGGGCATCACCTCGCGTTCCTCCAGCACCCGTAGCAGTTTCGCCTGGAACGCCGGCAGCGTGCTTTCGATCTCGTCGAGGAAGAGCGTGCCGCGGTTCGATGCCTCGATCCGCCCGGTGCGCGGCAGCCGCGAGTCTCCGTCATGGCCGAACAGCTCGATCTCGGCGACCGCCTCGGGCAGCGCGGCGCAGTTGACCGCGACGAAGGGCCGCGAGCGGCGGTTGCTCCAGCGGTGGAGGAGGACGGCGACGAGCTCCTTGCCGGTGCCGGTCTCGCCCTCGACCAGCACGTCGATATCGGCTTGGGCGATCTGGCGCATGGTGTCGCGGAGGCGGACCATGACGGGGGTCTCGCCGATGAGCGGTTCGGCGCCGATCGTTTCTTCCGCGGCGGCGCGCAGGCGGCGGTTGTCGAGGACGAGGCGGCGCATTTCGAGCGCGCGGCGTGCGCCGGCGATGAGGTGATCCGTGGCGAACGGTTTCGGGATGAAGTCGAACGCGCCGTTCTTGAGCGCAGCGACCGCCATCGCGACGTCGCCGTGCCCGGTCATCAGCAGCACCGGGATCTCGTGGTCGATCGCGGCGATCCGGCGGAACAGCTCGAGCCCGTCCATCTTCGGCATGCGGATGTCGGACACCACAGCGCCGTCGAACCCTGCGGTCACGCGCGCCAGCGCGACGGTCGGATCGCGTTCGGCGATCACCGCGATGCCGGCGAGTTCGAACGATTGTTCGAGCGCGCCGCGCAGGACGTCGTCGTCATCGACCAAGAGAACGGCTTGCTCGGTCATGCTTTTACCAGGATCATGCGGAAGATCGCACCTTCGGGGGCTGGGACGAGGTCGAGCGTGCCGCCGAACTCGGTCATGATGTCGCGCGCGATGCCGAGGCCCAGGCCAAGGCCGTCCTTCTTGCTCGTCTCGAACGGGGTGAAGAGGTGGTCGGCCATCGCGGGCGCGATGCCGGGGCCGTTGTCGGCAACGGTCAGCACGACGTCGCGGCCCTTCCGGCCGACCGTGACGCTGACGCGGGCATCGCGCCGGTCGGCCACCGCGTCGAGTGCGTTCTGGAGGAGGTTGACTAGGACCTGCTCCAGCCGGACGCGGCCGGCGATCACGGTCAGCCGTGCCTCGGGACCCGTTGGCAGATCGAGCGTCACGCCCTTCGCGCGGAAGCGGTCGCCGATCAGCAGGCGGACGCCGTCGACGGCCTCGTCGAGTGCGACCGGGCCGATTGAGCCTGCGCCACGTCGTGCGTAGCGGCGCAAGCCGGCGGTGATCGTGCCGATCCGGCTGGTGAGATCGACGATCGACTGGAGATTGGTCGCCGCGCGTGCGGGTTCGCCGCGCGCGAGGAAGGCGGCGGCGTTGTCGGCGAAGGTGCGGATCGCGGCGACCGGCTGGTTGATCTCGTGCGCGACGCTGGCGGTGATCGTGCCGATCGAGCCGACCCGGTTGGCGTGCGCCAGCTCCTCGCGCGCCTGGCGAAAGCGCTGGTCGGACGCCTCGCGCTGTTCGACCTCGATCTGGAGGCGGTCGGCGGTGGCGCGCAGCTCTGCGGTGCGCCGTGCGACCTCGGCCTCGAGTTCGGCGCGCGCACCTGCGTTGCGCTTGCGGCGTTCGTGGAGCCACCACGCGGCAACGATCACCGCGATCGTCAGCAGCGCCGCGATCGCGGTCGCCCAGCGCGTGCGCGCCGCGGCGGCGCGCAACGCGGCGTCGAGCGGCTCCATATGCACCAGCCGCCAGCCTGCAATCGGCACCGGGAGCGAGACCGCGATCGCGGGCGATCCGTTGGGCAGCCGCGACACCCCCTCGTGCCATACGCCGCCGCGAAGCGTCAGCGGTGCCGGGGCGAGCGGCGACGTGCCGAACTGGCGTGTCGCGATCAATGCCGCGCGACGCGCAGGGGACAGCGTACGCGTCGTCCTGAATTCGAGCTTCGGATCGCTCGAGATCAGGATGATGCCATCGGGATCGGTGACGAAGGTCGCCATCATATCCTGGATCCACGCGCGCGCGATCTTGCCGAACTCGACCTTCACCACGACCACGCCGAGCGGACGCCCGTCGCGGTCGATGCGTCGTGACAGATACAGGCCGGGCCGCCCGCTGACGCTGCCGAGCGCAAAGAACTCGGTCGCGCCCGAGGCCATCGCCTTGGTGAAATAATCGCGATAGCGATAGTCGTGGCCGAGAAAGCTGTCCGCGCGTGCGGCGTTCGAGGCGGCGATCGTCATGCCGTGCGTATCGAGCGCGTAGATCACCGGGGCGCCGGTCCGCTGCGCCAGCAGTGCCAGCTTCGTGTTGAGCGCCGGATCGACCGTGCCCGAGGCGAGTGCGGCCCGGACATCCGGATATTCGCCGAGCATGACCGGGAGCAGCCGGTAGGTCTGCAACTCCGCCTCGAGCAGGCGGAGGTTGCTGCGCGTCTGCTGGACCGCGCGCATCCGCACCGTTGCGGTCGCGTCCGCCACCGCGCGCGGGCCATAGATCGAGGCGACGCCCGCGACGACCATGCCGAGCGCCGCGAACGCCAGCAGCACCGCCAGCGCGGTGATGAAAAGGGGGGATCTGAGCCGCGCCATTTGTGCGGATTATCACACACCAACGCCTCCTGCTACAGCTGAATAGTGGCGTTTTTCGCACATCTGAAAACCGGGTATGGCCACAAACCCCGCAAAACCAACGTTTTATGGATGGCTGGACTCAGTCTTGTAGTCCGCGGTCCGGCCCGGCATTACGGTTGCCATAACGTCCCGTTGCAGTGGACGACGGTTTTCAGGAGGCGATGTTGACCCTACCATCCCAGACATATGGCGTCGCGGAAACGCCGGCGCGCAAGCGCTGGAGCGGCCAGCTCTATATCCAGGTGCTGATCGCGATCGCGCTGGGTGCGGCGCTCGGGCATTTCTATCCGACGTACGGCGCGGCGCTGAAGCCGCTCGGCGATGCGTTCATCAAGCTGGTGAAGATGATCATCGCCCCGGTGATCTTCCTGACGCTCGTCACGGGTATCGCGGGCATGAAGGAACTGGGCTCGGTCGGCCGCGTGGCCGGCAAGGCGTTCGCCTATTTCCTGTTCTTCTCGACGCTTGCGCTGATCGTCGGCTTCATCGTTGCCAACGTCGTCCAGCCGGGCGCGGGGATGAACATCGACGCAGCCTCGCTCGATACCAAGGGCATCGCCGACTTCACCGTGAAGGCGCATGAGACGACGATCACCGGGTTCCTGATGAGCATCATCCCGGACACGATGGTCAGCGCGTTCACGGAAGGGAATATCCTCCAGATCCTGCTCGTCGCGATCCTGTTCGGCATTTCGCTGAGCCTGGTCGGCGAGCCGGCCAAGCCGGTGCTCAACTTCCTCGAGCGCCTCAGCCTGATCGTCTTCAAGCTGGTCGGCATTCTGATGCGCGCAGCGCCGCTCGGTGCGTTCGGGGCGATCGCGTTCACGATCGGCAAATACGGGATCGGCAGCCTTGCCAATCTCGGCGCGCTGGTCGCGACCTTCTATCTGACCGCGGCGCTGTTCGTGGTGGTCGTCCTCGGCACCGTTGCGCGCCTGACGGGCTTCTCGATCTTCAAGCTGATCAAGTATCTGAAGGCCGAACTGCTGCTGGTGCTCGGTACCTCGTCGTCTGAAGCGGCCCTTCCGAACCTGATCCAGAAGATGGAGGCCGCGGGCTGCGAGAAGTCGGTCGTCGGGCTGGTCGTGCCGACCGGCTATTCGTTCAACCTCGACGGTACCAACATCTACATGACGCTGGCGGCGCTGTTCATCGCGCAGGCGACGAACACGCATCTGACGCTCGGGCAGGAATTGCTGCTGCTGGTCGTCGCGATGATCTCTTCGAAGGGTGCGGCGGGCGTGACTGGCGCGGGCTTCATCACGCTGGCCGCCACGCTTTCGATCGTACCGACCGTGCCGATCGCCGGGATGGCGCTGATCCTCGGCGTCGATCGCTTCATGAGCGAGTGCCGCAGCCTCACCAACTTCATCGGCAACGCGGTCGCGACGATCGTCGTCGCCCGCTGGGAAGGTGCGCTTGACCGCGACAAGCTCGACGCCGCGCTATCGGGCAAGCTGCCCGAGTTCGTGCCTGCGGCGATCCCCCCCGTCGCTGCCTGACCTGAAGCCGTCCGTTCGCCATACGGCGGACGGACGGCGTCTTACTGAACCAAGGTGTTCCCAATGACCCGAGTTTTCATGGGTAGTAGCGTTTGTGCGCTCGCCATCGTAATCGCATGCCCCGCCTTCGCGCAGACTGGCAGTCCGGCGCAGGGCGGCTCTGCGCAGACCGACCCGACTGCGGCGAACGTCCCCGTCAATGCGGACAAGGGCGCAAAGCCCGCCGGCACGCCAACCGCCGAGAAAGATTCGGGCTATCCGGCCGAGGCCGAGGGGTACGGCGCGACGACTGGCGGCTACAACATCTCGCGCTGGGCGGAGGACTGGAGCAAGTACAAGGATCCCGCGAAGCGAGACGATCCGCTGGATTCGTTGAAATATATCTCGATCGATTCCGGGTCTAACAGCTATCTGACGCTCAGCGGCGAAATCCGCGCGCGCGTGAATTTCACCAGCAACCAGGGGCTGGTCGAGACGGACGCGCAGCGGCTCGACATCCTCCGCGTGGTCGGCGGCGCGGACCTGCATCTCGGCGATCATTTCCGCGTGTTCGGCGAGCTCGCCAACGGGACGGTCGGCGGCGTCAACACCGGCGCGGTTGCGGGAACGCAGCGCAACGACCTGTTCCTGCAACAGGCCTTTGCCGACGTTTACGGCAAGGTCGGCAATGTCGAGGTTGGCGTGCGCGGTGGCCGGCAGGAGTTCACCGATGGCATCAGCCTGCTCGTCTCGGCGCGCGACAATAATGCCGTTATGTTCGTGCTCGACGGCGTCCGCGCCTGGGCGAAGGGCAAGACGCTGCGCGCCGACGTGTTCGACTTCAACTTCGTGAATTACGGCACCGAGGGGCTGTCGGACGACAAGACCGACAAGGATACGAGGTTCAGCGGCATCAGCCTGGGCGTCGTCCTTCCCGAAAAGCTGTTCGGCGGATCGAAGCTGTTCTTCGACCCCCTGCTGTGGCGGCTGCGCAGTCGCGACCAGATCTGGGGTCAGCGGCGCGGCGTCGAGGAGCGCATTTATTATGGCGGGCGGCTGTGGGGCACCGCGGGGCCGCTGACGGTGGATTACACCGTCACGCGCGAGGAGGGGAATTTCAACGGCCGTCCGATCAAGGCGTGGCAGGTGTTCGCCGCACAGACCTACCGTCTCGGCAAGGACAAGTCCGCGCCGCGCGTGGGCCTGCGCGGGGATTACGGCAGTGGTGGCGATGCGTTCGACCCGACCAAGCCGCTGCGGACGTCGTTCTCGCCGTTCGGCAATAACATCTATTACACCTACGGCGTGTTCGTCGGGCCGATCAACTATATCGACGCGGCGCCGAACGTCTCGTTCCAACCGATCGCCAAAGTGCGGGTGACGGCGGAATACGAGTTCATGTGGCGCGCGACGTTGAACGATGCGGTCTATCGCTCGAACGGGACGCCGTATCTGGGCACGCAGAACGTCGGCGGCCGCGAGATCGGGCAGGCGGCGCGTTTGCAGGCGGTATGGTCGATAACGCCGCGGTTGTCGTTTACCGGCCGGCTCGAGCATTTCAAGGCGGGCGATGCGCTGACCAATGCCGGGTATAAGGGCACCAACTTCGGCGCGGGGTGGCTGAGCTTCCGGTTCTGATCTGCCTCACGCCGTCCTCCTGACGAACGTCAGGACCCAGGGTAACAGGCGCTAACGCTTCTGGCTCCGGGTCCCGACGTTCGTCAGGATGACATGGGCGGCGGTGATACCGTCCGAATTAACCTGCGGCACCTTGCTTCAAGATCCATGCGATTTAGACCATACCGGTCCTTCAATTTCGCGTTCGACTGTGGCACATGGACTCCAACATCAGGAGCACATGGCCATGGATCTCAGCTTCACGCCCGAGGAAGAATCGTTCCGCGACGAAGTCCGCGCGTTCTTCCGCGACAAACTCCCCGCGCGCCTCTCGACGCTGGTCCGCGAAGGCAAGCGCCTGCGCAAGGCGGACATGGAGGAATGGCACGCGATCCTCAACGAACGCGGCTGGCTCGCCAATCACTGGCCCGAACAATGGGGCGGTCCCGGCTGGAGCGTGATTCAGCGCTTTATCTTCGACAACGAATCGGCGCTTGCCCACGCGCCCCGCGTCGTTCCGTTCGGCGTAAATATGCTTGGGCCGGTGCTGATCAAATATGGCTCCGAGGAGCAGAAGGCGCAGTGGCTGCCGCGCATTCTCGACGGCTCTGACTGGTGGTGCCAGGGCTATTCCGAGCCGGGCGCAGGGTCCGATCTCGCGGGCCTCAAGACGACCGCCGTCCGGAACGGCGACGTCTATGTCGTCAACGGCCAGAAGACGTGGACGACGCTCGGCCAGCATGCCGACATGATTTTCTGCCTCGTCCGCACCGATGCGACCGCCAAGAAGCAGGAGGGCATCAGCTTCCTGCTGATCGACATGAAGTCGCCCGGCATCGAAGTCCGCCCGATCACGCTGATCGACGGCGAGCAGGAGGTGAACGAGGTGTTCTTCACCGACGTCGAGGTGCCTGTCGCCAACCTCGTCGGCGAAGAGAACCAGGGCTGGACCTACGCCAAGTATCTGCTGACCTACGAGCGGACCAACATCGCGGGCGTCGGCTTCTCGATTGCGTCGTTCGAGCGGCTGAAGGAGGTCGCGCAGTCGCAGAAGAAGGGCGGGCGTGCGCTGGCCGACGATCCGCTGTTCGCGGCACGGATGGCGCGGGTCGAGATCGACCTCGCCAACATGCAGACGACCAATCTCCGCGTGCTGGCCGCGGTGGCGGGCGGCGGCGCGCCGGGGGCGGAAAGCTCGATGCTCAAGATCAAGGGGACCGAGATCCGCCAGGAGATCACTGCGCTGACGCGGCGCGCTTATGGCTCTTATGCCGCGCCGTACATTCCCGAGGCGCTGGAGGCCGGGTGGAACGGCGAGGATGTCGGCCCCGAGGATGCGGCGATGGCGGCACCGAGCTATTTCAATAACCGCAAACTGTCGATCTTCGGCGGGTCGAACGAGATCCAGAAGAACATCATCTCCAAAGCCATTCTGGGTCTCTGAGCACATGAACTTCGACCACACCGATGATCGCCGCATGCTGGCCGATACGCTCGTCCGCGCGCTGCGCGACGGCTATCCGATCGATACGCGCAATGCGGGCGCGTACAGCGACGCGGGGTACGACCCGACGGTCTGGAAGCAGTTGAACGAGCTCGGCATCGTCTCGGCGCTGTTCGACGAGGCGGCGGGCGGCTTCGGCGGCAGCGGGTTCGACATCATGGTAGTGTTCGAGGCGCTCGGCCGCGCGCTGGTGGTCGAGCCGTTCCTGGGTGCGCTGATGGCGGGCCGCGCGCTCGCCGCGGGCGGTCGGCATGACGAAACGCTCGCCGGGATCGTGTCCGGCGAGACGATCGCCGCGTTCGCGCAGGAGGACGGTGCGACGCCGGTGACCGCGACGAAGAGCGGCGACGGCTGGACGCTCAGCGGGACCAAGGCGGTCGTTGCGCAGGCTGGTGCGGCGTCGGTCTTCGTCGTGGTGGTCGAACAGGACGAGCCGCTCGTGTTCCTCGTGCCCGCGGATGCGGCCGGGATGTCGGTCCGCAGCTACAACGTCGTCGAAGGCGGTGGCGCGGGCGACGTGACGTTCGATGGTGTGACGCTAGGCGCGGACGCGCGCGTCGGCGGCGAAGGGCAGGGGCAGGCGATCGTCGATGCGGCGGTCGGTGCCGGGTTGCTCGCGCTGTCGGCCGAAGCGCTCGGCGCGATGGAATTCGTCAAGGAGGCGACGCTCGGTTACCTCCGCGATCGGAAACAGTTCGGCGTGCCGATCGGCAAGTTCCAGGCGCTCCAGCACCGCATGGCGACGGTGTTGCTGGAGATCGAGCAGGCGCAGTCGGCGGTGATCAACGCGGCGTCGGCGTTCGACGGCGACGATGCGACGGCGCGCGACCGGGCGCTGGCGGCAGCGAAATACACGATTGGTCGGACCGGCGCGCTGGTCGCCGAGGAGTCGATCCAGCTGCACGGCGGGATCGGGATGACGTGGGAATATGCGGTGTCGCACTACGCCAAACGGCTGGTGATGATCGACCACCAGCTTGGCGACGAGGATTATCACCTGCAACGCTATATCGCGCTGGGGTGAGACTATCCCTGCCTCCGTCACCCTGACGAAAGCCAGGGCCGAGGGTCACGGGCGTTGTCCTTGACGGCTCTGGATCCTGACTTTCGTCAGGATGATGGGCTACGCAGCGTGCAGGGTATCAAACGGGTTCGACAGCTGCGGTCTCGCCAGCTCCAATCTCGATTGCAACCGGCTCGGCCTTCGTCCGCTGCGCGATCATCGGGCGCAAGCGCACGCCAAGGCAGATCACCGTCGGCCACAGCAGCGTGTTGATGATATCCAGCGAGGTATCCTCCCACCGCCACGACCCGAAGTTCAGCCGGTCCATGATCTCGTTGAACGCCTCGCCCGCGACCACCACCCACCACGGAATGAACGTCCCGAACGACCGCCGCGTTACCAGTCGCGCAATCATCAGCAGGGCCATGCCGGCATGGATGTGAAGGATGATGTCGGGCAGGCCGGTGCCATCGCCGATCGCGTCGATCATCTGGTGATAGAGTTTGGGGATCAACGCGGTGCTCCGGGTCGGCGATGCTGCCGTGCAACATCGATCTATAGGACCCTCAGTCGGGAGCGGCAATCGCGCGCGGCGTGGCGCCGAGCATCAGCGGCTTCAGCTCGCCTACCGTCGCGTCCAGCCACGCGATGAACCGGTCGATCCGCGCGATCCGGCGGACGTCGCGGTGGACGACGAGCCAGAACGAGCGCTGGATGTCCACGGCTTCGGGCAGGACGCGGATCAACCCGGGCACGCGGTCGCCGATGAAGCAGGGCAGGATGCCGCACCCCGCGCCGGCCGCGATCAGCTCGGCCTGTGCGACGATGCTCGAACTGCGGATCGAGGCGTCGAGGCGACCGTCGATCTCCGCCAGATACCGAAGCTCGGGCGCGTAGATCATGTCCGGCACATAGCCAATCAGGCGGTGGCGCATCAGGTCCGCGGTGGTCGCGATCGGCCCCATCCTGGCGAGATGATCCGGATGCGCGTAGAGGCCGAGGTGATAGTCGGTGAGTTTGCGCGCGACCAGCGGGCCGCTCTTCGGGCGTGCCAGCATCACCGCAATGTCCGCCTCGCGTCGCGACGGATTGAGGAACCCGGTCGAGGCGATCAGGTCGACGGCGATCCGCGGATGCTGGTTGGTGAACGACGCGAGGCGCGGGGCGAGGATGCGGCTGCCGAACCCTTCCGAAACGCTCAACCGGATCGGGCCGGCGAGCACGCCCGCGTCATTGCCGACCACTTCCTGGATCCCGAGCGCCGACGCCTCCATCGTCTCGGCATGCTCCAACAGCGCAGCGCCCCGCTCGGTCAGCGCGTAGCCGGCAACGGTCTGCTCGAACAACGTCGTCTGGAGGCGTCGCTCCAGGCGTTGCAGCCGCCGCGAAACCGTCGTCGCGTCCTGTCCGAGCAGTTTCGCGGCGGGTCCGAGCCGGTGCGTGCGCGCCAGGGCCAGGAAATACCGGACGTCGTCCCAATCCATTAAACCTGGCCCATGAACGGCTCATCCCGTGCTGCATATTCGCAGAGCGAATCTGCAAACAGCCCCTCTTGGCTGCGAAACGCTTATGGCCGACGGTGCGGACAACGAGAAGAGGATGCCATGCGGACGATCGAGAATTTCGTGAGCGGTGCGGCCAGCACCGCCGAGCGCTTCGGTGACGTGTTCGACCCGAATTCGGGCGAAGTGCAGGCGCGGGTTCGCCTGTCGGGTGCGGCGGATCTGGAGCGCGCGGTCGCCGCCGCGCAGAAGGCGCAGCCGGCCTGGGCCGCGACCAACCCGCAGCGTCGTGCGCGCGTGATGTTCGAGTTCAAGCGGCTGGTCGAGGCGAACATGGACGAGCTGGCGCGGATGCTCTCGTCCGAGCACGGCAAGGTGATCGCGGATTCGAAGGGCGATATCCAGCGTGGGCTCGAGGTGATCGAGTTCTGCTGCGGCATCCCGCACATCCTCAAGGGCGAATATACGCAGGGCGCGGGGCCGGGGATCGATGTGTATTCGATGCGCCAGCCGCTCGGCATCGGTGCGGGGATCACGCCGTTCAACTTCCCGGCGATGATCCCGCTGTGGATGTCGGGCGTGGCGATCGCGACTGGGAACGCGTTCATTCTGAAGCCGAGCGAGCGTGATCCGTCGGTGCCGGTGCGGCTGGGTGAATTGTTCGTCGAGGCGGGGCTGCCCGAGGGGATCTTCCAGGTCGTCCACGGCGACAAGGAGATGGTCGACGCGATCCTTGATCATCCGGCGATTGCGGCGGTCAGCTTCGTCGGGTCGTCCGACATCGCGCATTACGTGTACCGGCGCGGCGTCGAGGCGGGCAAGCGCGTCCAGGCGATGGGCGGCGCCAAGAACCACGGCATCGTCATGCCCGACGCGGACCTCGACCAGGTCGTCGCCGATCTGTCGGGCGCGGCGTTCGGCTCGGCGGGCGAGCGCTGCATGGCGCTGCCGGTGGTGGTGCCGGTCGGAGAGAAGACCGCGATCGCGCTACGCGAGAAGCTGATCCCGGCGATCGCTGCACTGCGCGTTGGCGTGTCGACCGACAATGACGCGCATTACGGTCCCGTGGTGAACGCGGCGCATCACACCCGGATCGAGAACTGGATTCAGACCGGTGTCGACGAGGGCGCGGAGCTCGTCGTCGACGGGCGCGGGTTTGCGTTGCAGGGGCATGAGAAGGGCTTCTTCATCGGGCCGTCGCTGTTCGACCACGTCACCACGGAGATGTCGGCGTACAAGGAGGAGATCTTCGGGCCGGTGCTCCAGATCGTCCGCGCGGCGGACTTCGAGGAGGCGGTGCGGCTGCCGAGCGAGCATCAATATGGCAACGGCGTCGCGATCTTCACGCGCAACGGCCACGCCGCGCGCGAGTTCGCGGCGCGGGTGAATGTCGGGATGGTGGGCATCAACGTGCCGATCCCGGTGCCGGTGGCGTATCACACCTTCGGCGGGTGGAAGCGCTCGGCGTTCGGGGACACCAACCAGCACGGCATGGAGGGCGTGAAGTTCTGGACCAAGGTCAAGACGATCACGCAGCGCTGGCCCGATGGGTCGGCGCTGCCGGCGATGGCGGAGGATGGCGGTCCGGCGCGGAACAACGATGCGTTTGTCATCCCGACGATGGGGTGATCGGGTTGCGGCGCTTTCCCTCCGTCATCCTGGACTTGATCCAGGATCCAGAGCCACCGAGGGCAACGTTCTTGGCTCTGGATCCTGACTTTCGTCAGGATGACGGGGTAGGGGTGGGCATTGGATCGAAGCCCCAGTCTTCGGCTAGATCGCGCCATGTCGGGTTCTCCGTCTCGATCAGCGTGATCTTCCAGGACCGTTTCCAGACCTTCAGCTGTTTCTCGCGCGTGATCGCCGCGTCCATTGTGTCTGCCATCGCAAACCAAACCAGCCGGTTCACCGCGTATCGCTTTGTAAAGCCGTCGAACATGCCCTCGCGGTGCTGAACGATCCGTGCCATCAGATCGGACGTGACGCCGATGTACAGCGTTCCGTTACGCCAGCTCGCCATGATATAGACCGCGGGTTGCCTAGCCATATCATTCCCCCACCCCGTCATCCTGACGAAAGTCAGGATCCAGAGCCACAGGCGTCTGCATTCGCCGCTCTGGATACTGGGTCAAGCCCAGTATGACGGAATTAGTATGACGACACAGGAAAGTCCGATGACCAACCAGTTCGACCTCACCGACGACCAGCGCGAGATCCAGGACCTCGCGCGGCGATTTACCGCGGACCGGATCACCCCGCATGCCGCCGAGTGGGACGAGAAGCACATCTTCCCGCGTGATACGATCAAGGCGGCAGCGGAGGTCGGGTTCGCGGCGATCTATGTCAGCGAGGAGAGCGGCGGGATCGCGCTCGGGCGACTGGAAGCTGCGCTGATCATGGAGGCGATGTCGTATGGGTGCCCTTCGACGTCGGCGTTCATTAGCATCCATAACATGGCGGCGTGGATGATCGACCGGTTCGGGTCGGCCGCGGTGAAGGACAAGTATCTGCCCGATCTGGTGACGATGGATCGGCTGGCGAGCTATTGTCTGACCGAGCCGGGCTCTGGCTCGGATGCGGCGGCGCTCAAGACGCGTGCGGTTCGCGATGGCGACGACTGGATCGTGACGGGCTCGAAGCAGTTCATCTCGGGCGCGGGCGAGAACGAGGTGTATGTGACGATGGTCCGCACCGGGGAGGATGGGCCGAAGGGCATTTCCTGCCTTGTGATCGAGAAGGACATGCCGGGCGTGTCGTTCGGTGCGAACGAGAAGAAGCTCGGCTGGCATTCGCAGCCGACGCGGCAGGTGATCTTCGACGGCGTCCGCGTGCCGGCGGCGAACATGGTCGGCGGCGAGGGCGAGGGGTTCCGGATCGCGATGATGGGGCTCGACGGCGGGCGGCTGAACATCGGGGCGTGCTCGCTCGGCGGTGCGCAGCGGTGTCTCGACGAGGCGATCGCCTATACGCGCGACCGCAAGCAGTTCGGCAAGCCCATCGCGGATTTCCAGAACACGCAGTTCATGCTGGCGGACATGGCCACCGAGTTGGAGGCGGCGCGTGCGTTGCTCTACATCGCGGCGGCCAAGGTGACGGCGAACGCGCCCGACAAGACCAAGTTCGCGGCGATGGCGAAGCGGCTGGCGACAGATACGGGGTCTTCGGTGGTCGACCGCGCGTTGCAGCTGCATGGCGGCTATGGGTATCTGCAGGATTACCCGATCGAACGCTTCTGGCGCGACCTGCGCGTGCATTCGATCCTCGAGGGCACGAACCAGGTGATGCGGATGATCGTCGGGCGCGAGCTGACGCGGCAATGATTCGTAGGAAGAGGCCTCACACAGCGACCACCCCGGCGAAGGCCGGGGTCCAGCTGGGGGACGCTAATCGGCTTGGTGACATCCTGCGTTACATAGACCTTTCCAACTGGACCCCGGCCTACGCCGGGGAGGTGCTTTATGAATGACCTGATTACGACCGTCGAAGGGTCTGTCGGCCGGATTCGTCTGAACCGGCCCAAGGCGTTGCATGCGCTCAATCTGGCAATGTGCGAGGGGGTGCTGGAGGCGTTGGAGGCGTGGCGCGGGGATGCGTCGGTCGAGGCGATCGTCGTGGATCATGCACCCTCGCTGGATGGCGATCCCAAGGGCGCGCGCGGGTTCTGCGCGGGGGGCGATATCCGGATGCTAGCCGCGTCGGGCGCGACTGATGGTGTCGAGGCTCGGGCGTTTTTTCATGCCGAGTACCGGATGAACCACCGGCTGTTCACTTATGCCAAGTCGATCGTTGCGGTCATGGACGGGATCACGATGGGCGGCGGCGTCGGGCTCGCGCTGCCATGCACGTACCGGGTGGCGACCGAGAACACGAAGTTCGCGATGCCGGAGACGGGGATCGGGTTGTTTCCCGATGTGGGCGGCGGCTGGTATCTGTCGCGGTTGCCGGGGCGAATCGGGCAGTATCTGGCGCTGACCGGGCATCGGCTCGATGGTGCGGAGTGTGCCGCGCTGGGGTTGGCGACGCATTATCTGCCGAGCGACACGCTCGACACCGCTAAGGCGCGGATCGCGGAAACGCCGCAGGATATCGCCGGTGTGCTGGACGCGCTGTCGATCGCGCCGCCCGAAGCGCAGATCCTCGCACGCAAGGACGATATCGACCGGCTGTTCGCGTCGGACGTGCTCGAGGACATCTACGCCGCGCTCGAGGCCGATGGTGGTGAGTGGACTGCAAAGGCGCTCGCGACGCTCAAGACCAAGTCGCCGCAGACGATGAAGGTGTCGCTCCGGCTGCTTCACGAGGGTGCGGCGATGGCGAGTTTCGCGGACGAGATGCGCCAGGAATATGCCGTCGGCGCGCACGTCGTGCAGCGGCATGACTTCATCGAGGGCGTGCGCGCGGTGATCGTCGACAAGGACAATGCGCCGCGCTGGGATCCGGCGACGCCCGAGGACGTGACCGATCACGTGATCGACCAGATCTTCGCGCCACTGCCTGAAGCCGAGGCGTGGACGCCGGGCTAATCCGTCATCCTGACGAAAGTCAGGAACCAGGGTTACAAACGGCATCGTTTGTGGCTCTGGATCCTGGATCAAGTCCAGGATGACGATGCTTATTGGAGACTGACATGGCCGATTACGAAACGATCCTCGTCGAGCAGCGCGGTGGCGTCACGCTCGTCACGCTGAACCGGCCGCAGGCGCTCAACGCGCTCAATTCGCAGGTGCTCGCCGACCTCATCGCCGCGTTTGCCGCGTTCGATGCGGATCCGTCGCAGGGCTGCGCGGTGCTGACCGGCTCGGCCAAGGCGTTCGCGGCGGGCGCGGACATCAAGGAGATGCAGAGCCAGGGCTTTGCCGACATGTATGCGAGCAACTTCTTCGCCGGCTGGGAACAGGTGACGCGGACGCGCAAGCCGATCATCGCCGCGGTCGCGGGCTATGCGCTGGGCGGCGGCTGCGAGGTCGCGATGATGTGCGACTTCATCCTCGCCGCCGACACCGCCAAGTTCGGCCAGCCCGAGATCAAGCTCGCCGTCTCCCCCGGCATGGGCGGGTCGCAGCGCCTCACGCATGCGGTCGGCAAGGCCAAGGCGATGGAGATGGTGCTCACCGGCCGGATGATGGATGCGGTCGAGGCCGAGCGCGCAGGGCTGGTCTCGCGGATCATCCCCGCCGACGAGCTGGTCGAGGAAGCGGTGAAGACCGCCGCCACCATCGCCGCGATGGCGCCGCTCGCGGTTCTGGCGAACAAGGAAATGGTCAACGCGGCGTTCGAGACGAGCCTGTCGCACGGCGTCCAGTTCGAGCGGCGGCTGTTCCACGGGCTGTTCGGCACTGCGGACCAGAGCGAAGGCATGGCTGCGTTCGTCGAGAAGCGCGCGGGGAACTGGACAGGGAAGTAACCCGCGCATTGCCGCGGCCCGTCATCGCCGCTGTCCGTCATCCTGACGAAAGTCAGGATCCAGGGTTACGGGCGGTGTCGGTCTTGGCTCTGGATCCTGACTTTCGTCAGGATGACGGGGTTGGAGCGTGCGGGACGTAGTCGCGAATGACGGGGTTGGATCGCGAGCGACACAGTCGCCGCGGCAGATTTAGGAGAGAGAACATGGCACGCATCGGATTCATCGGGCTCGGCAACATGGGCGGGGGCATGGCCGCCAACCTCGCGAAGAAGGGCCATGACGTCCGCGCGTTCGACCTGAGCGCCGACGCGCTGGCCAAGGCGAAGGCGGCGGGCTGCTTGCCCGTCGCCTCCGCGGCCGAAGCAGCAGACGGCGCCGAGGCGATCGTGACGATGCTGCCGGCAGGCAAGCACGTCGCCGAGGTGTACGACACGCTGTTCGGCGTCGCGTCGCCGTCCGCGATCCTGATCGATTGCTCGACGATCGACGTCGCGACCGCCAAGCAGGTTGCCGAGGCGGCGCAGGCCAAGGGTCTCGCCGCGGTCGACGCGCCCGTCTCGGGCGGGATTGGCGCGGCCAATGCGGGCACGCTCACCTTCATGGTCGGCGGTTCGCGCGAGGCGTTCGATCGCGCGCAGCCGATCCTCGCCGACATGGGCAAGGCGGTGATCCACGCCGGCGCGAACGGGGCGGGGCAGGCGGCCAAGATCTGCAACAACATGATCCTCGGCGCGACGATGATCGCCACCTGTGAGGCGTTCGTTCTGGCGGAGAAGCTCGGGCTCGACGCACAGGCGTTCTACGACATCGCGAGCGTGTCCTCGGGGCAGAGCTGGTCGATGACGAGCTATGCGCCACTCCCCGGGATCGGTCCCGATACGCCCGCCGATCACGACTATCAGGGCGGGTTCGCAGCCGCGCTGATGCTGAAGGATTTGCGCCTCGCAATGGCTGCGGCACAGGACGTCGGGGCGGATACGCCGATGGGCGCGAAGGCCGCGGAGCGCTACGAGGCGTTCGCGGCGGCCGGGCAGGGTGGGCTCGACTTCTCGGCGATCATTCATAGCCTCCGCGGCTAAGCCTCAGAGGAAACGGATCAGCATCAGCAGCAGCCCGAGGATCGACGCCAGCCAGCACAGGCTGCGCACGTAGCGGATGCCGAACAGGTACAACGGGATGTACGCGATCCGCGCGCCGAACCACAGCCAAGCGCCAATCGCACCGAGTCCGCCGGTGCGATCGGTCACCGCGAGTCCGAGCGCTAGCGCGACGAACACCGGATAGGTTTCCTGGAAGTTCTTGAGCGCGCGCTCGGCGCGGCCGGCCGTTTCGCCCAGCGGCTTCTGCGCGCCGTCGCGTGGGCCGGCGTTCCAGTCGAGTCCGCGGTCGCGCGTCGCGGTCTGCCCCTGGACCATGACATACGCAAACAGTAGGACCGTCGACCAGCCGAGCAGCAGCAATTCGGTAGGCAAATGCGTCATGATCGATCTCCGCTAGGTCCGCGGGTGTCGAACGCGGCTAGCGCGCCGATGTTGCGACCGTGATCGGCGGATTGGCAAGCGGTTGGCGAGCTTCATGTGCGCGGTGGAACGCGCGGTCGGCATCGTCGATCGCACTCAGCAAGGCACCGAAGCAGGGCGCGTCTTCGATCGGATAGACGCGCGACAGATCGTGTCCGAGCGCGAAGACATCCCGCTGCGTGAGGAGCCCGATCGCGACGATACGGTCTTGGTCGGACATAATAAGGCTCCTGTTATGCAATTTATGTTAACGCGCATATAGAGTTAACGGTACCGTCATGATTGCAGAACGCGTCGAGCCGAGCCTCAGCCGAGGCCGAGCCGCTCGCGCGCGTGCCAGCGCGCCATCATCAGCACCGAAACTACGGCCAGACCGGTCGCAAGCCCGGTCCAGATGCCGACGCCACCCCAACCGCGACCGAAGGCGAGCCAGGCGCCGACACCGATGCCGATCCCCCAATAGCCGATCGCCGCGAAGACCATCGGCACCGTCGTGTCGCCAAGCCCGCGCAGCATCCCCGCGCCGATCACCTGCGCGCCGTCGACGACCTGGAACACCGCGGCCACCGCGAGCAGCGAAATCGCCAGCGTGACGACCGGCGCGTTGGCAGGCGCATCGACGTCGAGGATGATGCCGATCAGGAGCTGCGGGGCGAGCACGAGCAGCGTCGCGGTGAGCACCATGAAGCCCTCGCCGATCGCGAACGCGGTCCAGCCGGCGCGTCCGATCCCGGCGCGGTCGCCCCGGCCCGAGGCGAGACCGACGCGGATCGTCGCCGCCTGCGCGATGCCGAGCGGGACCATGAAGGTGACGCTGGCGATCTGGATCGCGATCGCGTGCGCGGCGAGCGGCACGGTGCCCAGCAGGCCCATGAGGAAGACGGCGGCGATGAACACGGTCGATTCGAACCCGAGCGTGATCGCGATCGGCAGCCCGAGTTTCCACACCGCGCGGTAGCGCGGCCAATCCGGGCGCCAGAACCGACCGAGCAGGCGATAGCGGCGGAACGGCCGGGCGTAGACGATGACGGCAGCCATCGCGACGAAGCTCAGCCCGTTCGCGATGCTGCTCGCCATGCCCGAGCCGAGCAGGCCGAGCGCAGGCAGGCCGGCATGGCCGAAGATCAGCAGCCAGTTCAGCCCGGCGTTGACGACCAGCAACCCGACCATCACCACCAGCGACCAGGCCGGTTTCTCGAGCGCGGCAACGAACGCGCGCAACACCAGGAAGGCGAGGCTCGGCAACATCCCCCACATGACCGCACGCACGAACCGCGCTGCCTCGTGCGCGAGGCGCGGATCCTGGTCGAGCAGGTGGACGAGAATCGCTTCGGCATTCCACAGGATGATCCAGGACGGGATGCAGAGCGTGGCGGCGACCCATATGGTCTGGCGCGCGGTCCGCCGGATATCGCGCACCGCATGCGGCCGCGCGCCGCGCTCGCGCGCGATCATCGGCACCGCAGCGGTGGTCAGGCCCATCCCGAAGAGCAGGAAGACGAGGTAGAGGTTGAGCCCCAGCGTCGCCGCAGCCAGCGTGTCCGACCCGAGCCGCCCGAGCATCGCCACGTCGGTAGCGCCGACCAGCGCCTGCGCGAGGTTCGTCGCGACCAGCGGCCAGGCGAGCTTCAGCGTGGCGGCGAATTCGGTGCGCCAGGGGCGAGGCGGGGTGGTCATGCGCTGGCTTTAGCCCGGTTCCGTGGCAAGTCGATCACCTACCAATGCTTCGGCGTGGCGCGATCCGGCGTGCGCATAGTGCGACGATCTTGCCAACACACCCCGTCATCCTGACTAACGTCGAGACCCAGGGTTACGGGCGGCGTCCTGTGTGGCTCTCGGTCCTGACGTTCGTCAGGATGACGGATGGGGTTAGGTGCGCGTGATCGTCTGAACGCCGGCCGGTATTCTTACCTACCGCATCAACCCGGCGGCGCGGAGCGCGTGCTCGATCGTTGCCTGGATCCCCGCTGGTGCCTCCGCGCGCGGCTTTGGCGCGGGTTTTGGCGTCGTGGGGATCGCGATCTTCGCAATGCGGTCTGCCGGCGCGGGCTTGGCTGCGAAGGCGGTGTCGGTCGCTGCAATCAGGCCCCAGGATCTGGCGATCACGGCCGTGCTCGAAATCCCGACATCGAGCATGAATGGCCCCGCGGCCCCCAGCCGCTCGCCGCGCATCGGGTCGATCGGCGTCCCGTGGCCCATGCCCGGCACGGTCCAGTCCTCGACGACATCGCGCCCCTGCGCGTCCGACCAGATCCGGTGGACCGCGGTGCCTACCCGCTCGGTGCGCACCGCCTTCGCGTCGACACCGTGAACGCCGCGCCACTGCCGCGCGATCGTGTCCGCGTTCGCCACGCTGACGGTTGCATCCGCGCCGCCGTGCCAGATCGCCAGCGTCGGCCAGCGCCCGTCATGCCCGCGCGCGCCGCTGTGCACCGCATCGACCAGTGCGGTATCGCTGGTGTCGCCGTGCCCGCGCATGCGGTCCAGCGCCTGCGACACGCCGGTCGCGGTCCCGTAGGCGAGCCCACCGATCACCGCGCCGCCCGCGAACAGATCGGGCCGCGTGGCCAGCATCGCCATCGTCATCGCACCGCCTGCCGACAGCCCGGTGACGTAGACGCGGCTGCGGTCGAGCGCGTGGCGTGCGATCATCGTCTCGGTCATCTGCGCGATCGACTCCGCCTCGCCACCGGCCTGCGCGGTGTCCTCCGACGCGAACCAGTTGAAGCAGAGATTGGGATTGTTCGCGCGCGTCTGCTCGGGGAAGAGCAGCGCAAAGCCGGCGCGATCCGCAAGCCTCGACCAGCCCGATCCGTGATCATAGCCCGCCGCGGTCTGCGTGCAGCCGTGCAGGACGACGACCAAGGGCGCGCCCGAAGGGAGGTCGGCAGGTATATAAACGTGGCCGAGCAGCGCACCCGGATTCGTCCCGAACGCGGTCAGCGGCGTCAGGCGGCTCGGCGCCGTGTCACGCGGCGTCGGCGCCCCGGCACGCGCCATGCGGGCGATGGTATCGGCGATGTTTCTCACGTGAATCGAGCCTTTCGTCGCCAGCGTACTCGGCCGCGATCTTATTCTAACGTCGCACGTACATCATTTGTTGCTGCAGTGCAGCAAGAACGTCAGGATCAGTGTCGAATCACGTCGCATGCTTCGGCGATCGCGGCGTAGATCCGGTCGAGATCGGCATCGTCGATGCAATAGGGCGGCATGACGTAGACGGTGTTGCCGAGCGGACGGAGCAGCAGGTCGCGCTCGCCGAAGAACGCGAGCAGGCGCGGGCCGATCTGCGACAGGTAACCGTCCTCGCCGCGCAGTTCGACCGCGGTTATCGTGCCGATCTGGCGCGCGTTGGCGATACGGGGATGCTGCGCGAGCACCTCCAGCCGCGTCGCCTGACGGACGGCAAGGTCGGCGATCCGGTCGCGTACCGGCTCGTCGCGCCAGATTGCGAGGTTCGCGTTGGCGGCGGCGCAGGCGATCGGGTTGGCGGTGTAGCTCGACGAGTGGAAGAACATCCGCGCACGATCGGTGCCGTAATGCGCCTGGTAAATCGCCTCGGTCGCCATCGTCACGGCGAGCGGGATCGCGCCGCCGGTCAGGCCCTTCGACAGGCAGAGGATGTCGGGCACCACGCCCGCCTGTTCGCAGGCAAGCAACGTGCCCGTGCGACCCCAGCCGGTCATCACCTCGTCGGCGATGAACAGCACGTCGTGACGCGCACAGATGCGTCGCATCTCGGCAAGGATATGCGCGGGATAGACGTGCATCCCGCCCGCGCCAAGCAGCAGCGGTTCGACGATGAACGCCGCCGGGTGCGCGGCGCAGGCCGTCTCGAGGGCGTCGAGCGTCGCCTGCTCCAGCCCGGCGGCGGGGAAGGGGATCGTCCCGACGTCGAACAGCAGCGGCGCGTAGGCACGGTTGTACACGCCGCGCGCGCCGACCGACATCGCGCCGATCGTGTCGCCATGATAGCCGTGTTCGAGGACGAGGATGCGGTGGCGGTCCTCGCCGCGATCGAGCCAATAGCCGAGCGCCATTTTCAGCGCGCACTCGACGCTGGTCGAGCCTGAGTCGGAGAAAAACACGCGCGTCAGTTCGGGTGGCATGATCGCGGTCAGGCCGCGTGCGAGGTCTTCGGCGGGCTGATGCGTCCAGCCGGCGAAGATGATCTGGTCGAGTTTGGCCGCCTGCTCCGCGATCGCGGCCATGATCTTCGGGTTGGCATGGCCATGCGTGGTGACCCACCAGGACGAGATCGCATCGACGATCCGGCGGCCATCCGCGGTGTAGAGCGCGGCGCCCTCGGCATGCGTGACGAGCGGGATCGGCTCGCGTAGGCCGTGCTGCGTGAAGGGGTGCCAGACGGGGGAGTCGGTCACCGGAACGCCTCCAGGTCGAAATTCGCCGCGAACGCCTCGGCCAGCGTCGTGGCGTTCAGCGGATCGAGGCGGGGCAGGCGGCCGAGCCGGCGGACCCTGCCGAGCGTGGCGATCGTCGCCTCGCTGTCCTCGACCGCGTCGCCGACGAACGCGATGCCGAGGATCGGGACGCCGCGGCTGCGCAGCGCCTCGATCGAGAGCAGGCTGTGGTTGATCGTGCCGAGCCCGGTTCGCGCAACGAGGACGACGGGCTTGCCCCACCGCGCGAACAGGTCCGCGAAGATCAGGTCGCGCGTGACCGGGACCATCACGCCGCCGGCGCCTTCGACGACCAGCGGACCGTCGATATCCGGCAGTCCGATCCGCTCGGGATCGATCGTCACGCCGTCGATTTCGGCGGCGAGATGCGGCGAGCACGGGGTCGTCAGCCGGTAGGCTTCGGGGAGGACATGATCCGCCGGCACGCCCAGCGTGACGACCGAGGCCGCGTCGCTGCCGTCGGCAAGTCCGGCCTGCACCGGCTTCCAGTAGCGCGCGCCCAGTGCCGCGGTGAGCCCGGCGGCGAACACGGTCTTGCCGATATCGGTGTCCGTCCCGGTGACGACGATCGTCATTGCAGTGCCTCTCCCATGACCACGCCCAGAGCCTCGATATCCGCGACCGTCGCGTTGAGCGTCAGCGATATCCGGAGGCGCGATCCGCCCTCGGGCACGGTCGGCGGGCGTATCCCGCGCACGTCGAACCCTGCCGCCTGGATCGCGCCCGCGACGTGCATCGTCCGCGCGGCGTCACCGAGCACCAGCGGCAGGATCTGAGATCCCGTCGCCGCGACGCCGTACGGTTCGAGTATGCGGCCCGCCGTGGCGATCAACGCCCAGAGCCGCTCCCGCCGCGCCGGTTCGTCCGCGACGATGCGCAGCGCCTCGCCGACCGCCAGCGCCATCAGTGGCGAGGGTGCGGTCGAGAAGATGAACCCGCGGCCGCGATTGACGATGAACGCGCGCATGACCGCCGGTCCGCAGAGCAACGCGCCCTCGCAGCCCAGCGCCTTGCCGCAGGTGCGCAGGGTGATGACGTTCTCGAGCCCGTCGAGTGCTTCGGCCAGCCCGCGACCGTCGGTGCCGAAGACGCCGGTTGCATGCGCTTCGTCGATCAGGAGGACGGCGTCGTGGCGGTCCGCGATCTCTGCGAGCGCTGCGAGCGGGGCTTGGTCGCCATCCATGCTGTAGAGGCTTTCGACCGCGATCCACACGCGACCCGTACCGCCCGATGCACGCCACGCGACGATCGCATCCTCGAACGCGCTCGCCTCGTTATGCGCCGCCGCGACAAAGGTCGCGCGCGTGAGGCGCATGCCTTCATGTGCGCTGGCATGGATCAGCGCGTCGTGGACGATCAGGTCGCCGCGCTGTGGCAGTGTCGCGAACAGGATCGTGTTGGCGACATAGCCGCTTGCGAAGAACAGCGCGGCCTCGGTCCCGAAGAACCGCGCGGCGTCCGCCTCCACCGCCTCATGCTCGGGGGCATTCCCCCGCAGCAGCCGCGATCCGCCCGACCCCACCGCCACGCCGCGCGCCAACGCATCAGCCATCGCCGCGCGCAGCCGGTCCGATCCGGCGAGCCGGAGATAGTCGTTCGAGGCGAAGTCGACGCCGGCACGCGGGCGGAGCGATCGGTACCGGTCGGCAGCCGTCAGTCTGGCGAGGTCTCGTTCCTGTCCGGCAAACATCATCGCGCCGCCCTACCGCCATCGCATCGCGAAGACGATCCCTGCCTGCAGCCTTCGCGCTTACCCGGCCTGCCACGTCTCGATGAATTTGGTCGCCCGCGCGCCGACATCCGCCGCGCTCATGCCGGGTGCGAACAGGGCCGAGCCCAGCCCGAAGCCCGCCGCACCGGCCTTGCGCCAGTCCGCCATCACTTCGGGCACGATCCCGCCGACCGGCAGCACGCGCGCGTCCTTGGGGAGGATCGCCCGCATGGCCTTCAACACCGCGGGGCTGGCGGCTTCGGCGGGGAACAGCTTCAGCGCGGCCGCGCCTGCGTCGAGCGCCGCGAACGCCTCGGTCGGGGTCGCGATGCCGGGTAGCGCGACATAGCCCTTATCGGCCGCGGCCGCGATCACGCGCACGTTCGCGTTCGGGGCGATGATCAGCGTGCCGCCCGCCGCGCCGACCGCCGCGACGTCCTCGACGCGCAGCACCGTGCCCGCGCCGACGACCGCACGGCCTTCGAACCGGCGCGCCAGTCGCGCGATGCTGTCGAGCGGATCGGGCGAGTTCATCGGCACTTCGAGGATCGTGAAGCCCGCCGCGACCAGCGCGTCGCCGATCGTCTCGACCTCATCGGGCTTCACGCCGCGCAGGATCGCGATCAGCGGGCATCTGGCAAAGGCGTCGTCGAAGGCCTGGCGGTGCTTAGTGGGGGGAGTCGTGGGGGGAATCATGCTGCAAGATCCTGGATGCGAGTGATGCCGGCCACGAACGCGACCTGACTGTCGATATGGTGCGCCGTGCCGCTCAGCGCATCGATCGCGCTGGCATAGAGTGCCCCGAGCGCGGCGTCGGCGAGGATATGAACCGTTGCGCCGTGCCCGATCCGCGCGGCGGTATCTGCGCCGATCAGCAGCCCGCTGGCGAACGAAGCGGCGTGGCGGTCGTCGGCCAGCCCGAGCACACCGCGCGCCCGGATCGCGAACAGGCTGGCGGCGAGATCGCGTTTCGCCCCCTCCGCGACGCCGTCGAGGAATGCTGACCCAGGCTCGACCGGGTGGCCGAGTTGGCGTGACAGGACGCCGTGCGCGCGGAGAAGGGCGAAGAGTTCGCCGGTCATCGCGGTGGTGAACTTTGTGATCCTGCCGCCTTCGACGGTCGCCCATTTGCAGTGCGTGCCGGGCTGGCAGAGGAGGGCGTCAGGCGGAACGAGGTCGGCCGCGACCGCGCCAAGCAGCTGGACCTCCTCGCCGCGCATCACATCGGCGTGCAGCCCGTCGCGGTACGACAGCCCGGGCACGATCGCGGTCCGGTCGTCGATCCGCTCGAGCGCGGCGGCAACATCCGCAAGGCCTGCGGGTGCCGCGACATACGGTACGCTGCGCCAGCCGATGTTCGATCCGACCATGCCGGCAAGCAGCACCGGCACGTCGCCCAGCCGCGCCCGGATGCCGGCGACTTCCGCCTCGTATGCGCCGGCCGGGACGGTCGCTGCGCCGCGATCGTCCCGCTCCGTTGCGACGACTCTGCCGTCCTTGATGAGGAACGCACGCCGGTTGGTCGTGCCCCAATCGACTGCAATGAATGCCACCATTATTCTACCTCGACGTCATCGCACGCATCATGGTCCGTGCAGGCACGCTGACCGATTACCAATTGTACGATAAACAACCGGCGGCTACTACCGGATATCGTTGCGCTGCGTAGCAAGATGCGTGACACCAGCACCACGTTGCGCCAAACCCCGGCTGATGGCGATCGATATGACAGACGGCGACGTTCTCCCGACCACCGCGATTGCGGGCCGCAATCTCACGCATGGGATGCTCGACACGCTCGGGCGGGCGATCGTCACCGGACGCTACGAACATCGACCGTTCCCGACCGAAGCGGAGATCGCGAAGACTCATGGGGTCAGCCGATCGGTGACGCGCGAGGCGGTCAAGATGCTGACTGCCAAGGGCCTGGTCAGTGCTCGGCCCAGGCAAGGCACCGTGGTGCAACCGGCGAGCGCCTGGAACCTGTTCGATACCGACGTCCTGCGGTGGACGCTGGAGCGCAAGTTCTCGGTCGAACTGCTGCGACATTTCAATCAGCTGCGGATCGCCATCGAGCCCGAGGCGGCTGCGCTCGCGGCACGTTTCGGGGATGCCGCGGACGAGGTGGCGATCCGTACGGGACTCGCACAGATGGAGGCGGGTGAGGCCGGGACGACCGATCCGCTCGAAGCCGATATCGCGTTCCACATGGCGATCCTGCGGGCCTCGAAAAACCCGTTCTACGCGCAGTTCCAGTCGGTCGTGTCGACCGCGCTGCGGACGTCGATCCGCTTCACCAACCGCATCAAGGGGCGTTCCGCGAATATCGCCGATCATGCCGCGGTGGCGGACGCGATCGTTGCGCGCGATCCCGCAGCGGCACGAATCGCAATGACCCGGATCATCGGCGACGTCCTGACGCTCATCGGCGAAGAATAAACACCGTTATACTATAATCGAGAGGGTTTTTAATGGCGACCGAGGCAGTGCCTGCAAAGCGTATCCGGCTGGCGATCATCGGTGTTGGCAAGATCGCACGCGACCAGCATCTGCCGGCGATCGCGAACGATCCTCGCTTCGAACTGGTCGCGGCAGTCAGCCGCAATGCGGTGGTCGACGGTGTCGCCAATTATCACGACATCGCCGAATTGCTCGCCGCCGGGCATGACCTCGACGCGGTGTCGCTCTGTACGCCGCCGGTCGGACGCGCGGCGATCGCGATGGCGGCGCTCGATGCCGGTCTGGACGTGATGATGGAGAAGCCGCCGGCCGCGACCTTGTCTGAGGTGGCGCGGATCGAGGCGCATGCGATCGCGGCAGGTCGTTCGCTGTTCGCAACCTGGCATTCGCGTGAGGCGGCCGGGGTCGCGCCGGCGCGCGCATGGCTCGCCGACCGTGAGGTCGAAAGCGTGACGATCGCCTGGCGCGAGGATATCCGGCGCTGGCATCCCGGCCAGGACTGGATTCTGGAAGCCGGCGGGTTCGGCGTGTTCGATCCTGGTATCAATGCGTTATCGATCGCGACCCGGATCCTCCCCGGCGACTGGGTCGTGCACCGCGCCGATTTGCAGGTGCCGGACGGCCGCATGTCGCCGCTGGCTGCGGACATCGACGTGACTTGCGGCGATATTCCCGTGACGGCGGCGTTCGACTTCCTCCACGAAGGTCCGCAGCAATGGGACATCGTCGTCAAGACCGACGGCGGTACGCTGAAGCTGGGCATGGGCGGCGCGGTCCTCGACATCGATGGCAAGGTCACGGAAGCGACGGATGCCGAATATTCCGGGCTCTATGCCAAGTTCGCGTCGCTGGTCGGATCGCGCTCCAGCGATGTGGACGTCACGCCGCTGCGGCTGGTCGCCGATGCGTTCCTCGTCGGACGGCGTGTGATCGGCCCCGCGTTCGTCTGGTGAGCGAACTGGCTGATCGAAGATAGCATCGCAGGAACGCGTACCGCACGCGTCACGTTCATCCTCGAAAAGGATGCGTAACAGTGCTTCAGGTCAGTCAGCAGGTCGAGAATACGGATATCGCGCCAGCGGTAGTGGCGGCAACCAGTGCGGCGGCGCCGTTGGCCGCAGCTATCATCGAGCGGTTGTCGGGCGGAAATCTTGTCTACGTCGCTGCGGACGATCAGCGCGCCACCGAGATCGCGACGATCGCGGCGGCGCTGGCGCCCGATGCGCTGGTCGTCCATGTGCCGTCGAGCGATGCACTGCCGGGCGACGACGCGCCGGCATCGCCGGCCAATGTCGGGCGTCGCGTGGAAGCGTTGCGGCGGCTTCGCGCGGGATCCGAAAGCGGGGCGGCACCGATCCTGGTCGTCACGACGGCCGAGGCAACCGCGGTACGATATCCGCCGCCGCCGATGTTCGACGTGGCGCCACCCCGGCTGGAGGTCGGCGACCCGATCGATATCGAGGCGTTCGCCGCGATCGCCGAGGAGGTCGGCTATGTGACCGACGATCGGATCGATGAACCCGGTGAGATCGCAGTGCGCGGCGGCGTGATCGACGTGTTCCCGGCGGATCGCGAAACCCCGGTCCGGATCGAGTTCGCCGACGGCCACATCACCGGGCTGCGGGATTACGACCCGGTTTCGCAGCTCGGTTTGGGCGATATCGACGTTGTCGAGATCGGCCGCGCGACCGAACCCGTCGTCGAGAAGGGCGTTTCGATCCTGGCGCATCTCCCTGACGCTGCCATCGCGTTCGATCGGGACGCGGAAAAGCGGCGTGCCCGGTTCCTCGCGATCGCCGCGGATGGCCTGCCCCGACGCCGCGCGGCTGCCGATCTGGTCCTCGACAAGCCCTGGGTTACCGAGATTGCGGATCGAGACACCGTCACGTTGGAGGTCGGTGACGACGTGCCGCCGCGGTTCGTCGAACGACGCGACCCGGCGCGTGCGTTCGCCCGGTTCGCAAAGGATGCGCTTGCCGATGGTCGCCTGCTGGTCGTGGGGTCGCCGCGCGACCTGCGGTTTCTCCAGCCCAGGCTTGAGCGCACGACGAAGCGCGCCTTGACGCAGGTCGATCGTTGGACGGACGTCGGCTCCGCCGCGCCCGGCACGGCGATGCTGCTGGTCGCACCGGTCGACCGCGGGTTCGTCGCGCGCGGTATTGCCGTCGTCGCCGGTGCGGACCTGCTCGGCGGACGCGCGCGCGGAGACGAGGTCGCCAGTGGCAGCGTCCGCAGGTTGCCAGGGCTGACCAGCGAGTTGCGGTGCGGCGATGTGATCGTGCACGAGGAGTTCGGGATCGGCCTCGTCCGCGGGCTCGAAAATTTGCCCGGTGCCGACGGCGATGCGATCATCCTGGAATATGCCAAGGAAGGCCGTCGTCTGGTTCCGGTGCGCGAGGCCGATCGGATTTGGCGGTATGGCGCGGAGATCGACGCGGTGACGCTTGATTCGCTCGACGGGGCGTCGTGGCAGAAGCGGCGTGGCGCGGTCGATGCCGCGATCGCCCAAAGCGCGCGGGACCTGGCCGCGATAGCCGCGGAACGTGATGCGCGGACGACCGATCCGATCGAGCCCGACCGCGCGCGCTACGAGGCGTTCGCGGCCGGCTTCGCGTTCACCGAGACGCCGGATCAGGCAAAGGCGATCGCGACGACGCTGGCGGATCTTGCGAGCGGCAAGCCGATGGACAGGCTGATCATCGGCGATGTCGGCTACGGTAAGACCGAGGTCGCGTTGCGTGCCGCTGCTGCCGTCGCGCTGGCCGGACGACAGGTGGCGATCGCCGCACCGACGACGGTGCTGGTCCGCCAGCATGTCGAGACGTTCCTCAAACGGTTCGAGGGTACCGGCGTGACCGTCGCCGGCCTGTCGCGGCTGTCGAATACTGCGGAAAAGGCGCGGGTTCGGGCAGGGCTTGCGGACGGATCGATCGGCGTCGTGATCGGCACAGGGGCGGTTGCCGGCAAGGGTGTCGCGTACAAGGATCTCGCGCTCGTCGTGATCGACGAAGAACAGCGGTTCGGTGCGGCGGACAAGGCGAAGATGCAGGCGCTGGGGGCAGGGCACGTCCTGACCCTGAGCGCGACCCCGATCCCGCGCACGCTGCAGTCCGCTATGATCGGGCTGCAGGGGCTTTCGGTTATCGCCACCCCGCCGGCCCGCCGCCAGCCGATCCGCACGTCGGTGGCGCGGTTCGACGATGCGACGGTGCGTGCGGCGCTGCGTCGGGAGCGTGCGCGGGGCGGACAGAGCTTCGTCGTCGTGCCGCGGATCGACGACATGGCACCGCTTGCCGCCAAACTCGCCAAGCTCGTCCCCGAACTCGGCTTGGTGCAGGCGCACGGCAAGCTGCCGGCGGGCGAGATCGACGAGGCGATGGTCGCTTTCGCGGCAGGCGATGGCGACGTGCTGCTCGCGACGAACATCATCGAGGCCGGGCTGGACGTGCCGCGCGCGAACACGATGATCGTGCATCACGCGGACCGGTTCGGGCTGTCGCAACTGCACCAGCTTCGCGGTCGCGTGGGTCGCAGCGGGCGGCGGGGGCAGGTGATGCTGCTCACCGACGGCGAGGCGACGATTGCGGAGGCAACGCTCAAGCGGCTGCGGAAGCTCCAGGCGTTCGACCGGTTGGGCGCCGGTTTTGCGATCAGCGCGCGCGACCTCGACCTGCGTGGCGCGGGCGATCTGGTCGGCGAAGCGCAGGCCGGTCACATGAAGCTGATCGGGATCGACCTGTACCAGCATCTGTTCGGTCGTGCGTTGCGGCTGGCGCGGATCGATCGTGAGGGCGGTAAGCCGATCGACGACTGGATCCCCGAACTTCATCTCGAACTGGGCGGCAGCCTTCCCGGGGCTTGGATCCCGGAGATCGAGGTGCGGATGTCGCTCTACGGCCGGCTGGCGCGGCTGGAAGACGTCTCGGCGCTCGATTTGTTCGAGGCGGAGCTCGACGATCGGTTCGGCAAGGCGCCCGATGCGGCGTTTCGGCTGTTGCAGGTCGCACGGATTCGCATGATGGCGCGCGAGGCGGGCATCCGGCGCATCGACGCTGGTCCCGCCGCGATCGCGTTCACACCGCACGACCGGACTGCGGCGAAACCGCTCGACGATCTGGTCCAGAAGAACGGGCGGTGGATCGCGGCCGAGAGCATCGCCGACCCGATCGCGCGGGCAGGGCGGATCGAGGAACTGCTGGACGCGCTGATCGGCTAGGCGCGTCCGGTCATTCGGCGGCCGCGGCCAGTGGGCCAGGCAAGGCCTCGTCGCTGAGTGCCGCCAGGATCGAGCGGAGCAGGTCGACGACGCGCGCGAAGCCGGCGCCGGGCGCATGGAGCTTGCGATCGAGATACAGCGTGCGGTCCAGTTCGAACTGGATGGCGTGGATGTTGGCGGCGGGCCGCGCATGGCGTTCGAGGATATGGCCGCCGGCATAGGGCACGTTGATCGCGGTCGAGAACCCGCGCGCTGCACATTCGGCCTCGATCCGCGCGACGAACCGCGGCTCGGCGGAGTGACCGAACCGATCGCCGATGACGATTCGCGATCCACCCGGACCGAGCGGCGGCATCGAATGCACGTCGAGCAACACCGCCACGCCGAACCGGTCGTGTGCCGCTTGCAACGCCGCTGCCAGGGCCGAATGGTAAGGCCGGTGATCGTTGGCGATCCGCGCGGTGACGTCGGCATCGGTGAACCGGCGCGCCCAGAGGTCGCCTGCACCCGATGCGCGACGTGGGACGAGACCCAGCCCACTGCGCAGCTTGGCGGATTGCTGGGCCAGCGGCATCGACGGCGCGCCCTCGTCGAGCAGGGGATCGCGCTCGTCCTCGCGCCGGTTGAGATCGATCCACGCGCGCGCGCGCGTCTGGACGATCGTCGTCTGGTCGGTTCGCGCGGCGCGCGCCACCGCATCGACGAGACGGTCCTCGAGCGGAAGCAGGCCTGCAAGCGGCACGCGCAACGCCGTCTTGAGCGCGAGCGGATAGTCCCGGCCTGCGTGCGGAACGGACACTACCACCGGGCTTATGGGCGGCATTGCGCCCAGGCGCTCGAAGGAAGAAGACTGCATCGCACCACGCTAGGGCCAGCACCGGGCGTGGGCAATCGACCTGGATATGTTAACCAGTTTCAGGGTAGGGCGGCTGCAGAATGTGCGTGTGAAAACGGGACTTTAGATCGATGTTACGAATTCTGCTGGCCGAGGATGATCAGGTCATGCGCGAGTATCTGACCCGGGCGCTCGAACGCTCGGGCTATGCCGTGACCGCGGTCGATCGGGGGACGGCGGCGATTCCACTCCTTGAAACCGAGACGTTCGACCTGTTGCTGACCGATATCGTCATGCCCGAGATGGACGGCATCGAGCTTGCGCAGAAGGCCGGCGAGATGTGCGCGGACCTGCGCGTGATGTTCATCACCGGCTTTGCGGCGGTCACGCTGAAGGCCGGGCGGGCGATGCCGCAGGCGCGCGTCCTGTCCAAGCCGTTCCACCTGCGCGACCTGGTCGCCGAGGTCGATCGGCTGTTCGAGATGGATAATGTGACGGGCATGCATTGAGGGCTTGCGCGCCGCGAAGAGCGCGGCTAGTGGAGCCCTCCGGCGGGCGTGTAGCTCAGTGGTAGAGCACTGTGTTGACATCGCAGGGGTCGCAAGTTCAATCCTTGCCACGCCCACCATAGAAAACCCCGCTAGTCCCATGGACTAGCGGGGTTTTTATTTGCCTGGAGCGCAAACGGGGTCCCCGAAGGGACCCTCGTCTCAGGCGGGTATCTGGTGAACCGTGGCGGTGTTTCGCTTCTGATGCCGTTCTCCTGATGCGGAAGCTTCGACAGCCCGTGATAGACCTGCAACCGGGCGCGCATCACCGACCCAAGCGGACGATGCGCCACAAGACCGTGCGCCGGGCGGAACGTCATCACATTGTCGCAATAGTCTACACGGCCGGCGCTCTAGGTTCGGCGAGCGGATGACTGAACGGGTATCCGAAAAAGTCCGGCTTGGGGCTTTCGGTACCGACCGCGTGCAGCCCCTTGTTGACGTTCCGCGCGAAGCTGGAGACGGCGCTCTTGAAGCCCACCGGCAAGGGCACCGACGCACCGATTTGCTTGACCTTACGTCAGTTCGCCGGTCACGCCCGCCGAACTCTTTGCATAGCTAACGCGGACCGCATGGTCCGCGCGCTTCTCGACGGTTTCGGTCTAGTGCGACCTGTATGACCCCACAGATCGGCTTCTCGCGCCTCACTTTACCGGTGCGAACGAGAACAGCTCGGTTTTCAGCGATGCGGGTGCGCCGGGCTTGAACCAGTTGGTGTCCTGGATGTGGCTGGCGGTGACGTAGATGCGGCCGTCCGCGCCTTCCGAGAAGGTGTCGGGCCAGCGCAGGCGGGCGTCGGTCAGCACCGGCTCGACATGATCGCCGACCAGCCGGGTGATGCCGTTGGTCACCGGCGACGTCAGGTAGAGCGTGCCTGCCTTGCTCATCCACAGGCCGTCGGCGACGTGCGTCTGCGCCACCGTCTTCACGCCGGCCGCACGCGTCGCCTCGCTGACGCCTTCGCGCAGCAGGGCGGTGTCGATCGAGTAGAGCGTCTTGCCGGTAAGCGCCTGGTAATAGAGCGTCTTGCCGTCGTTGGAGATCGCGACGCCGTCCGCGGCAAAGGCGGGCTGGCGACCATCGGGACGAACCAGCGGCTTGCCGTCGGTCATCACCTTCACGGTCTTGTCGATCTGCGTCGAGCCATGGCCGTCGAGCGCGCGCAGGCCCTTGCCGGTTTCGAGGTCGAGGACGATGATCGCGCCGCGGCTCCCGGAATCGGTGATGTAGCCGGTTTTGCCGTCGGGCGAGAAGCGGATGTCGTTGAGGTAGGTGCCCTGCAACGCGACGTCGAGCGGCACCTTGATGACCTTGGTCACGCGGTTGGTGGCGAGGTCGACCTTAACCAGCTTGGGTGCGCCTTCGAGGATCTTTTCGTTGCCGGGCGCACCGGGATCGAGCACCCAGAGGTTGCCGTGGCCGTCGGGGACGATCGACTGCACGCAGACGAAATAGTCGCCGACCGGCATTTCGTTCGACTTCGCGTTGCGCCAGCTGTTCCACTTGGCGTCCGGATAGGCCTTGAGCGAGCCGTCCTTCATCACTTCGGCGACGGAGATCGGCGCGTCGTCGGTCCAGCGCGGGAAGTTGACGAAGCGGCGGCCATCGGCGGTGACCGCGACGCCGGTCGCCTGGTGATCGAACTGCGCGACCTGGGTAAGCGGACGGCCGCTGGTCTGGCCTGCGGTCTGCGCGCTGGCGACCCCGATCGCCGCGGCGGCAACGACGGCGATCGCGGCAGCGCCGGCGAGGAAGGGCTTGGTCTTGGACATGGTCAGGCTCCGGTCAATGGTGTCGGACAGGTCGGCAGGATTGCCGGTGAAAAGCTGGATGAGATGGCGCGCGACCGCATCGGGGGCTTCGCGCTGGATGAAATGGCCGACGCCGTTGAGCGTGACGACCGCGAACGGGCCGGTGAACTTGGCCGGCACCGCCGTGCTCGCCGATGGCGGGTTCACGCCGTCGACCGCGCCCTGGAAATACATCGTCGGCAGCGCGAGCGTCTTGGTCGCCTTGACCTTGTCCTCGAGCCACTGGCTGCGCGGATCGGGTTCTGCTTCGTTCCAGCGCGCCCGGTAGCTGTGCAGCGTGACGTCGACCCAGTCGGGGTTCTCGAAGGACCGTGCGACACGGGCGAAGGTCGCCTCGTCAAACCAGCCGGAGGGCGACCAGTTGCGCCAGTGGATGTGCGCGAAACCCTTGTGGTCGTCGCGCACCGCCTGTGCCCCGCGCGCGGTCGCCATGAACCAGTGATACCATTGGCGCTGCGCCTGCTCGAACGGCGGCGTCGGCATGCCGCCGAGACGCGGCGGGGTCGCGAGCATCGCCATCCGCTCGACGCGGTCGGGCCAGCCGACCGCGAGCGCTTCCGCGGTGTTCGAGCCCCAGTCGTGCCCGGCGATCATGAATGTCTCGATCCCGAGCCCGTCCATCAGCGCGATCATGTCCATTGCCAGGATCGCGCTGTTCCCGGAGCGTGGCGCATCGCGCACGAACCGCGTGTCGCCAAACCCGCGCAAGGTCGGGACGATGGTCCGCAACCCGGCCGCGTTGAGCGCGGGAACGACATCGTCCCAGGTCGATGCGTCGTCCGGCCAGCCGTGAATCAGCAGCACCGGCCGGCCATCGCGCGGTCGGGTATCGGCATAGGCGAGTTCGAGATCGTCGGTCGTCTGGATCGGCATGATGGTCCTTGTCGGATCGGGGTCGGATCGGGGTCGGATCGGGGTCGGATCGGGGGTCGGGCTCGCGGTGGCGGCACGCGGGGCAGGGCCGCCGCGGAGGGTCATGGTATCGAAACAGTCTCGCAAGGCTGCTGTTCCGGCGGCTAAGCCAATGATTCGCAAAGATGATCGGCCGACCCGACGGGGTGGGCCAAATTGCGATCCCCGCGTTGTGGGCGGCAGAACTTCCGGGGCGAAACCATGGATCCAGGTATGGCGCAGTCACGACGAGCGGCCGGCGCGGTCGCAGGCGGGCTCGTGGCCGGGCTGCGCATCATTGCGCTCTTGGTGGCGGGCGATCGCAGGAGCGGCGAGCTGTCCGATCGGGAAACACAGCGTGAACCACGCCGTATTCGGGCTGGTCACGACGCTGGGTGCGAAGCTCGCGATCCGGCGCTGAAAGGAAGTGTCGTCAAGACGTGACGGCGTGCCTGTGCGACACACCGTCACGCCGGACGTTCAGCCCGCCGCGTCGACCTGCGTCAGGTAGGCGGCATATCCGTTGGCTTCCATGTCGGCGCGCGGGACGAACCGCAGCGACGCGGAGTTGATGCAGTAGCGCAGGCCCCCCTTGTCCTGCGGGCCATCTTCGAACACGTGGCCGAGATGGCTGTCGGCGCCTGCCGAACGGATCTCGGTGCGGACCATGCCGTGGCTGCGATCGTGCAGTTCGGCGACGTGCTCGGGCATGATCGGCTTGGTGAAGCTCGGCCAGCCGCAATGCGAATCGAACTTGTCCGCGGACGCGAACAGCGGCTCGCCCGAGACGATGTCGACGTAGAGACCGGGCTCGCGCGTGTTGAGATATTCGCCCGTGCCCGGCCGCTCGGTGCCGCTCTGCTGCGTGACGTGGAACTGCTCGGGGGTGAGATTGGCGATCGCTTCGTCGGTCTTCTTGTAGTCGGTCATGCTGATCCTCTCGCGCTCAGGAGAGCGCCGGTTGGCCGTTCGAGGCGGACAGGCCGCCGTCTACCGGCAGGTTGACCCCGATTATATAGTGCGCGTTTGCGCTAGCCAAAAACGCGATGGCGCCGGCGATGTCCTCGGGCGGCTGGCGGCGACCCTTGCGAGGCTGTCCGCGTCCTTGTCGCCGAGCACCAGCGTCGCGCCTTTTGCGGCAAAGCGACGTGCGGCCCGTTCGCCGATGCCCGATGCGGCACCGGTTATCACTATGACCTTACCATCAAATCTCGTCGATCCATGTCCTCAAACTTTGGGAGATACCGCGATGAACGACCGGCACACGTACCGGTTTCCAAGCAAAACCAAGGAGATCGCCGGCGGGCTGGCATGGCGGACCCTGGCTGGCCCCGCGCGCGTTGATGCGTTCGAACCTGCTTTCCCGGAGATCATCATGCTCGCATCCTTCCTGATGGGCCTTGTTGGTGGCCAGCGCGCGATGACGCCGCTCGCCACGGTCGCCATCGCAGCGGCGCGCAACGAATTGCCCGCCGACAATGGTGCGCCCAAGCTGTTGTCGCATCCCCTCGTCGCGGCGGGTGCGCTGGCGCTCGCGATCGGCGAGATGGCAGGCGACAAGCAGAAGACCGCGCCCGACCGGATCGTCGCGATCGGGCTGGCCGCGCGCTTCATCACGTCGGCGATCGCGGGCGCGTCGCTTGTCCCGCGGCGGCAACGGTGGATCGGTGCCGCGGTCGGCGGACTGACCGCGGTGGCGGCATCCTATCCCGGCTGGCGCGCGCGGATGGCGGCGATGGCGCAATACGGCCAGACGCCGACGGGGTTCGTCGAGGATGCCGCGGTCCTTGCGGGGGCGGCGGCGATCGCGCGCAACGCGGGGTCTCTCCGCGCGGCCTGACGTCGGAGGCGTATTCCGGGCGGGCGGAAAAGCTGCCATGCGCCGGCGATGATCCGTATCTCGCTCACTACGCTCGCCTTCGTGCTGCTTTCGTCCGGCCGTGCGGTCGCGCAAATGACCGTTGCGCCTGCCGGTCAACCGGCTGACATCGTCGTCACCGGGCGCGGGCTTGCGAACGCGCCCGGCGATCGTGCGTACGACATCGTCACGATCGACCGCGACCGGATCCAGGCGAATGCGAGCAACCGGCTGGAAAGCGTGCTGGCCGATGTCGCTGGGCTGCAGCAATTCCGCCGGTCGGATTCGCGCAGTGCCAATCCGACCAGCCAGGGAATTTCGCTGCGGGGCATCGGCGGCAACGCGTCCAGTCGCGCGCTACTGGTGTTCGACGGCGTACCGCAGGCGGATCCGTTCGGCGGCTGGGTTGCGTTTCCGGCCTATGCGACGGGGCGTCTCGGGCGCATCCGCGTCACGCGCGGTGGCGGAAGCGGGTACCAGGGGCCGGGGGCGCTGGCCGGGACGGTCGAGCTTGAGAGTGCGACGCCGGACCGGGCAACGCCGCTCCAGGGCAGCGTTGCGTATGGCAGCCGGGATTCAGTCGATGCGCAGGGGTCGGCAGCCCTGGTGCGCGAGTCGGGGTTTGCGACCGTGTCGGGCGCGTATGCCCGTGGCGACGGCTTTACGCCGACAGTCGAAGAAAGCCGAGGGATCGTCGATCGCGCTGCGCCGTACGAGCAGGCGTCGGGGGCGTTGCGGACCGTGATCGGGATCGGTGCGAAGACCGAAGTGCAGATGAATGCGAGCGCGTTCACCGATCGGCGCGACCGGGGGAGCGACTTTACCGATAATACAAGCGAGGGCGCGGATGCGAGCGTCCGGCTGATCGGGCGCGGGCGCTGGGGCTATTCGGCGCTGGCGTATCTGCAGACGCGGGCGTTCGCGAGCAGCTTCAACAGCATCAATGCGCCGCGGACGACCGCGATCCAGTCGCTGAACCAGTATAATACGCCGGCGACCGGGATGGGCGGGCGCATCGAGATCGCTCCGCCGCTGGGGGAGAATATCACGCTCAGGCTGGGTGCGGATGTTCGCGATGTCCGCGGCAAGACGCAGGAGCTCTATACGTTCGTGTCCGCGGTGCCGACGCGGCGGCGCGAGGCTGGCGGTAGTACGACGACGACCGGTATGTTCGCGGATGGGAGCCTGGTGGCGGGCGACTTTACGGTCAGCCTTGGCGGGCGGGTCGACTGGTGGTCGATCGATGGCGGCTATCTGACCGAACGGCCGCTGGCGGGCGGGGCGGCATTGACCAACCTGCGCTATGCGGATCGCGACGGCAGCGAGACGACGGGGCGGGCGGGCGTGGCGTACCAGCCGGTCGAGGCGATCACGCTGCGCGCGGCTGGGTATCGCGGATGGCGGTTGCCGACGCTCAACGAGCTGTATCGGCCGTTCCGTGTCGGCAATGATGCGACCGCGGCCAATGCACTGCTGTCGCCGGAACGGCTGACGGGGGTCGAGGGTGGTGTCACGCTGGCACCGGCGCCGGGGATGAGCATCGCCGCGACCTATTTCTACAACCGGCTGAAGGATGCCGTGGCGAACGTCACGACGACCAGTCCATCGCAGGTGCTGCCGGGGGTGACCACCTACCGTGTCCGCCAGAATCTCGACGCGATCCGCGCGCAGGGGTTCGAGCTGGATGCGGCGTATCGGCCCGGTCCGATCGGTGTGCAGGCGTCATGGTCGCATACGAGTTCGACGGTCGAGGGTTCGGGGATCACCGCCGCGTTGGACGGCTTGCGACCGGCGCAGACGCCGCGCGACCAGGTGTCGGGGACGGTCGACTGGCGGCGCGAGGCGGCGGCGGTGTCGCTGACGGTGCGGCATATCGGGCGACAGTATGACGACGACCAGAACACGCGGGTGCTCGCTCCGGCGACGACGCTGGATGCGTATGCGGCGTTACCGATCACGCGCTCGCTGGTCGCTGAACTGCGCGGGGAGAATCTGTTCGACGAGCGCGTCGAGGCAGGGATCAGCGGCGCGACCATCGTCGAGCGCGCGACCCCGCGGACGATCTGGGTGGGGCTGCGGTACGGGCTCCGGTAAGATTCATTTCGCCCCGCCAAGGAAACGAAGATAGCGTGTTTCCCCCGCGAAGGCGGGGACCCAGTCTGGGCTCCCGCCTTCGCGGGAGAGCAAGGAAGGGAACGCGTCGTCCTGACCAACACGCCACCACCCCGGCGAAGGCCGGGGCCCAGTTGGCAAGGTCGCAGTAACGAGGGGCAGCGCTCCCTTAGCGACGTTTCCCAACTGGGCCCCGGCCTGCGCCGGGGTGGTGCTATGGATGGTCAGCCTGCTTACCCCAGCGCCCCCTTGCGGGTCGATGCTCCTTATCCCCCGCGTTGACCCGTGCCTGGCGCGCGACTAATGCCGCCCTCGTGAAGGGTTCCCGGCGACGGGATCAAAAGGGAAGTCGGTGCGCGGAGATCCGCAAGACCGGCGCTGTACCCGCAACTGTGACCGGATAGCGGCCACCCCGAATATGCCACTGGGTTTCGACCTGGGAAGGCGGGGTGGACGCGGCGACCCGGAAGCCAGGAGACCTGCCTCTCACGGTCGATCCACTGCGCGGGCGGGTGTCCGGCGCGGACGAGTGCTCCGGCATAGCCGGGTTTCCTCGAGCGAGAGACGTCTGGCCGCGCTGCGAATGGTCGCAGGCGGTTCTGGTTAGGACGTGCCTGATGACGAAGTTCTTCCTTCTCCTGGGCGCCGCGATGATCGTGGCACCGGCGAATGCCCAGACGATCCCCGATAGCGATGCCTCCGACATCGTCGTCACCGCGACCCGCGCGGCGCAACCGCTGAGCGAGATCGGCCAAGCCGTGACCGTGATCGACCGCGCCGAGATCGAGCGCCGGCAAACCACCGTGGTGTCCGACCTGCTCGCGACCACGCCCGGCGTCACCGTCACGCGCAACGGCACGGTCGGTGCGCTGACCAGCGTCCGCATCCGCGGCGCCGAGGCGGACCAGACGCTCGTCGTGATCGACGGCGTGCGCGTCAACGATCCGTCGTCGACCGGCGGCGGCTTCAACTTCGGCAACCTCCTGTCGAGCTCGGTCGAGCGGATCGAGGTGTTGCGCGGGCCGAACTCGGTGCCGTGGGGCAGCCAGGCGATCGGCGGCGTCGTCAACATCATCACCGCCGCGCCGACCGAAGGCGTCCAGGCGCGCGCCAACGCCGAATATGGCTATGCCGACGGCGTGTTCGCCAGCGCCGGCGTCTCGGGCAAGTCGGGGCCGGTGTCGGGATCGCTGACCGGCGGATATCTGCGCACCGACGGCATCTCGTCGGCGGCCAGCGGCACCGAGCGCGACGGCTATCGTCAATATGGCGCGACCGGGCGGCTCGGCGTCGAGTTCGCGCCGGGCATCGGCCTCGACCTGCGCGGCTATTTCGCGGACAGCCGTGTCGACATCGACGATGGTTTCGACCCGGAGACGTACGTGGTGGCGGACAGCCCCGCATATGGCACGACGCAGGAGGTGTACGGCTATGCCGGGCTGCATGCGAACCTGGCCGACGGCCGGTTCAACAATCGCGTGGCGTTCACGATCGCCGACATCAACCGCGACAACTTCTCCAACCCCGGCGGCGACATATCGTTCATCGGTCGCGGCCGCAGCGAGCGCTATGAGTACCAAGGCGACTTCCGCCCGATCGACCGGGTGCGCGTGGTCGCAGGCGTCGAGCGCGAGAACAGCCGTTTCAACGACGGCACTACCTTCGCGGATACCGGCATCACCAGTGTGTACGGCCAGCTGATCGTCAAGCCGCTCGACATTCTCACCGTCACCGGCGGCATCCGCAACGACGATCACGACGATTTTGGCAGCCACACGACGGTCGGCGCGAACGCTGCACTTGCCCTCAACGCTGGCACCACTTTCCGCGCCAGCTACGGCGAGGGCTTCAAGGCACCGACCTTGTACCAGCTCTTCTCCGACTACGGGAATTCCTTCCTCGCTCCGGAGACCGCGCGCAACTTCGACGTCGGCGTCGAACAGGCGTTTCTCGGTAACCGGGCACGCGTCGGCGTCACCTATTTCAATCGCCGCACGCGCAACCAGATCGACTTTCGCGATTGCAGCCCGGCCGAGCTGGCGACGCGCGACTCGATCTGCGCCAACCGTCCGTTCGGCGTCTACGACAATGTTGCGCGGGCCGAAGCGGAGGGCGTCGAGTTTACGCTCGCGTTGCGCCCGGTCGACGCGCTGACGCTGACGGCAAACTACAGCTATATCGACACCGAGAACCGTTCGATCGGCGACAATTTCGGCAATGATCTCGCGCGGCGCCCCAAGCAGACCGCGAGCGTCGATGCCGATTACCGGTTCGGGTTCGGCCTGTCCGTCGGCGGCACCGTGACGATGGTCGGTGACAGCTTCGACGACGCCGGCAATACCACGCGGCTCGACGGCTATGCGCTCGCCGGGGTTCGTGCGGAGCTGCCGATCGGCGAGCGGTTCGCGGTCTATGGCCGTGTCGATAACCTGACCGACGCGCGATACGAGACGATCGCCGGCTACGGCAATTACGGCCGCGCGGCCTATGGCGGCGTGCGGTTGCGCCTGAAGTGAGCCGGGCGGCGATCCTCCTCGCGCTCCTGCTCGGAGGCTGTGCCAGGCCCCCGAGTCTGGCGGCGAGCGGGGGCGGGGGGATCGTCTCGACCAATCCGTGCGTGGATGCGGTGCTGATCCGCATCCTGCCGCCCGCGCGGATCGCCGCGATCAGCCATTATTCGCAAGACCCGTCCGCGACCTCGATCCCTATCGCCGTCGCCCACCGGTTTCGCGGGATCGCCGGGACCGCGGAGGAGGTGATCGCGCTCCATCCCGATCTGGTCATCGCCAGCACCTATACGCCGCCCGCGACGCAAGCGGCTTACGCGCGGGCCGGGCTGAAGACGCTGCTGGTCGGCATCCCCGACTCGATTGCGGAAAGCCAGGCGCAGGTCACGCAGATCGCCGAGGCCGCGGGAGCGCCGATGGGTGGCGCACGGATCAACGCCGAGATCGACCGCGCGGTGGCACGCTGGAGCCGCAAGGACAGCGCTTCGCCAAGCGCGTTGCTCTATATCAGCGGCGATCTCGCGACCGGGGGAAGCACGTTGCTGAACGACATGATGACGCGCGTCGGCTTCCGCAACGCGGCCGCGACCTACGGCCTGACGCATACCGGCACGCTGTCCGCCGAGACGATCGTGACGCAGCCGCCCGCCGTCGTGATCGCCTCCGAACGCGCCGGCCGCGGCACCGCGTTGCGCCACCGTTTGTTGCCGCGCACGCCGCAAGCCGTCTTCTCGCGCGTGCTGATCAATTGCGGCGGGCCGACGATCCCGCCTGCTCTCGAACGCCTCGCCGCGATCCGGGCGGGGCTGTGATGCGACATGCACGCCACTTAGGCGTAGGCGGGGGTCCAATTGGAATGGCCAAAATAATTGCGCGCTGCCCACTGTCGCAAGTGTTCCCCAATTGGGCCCCGGCCTCCGCCGGGGTGGTGGCGTTCGGCATGCTTCGGGACGCATTATGATGACCCGCTTGCTCAAACTCATCGCGCTTGGCCTGCTTGTAGTCCTCCTGTTCGGGCTGTCGCTCGGCTGTGGGAAAGTCTGGGTGCCGGCCTCCGCCTGGTTCTCCAGCGATCCGCGCTGGTGGATCATCCTCGAACTGCGCCTGCCCCGCGCGGTACTCGGGCTCGCGCTCGGCGCGACGCTCGGGCTGTCGGGGGCGGTGCTGCAAGGGTATCTCCGCAACCCGCTCGCCGACCCCGCGGTCGTCGGCGTGTCGTCGGTCGCAGCGCTTGCGGCGGTGGCGGCGATCGTGTTCGGTTTGGGCTCCGGCCCCGCGATCTTCGTCGCCGCGATGCTGGGCGCGGGCGGCGCGGTCGCGTTGCTCGCCGCGCTGACATGGCGGTCGCCGAGCGCGATCACGTTCATCCTCGCGGGCACGGTGCTGTCGAGCCTTGCCGGTGCGCTCACCGCGTTCCTGATTTCGATCGCGCCGAACCCCTATGCGGTCGCAGAGGTGATCGACTGGATCATGGGCGCGCTGACCGATCGCGGCTGGGACGACGTGACGCTTGCCCTGCCGCCAATGCTTGCCGGCGCGGTGTTGCTGTTGCTGACCGGCCGGTCGCTCGACGCACTGGCGTTGGGCGAGGCGGCGGCGCGGTCGCTCGGGATACGGATGGGCCGCGTGCGGTTGCTGGTGGTGCTCGGCACCGGGCTCGTCGTCGGCGCGGGCGTCGCGGTGACCGGCGTGATCGGCTTTGTCGGGCTGGTCGTGCCACACCTACTGCGACCAATCTTCGGGCATCGCCCGAGCGCGTTGCTGCTGCCCTCCGCGCTCGGTGGTGCAGCGCTGGTCCTCGCTGCGGACAGCCTTGTCCGTCTCGCACCCGGTGCGGGCGAAGTCCGGCTCGGCGTGGCGATGGCGATGATCGGCGCGCCGTTCTTCCTCGTCTTGCTGGTCAGGGAACGGGGCCGCGCATGGATCTGATCATCGCGGCGCTGGGCGTGACGCTCGGCAAGCGCATTGTCCTGAGCGACGTGTCCGCGCATCTCCGCCCCGGCCGCGTCACCGCGATCCTCGGCCCGAACGGCGCGGGCAAGAGCACGCTCGTCAAGGCCGCCGCCGCGCTCGTCGACCGCAGCACCGGCAGCGTCCGGCTCGACGCGCAGGACGTCGCGCGAATGGACCCGCGCGCCCGAGCCCGCGCGATCGGTTATCTTCCGCAGGACGCGACGGTGCATTGGAACATCGTCTCGCGCGATGTCGTCGCGCTCGGTCGCCTGCCGCATCTCGGCGCGCATGCCGCCCCGTCGGTTGCCGACTACGCGGCGGTGGAGCAGGCGATGCACGATACCGAGACGCTCCATCTCGCGGATCGCCCGGTCGGCGAACTCTCCGGCGGCGAACGCGCGCGCGTCTTGCTCGCGCGCGTGCTGGCAGGCGAACCGCGCTGGTTGCTCGCCGACGAACCGCTCGCAAGCCTCGACCCCGCGCACCAGATCGACCTGCTCACCCGCCTGCGCAGCTATGCGCTCGGCGGGGCAGGGGTGGCGATCGTCCTCCACGACCTCGTCCAGGCGCAGCGCGCGGCCGACGACGCGCTGCTGATCGCGGATGGCCGGGTCGTCGCATTCGGGCCGGTGGCCGAAGTCATGACCGCGGACACGCTCGGCCGCGTGTTCGGCGTCCGCGTGGCGCACCTCGACGACGGTGTTCGCCGCCTGCTCGTTCCAGTCGGGCGCGCCGGTTCATTCGACGGCGACGCGGCATAGACGGTCGACGCGCCCGGCCGGGGGCACTATCCCGCGCCGGGTGATCGACATTCCCGCTCCCCTCCGCCTGCGCCTCGACGGCGACGCCCTCGTCCAGAACTGGCGCACGCTCGATCGCATGAGCGGCACCGCCGCGTGCGGCGCGGCGGTCAAGGCGAACGGCTACGGGCTTGGCGCGATCGACGTCGCGCGTCGCCTCGCCGACGCCGGCTGCCGCGATTTCTTCGTCTCGAACTGGCAGGAGGCCGCCGAACTCGCGCCGCTGGGCCTGACCGTGTCGGTCCTCCACGGTGTCCGCGAGGAGGACATGCCCGCCGCGGCCGCCGGCTTCGCCCGCCCGGTCCTGAACACCCCCACCCAGGTCGCGCGCTGGAAGGCGGCGGGCGGCGGGGCGTGCGACGTCATGGTCGACACCGGCATGAACCGCCTTGGCATTTCGGCGGACGATATCGCGGGCGGCCTGCTCGATGGACTCGCAATCGAAACGCTGATGAGTCACCTGGCCTGCGCCGACGAGGACTCGCCGATGAACGAAGCGCAACGCGACCGCTTCGCCGCGCTCGTCGGGCGGACGGCGGCGAGGCGGATGAGTCTGGCCAACTCGGCGGGCATCGCGCTCAAGGGGTATGCGTTCGACCTGACCCGTCCGGGGTTGGCGCTGTATGGCGGTGTTCCCCGTGCAGGGCTGGCGGATGCGATCGAGTCCGTAGTCACGATCGAAGCGCAGATCCTCCAGCGCCGCCGCGTATCTGTGGGGCAAACGGTCGGCTATAACGCGACCTGGACCGCGACGGCGGACACCGACGTGGCGATCCTCAATCTAGGCTATGCCGACGGCTATTTCCGCGGATTTTCGAACTGCGGAACCGCATTGGCAGGCGGCATCGCGATTCCCGTAATCGGCCGCGTATCGATGGATCTCGTCGCCATCGACGTGACGAGCGTGCCGACGATGCAAGAAGGCACATGGCTCGCGCTGGATTTCGCCTTGCCCGAAGCGGCCGCGCTATCGGGGATGTCGCAATATGAACTGCTGACAGGTCTCGGCGCGCGCTTCGATCGCCATTGGGACTGACCAAAAGGTCCAAAAAAAAAGGCCGCCAAAAAGGCGGCCCAAGGTTTTTCTGTAATTCTACCGTTTAGAACTTGAACTCTGCGCCGGCATAAAAGAACCGACCCGTATTCGGATAGATCGCATCGCTACCCGTCCCCGTCAATTCGTACGGCGGCAACTCGTTGGTGAGATTGTCGACACCGAAGAAGAAGCGATACTTGTCGTTCGCGCGAAGGTTGATGCGGGCATTGTGATACACGATCGGATCATAATACACGAATGGCCGCGCGTCGGGATTAAGTGCGGGGCGCCCCTGTGATGCGAAGAAGGTTTCGTACACCAGACCCGAAACGATCTGCTTGCCGACGTACCGCGCATTGTAGGACAGCTCGATCGGGCCCGAATGAACCGCGGCATTGAAGGCACCTTGCCAACGTGGATCACCCAATGTGCTATCCAGACGATCGTACCGGTTCGGCTCGGTGATGTAGGCGTAATTCAGGCGATCCATGACGTAGCTGACTTGGAAGCGGAAATTCACGCCCCAGTTTTCGCTGAAGTCACGAGCGTAGCTGGCATCGAAATCAATACCGCGTGTCTTGAGTTGTGCGAAATTGAATGGCTGGTTGATGAAGCCGATACCGTTGCCCGTGGTCGGGAACGTGAACTGCGCCTGGTCGATCGTTCGCGAGGTCTGGCCGTTGAAGGTCAGGTTGGTCGTTGGTTCCCCGGTTGTGCGGCGGAAGACGGCGGCGCAGAACGTATTGTCGATACCGTTCGTGTCGTCATAGCAACGGTTGATGATCGCCTGTCCGGTCAGGCCGGAGATGACGTTCTTCACGCGGATGTTATAATATTCGACCTTGAGGCTCAGACCCGGAACCTGATGCGGGGTGTAGATAGTGCCAACCGTAAAGCTGTAGCCAATTTCAGGGGTCAGGCCGAGATTGCCCTGATTGACGCCGGCGACACCTGAAGGCGACTGGTTCGTCCAGGGACGAACCAGTTGTGCGCCGGACTGTGGGTCGGCAAACGTGATCGTCGTCGGAATACCGGCCGCGGCGCAGTTTGCGGCGCGGTTGGGATTGGCGGTGATGTTGTTGCCCGAGTTGGTCCCGCCGGGCTGATCGCACGGATCGGTCAACCCGTTGACGAACGTCGTAGCCGCGGTTGCGTACAGATTGGACAGGTTCGGCGCCCGGACCGACCGTGCCAACGTGCCACGGAATCGCAGGTCGCGGAATGGTGCCCAGATACCGCCTGCGTTCCACGCAACGACCGAACCGGTATTGCCGCCGTAATCGGAAACGCGTCCGGCGCCCTCGATCGTCAGTTCGTGAATGAAGGGAATGTTCGCGAGCAACGGCACGCGAAGTTCGCCGAACAGTTCCTTGATGTTGACCGATGGTGGATCGAACGTCGAGGCGGGGTTGAGGAAGGTCGCGCCCGATGCCGTAACCGGATCCTGTCCCGAGAACGCGTCCTCGCGGCGATATTCGCCACCGAAGGCAAAGCCGACGGGGCCGCCAGGCAGGCTGAACAGGCCAGATGAGTCGCCGGACAATGATGCCGTTACGTCGATTTCTTCGGCCCATTGATCCCGGGTCGACGTGTAGAGCGTGTAGCCAAGCGCGCGGCTGTCATAGCGGTTGGCGCCGAACAGGTTCAGTGGGACGCAGTTGGCATCATCGTTCGTCGTGTTGGCATCGGCATTGACGCCGCAAACCACACGTTGGCCGGCTGCGTTCTGCACGAAGTTGCTGCCGGTATAATTGGCGGGTGCGACAACGGCATTGATAGCGCGCCCGTAATTGGCAAGCAGGACGTTGCCGCCTGTCCGGTAATGGTTTTCGGTGCGACCATAGTTTCCGGCGACTTCGTAGTGCAGGTTGCCGGTCTTGCTGATGTCACCCTCGACACCGATCACGCCACGATAGGTTTCGCGATTGTGAAATTCCGCACGCGTGCCGAAGTCGTTGTTGAAGCGGTTCAGCGTGAAGCTCGTAGCGCCTGGTGCCAGGATCGACGACAGCGTTGCCCGATTTGCGGCCGACAGGAACGGGTTGTTGACGCTGAACGTGGACGACAGTGTACCGCCAGTGAAGGTCGGCTGGGTCGACTGCTGCTCGACATCCACCTTGACGTAAGTCGCCTCGATGAACGGCTTGAATGCCGGCGAGAAGTTGCCGCTCAGATTGATGTTGGCAACATAGCGCTCGTTCTTGGGGAGCAGCATGGCATCCTCGACACCGGTGGCGCCGAAGCCGCCCAGTACGCCGCCGCCGATCGAGCGAAGGTCGGTGATGTTGCTGTCGCGTGCGAGCGAACCATCGGGCTGGAAAACATAGGTATAGGCGATCGGACCACCGGTCGGCGACAATTGCCCCGTGCAGACATTGGTTCGCTGCGCGAGGTTCGCCGCTGTTGCCGTGGTGGGGCACGACGTGATGACGCTGCCACCGGTCGAGCGATTGCTGAACACGCTGCCGCGCGGAACGAACGCCGTATTCGGTACGCCGTCAAAATTGCGATTGGGAGCAGACGTGGTTTGCGACGTGATGAAGGCCGGGGTCCCGCTGAAGGCGCCAAGATAGTCGCGATCCTGATAGAAGACCGAGTTCGCACGGGAATATTCGCCGGAAGCGGTAAGATTGATCTTCCCGTCGAAGAAATTGTGGCCGGCAACGGCGCTGAGCAGGTACGTGCCGCGGTCGCCATAGGACGTCACGCCGCCTTGTCCGCGAAGTTTCAGACCTTCGTAATCCTTGCGCAGACGGAAGTTGACGACGCCTGCGATCGCGTCGGATCCGTAAATCGCTGAGTTGCCACCAGTGACGAGGTCGACCGACTCCACGAGATCGTAGGGAATCGTGTTGACGTCAGGCGTATAGCTGCCGGGGACGGCGGTCACGATGCGGCGTCCGTTGACCAAGGTCAGCGTGCGCGCTGTACCCAGGCCGCGCAGATCGAGGAGGTTGAGACCAGCGGTGCCGATGCTCCCCGTCGAGTTTGCCTGGCTGAACGTCGAGCGAAGCTGCGGCAATTGGTTGAGCGCGTCGCCCAGCGAAACGTCGCCGCGCGTCCCGAGCAACTGTGCTGCCGTGATCGTCGTAACCGGTACGGCAGCGTCGATCTTCCGGCTGACACGGATTCTCGAGCCCGTGACGGTGATTTCATCGTCGGCCGCTGCGGTCTGGTCCGTGACGTCGGACGACCCAAGCTGGTCCCGCGCAGACGGCGGTGGCGTGGTCGCGGCGTCCGGCTGAGTCGGTCCATAGGGCGTTTCGACGCTGTTCGTCTGCGTTTGCGCGACCGCAAGGCCGGGTACGAAAAACAAGGTACCGGCGAGCGCAGTCGCGCTCGCTAAGCGAGAAATCACCATTAATTACCCCCGTTTACAGGTCTTTATGACGCTGAACGGGTCTACGGTGCCGCCAAACCTCGCAGTCGCGCAATGATTAATGGCTGATTAATAAATTTTCTGTCACTTTACTATGTTGCTGTAACATTCCCGCAACATAAGGACAGTTTCCCTACCTTTCCAGACACATGGCGATACCCATGCCGCCGCCGATGCACAAAGTGGCAAGTCCACGCTTCGAATCGCGCTTCTGCATCTCGTAGATCAGCGTTGTCAGGACGCGGGCACCGCTTGCGCCGATCGGGTGGCCGATCGCGATCGCGCCGCCGTTGACGTTGACCTTCGATGCGTCCCAGCCGAGTTCCTTGCCGACCGACAAGGCCTGGGCGGCGAAGGCTTCGTTGGCCTCGATCAGGTCGAGGTCGGCGAGCGTCCAACCGGCCTTGTCCAGCGCGCGTCTGGTCGCGGGGACGGGGCCGATGCCCATAATCGACGGGTCGACACCGGCCGAGGCCCAACTCCTGATCGTCGCGAGGATGGTCGAGCCGCGGCGTTCGGCTTCGTCGCGGCGCATCATGACAAGCGCGGCGGCGCCGTCGTTGAGACCACTGGCGTTTGCTGCGGTGACGGTGCCGTCCTTCTTGAACGCCGGTTTCACGCCCGAGACGCTCTCGATCGTCGCGCCGGCGCGGATATATTCGTCGTCGGCGACCACGGTGTCGCCCTTGCGGCCCTTGATCGTGACGGGGGCGATCTCGTCCTTGAACCTCCCTGAGCCGCGCGCGGCCTCGGCCTTGTTCTGCGAGGCGACCGAGAAGGCGTCCTGTTCGCCGCGCGTGACCTGGTATTGCTCCGCCAGATTCTCGGCGGTGATACCCATGTGATAGCCGTTGAAGACATCGGTCAGGCCGTCGCTGACCATCGTGTCGACGAGGCTGAGATTGCCCATCTTCTGGCCGCCGCGGATCGATTGCGCGTGCGCGGAGAGTGACATCGATTCCTGGCCGCCCGCGACGACGATGGTCGCATCGCCGGTCTGGATCGCCTGTGCGGCGAGCGCGACGGCGCGCAGGCCGGAACCGCAGACCTGGTTGACGCCCCAGGCCGGAATTTCCTTGGGGACGCCGGCCGCCATCGAGGCCTGGCGCGCGGGGTTCTGCCCTTGCGCGGCGGTGAGGACCTGGCCGAGGATGACTTCGGAGACGTCCTCGCCCGCGACGCCGGCCTGTTCGAGCGCAGCCTCGATCGCGATGCGGCCGAGTTCGTGCGCTGGGGTTGACGCGAAGGCGCCCAGGAAGCTGCCGACCGGGGTGCGCTTGGCGGCGGTGATGACGACGTCGTTGGGGTTCAGGTCGGTCATGTCGGGATCCTCTGTGGTTGGATCCCATGTAGGTCAGTCGAGCGCGGCGATCCAGTTGGCGAGCGGTTCCCAGAGGCGCGGGCGGGCGGAGCGCCCGACGATCATGCCGACATGACCTGCGCCGAGATCGCGGCGGTCGGCGAATCCGATCGCGGTGGCGGCGGGAACGATACGGTCGCTGATCGAGACGAACTCGAGCGTCGGGCAGGCGAGGGCGAGCGGATCGACCTGGGCGCCGGCGATGATCCAGCCGCCGGTGCCGGGCAGGTCGTTGGCGAGACAGTCCTCGAACAGCGAGGCTGCGGCCGCATAGGGGAGGGGGGCACCGGCGTTAGCCCAATCCTCGAGCCGGACGAATGCGAGCGCCGCGGCGCTGTCGGGGGCGAGGTCGGCGAACGCTTCGTATTTGGCGATCGTGCGTGCCGGGTCGAGTTGCCAGAAGCCGGCTTGCAGAACTTCCATCGGGAGCAGGCCGAGCAGCGCGGCAGCGGGCTGTACTGCGGCCCAGGTCGCGGCGAGTTTGGGCCGGTCCTCGCCGTAACCGGCGAAGTGCCAGGGTGCGGCAATCGTCGCGACCCCGGCGACGGGGGTGATCGCGGCGGCGCCCAGTGCGAGTGTCCCGCCCAGGCAATAGCCGACCAGCACGGGCGGTTCGGGGAGGGCCCGAAGCAGCGGGACCAGCAGACGTTCGACATGCGCCGCCAGATCGAGATCGCGGTCTTCGCTACCGGGCGATCCCCAATCGACCAGCCAGCTATGAAACCCTTGCGCGGCGGTCCACTGCACCAGCGAAGACTGAGGCGTGTGATCGAGGATCTCGGGGGGGTTTATCAACGACGGCACGAACACGACGGGGCGACCTTCGCCGCCGTAATCGCGTAGCGAGACCCGGCCGGCACGGTGGGTCGCGGGTTTCGGATCGGCCGGTTTCTCTCGTACAGCCGCCTGATACGCGCGCAGTCCCGCTAGCGCGCGGGCCATCCGATCGGGCGATGCTGCGGTCTCGCTGCGCAACACGTCGAGGAACAGGGGTAAGGGTCTCGGGCCTTGTTGCGGTGCGTCATCAAAGACTGTAGCCTCCGTTTCAAACATAAGACGGGGGATCCATGAAGAAGCAACCGGCTGCCGACGGAATCGTCATTATCAAGAAATACGCCAACCGGCGGCTCTATAACACCGAGTCGTCATCCTACATCACGCTCGATCATCTCGCGACGATGACTCGCGAGGGCCGCGACTTCAAGGTGGTCGATGCGAAGACCGACGAGGACATCACGCACAACGTCCTCACGCAGATCATCATGGAGGAGGAGAGCCGCGGCGAGACGATGATGCCGGTAAACTTCCTGCGCCAGCTGATCTCGATGTACGGCGATTCGATGCAGACGATGGTGCCGGGGTATCTGGAGGCGTCGATGGACAGCTTCCGTCGCAACCACGACCAGTTCAAGTCCGCGGTCGAGGGCGCGTTCGCGAACTCCCCGTTTGCCGACATCGCCAAGCGCAACCTCGCGATGTTCGATGTCGCGGCGCAGGCGATGACGCCCGCCGCGGCGGCCCCCGCACCCGCCAGCAAGGACGACGAGATCGCGGCGCTGCGCACCGAACTCGCCAAGTTGCAGGAAAAGGTCGAGAAGCTCGGCTGAGCGATGGGTCCGGTGTTGTGGAGTGCGAGCGGCGCGCTGGCCGCACTGGCCGTCGTCGCGGGGCTGGGCGAGCGCCGCAGGCGACGTCGGCGCGATCCGGACTCGGTCGGTTGGGTCGACTGGCCGACCGTCCAGATGCTCGCGCTGATCGGATTGGCCGTCACGGTCGGGCTGGCATTCAAGACCTGAACGGCGCGCGCGCCTGATCAGTAAAAGGTCTTCAGCGTCATGGTTCGCGTCGTGCCGTCGCACAGTCCGAGCGTGACGACACGGCCGGGCATGCCTGCCGTCCATGACGCAATCGGACTGGTCGCATAGCCGCTGGTGACGCGTGTCCCGTCGATCGCGCAGATCAGGTCGCCGTCCTTCCAGCCGGAGGCTGCCGCAGGCCCGCCGCGCATGACGTGGAGGACCTTCAGCCGTTCCTTCTCGATGCCGATGAGCAAGCCACTGGTCGAGCGCGGCGGCGGCAGGTCGGCCTTGGGACCGCGGCTCAGCACCATCCGCCGCGCGCCGGGATCGAGCAGCACGCGGTAATTCTGGAGGAAGCCAGATCCGATCCGGCCTGCAGTACCGATCGCCTGCGAGAATCCATTTGCCGGCTCGATGCGAACCTCGGCTTCGCGCGCGACCATCTCGCCGACATGGATTTCGGGGACGATCGCGAGGCCGCTCACCGCCGGGCCGGCGAGCCCGAACGAGATCGCGCTGGTCGTGCGCAAGGCGGTCAGGTTCGCGGCTTTCCAGCCCGCCGCCGTGACGGTGATCGACGAGCCGTCGCCGGTATCGACCACGATCGGCGCTAGGCGTCGGCCACCCAGCGCGAGCGCGCTTTCGTAGACGCTGCGTTCGGTGGAAACGCGCAGCGGTGCGCTCTCGCCTTTGAACGGGAGACGGCCGGAGCGGAGCAGGCGGAAACGCTTGGCGGCGTAATCGATGTCGAGCGCGTGGCCAGCGAGCATGTCGGCGCCGACCAGCAGGTCGACCGCGGAGGCGCTGCCGGTGGCGATCGCGGGCAGGTCGGCGACCGTCACGCCGCCGCCGGTCCGGGCGAGGCCACCGAGCGCCACCGAGCGCGTCGGCATCCACCCGAGCGCGACCGATCCGCCAATCGCGGTCGCGCTGCCGCCGGCGACCAGCTTGGCGGGATCGACCGCGGGGGACGCCTTGGCGAGCAAGGTGTAGCTGACGCCGGTGTCGAGGATCGCGGTGATCGCGCGGCCGTCGAGCTGCATCTGGAAGCGGATCTGGTTGCCGGGGGTGAGGTCGAACGGGATCCATCGCGCTTCGGCGTCGGTGGCGAGATGGTAGACGCCGCGGTCGCGTGCCGCGGGGGAAATGGCCGCGGGGGAGATGGCCGCGGCTGGCGCTGCCGGCTCGCGTGCGGAGACGATCAGGACCGCGAGCAGCGGGACGAGTGTGAGCAGGGCGCGACGCATGTGGCGTTGTCCCTAGCGGGTCGCGGACGGCGTACAAGCGGGGGCTTCGCCGAACCGGGGGCCAGACCGGATGAGATCGATGCGTCAGCCTTCCCCAGCCGGACAGGATCGATGCCGCGCCGCGCTTCATCTCGATCCGATCCTGCCAATCCGATCGCGAGCATCCCCGTTCTCCCGCGAAAGCGGGAGCCCAGGGTCACGGGCGGGGGCATTCGTGGCTTCTGGACCCCCGCGTTCGCGGGGGAACGGTAGAAGAGAGGACGAACCTGCCGAAGCTAGCCCTGTGAAACCGGCAGGATGAAACGAGGCCCAAGCAGAGCGATCCGAGCCGCGCGCAACGTGCGCAAAGTTGACCACCCCGGCGGAGGCCGGGGCCCAGTTGGGGGACCGTGATAAAAGCGGACAACGTTTCGTTATTGCCACCTTTCCAACTGGGCCCCGGCCTCCGCCGGGGTGGTTGCCTCCGCCGGGGTGGTGCCCCTCGCTGGATCGTGTCCGACTAGAGATGCCCCTACAGGCACGCTTCCAGATACGCCTGGTCGAACCCGAATTGTTTCGCCTTCTCCAGCGTATACGGCCGCAACCCCATCGAGCGGTATTCGCCCACGATCTTGCCGTCCGCACTTTCGTCCAGATATTCGAACTTGAACAGTTCCTGCGTGACGATCACCGGGCCCTCCATCCCGATCACCTCGGTGATGTTGGTCACCCGGCGCGAGCCGTCGCGCAGGCGCTTGACCTGGATGATCAGCTCGACCGAGTCCGCGATCTGCCGAGAGATGGCTTCCTTCGGTACCTTGATGTCCGACATCATCACCATGTTCTCCATGCGCGCGAGCGCCTCGCGCGGGGAGTTGGCGTGGAGCGTGCACATCGAGCCGTCGTGACCCGTGTTCATGGCCGCGAGCATGTCGAAACACTCGGAGCCACGAATTTCGCCCAGGATGATCCGGTCCGGCCGCATACGCAGCGCGTTCTTCACGAGATCGCGGATGCTGATCTCGCCCTGGCCCTCGAGATTGGCCGGCCGCGTTTCGAGCGGCAGCCAGTGCGGCTGTTGCAGGCGAAGTTCGGCCGCATCCTCGATCGTCAGCACGCGCTCGCCGGGGTCGATCATCTTCGACAGCGCGTTGAGCATCGTCGTCTTGCCCGAGCCGGTACCGCCCGAGATCACGACGTTGAAGCGTGACGCGCCTGCGATCTTCAGCGCGGTTGCCATCTTGGGGCTCATGCTGCCGAACCCCGCCATCATGTCGAGCGTGATTGGTTTCGCCGAAAACTTACGGATCGAGATCGCGGTGCCGCGCAACGACAGCGGCGGGACGATCACGTTGACGCGTGAGCCGTCCTTCAGGCGCGCATCGGCGAGCGGCGAGGTCTGGTCGACGCGGCGGCCGACCGAATTGACGATGCGTTGCGCGATCTGGAACAGATGCTCCTCGTCGCGGAACTGGATGGGCGCGAGTTCGAGCTTGCCCTTGCGCTCGACATAGGTCTGGTCGGGGCCGTTCACCATGATGTCGGTGATGTTCGGATCCGCCAGCAATTCCTCAAGCGGCCCGAGCCCGAGCAGCTCGTCGACCAGCACCTTTTCCAGCGCGAACTGTTCGCGGCGGTTGAGCGTCAGCTTCAGCTCGGCGAGCACCTCGCCGATGATCGGGCGGAATTCCTCGGCCAGTTCGTCCTTGTCGAGCGTTGCCGCCGCTTCCGGATCGACGCGTTCGAGCAGGCGCGGGAGGACCTGTTCCTTGATCTTGTGGATCGACTGTTCGAACCCCTCGACGCGGCTGTTACCGGCCTCGCCGCTGGCGTTCTGGCGATCGGAGAGGCGCTGCATGGCGTCCATCTGCGTGGCGGCCATCATGCCGGACCCGAAGCCCTCGGTCTCGCCGGGCATCGGCAGCGAATCGATCGGCGGAAATTGCGCGCCGCCTTCGGGTTCGGCGCGCGCGACGGGACTGCTGCCCGGCATCGAGCTTCCCTGCATCGGACGCGCGACGCCGAATGCGGGACGGGCCGACTGCCCCCCGCTGATGCCATTACGACGCCCGAATGCGCTCATGCCTGTATCCCTGGATGAATGCCGACCGGGTTAGGCGTGAAGGCTTGATAATTTGCTAACCAAAATAGGTGCTTGAATGGCCCGGTGTCGCGCGGCGCGATGGTCAGGGTTGATCGTTGCCGCGAACTCCCCGAAGGCTGGTGCATGATCCGCCTGCTGCTCCTTCTCGCGCTCTCCTTCGGGTTGGCGAGCTCCGCGTCTGCCGACGACATCGCCGCCACCGGGCGCGGCGTGGTGCGCGTCGTGACGATCGCGGTGGTCGACGATCAGGTCGTCGGCTTTGGCCATGGCAGCGGCTTTGCGATCGCGCCCAACCGGATCGTCACCAACGCGCACGTCGTCGATCTCGCCGAGCGCTATCCCGACAATATCGTCGTCGGGATCGTGCCCACCGAGGGCACCAAATCGTACCAGGGCAAGGTGATCGCGTATGATTCGCAGCGCGACCTGGCACTGATCGAGTTCACCGGCGCGCGCCTGCCGCCGAGCGCACTGTATACCGGGCCGATGAGCGAGGGCGATGCGGTGGTGTCGTTGGGCTTCCCCGGCAATGTCGATTTGGCGACCGCGCGATCGGCGGCGGATTACATCCGGCCGATGACGCCGGTGCGGTCCGAGGGCGTGCTGTCTGGTCGTCGCGTGCTGAGCAGTGTCGAAGTGCTGCTGCACACGGCGAGCATCGCACGGGGCAATTCGGGCGGGCCGCTGCTCGACCGGTGCGGGCGCGTGATCGGGGTCAATTCGGCGATTACCCGCGGCGAGGAAGGCGATTCGACGTTCGGGTTCGCGATTGCGGATACCGAGCTGGCAGGGTTCCTGCACGATGCGAAACAGCCCTATGCGTCGATCGGAACGGGCTGCACCTCGATCGAGGATCGGTTGCGGCAGGACAGCGACGCGGATGCGCGGGCGACCGCGGACGCGGCGTCGGCGAAGCGCGATGCGGCGACGCAGGATGCGATGGCACGCGAAGTCGCGGTGGAGAAGGCGCGGACCGAGGCGTCGCGCAGCCGCGAGAACGTGATGGCGATCGCCGGACTGTTGTTGGTCGCGGGCGCTCTCGTGATCGGGAGCGCGGGGCTGCTCGAATCGCGGGGGCAGCGGCGGCAGGCGATCTGGGCGTTGGGGGTCGGTGGGCTGAGCGTGCTGGTGGCGATCGTCGTGTTCGTGCTCCGGCCTTCGGGAGAGGTCGACGTGCCGCTGTCCGCGCTGCCCAAGACACGGATATCCACGCCCGATGCCGCGCTCGGCAAGCTCGTCTGCACGCTGATCCCGGAGCGCAGCCGTATCACCATCTCGTCGAGCGAAGACGTGCCGATCGACTGGGGTGTGAAAGGCTGCATGAACGGCAAGACGCAATATGTCGGTGCGAACGGGCGGTTCGACCGCGTGCTGGTGCCCGACGCCGAGCAGACCGTGTCGGTCCTCTCGTTCGACCCCGCGACGCGTGTCTATTCCAACACGCGCTATCTGCTGTCGGCGGCGGGGATGACCGCGGCGCGGACTGCGCGCGGTGTGGTGCCGAACGTGTGCAACATGGACGATGCGGCCCTGGCGCGGCTCGCCGGGCAGCAGGCGGCGATCCGCGCGGTGCTGCCGCCGCTGCCGAACGAAAAGCTCGTCTATTCCTGCAAATCCGCGCGCTGAGCTGCTTCGGTCGCGAGCAGCGCGCGTTTGCGGTCGAGCCCGTACGCATAGCCGCCGAGCGCCCCGCCGATCCGTTGCGCGCGGTGGCAGGGGATGACGATCGACACCGGGTTCTGGCCGCACGCGGTGCCGGCGGCGCGCACCGCAGTGGGTCGGCCGGCGAGCGCGGCGAGTTCGCTATAGGTGCGCGTCTCGCCGATCGGGATGGTGCGCAGCGCCTGCCAGATCGCCTCCTGGAACGCGGTGCCGCGGACGTCGAGCGGCAGGTCCTGATCGCGGTCGGGGGATTCGACGGCGGCGACGACGTGCGCGGCCAGCTCGGCCAGCACGGCATCGCCCGGTTCGATCGTCGCGTTGGGGAAGCGGCGGCGGAGTTCGTCGGCGTCCTCGTCGAACGACACGCGGCACAGGCCCTTGGCGGTGGCAGCGACGAACAGCGCGCCCAGGCTGGTGTCGGCGGTGGTCCAGCGGATCGTGACTCCTTCGCCGCCGCGCGCCCACGCGCTGGGCGCCATGCCGAGCCGCTTGGCATCCGCCTCGTAGAAGCGGCTCGGGGCGGAATAGCCGGCGTCGTAGATCGCTTCGGTCACGGTCGAGTCCTCCGATAGAGCGTCCACAGCGCGGCCGGTACGCAACGCGCGTGCGTAGGCGGCAGGAGTGACGCCGGTGGCGCGCTTGAACAGGCGGTGGAAATGGTGCGGCGCGTAGCCGACCTTGGCCGCGACCGCGTCGAGCGAGAGCCGGTCTTCGGCGGCTTCGAGCAGCGCGATGGCGGCGGCGACGGCGATCCGGTCGCGGCCGACCGTGTCCGGGGTGCAGCGCAGGCATGCGCGGAACCCGGCGGCACGTGCGCTGGCCGGGTCGGGGTGGAAGGTGACATTCTCGCGCCTGGGGTGACGCGCGGGGCAGCTTGGCTTGCAGTAGATGCCGGTGGTCTTCACGCCGACGAGAAACCGGCCGTCCCACGCGCGATCGCGGGCCTCGAACGCGCGCCATGCGGTGTCGTCGTCGAGGGCAGGGGCGGTGCTCATGCGACGGTTATAGCGCGCCGCGCGCCCCGCGCATCCCGTGGCTTGCTGTCAAAGCGGGAGCCAATCGCCGGCCCGGCCGTTCCTCTACGCATACCCCATAACGAAAGATGTCTCATGGCCTCCGACACCCCCGTCTGGTTCATCTCCGGCTGCTCGACCGGCTTCGGTCGCGAACTCGCCAAGCTCGTGATCGCACGCGGCTGGCGCGCGGTCGTCACCGCGCGTGATGCGACCCGCGTCGCGGATCTAGCGGACGGCGCGGAGGACTGTGCGCTTGCGGTGTCGCTCGACGTGACCGATCAGGCGCAGATCGAGGTGGCGGTCGCGCAGGCCGAGGCCAAATTCGGGCGGATCGACGTGCTCGTGAACAATGCGGGCTATGGCTATCAGGCGTCGGTCGAGGAGGGCGACGACGCCGAGATCCGCGCGCAGTTCGATGCGAACGTGTTCGGCCTATTCGCGATGACGCGCGCGGTCTTGCCGATCCTGCGCGCGCAGAAGAGCGGGCATATCATCAACATCACCTCGGTCGCGGGGTTGGTCGGGTTTCCGGGCTCGGGCTATTATGCCGCGTCCAAGCATGCGGTGGAGGGGTTCTCCGACTCGGTGCTCGCCGAGGTCGCGCCGCTTGGGATCGCCGTGACATGTGTCGAGCCGGGGCCGTTCCGCACCGACTGGGCCGGGCGTTCGCTCAAGCAGACGCCGGTGTCGATCGCGGAGTATGCGGAGACCGCGGGCAAACGGCTCGACAGCACGCGCGAGATCAGCGGGACTCAAGCCGGCGATCCGGTGCGCGCGGGCGAGGCGATGATCGCGCTGACCGAGGATGCGAACCCGCCGCGACATCTGGTGCTGGGGCGCTGGGGGTATGATGCGGTGGTGGAGAAGATCGCCGGTCGGTTGAAGGAGATCGAGGCGCACAAGGCGACCAGCCTGGGCGCCGATTTCCCAGCGGAGTGATTTGAGGCTCAACCTCCTGTTTCCCCGCGAAGGCGGGGATCCAGGAGCCACGGGCGGCGCGCTGCCTGATTCCTGGACCCCCGCCTCCGCGGGGGAACGGGGTGACCCTCCCATATAGCACGGCCGCCGTGCCACCCTCTGCCCCACCCCGGCGAAGGCCGGGGCCCAATTGGGGGACGTCGCTAACGGAGCGCTTCCCCCGGTTATTACTACCTTCCCAATTGGGCCCGGCCTTCTCCGGGGTGGTAGCCGGGTAACTCAGCCCCCGTGCGCGCGGAACAGGTCGAGCGTGCGCTGCTTGGCCAGATCCGCGCTCGGCTCGTGATAATCCTTCCGCCGGTCCGAGTTGAACCCGTGGCCGGCCTCGTAGACATACACCGTCGCGTTGGGCCAATCCTTGACGATGACCTGTTCGACGCCCTCCATCGGGATGCCGTGGTCGTGGCGGCCGAAGTGGAGGATCACCGGAACCTTGGGTTCCTCGTCCGCTGTCGCCGGGATCATGCTGCCATAATAGCCGCTCGCCGCCGCAACGCCGGTCAGCTTGGTCGACGCGAACCACGCGACCGAGCCGCCATAGCAATAGCCGACCACGAACACCGGGCCCGCCGGGGCGAGCGTATCGATGCAGGTCTGGACGTCCTTCAGCGACAGCTCGAACGGGTGAAGTTGCCGTGCGAGTTCGATCCCGCGCGCCAGGCCGTCGCCCGAATAGTCCGCCTCGAACCCGGGATGCTCGCGATCGAACAGCGCGGGCGCCAGCACCTCGTACCCGTCGGCGGCGTATTCGTCGCACAGGTCGCGGATATGGTCGGTGACGCCGAAGATCTCCTGCACCAGGACGAGCCCGCCGCGGCGCTCGCCAGTCGGTTGCGCATGATAGACCGCGACGGTCGCGCCGTCGGACATGGTCATCGTTTCCATCGTGCCGGTCATTCTCATTCCTCGTCGTGTGATCCTGTTCCGATCATTATCGTCATTCCCGCGGAGGCGGGAACCCATAGTGACAGGCCGTGCGATGAAAGCGCTGGGTCCGAAGGCTATGGATCCCCGCCTGCGCGGGGATGACGAAGAGGCTGAGGTGGGGCCTTCCAACCATCTGCCAATGACAAAACAGTCACAAACCGACCGCCCCGACGCTCCCGCCGGGTTGCCAATCGCCGAACCCGATGCTACCCGCGCCGCGTCCCATGAAGAGGTGCTTTCGCGCCCTCTTCCCCCATGGGACAGCAACATTTTCGGTTTCAGGCGAGGATTGACAGGTCCGTGGAGACAATTCCCGGTAACGCCGGCGGCGGTATTCAGGCGAGCTTGGGCGGGCGTTATGCGCTGGCCCTGTTCGAACTCGCACGTGACGCGAAGTCGATCGATGCTGTCGAGTCGAGCCTGGCGAACGTGCGCGACGCATTGGCGCAGTCGGAGGATTTCCGTACTCTGACCACCAGCCCGATGGTGTCGCGCGGCGCGGCGGTGAAGGCCGTCCTCGCCGTCGCCGACGCGCTCGGCGTCGATGCGACCACCAAGAGCTTCCTCGGCGTCCTCGCCGAGAACCACCGGCTGGGCGCGCTGCCCAAGATCATCAAGGCGTTCCGCACGCTTGCTGCGCAGCATCGCGGCGAGATCGCGGCCGAAGTGACCTCCGCGCATCCGCTGAGCGACGAGCAGGTGATCGAGCTGAAGCAGCAGCTCCGCCAGCGCGTCGGCCGTGACGTTTCCGTCGACCTCAGCGTCGACCCATCGCTGCTGGGCGGACTCGTCGTCCGCGTCGGCAGCCAGATGATCGATTCGTCGATCAAGACCCGTTTGAACACGCTCGCGCAGGCGATGAAAGGCTGACCATGGATATTCGCGCCGCAGAAATCTCGAAGATCATCAAGGATCAGATCGCCAATTTCGGCACCGAGGCACAGGTCAGCGAGACCGGCCAGGTGCTGAGCGTCGGCGACGGCATCGCGCGCATCTTCGGCCTCGACAACGTCCAGGCCGGCGAGATGGTCGAATTCTCGAACGGCGTGCAGGGCATGGCGCTCAACCTCGAGGCCGATAACGTCGGCGTCGTGATCTTCGGGAGCGATTCCGAGATCAAGGAAGGCGACATCGTCAAGCGCACCGGCACGATCGTCGACGTGCCGATCGGCAAGGAGCTGCTCGGCCGCGTGGTCGATGGCCTCGGCAACCCGATCGATGGCAAGGGCCCGATCCACACCACCGAGCGCAGCCGCGTCGAAGTGAAGGCACCGGGCATCATCCCGCGCCAGTCGGTCAGCGAGCCGGTCCAGACCGGCCTGAAGGCGATCGACGCGCTCGTCCCCGTCGGCCGTGGCCAGCGCGAGCTGATCATTGGCGATCGCCAGACCGGCAAGTCGGCCGTCGCGATCGACGCGTTCATCAACCAGAAGATCGCCAACGCCGGCGACGACGAGTCGAAGAAGCTGTATTGCGTCTATGTCGCGATCGGCCAGAAGCGCTCGACCGTCGCGCAGCTCGTCAAGACGCTCGAAGAGAATGGCGCGATGGAATATACCATCGTCATCGCCGCGACCGCGTCGGACCCCGCACCGCTCCAGTATCTCGCGCCCTATACCGGCGTTGCGATGGGCGAGTATTTCCGCGATCGCGGCATGCACGCGCTGATCTGCTACGACGATCTGTCGAAGCAGGCGGTCGCCTATCGCCAGATGTCGCTGTTGCTGCGTCGTCCTCCCGGCCGTGAGGCGTATCCGGGCGACGTGTTCTATCTCCACAGCCGTCTGCTCGAGCGTGCGGCCAAGATGTCGGACGCGAACGGCGGCGGCTCGCTGACCGCGCTGCCGATCATCGAGACGCAGGCGGGCGACGTTTCGGCGTACATCCCGACCAACGTGATCTCGATCACCGACGGCCAGATCTTCCTCGAGACGGACCTGTTCTTCTCGGGCGTGCGCCCGGCGATCAACGTCGGCCTGTCGGTGAGCCGCGTCGGCTCAGCGGCCCAGACCAAGGCGATGAAGAAGGTGTCGGGCTCGATCAAGCTCGAGCTGGCGCAGTACCGCGAGATGGCGGCGTTCGCGCAGTTCGGGTCGGATCTCGATGCGTCGACGCAGAAGCTGCTCAACCGTGGCGCGCGCCTGACCGAGCTGCTGAAGCAGGCGCAGTTCTCGCCGCTGCCGTTCGAAGAGCAGACCGTGTCGATCTTCGCTGGCACCAGCGGGTATCTCGACAAGGTGCCGGTCGCCGACGTGACCCGCTACGAGCAGGCGCTGCTGGCCGACATGCGGGCGAACCATGCCGACGTGCTGAAGCTGATCCGCGATACCCGCGATTTGGGTAACGAGGCGAAGGACAAGCTGAAGGCGGCGCTCGAGGCGTTCGCCAAGACGTTTGCATAAGTAAACTCCCTCTCCCCTGCGGGGAGAGGGTCGGGGTGAGGGGAGTACCGCGAGGTGCCGCCCTTGGCAGCCCCTCACCCCAACCCTCTCCCCGGAGGGGCGAGGGAGCAGGAAGAGACGATGGCATCACTTAAGGCCCTCAAGATCCGCATCGGCTCGGTGAAGTCGACGCAGAAGATCACCAAGGCGATGAAGATGGTCGCCGCTGCGAAACTGCGCCGTGCGCAGGACGCGGCGGTTGCCGGGCGTCCGTACGCCGAGCGTCTCGAAGCGGTGATGGCGAGCCTCGCCGGCCGCGTCGGCATCGCGCCGGGCGCATCGCCGCTGCTGGCCGGCACCGGCAAGGACCAGGTCCATCTGATCGTCATCGCGACGTCGGAGCGTGGCCTTGCGGGTGCGTTCAACACCAACATCGTCCGTGCGGCGCGTCGCAAGGCCGAGGAGCTGATCGCGGCGGGCAAGACCGTGAAATTCTATGTCGCGGGCAAGAAGGGGCGCGTGATCAAGCGTTTCTTCCCGAACGACATCCTCGCCGACCACGAGATGGCACAGATCAAGAAGCTCGCGTTCAGCGACGCGCAGGAAATCTCCGAGGACCTGATCAAGCGCTTCGGCGAAGGCCAGTTCGACGTCGCGCATCTGTTCTATTCGAAGTTCGTGTCGGCGCTGGTGCAGATCCCGACCGGGATCCAGATCGTCCCCGTGCCGATCTCGACGATCCCCGGTGCCGAGGCCAAGCCCAACGCACCCGCCGAGGCGGTCACCGAATACGAGCCGGACGAGGAAGCGATCCTCGCCGACCTGCTGCCGCGCAACGTCGCGATCCAGATCTTCCGTGCGCTGCTCGAAAACGCGGCTTCGGAGCAGGGCTCGCGCATGAACGCGATGGACAACGCCACGCGCAACGCGGGCGACATGATCACGCGTCTCTCGATCCAGTATAACCGTACCCGCCAAGCCGCGATCACGACCGAGCTGGTCGAAATCATCTCGGGCGCCGAAGCGCTCAAGTAAGTCCAAGGAAGCAGACAATGGCAACCGCCCCAGAGACCGTCGGAACGACACTCGCCCCAAAGGCAACCAACAACACGGGTCGCATCTCGCAGGTGATCGGCGCGGTCGTCGACGTGCATTTCCCCGACAATTTGCCCGCTATTCTGTCGGCGCTCGAAACCGACAATAACGGCAACCGGCTCGTGCTCGAGGTCGCGCAGCATCTCGGCGAGAACACCGTTCGCACGATCGCGATGGACGCGACCGAGGGTCTGACCCGCGGCCAGACCGTGACCGACACCGGCTCGCAGATCCGCGTGCCGGTCGGCCCGAAGACGCTCGGCCGCATCCTCAACGTCATCGGCGAGCCGATCGACGAACGTGGCCCCGTCGGCGCAGAGACGACCGCCCCGATCCACGCCTCGGCGCCTTTGTTCGTCGACCAGTCGACCGAGAGCGCGATCCTGGTGACCGGCATCAAGGTCATCGATCTGCTCGCGCCTTATGCGAAGGGCGGCAAGATCGGCCTGTTCGGCGGCGCCGGCGTCGGCAAGACCGTGCTGATCCAGGAGCTGATCAACAACATCGCCAAGGGCCATGGCGGCACGTCGGTGTTCGCCGGCGTCGGCGAGCGTACCCGCGAGGGTAACGATCTGTACCACGAGTTCCTCGACGCGGGCGTCATCGCCAAGGACGCCGACGGCAATCCGCAGTCGGAGGGCTCGAAGGTCGCGCTCGTATTCGGCCAGATGAACGAGCCGCCAGGCGCGCGTGCCCGCGTCGCTCTGTCGGGCCTGACGATCGCCGAATATTTCCGCGACGTCGAAGGCCAGGACGTGCTGTTCTTCGTCGACAACATCTTCCGCTTCACGCAGGCGGGCGCAGAGGTTTCGGCACTGCTCGGCCGTATCCCGTCGGCGGTGGGCTATCAGCCGACTCTGTCGACTGACATGGGCGCGCTGCAGGAGCGCATCACCTCGACCAACAAGGGCTCGATCACCTCGGTGCAGGCCGTGTACGTTCCCGCGGACGATCTCACCGATCCGGCGCCTGCGACGTCGTTCGCGCATCTCGATGCGACGACCAACCTCAACCGTGCGATCTCTGAGCTGGGCATCTACCCGGCGGTAGATCCGCTCGATTCGACCTCGCGTCTGCTCGAGCCACGCGTCGTCGGCCAGGAGCATTACGATACGGCTCGCGCGGTGCAGTCGACGTTGCAGAAGTACAAGTCGCTGCAGGACATCATCGCGATTCTCGGCATGGACGAGCTGAGCGAGGAAGATAAGCTCACCGTGCAGCGTGCGCGGAAGATCCAGAAGTTCCTCAGCCAGCCGTTCCACGTCGCCGAGGTCTTCACCGGCATCAGCGGCAAGTTCGTCCAGCTCGAGGATACCGTCCGCTCGTTCAAGGCGGTGGTCGAAGGCGAGTATGATCACCTGCCAGAGAGCGCATTCTACATGGTCGGCGGTATCGACGAAGCCGTCGCCAAGGCCGAAAAGATGGCCGCGGAAGCGTAAGCCGACTGACTCCCTCCCCTTCAGGGGAGGGTTGGGGTGGGGCCTGACCGCGCGTGTCGCGCCTGCCGCACTCCCCCACCCCCAGCCCCTCCCCTGAAGGGGAGGGGAGTGAGAAGATAGACATGCTGCATTTCGAACTCGTCACGCCAGAAAAGCTCGTCCGCTCGGAGGAGGTCTACATGGTCGTCGTCCCCGGCACCGAAGGCGATTTCGGCGTGCTGGAAGGCCATGCGCCGTTCATGTCGACGGTCCGGGACGGTGGTGTCCAGATCTTCCGCACGCAGAACGGCACGCCCGAGGTCATCGCCATTAAGGGCGGCTTCGCCGAGGTTAACGCCAAAGGTCTGACCGTCCTCGCCGAGCACGCGGGCGAGTAAGTCGAGTCATGCGAGCGCCGGCGCTCGCATGACCGATGCCGGTGGGCGACGCTGCAACCACGCGAGCAGCGGTCGCTCGATCCACCGATGCACGGCCAGCCCCAGCATCGTCGACGCGGCGATGAACGCCAGGGCAAAAGCATAGGGTGACATGGTCGGGACATAATCGCCCACCATCCAAAGCAGCGCGATCAGGCACGGATGCGTGAGGTACGTCGAGTAGGACGCATCGCCCACGCGCGCGACGATCCGCTCGAACCGACCCCCGGCAACGGTATCGATGAGGCCGACGACCACGAGCGCCCAGGGAACGCCCCACGTCCAGGTCCGGGGAAGCCCTGAGATACCCGCCACCGCGACATCGATCTGCAGCGACAGCGAAAAACCCAGCCCGAAGGCGATCCCGATCGCCAATAGCGTGATGCCCGCGATCAGCGCAGGCGTCGCGATGCGGACACTGATCCCGCGCTGCCATGCCATCCACACGACCACGCCGAGCGCGAATTCGAGCAGAAGCGGGTTGAGCAACAGGCGCACAGGCGCCCAGGCCGGGTGAACCACGCTTCCCACGATCGCGAAGGCCAGTGTCAGGGCGAGGAGGGTTTCGACACGGTGGCCGTGCACACGCATCGCCGCGGCCACAATCGCATAGAAGGCGAATTCGAACCCAAGCGTCCACCCGGGATACAGTGCGGGAACGTGATAGCCGGCCCCATCGAGGATCGGCAGGACGGTGATCGACATGATCGCCGCCTGCACGGTCAGGGGATCGTGCATGATCATCATGTAGACCGCGCTGACGCACGCGAACAACGGCACGATCCGCAGCCACCGCTTCGCCAGGAACCGCCATGAATCGCCGTCCGCGGTCGACAGCGACTGCGCCATGACGAAGCCGCTGATGACGAAGAACAGGTCTACGCCACTCGCGCCGAAGGTGGACAGATTGGGGACCGAGGGGACGAGCTTGCCCGTCAACGAAACCGGCCCGGACTCGATCATGTCCGATGCGTGCATCAGCAGTACGAGCGTTGCCGCCAGTGCACGAAGCCATTGTATGGGGGCGATGCGGGTCGACATCCCGCCCGTTTAACGGGGTAACGTTAAGGCTGGGTTTCCGGCGGTGTCACAGGAAGTTATACGGGTCCACGTCGACCGTTACCCGCGCCTTCGAGGGCCATTCCAGCTTCCCCAGCCAGTCGCGGATTACGTCCTGCACGTCCAGTGCACGCCGCGCATGGACCAGCAGCCGATACCGATGCCGCCCACGCAACATCGCGAGCGGCGCCGGGGCAGGGCCATAGACGTGCATGCCATCGACCTCGGGGGCGCTGCGCCCCACCAGTTTGGCTGTGTCATGCGCGCACGCCTGATCCTCAGACGACACGACGATCGCCGCATAACGCCCGAACGGCGGCGCGCCCGCATCCTTGCGCGCGTCCGTCTCCGCGGCATAGAACGCGTCGGCATCGCCGGTGATCAGCGCTTGCATCACCTGCGCGCCCGGGCTGTGCGTCTGGATGAACACGTGTCCGGGCTTCTTGCCGCGCCCGGCGCGCCCAGACACCTGCCGGATCTGCTGGAATGTGCGCTCCGCCGCCCGTAGGTCGCCGCCATCAAGGCCAAGGTCGGCATCGACCACGCCGACCAGCGTCAGGTTGGGAAAGTGATATCCCTTCGTCACCAGCTGCGTGCCGACAACGATGTCGATATCGCCCGCCTCCATTCGCCCGACGAACTCCGCCGCCTTGGCGGGCGACCAGATCGTGTCGGACGTGACCACTGCCGTCTTCGCTTCGGGGAACAGCGCGGTCACCTCGTCGGCGATCCGCTCCACGCCCGGCCCGCAGGCGACCAGCGTATCCTCGCCCTTGCACTCGGGACACACCCTCGGCGTCGGTTCGATATGGCCGCAATGATGGCAGGCGAGACGCCGCGCCAGGCGATGCTCGACCATCCACGCGGTGCAGTTCGGGCACTGGAAACGGTGCCCGCAGGTCCGGCACAACGTCAGCGGCGCATAGCCGCGGCGGTTGAGGAACAGCAGCGACTGCTCACGCCGTTCGAGCGTTTCCTGCATTGCCTTCACCAGACGTGGCGCCAGCCAGCGACCCCGCTCAGGCGGTTCCTTGATCAGGTCGATCGGCTCGATCGTCGGCATCTCCGCCAAACCGAACCGGCCGGGCAGCTTCAGCTCGGCATAACGTCCGGTCGCGACTTGCTGACGAGTCTCGATCGCCGGCGTGGCAGAGGCGAGGATCACCGGACACCCCTCGAACTTGCCGCGCATCACCGCGACGTCGCGCGCGTGATAATGCACGCCCTCTTCCTGCTTGAAGCTGGTCTCGTGCGCTTCGTCGACGACAATCAGCCCGAGATCGCGGTACGGCAGGAACAGCGCCGACCGCGCCCCTACCGTCACCAGGGCCTCGCCACTCGCAATCGCCCGCCAAGCCCGCCGCCGCTGGGTGGAGCGCAGCCCCGAATGCCACGCGACCGGCTCGCACCCGAAGCGGTCGTGGAAGCGCTTGAGGAAAGGTTCGGTCAGCGCGATCTCGGGAAGCAGCACGAGCGTCTGGCGACCATCGCGTATCGCCTGCGCGACAGCCTCGAAATACACCTCGGTCTTACCCGACCCGGTGACGCCATCGAGCAGCGTCGGGTGGAACGCGTGTTCCGCCACGCCCGCCACCAGCGCATCCGCCGCAGCGCGTTGGTCACCGGACAGCGTGGGCTCGTGATGCTGCGGATCGGGCACGGGGTAGGGGCTGTCGATACTCACCTCGACCGCCTCGATCGCGCCCACCTTCGCCAGGCCGCGGATCACCGCGTCGCTGACTTCGGCCAGCGTTGCCAGTTCGCGGATCAGGCCCTGGCGGTCGCCGATCCGTTCCAGCGCCTGCTCGCGTTGCGGCGTCAGGCGAGGGGGTATGACGCCGGTCGCCCGGTACTCGACTGCGGTTCGTGCCCCGTCCAGCGCCGAGGTCGAAGCGAGCGTCATCCGTAACACCGACGCGGCTGGCGCCAGGTAATAGTCCGCAGTCCACTCGACCAGCCGCCGCAGCGGCGCCCCCAGCGGCGGCACGTCGGCGACCGCGAGCAGGTTGCGCAGACGGTTGTCGCCCACCTCCGCATCGGACGGCATGCGCTCCGCTTCCCACACCACGCCGAGCAATTGTCGCGGGCCCAGAGGGGCAACCACGACCGAGCCCGGCTCAACGCTCATGCCGGCCGGCACGCGGTAGTCGAGCGGCCCAAGGGCAGCGTTGAGGATCAGGACACGGGCACGGGACGACATTGTGTCGGTATATGGGGACAGAACGAGTCCGCGTGAACCGCTTACGTACGGTCGGTCGATGCAGCCTTACGCGGCGTTGCGGTTCGGGCGGCGTCGTTCGCCGACCCGCGCGCGCTTCGCCCGGTACAGGATCGTGTCGGCGCGGTGCATGAAATCGCGGACCGAATGGCAATCGCGATCAAGGGCCGTGATGCCGACGGTCCCGGCACTGACCATCGCGAGGCCGTTCAGCGCGATCGGGAACCGCAACGCTTCTTCCAGCCTGGTGCAGATATAGTCCGGATTCGCGACCATCCCGGGATCCTCGATCAGGATCGCGAACTCGTCGCCACCGACCCGCGCGGCAAAGCTGTTCTTGAGCCAGGGCGCCTTCAGGACCCGGCCGACGCCGCGCAACACGTCGTCGCCCGCGGCATGCCCCAGCGTGTCGTTGATCGCCTTGAACCCATCGAGATCGACCAGCGCCAGCAACAGCGGCGTATCATTGGCATGCGAGCGCGTCATCGCCGCATCGAGCGCACGATCGAACGCCGCCCGGTTGGCGATCCCGGTCAGCGAGTCGGTATTGGCCGAGCGCCGCAGATTGACTTCGAGCGCGTGGCGTTCGGTCACGTCCTGGAAGACACCGACCAGCGCGACGGTCTGGCCCTCCGCGTCTTCGCACTCGCCAAGCACCCGGACCCGGCGCTGTTCACCCTGCGCGGTCTTGAAATCGACTTCGATATCGAACGGCATGCCGGTTTCGATCGTCTGGCGCAGCGACGCGTTCATCTCGTCGCGCGCGTGCGGCGGGTAGAACCCCATCGCGACAGGCATTTCGGGCAAGTCGCCGACGGGCAGGCCGTGAATATGGTAGACGCCCTCGGACCATTGCAGCCTGTCGTCGGCCAAGGTGACGCGCCACGATCCGATTGCCGCCATCCGCTCCGCCTGGCGGAAGACACGGTCCTGGCGGGCGAGCGCGGCCGCCTGGCGATCGGCGGTCGTGGCAATCGCGATGGCCTGGCGCGCAGTGGACCGCGCGGCGATCATCGCCTCGGCCAGCGTCGCGAGATGAGTCAGCGCATTGCGCCCCGCGTCGTTCAGCGAGCGCGGTACAGTATCGACGACGCAGATCGAACCGATCGCATAATGGTCGCCGCTCGCATCCTTGGCGTGCACCGGCGCGCCGGCGTAGAATCGTATGCCGTCGGGCCCTTGCGTGAGCGGGTTGGCGGCGAATCGCAAATCGTTCGCCACATCTTCGATGACCAACGGCTCCTTGCCGCGGATCGTGTAGTTGCACATGCCGACGTCGCGGGAGATTTCGCCACGTTCGCCGTCGCTCGCCGCCTTGATCCACAGCCGCTCGCTATCGACGAGCGTTAATAACGCGTTAGGACAGCGCAGCATGTCCGCCGCCAGCGCAACCAGGGCATCGAATTCGCGTTCCGGTTCGCTGTCGAGCAACGCAAGCGCGTGAAGCGCCGCCACGCGTTGTGCTTCATCCGAAAAGTTGTGCGTGATGAGATCGACAGGCGACATGGCACTCGGATATAGTGTCTGGGTTAATTTTTCTTTGCCTGTTCGGGGCGTTACTGTCCACCTGTGCCTGCCGATAAGAACCTGATGAGCGAAAAACTGCCCCCGTCCATGCTCTGGGCCGAGCACCTCGAGCGTGACCGGCGGCGTTCGGTCCACACGGTTCGCGCCTATCGCGCCGCCGCCGAGCGGCTGACCGCGTTCCTCAGTGATCATTGGGGCGAGCGAGTCGACCGCGCCGCACTGGCGCGGGTCACTGCCGCCGACCTGCGCGGGTATCTGGCGCAGCGCCGGGGCGGCGGGCTCGGCAACGCGTCGGCGGCGCGCGAATTGTCTGCGGTGCGTGGGTTCCTTGTCTGGGCCAATGACGCCGCCGAGCAGCCGCGATTGCGCGGGCCACGCGTCAAGCGCGGCGTGCCCCGGCCGATCTCGCCCGCCGAAGCGGTGGCGCTGGCAGAGGAGGTCGCCGACGACGCCACCGAGCCGTGGATCGGCGCGCGCGACTGGGCGGTGCTGATGCTGCTGTACGGGGCAGGGCTGCGTATCGGCGAGGCGTTGACGTTGCCGGGGTCGATCCTCCCGCTGGGCGAGACGGTTCGCGTACTCGGCAAGCGGACCAAGACCCGTGTCGTGCCGCTGTTGCCGCAAGTCCGCGCGGCGATCGAGGCCTATGTCGCGCAGTCGCCATGGCCGATCGAACGCGACGCGCCGCTGTTTCGTGGCGCCAAGGGTGGACCGCTGTCACCGGTGATGATCCGGCGTGCGGTGCGTGTCGCGCGCAAGCGGTTGGGATTGGGGGAGCGTACGACGCCGCACGCGTTGCGGCATAGTTTCACAACTCATCTGCTAGGCCGGGGAGCGGATCTGCGCGCGCTGCAGGAGTTGCTGGGGCATGCGAGCCTCAGTTCGACCCAAGTCTACACGCAGGTCGATGCCGCGCATCTCATGGACGTGTACCGCAACGCCCATCCCAGGGCCTAGTCAGCCCTTCGCTTTCCAGGTCATCACGCGCCAGCCATAGCCGATGATGATGACGACGAAGGTCGCGATGGCGACCGGCCCGACATACCGATCCAACTCCTCGAAATGCGAGCCCAGCAGGATACCCGCATAGGTCAGCACGGTGTTCCAGATCGCACTGCCCGCCGCGGTCCAGATCACGAACTGCCAGATCGGCATGCGGGTCATCCCCGCGGGCAGCGAGATGACGGTGCGGAAGGTCGGCATGAACCGGAACACAAAGATCACCCAGCCGCCGCGCTTCATGAAGAAGCGGTGGATCTTCTCGACGTCCGACCATTCCATCGTCAGCCAGCGGCCGTTGCGCTCGATGAACGGGCGGAAGCGCTCGTAGCCAATGTTGCGGCCGATATAATACCAGAAGTAATTGCCGACGACCGAGCCCGCAGTGCCCCACGCGATCAGCGGCAAGACGGTCATGTCGCCGCGCGCGACCGCCATGCCGCCCAGCCCCATGATGACTTCGGACGGCACGGGCGGGACAATATTCTCGAGCGCCATCAGCAGGAAGATGCCGAAATATCCGCCCCAGGCGATGAGATCGAGGATGAATTCGGTCATGGGTATCAGATACTGCCGGGACGGCGGATGGGTTCCGTCCATCTCCTGCCACCCCGGCGAAGGCCGGGGCCCAATTGGGGGACGGTCATGGCAAAGGACGGCGCTCCGTTACCACGACCTTTCCATTTGGGCCCCGGCCTTCGCCGGGGTGGTGTCCGATGATTACCGCGCGGCGACCTTCGCCTCGATCGCGTCCCAGATCATGCCCGCCACGTCCAACCCGTCGAACGTCTCGATCGCGACGATCCCGGTCGGCGACGTCACGTTGATCTCGGTCAGCCACGTGCCCCCGATCACGTCGATCCCGACGAACAACAGCCCGCGCTTCTTAAGCTCAGGCCCGAGCACCGCGCAGATCTCTCGCTCCTTGTCGGTCAGCTCGGCCTTCTCCGCCGAACCGCCGACCGCGAGGTTCGAGCGGATCTCGCCTTCGCCCGGCAGCCGGTTGATCGCGCCCGCGACCTCGCCGTCGATCAGGACGATGCGCTTGTCGCCCTTGGCGACGTCGGGAAGGAACGCCTGCACCATGTGCGGCTCGCGCCACGTCATGTTGAAGACCTCCATCAGCGCCGAGAGGTTCGCGCCGTCCGACTCGACCTTGAAGATCGCCTTGCCGCCATTGCCGTGCAGCGGCTTGATGACGATCGCACCATGCTCGGCGAGAAATTTCCGCGCCTCGTCGAGGCTGCGCGTGACCAAGGTCGGCGGCATGAACTGTGGATAATCCAGCACGAACACCTTTTCCGGCGCGTTCCGAACCTGTGCCGGATCGTTCACCACCAAGGTCTTGTCGGCGATCCGTTCGAGCAGATGCGTCGCGGTGATGTAGCCGAGATCGAACGGGGGGTCCTGGCGCATGAGCACCACATCGGCCTCGTCGCCGAGGTCGAGGTTCACGGGGTCACCGACCGAGAAATGATCGCCGACGACGCGCTGCACGGTGACCGGATGCGCCTTCGCCCAGACGCGGCCATCGCGGTAGTTCAGGTCCTCGGCGGCATAATGGAAGAGCCTGTGCCCCCGGTCCTGCGCGGAGAGCATCAGCGCGAACGTCGAATCGCCGGCGATGTTGATGCTGTCGAGCGGGTCCATCTGGACGGCGACGGTGAGGCTCATGCGTCTTCCTTCTGTTCGGTCGAGCGCATGTAGGCACGCAGAGGCGCGAAGTCACCCGATCACGCACGCGAGGTCATCCACGCCAGGTCATCCACGCCCCGTCACCCACTCTCCGTCATCCTGACGAAAGTCAGGATCCAGAGCCAAACAGGGATGCGCAGAGTTACCCTGGATCCTGACTTTCGTCAGGATGACGGAGGAAAGTGTGCCGCCGGGAGAGGTGCCCTATCCAATCCACGCATTCTCGATATGCCGCGGGCGCGTGCCCGGCGCGAGCAGGATCACGTCGACCCGGATATCGTCGCCGGGTCCGGCATAGCGCGGCATCAGATACTCCGCCGCCGCCGCCACCCGCGCAAGCCGTCGCTCGTCGATCGCGAAGTCGAGTTCGGCCGCGGTCGCACGCGTCTTCACCTCGACGAACGCGACCAGCGTGCCCTTGCGCGCAACGATGTCGACCTCCCCCGCGGGTGTCCGCACGCGGCGGTCGAGAATGCTCCAGCCCTTCAGCCGCAGCCACCAGCCCGCAAGCCGCTCCCCGCGCCGCCCCACAGCCTCCGCGACCTGTCGATCGGCGGTGCTGGCCGTACGCCTGCGCGAGGGGCGCGGGGAGGGGAGGATCACCCCTTTGCCTTCAGTTCGAGCGCCCGTGCGTAGAGCGTCTTGCGATCGAGCCCGAGCGCCTTGGCCACCTCGCTCGCCGCCTGGCCGGTCGACAGCCGCGTCAGCGCCTCGACCAGCGCGGCATTGCCGTCCTCCGCACTCGCCGGCGGAGCCTCGCCCGGCGGCGCGACCACGATCACGATCTCCCCGCGCGGCGGCGCATCGGCATAGCGCGCGGCGAGCGTCGAGAGCGTCCCCGTCACCGCCTCCTCGAACTTCTTGCTGATCTCGCGCGTCACCGCCGCCTCGCGGTCGCCGAGGCCCTCGGCCAGCGCGGCGAGGCACGCGCCGAGCCGCGGCCCCGATTCGTACATCACCAAAGTCGCGCGGATCGCCGCCACCTCAGCGATCGCCTCGGCACGCGCGTGCATCTTAGACGGCAGGAAACCGACGAACAGGAAGCGGTCGGTCGGCAAGCCCGCCAGCGTCAGCGCGGCAACCGCGGCACAGGGTCCTGGAATCGTCACCACCAGATGGCCCGCGGCGCGCGCGTCGCGCACCAGCTTGAACCCGGGATCGGAGATCAGCGGCGTCCCCGCATCCGATACCAGAGCCACCGCCTGCGTCGCCATCCGCGCGATCAACGCCGGCCTGACCCCTTCCGCGCTGTGATCGTGATACGGCACCATCGGCGTCTTCGTACCGATGTGGCGGAGCAGCCCGGCGGTGACGCGGCTGTCCTCGACCGCGATCACGTCGGCGCGGGCAAGGATGTCGGCGGCGCGCGGCGACAGATCGCCAAGATTGCCGATCGGGGTCGCGACGATGTAGAGGCCGGGATCGAGAAGAGGTTCAGGGTTCATGGGGACGGTCATGGCAGACGCGACGACGATAGGGCAATCGGCACGCCGATTCGGACGATGGACGGCGCTTGCCGCGGCGATGCTGCTCGGAGCGTGCCAGACGATCGTCCCGCGCGGTCCGGTCGAGCCGTCGCAGCAGCGTCCGACGACGCGGCCGGTAAATCGCCCCAGCGTCGACGTCGAGACGGGCATCCCGCGCGATGCCGAGCGCAACCGCGTCGCGCTGCTCGTGCCGCTGTCGGGCAGCAACGCCGGCGTCGGCACCTCGATCGCCAACGCGACGATGCTCGCGTTGCTCGATACGCAGAACCAGCGCGTCCGGATCACAAACTACGACACCGCGACCGGTGCTGCCGCCGCCGCGCAGCGCGCGATCGCCGAGGGCGCGCAACTGATCCTCGGGCCGCTGCTCGCCGACGACGTCCGCGCGGTCGCGCCGATCGCGCGCGCCGCGAACATCCCGGTGCTGAGCTTCTCCAACGATCTCGGCGTCGCGGGCAACGGTACCTATCTGATGGGCTATGTCCCGACCCAGTCGGTCGCGCGCGTCGTCGATTTCGCCAAGGAGCGGGGCGTGAGCAACTTCGCCGGCCTCGTCCCCAATGGCTTGTACGGCGAACGCGCCTCGACCGCGTTCCTCCGCGCAGTCGAAGGCGCGGGCGGCCAGGTCGTCTCGCTCCAGACCTATGCGCGCAGTCCTGGCGGCGTCGCGGGAGCGGTCACGCGGCTGGCAGCGAAGGCCCCCTATGACGCGGTCCTGATCGCCGATGGCGGCGCCACCGCAGCCTCGGCAGCGGCGATGGTCAAGCGCGGCAGCGGCGCCTCGACGCGGATCCTGGGTACTGAACTCTGGAACTCCGACACCGCGATCGCCGCCAAGCCCGCGCTGTCGGGCGCATGGTATGCGAGCGTCTCGGACACGCTGTACCGCCAATACGCCGCTAAATACCGCGCGCGGTTCGGGGCAGGGCCGTACCGCCTGTCTAGCCTCGGCTATGACTCGGTTCTGCTGACGGTCCGCATCGCGCGCGACTGGAAGCCCGGCACGCCGTTCCCCGTCAATCGCCTGCGCGATGGCGACGGCTTTGCCGGCATCGACGGGGCGTTCCGGTTCGGCAAGGACAATGTCGCCGAGCGCGCGCTGGAGGTGAAGGAACTCCGTAGCGGCACGACGACGGTCGTCTCGCCCGCGCCGGCAGGCTTCGGGAAGTAGATCCTTCGCGAATTGGTCGTCCCCGCGGAGGCGGGGCCCCCTATACTCAGTCGGTTGCGAACCCACCGCACGGTTAGCCCGTACCAGTTCCCGCCTTGGCGGGCTGGCGCGCTTGGTTCGTGGCTTACGCGGTGACGATCTCCGGCAGGATCGCGTCGAGGAGCAGTGCGCCCGCCTCGGTAACGCGTAACCGGCCCGGCGCGTGCACGATCAGCCCGAGTGACTCCAGCCGGGCCACCGCCGCCAGATCGACCGGCACGACCCCTGCGTTCAGCGCCGTGATCCGGTCCAGATCCACCCCTTCCGTGAGCCGCAACCCCATCAGCAAAGCCTCGGTAGCGCGGGTCGAGGGTGTCAGCGGATCCTCCACTTCCATCCCGTGGCCGTTGCGCTCGATCGCCGCGAGCCAGTTCTCCGGCTTCTTCCGGCGCACCGTCGCCAGCCCGCCGCGACGGCCGTGCGCGCCCGGACCGATCCCGGCATAATCCTGGTAGCGCCAATAGGCGAGGTTGTGACGGCTCTCCGACCCCGGCCGCGCATGGTTCGACGTCTCGTACGCGGGCAATCCGGCCGCGGCGGTATCGGCGCGCGTCGCCTCGAACAGGTCGGCCGCCGAGTCGCCATCCGGGATCACGATCCGCCCTGCCAGAGCCTCGGTCGCGAACCGCGTGCCAGCCTCGATCGTGAGCTGGTACAGCGAGAGATGTTCCGTCCCCAGGCTCAGCGCGCGCGCCAGTTCCGCCCGCCAATCGTCGAGCCGCTGGCCGGGGAGCGCATAGATCAGGTCGAAACTCACGCGCGGAAAGACGCTTTGCGCGGTGGCGAGCGCGGCTTGCCCCTCGTTCACGTCATGCGCGCGCCCCAGGAACTTCAGCGCTTGATCGTCCAGCGATTGCAGCCCCAGCGACACCCGGTTCACGCCGGCGCGCGCCAGATCGGCGAACCGTGCCGCTTCGACCGAGGACGGATTCGCCTCCAGCGTGATCTCGATACCTTCGGCGAATCCCCACGCCTTCTCCGCGGCATCCAGCACCGCCGCCACGGTCGAGGGCGGCATCAGCGATGGCGTACCACCCCCGAAGAAGATCGATTGCAGCTTGCGCCCGGGTAGAACTCGCGCCTCATGCGCCAGGTCGGTCAGCAACGCCTCTCGCCACGCCGCCTGGTCGACCTCCTCGCGGACATGACTGTTGAAGTCGCAATACGGGCATTTCGACACGCAGAACGGCCAATGGACGTAGAGCGCGAGGTCGCCCGCTGGATGGGCGCTGGGGCTTGGTGTTTCGAAGACGGGCATTATCTCGCGCATATGGTCGCACGGGGCGGCCGAAGGAAGCGCAATGACGGCACGGATGGGTTTGGCGATCGCCGCGGTGCTTTTGATGGCAGGCTGCGCGCAGGGCCCGGAGCGAGTCGTCGAGCGTCGCGATACGATGGCGCCTGCGCCGCGCGGGCCGAGCCTGCTCAAGGCGGCGATGATGGACGGCCACAACGCCGCGCGCGCCGCCGTCGGCGTGGCGCCGCTGACCTGGAGCGACACACTGGCGACCACCGCGCGTGCCTATGCCGAGGAGCTGGCGCGCACGCGGAAATTCGCGCACGCCCCGCAACCGCAGGGCATGTCGCGCGAGGGCGAGAATTTGTGGACCGGCACGCGCTATGCCTATGCGTACACCGAAATGATGGGGCACTGGGTCGCCGAGAAGCGTGATTTCATCAATCAGCCGACCCCCGGGTTCAGCCGGACGGGGAAGTTCGAGGACGTCGCGCACTACACGCAGATCGTCTGGCGCGGCTCGACGCAGGTCGGGTGCGCGATGGCGAGCAACAAGACCGACGACTATCTGTTGTGCCGCTACTCGCCCCCCGGCAACGTCTTCGGCGAGCGTGCCTATTGATCTGGGTTAGGCCGGTAGTGAGACCTCGGTGGTACTTTCTTAAGCGATCATCGGCTAACCTGCTTTAATGATACCGATACCCAAACCAGATGACTCCCGGTCCGGTGGTTGCGTCGGATGCCGTAACGGTGCCGGCCTGTCGTTTGCCTTCTCGATGGCGTTTCAGCCGATCGTCGATGTCGAGACCGAGACGGTCTTTGCCTACGAGGCGCTGGTGCGTGGTCCCGAGGGGCAGTCGGCGGCCAGCGTCCTGGGTCGGGTCGATGGCGAAAACCTGTACGCGTTCGATCAGCAATGCCGGGTGCGTGCGATCGAGGCGGCGGTGAAGGCCGGGCTCCTGGACACCGCCGCGCGTCTGTCGATCAATTTCCTGCCGAACGCAGTCTATTCGCCGGCGGCCTGCATCCAGCTGACGCTCAAGACCGCGGCCGCGGTCGGGATGCCGACCGACCGGCTGATCTTCGAGTTCACCGAGAATGAAGAGATGCTCGATCCCGCACACGTCGCGAACATCATCGCGACGTACCAGAAGATGGGGTTCGGCACCGCGCTCGACGATTTTGGCGCGGGGCACGCTGGATTGAACCTGCTCGCGCGGTTCCAGCCGGATATCATCAAGCTCGACATGGAACTGATCCGCGACATCGACACGAGCTCGCCGCGGCGGATCATCGTCGAGGGGATGCTGCGGATGTGTACCGCGCTGGGAATCTTGGTGATCGCGGAGGGCGTCGAGACGGTCGGCGAGTTCGACGCGCTGCGTGCGCTCGGCGTCCGCTACATCCAGGGGTATCTGTTGGCCAAACCGGCGTTCGAGGCGCTGCCGGCGGTCACGTGGCCCCAGAAGCAGTCGATCGCTGTTTAACCACATCGCCTTCCGTCATCCTGATGCACGTGAGGATCCAGAGTAACGGGCGTCGCCCTTGATGGCTCTGGATCCTCACTTTCGTCAGGATGACGGGATGGGGAGGATCGAAAGGTCCGCCCCTACGGCAAATTAGAACACTGCGGCTTCGAGCAGTTTGAATGCCTCGTTGCGGTGGCTGATCGCGTTCTTGGTTTCGTGCGGCAGCTCGGCATAGGTCTGGTCGTAGCCGAGCGGCACGAACACCGGATCATAGCCGAACCCAACGTTCCCGCGCGGTGGCCAGACGAGCGTCCCCTCCGCGCGTCCTTCGAACCATTCGACATGACCATCGGGCCACGCCAGCGCGAGCACGCTCACGAAATGCGCACCGCGCGTGACGTCCGGGCCCTTGGCGACCACCGCGTCCTCGACCTTCTGCATCGCCATCATCCAGTCGCGACCGTTCGGCGTCTCCGCCCAGTCCGCGGTGTAGACGCCAGGATCGCCGTTCAGCGCATCGACGCACAGCCCGCTATCGTCCGCGAGCGCAGGATAGCCCGACAGGTCGGCGGCCGAGCGCGCCTTCAGTTCGGCATTGGCGAAGAAGGTGGTCCCCGTCTCGATCGGCTCGGGCAGGTCGAGTTCGGCCGCCGAGACGACCTCGAGCCCGCGCCCTTCGAGCAAAGCCGCGATCTCGCGGACCTTGCCCTTGTTGTGGCTGGCGATGACCAGCTTGCCGGGTTGCAGCTTGCGGATCGCCTGCGGCTCCTTGCCTTCGCCGCTCATTTCGCGACGGCTTTCGCCTGCGCGGCGAAGATGTCGGTGCAGCCGATGCGGGCGAGGCGGAGCAGGCGGAGCAGCGCCTCCTCGTCATAGGTCGCACCCTCGGCGGTGGCCTGCGCCTCGGCGATGTTGCCGTTTTCGAGCAGCACGAAGTTCGCATCCGCATCCGCGCCCGAATCCTCGATATAGTCTAGATCGAGCACCGGATTGCCTTGGTAGATGCCGCAGCTGATCGCGGCGACCTTCTGCGTCAGCGGGTCGGCGGTCAGCTTGCCGCTTGCCAGCAACCCGTCGATCGCGAGCCGCAGCGCGACCCAGCCGCCGGAGATCGACGCGGTGCGCGTGCCGCCATCGGCCTGGATCACGTCGCAGTCGATCACGATCTGGCGCTCGCCGAGCAGCTTCAGGTCGACGACCGCGCGCAAGCTGCGCCCGATCAGCCGCTGGATTTCCTGCGTGCGGCCCGACTGCTTGCCCTTGGCGGCTTCGCGGTTGTTGCGCGTGTTGGTCGCGCGCGGGAGCATGCCGTATTCGGCGGTCACCCAGCCCTCGCCCTTGCCGCGCATGAACGGCGGGACCTTTTCCTCGACGCTGGCGGTGACGAGCACCTTGGTGTCGCCGAAGCCGATCAGGACGGAGCCCTCGGCATGCTTGGTGAAGCGCGGCTCGATCGTGATCTCACGCATCTGGTCTGGGGCGCGGCCGGATGGGCGCATGGTGTAATCCTTCGTGAACGTTCGTGAAAAACTGCCGTTCGTCCCGAATAGTCATCGAGCGTGTCGAGAGGACGTATCGAAGGACATGTACCTCGATACGCGGTCTCGGCTGCGCTCGACCGCTACTCGGCACGAACGGGGAAAGCGGTTGCCTAGCCTTTCGTTTGGTCGCTCGCCAGCCCAACCACCGCCGTCATCCTGACGAAAGAACCGTCATCCTGACGAAAGAGCCGTCATCCTGACCACAAAGCCCGTCATCCTGACGAAAGTCAGGATCCAGAGCCACGGAGATCGGCACTCGGTTACCCTGGATCCTGACTTTCGTCAGGATGACGGAGTGGGCAGGGCGCGCATTCCCCCTTTGTACGACGCCGGATCCGCCCTAGATCAAAGCGATGGCCACGCCCCCCGTCACCGAACTGACCGACCGCGCGCGCGACATCTTTCGTGCGGTCGTCGACAGCTATCTCGCCAGCGGCACGCCGGTCGGGTCGAAGACGATCGCGCAGCTGACGGGCTTGAGCCTCTCGCCCGCCTCGATTCGCGGCGTGATGGGCGAACTCGAAGGGCTGGGCTTGCTCGCCAGTCCGCATACCAGCGCAGGCCGGATGCCGACCGATCTGGGGCTTCGGCTGTTCGTCGACGGGATGATGCAGGCGATGGAGCCCTCGTTCGAGGAGCGCCAGACGATCGAGGCGCGCGCCGGCGTCGGTGGTCCGGTCGAGGAGGCGCTCGCCGCCACCACGCTCGCGCTGTCGGGGCTGTCGGCGTGCGCGGGGCTGGTGATGGTGCCCAAGCGCGAGCTGAGACTGCGCCAGATCGCCTTCGTCGCGCTGTCGCCCGAACAGGCGCTGGCGGTGCTGGTCAGCGAGGACGGCTCGGTCGAGAACCGCGTGATCGCGCTGCCCAAGGGCATGTCGGCGTCCGCGCTGATCGAGGCGGGCAATTACATGTCGGCGACGCTCGGCGGGCTGACGCTGGCCGAAGCGCGGGGCCGGATCGAGCGCGAGCTGGCGGACGGTCAGGCGGCGCTCGACGGCGCCGCGCGGACGCTGGTCGAGCGCGGCATCGCGGTGTGGAGCGAGGATGCGGATCGCCGCCCGGTGCTGATCGTGCGCGGGCAGGGGCGGTTGATCGATGCCGCCGCCGCCGCCGATCTCGACCGGGTCCGCGACCTGCTCGATGATCTCGAGGGAAAGCAGGAAGTCGCATCGCTTTTGGACAGCGCGCGGGCGGGCGATTCGACGCGGATCTTCATCGGTGCTGAGACCAAATTGTTCGCGCTTTCAGGATCTTCGGTGATCGCACGACCGTTCCGTGGGCTCGACGGTCGGGTGGTCGGCGTGGTGGGCGTGATCGGGCCCACGCGGTTGAACTATGCGCGCGTCGTGCCCATGGTGGATTTCACGGCTGCAACGCTCGCCCGGTTGATGGGTTGAGCGGGCCCAACTTATAGGGAAAACCATGTCCGAGACTGACCAGAACGCCCCTGCCGACCTGCGCGAAGAGACCGCTGAAGACGCGCCGGAAGTGGCCGCGAACGACCGCGTCGCCGAGCTCGAGAACCAGCTCGCCGAAGCCAAGCAGAACGTCCTGTACGCGCAGGCTGAGATCCAGAACGTCCGTCGCCGCGCGGAGAAGGAAGCGCAGGACGCGCGCGCCTATGCCGCCACCGCGTTTGCACGCGACGTGCTGTCGGTTGCCGACAACCTCGCGCGCGGCCTGTCGGCTATCCCGGCGGACCTGCGCGCGGACGACAAGATGAAGGGGCTCGTCACCGGGCTCGAGGCGACCGGTCGCGAGCTGGAGAGCGTGTTCCAGCGTCACGGCATCACGAAGATTGCTGCCGAGGGCCAGATGCTCGACCCGAACAAGCACCAGGCGATGCTCGAAATGCCGAGCGACCAGCCGGCGGGCACGATCGTGCAGGAGATGCAGGCAGGCTATATGATCAAGGACCGCCTGCTGCGCCCCGCGATGGTCGGCGTCGCCAAGGCGGGGTAACTCTCTTCGCCAAATTCGGTGTTCTCCTGCGAGAGCAGGAGCCCAGGATCACGCACGCCAACGCTCGGAACCCTGGGCCCCCGCCTTCGCGGGGGAACTGGAGAGTGACGGGAATGCGGCATCGGTAGGATGACGACTTGAACCAGAACCTCACCACCGACCGCGAGACCTTCGTCACGCATCTCGAATGCTCGATCACCGGCGAGCGGTATGAGGCGGACCAGTTGCATGGCTTGTCGCGTGCCGGCAGGCCGCTGCTCGTCCGCTACGATCTCGACGCGGTACGTTCGGCGATTTCGCGCGATACGATCGAAGCGCGGCCGACCGATCTGTGGCGGTGGCGCGAACTACTGCCCGTCCGCCACACTGCCAACATCGTCAGCCTTGGCGAGATCGAGACGCCGCTGGTGCCGCTGACGAAGTCCGGTGGCCCCAACGTGCTGGTCAAGGACGAAGGTCGCCTCCCGACCGGGTCGTTCAAGGCGCGCGGGCTCGTCATGGCGGTGGCGATGGCGAAGGAACTCGGCGTCACCAAGATCGCGATGCCGACCAACGGGAATGCCGGCGCGGCGCTGGCCGCCTACGCCACGCGCTGCGGGATCGAGACGATCGTCTTCTGCCCCGACGATACCCCCGAGATCAACGTTCGCGAGATCGCGATGCAGGGCGCGCGCGTGTGGCGCGTCAACGGCCTGATCGACGATTGCGGCGCGATCGTCGGCAAGGGCGCCGCGGAAGGTCGCTGGTTCGACTTCTCGACGCTGAAGGAGCCCTATCGAATCGAGGGCAAGAAGACGATGGGCCTCGAACTCGCTGCGCAGTTCGGCTGGAAACTGCCCGATGCGATCTTCTACCCGACCGGCGGTGGCACCGGGCTGATCGGGATGTGGAAGGCGTTCGACGAGCTCGAAAAGCTCGGCTGGATCGGGTCCGAGCGGCCCAAGATGTTCGCGGTGCAGGCCAGCGGCTGCGCACCGATCGTGCGCGCGTTCGAGGCGGGCGAGGAGCATGCCGAGCGCTGGGAGGATGCAAGCACCGTCGCGGCGGGCATTCGCGTACCCAAGGCGGTTGGCGACTTCCTGATCCTCCGCGCTGTGCGCGAGAGCGGCGGGCAGGCGATGGCGGTCGGCGATCCTGCGATCCTGAAGGCGGTCGATGCGGCGGCCAAGCAGGACGGGTTGCTGCTGTGCCCGGAGGGCGGCGCAACGCTCGCGGCGTATCATCAGGCGCTGAACACCGGGTTGGTCGACGAGGACGACAAGGTCGTACTTTTCAACTGCGCGACCGGCCTGAAATATCCGATGCCCGAAGCGCCGCAAGCGCTTGATAGAACACGACCTATCGATTTCGACGCGCTGTAAACGTCGGATTCGCGCCGATCTGGTGAAGCGCGATCTACCAGATCGGTGGTTGAAATTGATCCATGTTGTCTGCAACGGGGCGCCCTTCTTTACAAAAAGGGTCTTCAATGCAGAAAATCGTCCAGGTCGTTTGTGTCGTTCTCATCGCGGCAGCCGTGATGTTCGGCGGTCGTTGGTACATGTACGTCGCGCGCGGCTCGAGCCCGTATGACGAGGTCGGCATCGCGCTGAACGGCTACGCGCCGGGTCCGATGCGCGCCTGGGGCTGCCACAAGATGCAGGCGCGGTTCCCGGGGCAATTGCCGCCTTACGGGTGCGGCGGGTCGGATGGCCGTAGCTGGCTCTGACGCTACTGGCGTAATCCCATAGCCTGTCATCGCAGTGTTCGCAGGGATGACAGGCGAGGGATTACGCCCGACGCTCCCGTCATCCTGACGAAAGTCAGGATCCAGAGCCACGGCCGGCGCGCTTGGTTACTCTGGATCCTGACTTTCGTCAGGATGACGGGAATGGTGTGGTTGGCGCAAACGGCAGCACCGTCTCATACTGCGCAAGTGGCGGCGCACCCGCCACCTTCGCCCCGGCGCGCAGCAGGAAGGCATGGCGCACGATCTCGCCCTGCTGCTCGATGCCGTAGCGGTGCAGCGCGACCCCCGGCCGGAACGCATAGTCGTACCGGCACCATGGATGCCGTGCGAGCGGCAGGAACACGCCGCGCTGATGTTGCCAGATATGCGTCATCTCGTGGACGAACAGCCCCTGCAACGTCAGGTTCGCGTGCGCGAAATCGTCGCACCACAAATCGCCCTTGGGGTGGAAGTGGATGCATCCGCGCGGCGCCATCACCGTATCGCGCGGTTGGAAGAACGCCCATTTGCTGCGGGACAGGCTCACCTGCGCGTAGTCGATCGCGCCGCCGAACACGGACGCGGCGAGCGCCGTCTCGCCGTCGGTAAGCCCGCGGTTCACGTGCCCGCCGGGGTCCCCGCCGCAACCACGTTCGCGTTGCCCAGGATCCGCGTTCCGTCAGCAAACGCGAACGTCAGCATGATGCGGTCACCCGGCTTGATCCCCGAATTCATGTCGAACAGCATCACGTGCCGCCCGCCGGGTGCGAACGCGACATCGGTGTTCGCCGGAATCTCGACCTTCGCGAGCGGCGCCATCGTCGACATGCCGCCCTTGTCCATCGTCTCGTGCATCTCGGACTTGATCGCGACGTCGGTGGTGGCCGAGATCAGCGTCGCAGGCGTCGGCCCGCCATGCACCGTAAAATACGCCGCCGCCGGTCGCCCCGTGACCGCACCAAGCCGCACCCAGGCGCCATCGACCGCCAGCTGTTTCGGTGGCGCGCACGACGCTAGCGCCATCGCGGCCACACCCAGTCCGAAAACGATACGCATAGGTTACTTTTCTCCGGGCCCTGCCTCTTGTGCATCCTATGACCGGTACAATCTTGCGGCAAGCGCGAGGCCACCTATATCGCGCCCATCATCAGAAAGGTTCCACTCCCGTAACGGGGCGGAACCGATTTCGTATTTCGTTTCAAGTGAGGGGCTAATCAGAACTCATGGCTAAAGTAATCGGTATCGATCTCGGCACGACCAACAGCTGCGTTTCCGTGATGGAAGGCGGCAAGCCCAAGGTCATCGAGAATTCCGAAGGCGCACGTACCACGCCGTCGATCGTCGCGTTCGCCAAGGATGGCGAGCGGCTGGTCGGCCAGCCCGCCAAGCGTCAGGCTGTTACCAATGGCGACAACACCATCTTCGCGGTGAAGCGTCTGATCGGCCGTCGTTTCGACGATCCGATCACCAAGAAGGACACCGAGCTGGTCCCGTACAAGATCTCGCGCGGGCCCAACGGCGACGCGTGGGTCTCGGCCGGCGGCAAGGATTACTCGCCGTCGCAGATCTCGGCGTTCACGCTGCAGAAGATGAAGGAAACCGCCGAATCCTATCTCGGCGAGACGGTCACGCAGGCGGTCATCACCGTGCCGGCCTACTTCAACGACGCACAGCGCCAGGCGACCAAGGACGCCGGCCAGATCGCCGGCCTCGAAGTGCTGCGCATCATCAACGAGCCGACCGCGGCAGCGCTGGCCTACGGCCTCGACAAGCAGGACGGCAAGACCATCGCGGTCTACGATCTCGGCGGCGGCACGTTCGACATCTCGGTGCTCGAGATCGGCGACGGCGTGTTCGAGGTGAAGGCCACGAACGGCGACACCTTCCTCGGCGGTGAGGATTTCGACAACAAGATCGTTCAGTTCCTCGCCGACGAGTTCAAGAAGGCGGAGGGCATCGACCTCGCCAAGGACAAGCTGGCGCTCCAGCGTCTGAAGGAAGCGGCCGAGAAGGCGAAGATCGAGCTGTCGTCGGCACAGTCGACCGAGGTCAATCTGCCCTTCATCACCGCGGACCAGAACGGCCCGAAGCATCTGGTGAAGTCGATCACGCGCGCCGACCTGGAGCGGATGGTCGAGGACCTCGTCAAGCGTACGCTCGAGCCGTGCCGCAAGGCGCTCGCAGACGGCGGCCTGAAGCCCGAGGACATCTCGGAAGTCGTGCTCGTCGGCGGCATGACTCGCATGCCGCGCGTCCGTGAGGTCGTGAAGCAGTTCTTCGGCAAGGAGCCGCACACCGGCGTCAACCCGGACGAGGTCGTCGCGATGGGCGCCGCGATCCAGGCCGGCGTGCTGCAGGGCGACGTCAAGGACGTGCTGCTGCTCGACGTGACGCCGCTGTCGCTCGGCATCGAGACGCTGGGTGGCGTGTTCACCCGGATGATCGATCGCAACACGACGATCCCCACCAAGAAGTCGCAGACCTATTCGACCGCCGACGACAACCAGGGCGCGGTGACGATCCGCGTGTTCCAGGGCGAGCGCGAGATGGCGGCCGACAACAAGATGCTCGGCAATTTCGATCTCGTCGGCATCCCGCCGGCCCCGCGCGGCGTGCCGCAGATCGAGGTCACGTTCGACATCGATGCCAACGGTCTGGTCAGCGTCTCGGCCAAGGACAAGGGCACCGGCAAGGAGCAGCAGATCCGCATCCAGGCGTCGGGTGGTCTCTCGGACAACGACATCGACCAGATGGTCCGCGACGCCGAGACCTTCGCCGAAGAGGACAAGAAGCGTCGTGCCGGCGCCGAGGCGAAGAACAACGCCGAGTCGCTGATCCACACCACCGAGCGTCAGCTCGCCGATAACGGCGACAAGGTCGACGAGTCGCTCAAGACCGAGATCCAGGCCGCGATCGACGCGACCAAGGCTGCGGTCGAGGGTGGCGATCCCGACACGATGACCGAGAAGAGCACCGCGCTTGCCCAGGTCGCGATGAAGCTCGGCCAGGCGATCTACGAGAAGCAGGCTCAGGCGGACGCCTCGCCGTCGGCCGATGGCGATGCGGCGAAGAAGGACGACGACGTCGTCGACGCCGAATTCTCGGAAGTCGACGACAACCCGAAGGCGTAAACGACTTCCCCCTCTCCCCCTCGGGGAGAGGGTCGGGGTGAGGGCAGTACCGAGAGGGTCCGTGTGTGGCGGCCCCTCTCCCAACCCTCTCCCCGGAGGGGAGAGGGCTAAGATCATGAGTACCCAGACAGATTATTACGAACTGCTCGAGATCGAGCGGACCGCGGATGCGGGGACGATCAAGTCGTCCTACCGCAAGCTCGCGATGAAATATCACCCGGACAAGAACTCGGGCTGCAAGGATTCCGAGGCGCAGTTCAAGGCGGTCAGCGAGGCCTATGACTGCCTCAAGGACCCGCAGAAGCGCGCGGCCTATGATCGCTTCGGCCATGCCGCGTTCCAGAACGGCGGCGGCGGCGGTCATAGCGGCGGTACGCAGGATTTTGGCGGCTTCAGCGATATCTTCGAAAGCGTCTTCGGCGAATTCATGGGCGGCGCACAGCGTGGCGGCGGGCGCTCCGCCGCACGGCGCGGCGCAGACCTTCGCTACGACATGGAAGTCAGCCTGGAGGAAGCGTTCCACGGCAAGACGACCGAGATCACGATCGACGTCTCCGCGCTCTGCGACACGTGCGACGGCTCGGGCGCGAAGCCCGGCACCCGCGCCAAGACCTGCCAGCATTGCGGCGGCCACGGCAAGGTGCGCGCGCAGCAGGGCTTCTTCGTCGTCGAGCGGGCCTGCCCGGTCTGCAACGGCGCAGGCGAAGTCATCGCCGACCCGTGCCCCGATTGCCGCGGCGAGGGCCGTGTCGACAAGACCAAGACGCTTTCGATCAACGTCCCCCCGGGCGTCGAGGAAGGCACGCGTATCCGCATGTCCGGCGAGGGAGAAGCGGGCGCGCGCGGCGCTCCGGCGGGTGACCTCTACATCTTCCTTCACGTGACCAAGCACGCTCTGTTCGAGCGCGAGGGCACGACCCTGTTCGCGCGTGCGCCGATCAGCTTCACCGTCGCGTCGCTTGGTGGGTCGTTGTCGATTCCCGGCCTCGACGGCCGCACGCACGAGGTGAAGATCCCCGCCGGCATTCAGTCGGGCAAGCAGTTGCGCCAGCGCGGTGCGGGGATGCCCGTCCTGCAAGGTCGCGGCCACGGCGATCTCGTTGTCCAGATCGACGTGGAGACCCCGACGCGTCTGAGCAACCGCCAGAAGGAATTGCTCGAGATGTTCCGCGAGACGGAAACGGGCGACGAATGCCCGGCGAGCCAGGGCTTCTTCGCCAAGCTCAAGGGTGTGTTCGCGGCCGAATAAGCGGGACTACAATACTGAACCAAAGGGGGGCGCAATGCTGGCATGTCTGTTCACCGCAATAGCCTGTTGGCTGATCATGCTCGCCGCCCCCCAAACGCCGATCGGCAGGGCGATGCGTTACATGCTGGTCGCCGAGCCGGCGACGCGGTTGTCGCGCTTCACCCGAGGGGACGCCGCGGTGATCGTCCTGCTGATGATAGCCGCCGCGATGGTCACCCTCGTTGGCGAAGGCGACGGCATCCGTGTCTTGACCCTTGCGGCTCCCGACATCGCGGTCTGGATCACCACCTTCGAGGTGTCGGCTTATCTCGACATCGTCCTGGCGTTGGCTGCCGCAGCCTCCAGTTTACGCGTTCGCGGTGCCGTCGCGCGCTATCTGGGTGTCTTCGCCCGACGCCCGGCTGCAAAGGGCCACCCGCGCGCAACCCGATCGCGCAAAACGCGGTCGATGGTTGCTGACAATGACGACGACAGACATTGGCGGGGTATCGCATCCGCCGCCTGAACTCTGCTCGTTTGAGTTCGGACTTGCTTGATCCGTGGCATTCGCCAGACTGGCTGGCGAACATCGGGGATTCATATGCGCGGACAGGTTTTAGGGGTCGATTCCCGCACGGGCGAAGGGATCGTCGCGGGCCAGGACGGACAACGCTACCGGTTCGCGCCGGAGGACTGGGCGCATCGCGGCGAACCGGCGATCGGGATCGAAGTCGATTTCGAATCCGCCAACGATCGTGCGCTCAGTGTTTTCCCGGTGCCGACCGCGCCGGGCCCGCGTCGCGCGGGGCCACCCGCGGCCGTCGCCGCGCCGACCAACGATCGCAACAAATACGTCGCGGCGGTGATGGCGTTCGTGATCGGCACGCTCGGTATCCACCGTTTCTATCTCGGCCGGACGGGTTCGGGGATCGTCATGCTGGTGCTGAGCATTACCGTGATCGGCCTTATCATCAGCGCGCCCTGGGCGCTGATCGACACGATCCGATATTTGGTGATGTCCGACGAGGAATTCGCCGCACGCTATCCGCGCAAGCGATAGCCGCGCGCGGGCCTTAAAACGCCCGGCCTAGCCGCGCCCCCTCGGGAGGGGGCGGGCGGGCCGATGGATCAGAGGGCGGTGATGACCACCCCGACCACCAGCGCTTGAGCCGCGATCGCCAGCATGGTGCTGGTCACGGTTTCGAACATGCGCATGGGTAGGTCTCCGATGCCGGAACAATATCCGGCAAGGGCGATATGGGCATTATTGCGCGTTGTCGCAATTTTGTAACATACAATCGTAATTGCGTTGCGTGCACTTTGGGTGGTTGCAGGGCGGGCGATCCTGCCCGGCCCGTCATCCTGACTTTCGTCAGGATGACGGAGGTAAGTAATGCGGGAAGGGACTAAGCCACGCCTTTACGCCGCGCCGAACACCCGCGCGAAGATCGTGTCGACGTGCTTGAGGTGATAGCCGAGGTCGAACTTGTCCTCGAGTTCGGCATCCGACAACGTCACTTCCGGATCCGCCTTCAGCAACTCCAGCAGCGACAACGCGCCGTCCGAATCCCACACCTTCATCGCGTTGCGCTGCACGAGGTGATACGCGTCCTCGCGGCTCACGCCGGCCTGCGTCAGCGCCAGCAGCACGCGCTGCGAATGGACGAGGCCGCCCATCTTGTTGAGGTTCTTCAACATCCGCTCGGGGTAGACGACCAGCTTGTCCATCACCCCGGTCAACCGCGCGAGCGCGAAGTCGAGCGTGATCGTCGCGTCCGGCCCGATATAGCGCTCGACCGACGAGTGCGAGATATCGCGCTCATGCCACAGCGCGACATTCTCCATCGCGGGCGTGACATAACCGCGCACCATCCGCGCGAGCCCGGTGAGGTTCTCGGTCAGCACCGGATTGCGCTTGTGCGGCATCGCCGACGAGCCCTTCTGGCCGGGCGAGAAGAATTCCTCCGCCTCGAGCACTTCGGTACGCTGCAAATGCCGCACTTCGGTCGCGAGCCGCTCGATGGAGCTGGCGATCACCCCCAGCGTCGCGAAGAACATTGCATGGCGATCGCGCGGGATGACCTGCGTCGAGACGGGCTCGACCGACAGGCCCAGCTTGCCCGCGACATACTCCTCGACGAACGGGTCGATGTTCGCGAACGTGCCGACTGCGCCCGAGATCGCGCAGGTCGCGACGTCCTCGCGCGCCGCGATCAACCGCGCCCGGTTGCGGGCAAACTCTGCGTGCGCCTGCGCCAGCTTCAGCCCGAACGTGACGGGTTCGGCATGGATGCCGTGGCTGCGGCCGATCGTCGGCGTCATCTTGTGCTCGCGCGCACGGCGTTCGAGCACCACGAGCAGCGCATCGAGATCGGCGATCAGGATGTCGCTCGCCTTGGCCAGCTGCACCGCGAGGCACGTGTCGAGCACGTCGGACGAGGTCATGCCCTGATGCATGAAGCGCGCTTCGGGGCCGACATGCTCGGCGACGTTGGTCAGGAAGGCGATGACGTCGTGCTTGGTCTCGCGCTCGATCTCGTCGATCCGATCGACCTCGAACGCACCCTTAGCCCAGATCGCCGCGGCCGCCTCCTTGGGAACGACGCCCAGCTCGGCGAGCGCGTCGGTGGCGTGCGCCTCGATCTCGAACCAGATCTTGAAGCGCGCTTCGGGCGTCCAGATCGCGACCATGTCGGGGCGGGAATAGCGGGGGACCATCGGGTTTCCTCGGGAGCGTGAAGGGTAAGGCATGTCGCGTGGCATATTCCCCGCGTTTGCGCGCGAAACGCGGTAGCAGGACGCAGGACAAGGTTCAAATACCCCGCATCGCGTATGAATCCGGCACCGCAACGCGTATAGAGTGAGTGAGCAGTTCGCGGCGCCGAGTATATTCCATGCTCGATCGCCAAGCGGCTCAGTAGACGCGTAGAACACTACCGGAGAGACGCAATGTTGAAATATGCTATGCTGGCCGGCGCGGCACTGGTTGCTGCACCCGTATTGGCACAGTCGACCACGACATCCTCGCAGACTTCGGCCCCGTCTGGTGCTGCTACCGGCCAGACGAATCCGTCTGGCGCGATGGCATCGCCGCAAGCTACGCCGACCGATGCGGTGCCGATGCAGTCCGCCGCGCGCGAACAACCCGCGACAGGCAGCCAGGTCGCGCAGGTCGTCGACACCGAGTTTCCGACCTACGACAAGAATGGCGACGGCAAGCTCAGCGCGGTTGAATTCGGCGGCTGGATGGTTGCGCTGAAGAGCAAGACCGATCCGTCGACCAAGCCGGATGCGCCGGAGACCAAGAAGTGGGTTTCGGCTGCCTTCGCGCAGGCGGACGGGGACAAGAACAAGTCGCTGACGAAGAGCGAAATCACCAGCTTTCTGACGCAGGGCTGACGAGTATCGCGGATCGAGGACGGTCAGGAAATCCTGACCAACTCGGTCCGCCAACGCCGAAGTGCGGTGAGGCTGATCAGCCCGCCTTGCGCTCCGCCCGCTCCTTCTCCGCGAGTGTCTCGGCCAGTTTCTGACCCTGCGCCTCGACCGCGGCTTCGAGCAACCGGTCGGACGTCTCGACCGCCGCGTCGGGCGTCAGCGACACCGCGACCCCGTCCGGTCCATCCACCAGAACCTGCCCGTGTTCCGCGGTCACGCTCGAGGGTTCGTCGTGTAACTTGTTGTCCACATGCAATTCCTTCCGTTTGACAACGAAGATGCCGGCGAAACGACGCAGCGCATCAAGGAACTTACACCGTTATCTTCTTGCTCTAGATCAACCCTTGCGCGCGCAGACTGACATGGCCGCCGGTGCCCATCACGATATGGTCGTGGACCGTGATACCCAGCCGCTTGCCCGCCTCGGCGATCGTGCGCGTGATCTCGATGTCGGCGCGGCTGGGGGAGGGGTCGCCGCTCGGATGGTTGTGGACGAGGATGATCGACGCCGAGCCGAGATCGATCGCACGGCGGATGACCTCGCGGACATAGACCGCGGCCTGGTCGATCGAGCCTTTGCTCATCACTTCGTCGCGGATCAGCATGTTCTTCGTGTTGAGGTGCAGGACGCGGAACCGCTCGATCGCGTGATGTGCCATGTCCGCGCGGAGATAATCGAGCAGCGCCTGCCAGTTCGCCAGCACCGGTCGGTCGCTGACCTGCGATTGCAGCAGGCGGATCGCGGCGGCGTGCGCGATCTTGATCGCCGCGGTCGAGATCTCGCCCATCCCCTTCACGCGGCCGAGCGCCTCGGCATCCGCGGTGAGCACCCCGCCAATTCCACCGAACTCGCGCATCAGCGCCTTGGCGAGCGCCTTGGTATCGCCGCGGGGAATCGCGATCGCGAGAAGATATTCGATGAGTTCGTGGTCGAGCAACGCGTCGCTGCCGCCTTCGAACAGGCGTTTGCGGAGGCGCCCCCGGTGACCCTTCAGATCGTCGATATGTTCGTCCGGTTCGGCCATATGCCAATGCTAGCACATCCACGTGCAATTGCATGACGCCCCCGCACCCGCCTATGCAGGGCGTCGACTGTAGCGGAGTGCGTGGGTGAGCGAGACGAGCGAGACGGGGGCCGGCCCCGCGGCCGACCCCCGGTCCGGCTCTCACCGTCGAGCGACTGCCCGCCGCGTCGCGCTGGCGATCGCGCTGCTCCTGCTCGCCGCGCTGGTCGTGCTGTGGCTGGTGCGCAAACCGATCGCCGAAGGGTTCATCGACCGCGAACTCGTCAAGGCCGGCGTGCCGGCGCGCTACGATATTGCCAACCTCGCACTGGGTGGCCAGCGACTGACCAATGTCGTGATCGGCGATCCGGCGCATCCCGATCTCGTCGCCGACTGGGTCGAGACGCGCACCGGCATCGGCTTGTCGGGCCCCTATCTGGAGGGCGTGCGCGCGGGGAAGGTGCGGCTGCGTGGCCGGCTGGTTGACGGGAAAGTCTCGCTCGGTGCGATCGACAAGCTGCTGCCAGCGTCGTCGGGCAAGCCGTTTACGCTGCCCGCTCTCGACGTGTCGGTCGCCGATGGGCGGATGCGGCTCGAGACTCCGCAGGGGATCGTCGGGCTGAAGCTGGCCGGATCGGGCAAGCTCGACGACGGGTTTCGCGGTACGCTCGCGGCGATCAGCGAGCGGCTCGATATCGGCGGGTGCGCGATCGACCGGCTGGCGGCGACCGTCAAGCTGCGGATCGACGCGGCCAAACCGACCGTCACGGGGCCGGTGCGCGTGTCGCGGCTCGCCTGTGGCACGACGCGCGTCGACCGGCTGGTGGCAGACCTCGACGTCGGCCTCTCCGCGGCGCTCGATCGCTGGCAGGGCAAGGCGACGCTCACGACGGGGGCTGCACGGACGCCCGGCGGCACGTCGGCCGGCGCGAGCGGCACGATCGCCTTCACCGGAAGCGCGGCGGCGACCGCGGGCAAGGTGGACATTGCCGCCGATACCGTTCGCACGCTCGAGGGCGGCGCGCGACGCGTTTCGCTCGCTGGCGCCTACCGGATCGGCAAGCAGATCGCCTTCGCCGGGCGCATCCAGGCGAGCGGTGCCGCCGTGGCGCCAAAACGACTCGCTGGACTGACGGCGATTGGCGGGGCGGCGGCGGGGACGCCCGTTGCCCCCTTGGCAGCCGCGGCGGCGCAGGCGATCCAGAAGGCAGGTCGCGGGTTTGCCGCGGATGCCGACGTGCGCGTGCAGATCGAGGGCGGCCTCGGTAAGGCGCTGCTGTCCCGTCTCGCGCTCGCGTCTGCCAGCGGTGCGCGCGTGGCGCTCGGCGGCGGGAGCGGGGTCGCGCTGGACTGGCCGAATGGCGGTGTGCGGCTCGACACGAACCTCGCGATGCGCGGCGGCGGCTTGCCCGAGGCGCGCGTGTCGCTCGCGCAGGCCAAACCCGGCGCGGCGATCCGCGGCGTGGCTACCATCGCGCCCTATGCGGCGGGCGCCGCGCGTCTGGCGCTGACCCCCGTCACCTTCAGCGCAACTCCGGGGGGTGCGACGTCGATCGCGACGCGCATGACGCTTTCGGGGCCGATCGGCGGCGGCGGGTCCGCCAACCGGGTCAATGGCCTGGCGATGCCGGTTGTCGCGCTGTGGGACGGTCGCGGGCGACTGGTCGTCAACACCGGTTGCACGCCCCTGGCGGTGCAGCGGTTCGCGCTATCCGGGCTGGTGCTCGACCCGTCGCGACTGACCTTGTGCCCGGTCGACGGCGCGCTGGTGCAGGTGAACGGCGCGCGGATCGGCGGCGGTGCCCGGATCGCGGCGGCAAGCCTGACCGGACGGCTCGGCACCACCCCGATCACGCTCGCGACCGCCGGCGCGACCGTGCGGCTTGCCGATCGCGGGTTCGCGATCGAGCGCGTGCAGACGCGTATCGGTGCGCCCCAGCGCGTCACGCGACTCGACTTCGGCACCGTGACCGGCCGCATGACCGCGCGAGGGCTGGCCGGCGCGTTCACCGGCGGTTCGGGGCAGATCGCCAACGTCCCGCTGTTGCTCGGCGATGCGGCCGGCGACTGGACGCTGGTCGGCGGTGCGCTCAACCTCACCGGCGCGATGGGCGTATCCGATGCCGCGCCGACCCCGCGGTTCAAGCCGCTCGACGCGCGCACCGTGACGCTCGCGCTGGTCAACGGCAGCATCACCGCCGCGGGGACGCTGGTCGAGCCGACGTCGAACACCAAGGTCGCCGACGTCACGCTCACCCACGCGCTTGGGGCAGGGGCGGGCAAGGCCGACCTCATCGTCCCCGCAATCGCGTTCGCCAAGGACAAGCTGCAACCCGACGCGCTCACTCCGCTGACCTTCGGCGTGATCGCCGACGTCAACGGATCGGTCAGTGGCGAGGGGCATATCGCCTGGACCCCCGATGGCGTGACGAGCAATGGCGTGTTCCGCACCGCCGGCACCGACCTCGCCGCCGCGTTCGGCCCGGTGACCGGGATCGCGACCGAGATCCGCTTCACCGATCTGCTCAATCTGCAGAGCGCGCCGGGGCAGGTGGCGACGATCCGCACGCTCAACCCGGGCATCCCCGTCACCGACGGCACGATCCGTTACCAGACGCTGCCTGGCGCGCGCGTACAGGTCGAGGACGGGTCATGGCCGTTCGCGGGCGGATCGCTGACGCTCGACCCGACGCTGCTCGACTTCTCCGCGGCGTCCGAGCGGCGAATGACGTTCCATGTCGCCAACATGGCGGCGGACCAGTTCCTCCAGCAGTTCGATTTCAAGAATCTCGACGCGACCGGAATTTTCGACGGCGTGCTGCCGATGATTTTCGACGAAACGGGCGGCCGTATCGAGGGTGGCGATCTTCAGGTGCGCAAAGGCGGCGGTACGCTCGCCTATGTCGGCGACCTCAGCCAAAAGGACCTCGGCATCTGGGCGAACATCGCGTTCCAGGCGCTGAAGTCGCTGCGCTACCAGTCGCTGCGAGTCGGGATGAACGGGCCGCTGGCGGGCGAGATGGTCACCGACGTGCGCTTCGCCGGGATCAGCCAGGGCGAGGGGGCGAAGGCGAACTTCATCGTCCGTCGCCTGCAAAAGCTGCCGTTCGTGTTCAATATCCGCATCAAGGCGCCGTTCCGCGGGCTGCTCGATTCGGCACAGAGCTTTTATGATCCGAAGCGCCTCATCCAGCGCAACCTGCCCGCGTTGCTGCAACAGCAGGCCGCGCCGCCGCCTCCCAAACTTCCGACTATTCAGCCTCCCGCAAGCAGGATCGTGCCATGACCGAAACAGGATTGAAGAAGCTGGAGCAAAGGCCGATCTTGCATAGGATGAGGACGATCGCTTTTCTGGTCACGACCGCTGCCGCCCTGCCGAGCTGCATCAACGTGTCGGCGCCCGACAAGCCGATCGAGATCAACCTCAACATCAACGTCACGCAAGAAGTGGTCTATCGTCTCGACGGCGAGGCGAAATCGTTGATCCAGCAGAATCCGGGGATATTCTAAGATGAAGACCAAGGTCATGATGATGGTTGCCGCAGCGGTGGCTCTCGGCGGCCTTTCGGTGGCGGCCTCGGCGCAGCGCGACCCGGCCTATGCCGCGGCGCGCGCCGGCGGCGAGGTCGGCGAGCAGCCCGACGGCTATCTCGGCCTCGTCGGCGCAGCGAGCGGCGATCTGCGCGCGCTGGTCAACAACATCAATATCCAGCGCAAGTCGGCCTACACGCAAAAGGCGCAGGCGAGCGGCGCGACGGTGGAGCAACTCGCGTTCACCAGCGGCTGCAACCTGATCCTGCAGACCAACGCGGGCGAGAAGTACAAGACCCCGGGCGGCGTCTGGAAGACGCGCACGGCGGCCGCCCCGGAACGCGATTCGCGCTGCGTCTGAACTGGGCCGAACTGAGAACGAAATCTCGACGCTCGCTTAGTCCGTCATCCTGGGCTCGACCCAGGATCCAGAGCCCAACACGGTTCGCTTGTGGCTCTGGATCCTGACTTTCGTCAGGATGACGGCTGGGTGTATGGTGCCGAACGACTACCAAGCGCTCGCGACCGACGACCCCAATGATGACGCGCCTGTCACACCGGTTGACTTGCACCCCCCCCTTTTCTAAACGGACCGCGCCTTGGCGGGATCGCTCGTCGCTGCTTGCTTCCTCCCCGATGCGAAATCAGGTGGAGGAACGTGCGTGGCGGAGATCGAACCCGGACAGGACCCCCAGGGTGTTGACGATCCGCGACTTTCCGCGCTCGATGAGCGATTGAGAGAGGTCAAGGCTCGGGAAACGCTGGCAAAGGGGCAGAAGGGGGCGGATGCCGAGCGGGGATACTCGCAAGGCAATCGCGTCATTTCCGCTCTGATCGGGAGTCTCGTCGGCAGTGCGCTGATCGGCTGGTTGATTGACCGCTGGTTCGGTACTGGCCCTTGGGGGCTGATCGTGTTGCTGTTCCTCGGGATAGCGGTCGCGTTCAGGCAGATCATTCGAATTTCAGGCGAACGCCCGGAGTAACCGGGCGTTTGTCGTATCAAGACGGCAGGGATTCCACGTGGCGGCAGAACAGGGCGGCAAGATCGATCCGATGCACCAGTTCCTGATCGAGCCGGCGTTCGGCTCGCACTGGATCGTAGGTGGTTACGACCTGTCCTTCACCAACTCCGCATTGTGGATGGTGGTGACGCTGGTCGCATTGTGGGCGTTCATGATCGGCGGGATGAAGCGCGAGCTCGTCCCCGGCCGGTGGCAGATGGCGGTCGAGGGCTTTACCGGCTTCATCTCGGGCATGCTCGAGCAGAATGTCGGCCCGGGCGGCAAGCGCTTCGTGCCCTATGTCTTCTCGCTGTTCATGTTCATCCTGTTCGCGAACATCATCGGCCTGCTGCCGTTCGGCATCGTCCCCGGCGTGCATCCGTTCACCGTGACCAGCCACATGACCGTCACCGGCGTGCTGGCGCTGATCAGCTTCGCGATCGTGCTCCTGGTGGGCTTCGGCAAGCACGGCTTCCACTTCTTCTCGCTGTTCGTACCGAGCGGCACGCCCGCGCTGATGATCCCGCTGATCTTCGTGGTCGAGCTGATGTCGTTCCTGGTGCGGCCGTTCTCGCTCGGCCTGCGATTGTTCGTGGCGATGACCGCAGGGCACATCCTGCTCAAGGTGCTGGCCGCGTTCGTGATCAACGGCCTGAACCTGGGCGGGATGTATATCGGTCTGGTGAGCGCGCCGAGCATGCTGCTGATGATCGGCATCACACTGCTCGAGCTGCTGGTCGCCGCGATCCAGGCCTATGTGTTCGCGTTGCTGACGTCGGTCTATCTGAACGACGCGGTCAACCTTCACTAAGTTTTTCCATCACCTAAACTGTTTTTCAAAGGGAATTTATCATGGACGCACAAGCAGCAAAGATGATCGGTGCCGGCCTCGCAGCGATCGGCATGGGCCTCGCCGCACTCGGCGTGGGCAACGTGTTCGCCCAGTTCCTCGCTGGCGCTCTCCGTAACCCGGGCGCAGCCGACAGCCAGCAGGGCCGTCTGTTCATCGGTTTCGCAGCAGCCGAGCTTCTCGGCCTGCTCGCCTTCGTCACCATGATCATCCTGGTGTTCGTCGCCTAACCACTCGGTGATTTGGCCGGGCAACCGCGCCCGGCCGGATTAACGCAGGACAGACCAATGCCCCAGATTGCCCAGATAGCCGCTACCTACGCCTCGCAGATCTTCTGGCTGCTGCTCACCTTCGGGATGCTGTATTTCGGGATCGGCAAGGGAATGGTGCCAAAGATCGTGTCCAACGTCGACTCGCGCGAAGGCCGGATCGCCGGCGATCTGGCGGCGGCGGTCGCCGCCCGTGCGCAGGCCGATACGGTCCAGGCGAACTGGCAGGCAGAAATGGACGCGGCGCGTACCGCGGCGCAGGCCGAGACGGCCGCCGCTGCGAAGCGGGCGGCGTTGGCGTTCGAGCAGCAGGTCCATGCTGCCGACGCCGATCTCGCCGAGCGTCTGGGTCATCACGATCTGGCGGTCGCGAACGCGAAGGCCGAGGCGCTCTCGAACCTTCAGGGCGTCGCCGCCGAAGCAGCACAGCAATTGGCCGCCAAGGTCGCCGGCCTCCAGGTTAGCCTGGATGCGGCGAGCGACGCGGTACGCAGGACGACGGCGCATGGCTAATCCCGATTCGGCCGCAAAGGTCATTCACGGCGAGGGCATGGCGCCCGAGGGTGCGATCGACAACCAGGGCATCCAGGGTCACACGACCGCACCCGGCGGTGTCGAGCACGTTCCCGATCCGACCGCACTCGGCCTGACCTCGACCGGCTGGGTCGCGGTGGCGATGATCGTCGTGATCCTGCTGATGATCTGGAAGAAGGTTCCAGGGATGATCGGCAAGATGCTCGACACGCGCATCGCGGGCATTCGCACGCAGCTCGACGAAGCCAAGGCGCTCCGCGCCGAAGCCGAGGCGATCCGCACCGAATACGAGGCCAAGGCCAAGACCGCGCACGTCGAAGCCGAAGCCATGAAAGCGCACGCGCATCACGAAGCCGCCGCGATCATCGCCAAGGCCAAGGCTGGTGCCGAGGACCTCATGACCCGTCGCGCGAAGATGGCCGAAGACAAGATCGCCGCCGCCGAACGCGCAGCGATCGCCGAGGTCCGTGCGCGGGCTGCCGACGCGGCCGCCAAGGCTGCCGGCATGCTGATCGCCGAGCATCACGACGCCGCCGCCGACCGCGCGATGGTCGACCGCTCGATCTCAGGTCTCAGCCGCCTGAACTAGCAGCATCCGCGTAGGATACTGTTCCCCCGCGAAGGCGGGGGTCCAGGGTTGCGGGCGTTATCCTGTGAGATCCTGGACCCCCGCCTCCGCGGGGGAACGGCAAAGCGCTTGGTGCGCTGAAGCTTTCCAAATCGACGGCCGTCTCTTCCCGGGTTTCCGGCGGCCGAGTCTCCAATCTGAGCCCGTTGGAGAACAACCATGTCCTGGCTCATCCTCGGCATCGCCGTTATCACCGAAATCTGCTGGGCGCTCAGCCTCAAATGGGCGGCCACCGTCGCCACCTGGCAGGCGTCGAGCGTCCCGATCATCCTGAGCTTCGTCAACATGGGCCTGCTCGCGCTCGCGATGCGCGGCCTGCCTGCGGGCACGGCGTACGCGATCTGGACCGGCGCAGGCGCGATCGGCGTGATCATCGGCGGCGTGATCCTGTTCGGCGACAAGGTCAGCGGGTTCCAGGCGGGCTTCATGGCGCTGACCGTGGTCGGCATCGTCGGCACCAAGGTCTTCGCGCAGGCCTGACCATCTCTCTGCCCGCAGGGCATTCAGAAGCTTGATTCACGCGAAGGCGCAAAGGCGCGAAGAGAAGGAGTTGGTTCACGCGGAGGCGCGGAGGCGCGGAGGTGTTGGGCACGGGGCCGACGGACCGGCCAGCATCAAGCTGATACAGGCCTTCGGCAGTGTGATGGCGAACGCCGCAATGCTCGACTCTTCTCTCCGCGGCTCTGCGTCTCCGCGTGAACGAAACTTCTTCTCTTCGCGCCTTCGCGCCTTCGCGTGAACATCACTGCCTTCTGCTGGCATAACCCCCACGCACTCCCTAGATTCCGGCCGATGTCCTCCCCCAATTCCCCCGACCGGTTCAACGAAGACAAATCCACCTTTGCCGTCCGCGGTGGCGGCGAAGCGCCCGATCTGGCGGCCGGCGTCGCGGCGATCCGTAACGTGCTCGACACGCTCCCGGTCCGCCCCGGCGTCTATCGCATGCAGGATGCACGCGGCGACGTGCTCTATGTCGGCAAGGCGCGTGCGCTCAGGAACCGCGTCGCCAATTACTGCCAGGTCGAGCGGCTGACGAAACGCCTCCAGCGGATGGTGTCGCAGACGCGGTCGATGACGATCGTCACGACCAACAATGAGGCCGAGGCGCTGCTGCTCGAATCGCAGCTCATCAAGCGCTATCGCCCCGCGTACAACGTGCTGCTGCGCGACGATAAGAGCTTCCCGTTCATCCTGCTGCGCGACGATCACGATTTCCCGCGCGTCCAGAAGCATCGCGGCGCGCGGCGCGCGAAGGGCAATTACTACGGCCCGTTCGCCAGCGCGGGGTCGGTCAACAACACGCTCAACGCGCTCCAGAAGCTGTTCCTGCTGCGATCGTGCACCGACAGCTTCTTCAAGACGCGCGACCGGCCGTGCCTGCTGTATCAGATCAAGCGCTGCTCCGCGCCGTGCGTCGGCCGGATCGACGAGCCTGCGTACAAGGAGCTGGTCGAGGACGCGAAGAGCTTCCTCGCGGGCAAGTCGACCGGCGTGCAGGCCAAGCTCGGCGCGCAGATGCAGGCCGCCGCCGAGAACATGGACTTCGAACTCGCCGCGCTGCTGCGCGACCGGTTGAAGGCGCTGACGTTCATCCAGGGCACGCAGGCGATCAACGCGGAAGGGGTAGGCGACGCGGACATCTTCGCGATGGCATGCAAGGACGGGCTGATCGGCATCCAGGCGTTCTTCATCCGCGGCGGCCAGAACTGGGGGCATCGCAGCTTCTTCCCGCAGCACACCAACGACGTGCCCGAGGACGAGGTGCTGACCAGCTTCCTCGGCCAGTTCTACGAGGACGTGCCGCCCGCCCGGCAGATCCTGCTCGACCGCGAGCTGCCCGAAGGCGCGCTGCTGGTCGAGGCACTGGGCGAGCGCGCGGGCTACAAGGTCGCGTTGCAGGTGCCGCAGCGCGGTGACCGCCGCCGCCTGATGGATCAGGCCAAGCGCAACGCGATCGAGGCGATCGAGCGGCGCCAGGCCGAATCGACCACGCAGGCCAAGCTGCTGCGCGAGGTCGCCGACCTGTTCGACCTGGCCGAGCCGCCGCAGCGCATCGAGATCTACGACAACAGCCATATCCAGGGCACCGCCGCGACCGGCGCGATGGTCGTCGCGGGGCCCGAAGGCTTCCGCAAAGGCCAGTATCGCAAGTTCAACATCAAGGACAAGGACACCATCCCAGGCGACGATTTCGGGATGATGCGCGAGGTCTTCACGCGGCGCTTCGCGCGCGCGCAGGCCGAGGATCCCGATCGCGATTCGGGCGAATGGCCCGATCTGGTGCTGATCGATGGCGGCAAGGGGCAGCTCAACACGGTCAAGGCCGCGCTCGAGGAGATCGGCGTCGAGGACGTGTGCCTCGTCGGGATCGCCAAGGGGCCGCAGCATGGCCGTGACGGGCGCGAGGTGTTCCACATGCTCGACGGTCGCGAATTCCAGCTGCCCGTCAACGCGCCGGTGCTGTTCTACCTCCAGCGGCTGCGCGACGAGGTCCACCGCTTTGCGATCGGCGTCCACCGCGACAAGCGCAGCAAGGCGATCGGCGCGAGTCCGCTCGACGAGGTGCCCGGCATCGGCCCTGCGCGCAAGAAGGCGCTGCTGATGCATTTCGGCACCGGCCGCGCGGTCCGCAATGCGAGCCTGCAGGATCTGCAACAGGCGCCAGGCGTATCCGCGGGCGTCGCGCAACAGGTCTATGATTTCTACCATTCGCGGTAGCGGACCAGATCGCAGTACGGATGACCTCCGTCCGTCTGATCACCCACATCTGTGCGATGCAGGGTTCATCCAGACGGCGTAAAAATTTAATTCAAATCAAGTCGGATTGGATAAAACGAAACTCCTTTTTCATGACCGTTTGTTACAGACTGCCCCGTGACCACGCCTGTCTTCCTGACTGTCGATACCGAGTTCGCGTGGCGCCACCATGCCGCTGGCCTCGATTGCGACGCGATTTATGCGCGCTCGCTCGAGCCGGCGGGGGTGGGCCTGGGGTATCAACTGGCCGAACTGGCCCGGCATGACCTGAAAGCCTGTTTCTTCGTCGATCCCATGCCTGCGATCACCTTCGGACTGGCGCCCATCCGTCGCATGGTCGAAACGATCCTGGACGGGGGGCAGGAGGTTCAGCTTCATCTCCACCCCAATTGGACCCGTGCGATAGCCGGCGACCACGGCGTCGCGCATGACCGGTTTCAGCTTTACAGCTACAGCCTCGCCGAACAGGTCGAACTGCTCGTTCGTGCCACCGAATTGCTGGTCGAAGCCGGCGCGCCGCATCCGATCGCGTTCCGCGCGGGCAGCTATGCCGCCAATGACGATACGCTGACTGCGCTCGAGAGCCTGGGTTTCGCCTATGACAGCAGTCACAACGGGTCGGAGGCGCCGCACACCAGCCGTATCTCGCTCCCCGCACGCCAGATCGCCCCGGTCCGACGGTCGACCGACGCCGGTATCGTCGAGGTCCCCGTGACCGTGATCGAGGATTTGCGCGGCCGCGTGCGCACGTTCCAGCTCTGCGCTTTGTCCGCGGGCGAAAGCTACGATGCGCTCGAACATGCGGCGGCGGCGCATCATGCCGCGGTGACGATCGTCAGCCACGGCTTCGAACTGGCCAACCGCCGCGGTACGCGCGCCAACGCGGTCCATGTTCGCCGTTTCCAGGCGTTATGCACCATGCTCGCCGAGATGCGCGACGTGTTGCCGACCACGCATTTCGCCGATCGCCCCGTGCTCGACCTCGACCGCGGCGACATCCCGCTCGGCCCCGACCCGGTGCGCACGCGCTGGCGGCAGGCCGAGCAACTATGGTCGAACTGGATCTCGGAACGCCCCCGGTCGCGACGCACCTGATGGCGACGTCGACCGTGGCACTGATGTTCCAGGTCGGCGCGCGGACGCTCGGCACGATCCCGAAACGCCTTGTGCGGCTATCGCTCTCGCTCGCCGATGTCCTCGCCGGGACGCAGCCCGAATTGCCGCCGCTACCGTCGGATGCCGACGGGTATCTGGTGACGTCGTTGCCGGAGACGAGGCTCGCCGGACTGATCGATCGGCACGTAATGGCGCTCGTCCGACAGCGGTACAGCCGGTATCATGTCGATCTGGCGGCCGGTGAAGCGGCATGGCTGTCCGGCCTGTCGAGTACCGCGCGCACCGGCATCAAGCGCAAGGCAAAGAAGCTTGCGGCGGCGAACGACGGCCTACTCGACGTCCGTCGCTATCACCGGGCCGAGCAGTTCGCGACGTTCTACCCGCTTGCTCGCCGCGTCTCGGCAAAGACCTATCAGGAAAAATTGCTGGGGTCTGGCCTGCCCGCCGATCCAGCGTCAGTGCGCGCACTGAGTGCGCTTGCGGAGGAGGACGGGCTGCGGGCGTGGCTGGTGTTCCTGCAGGACGCGCCGATCGCGTATCTGTGCTGCACCGCGGACGGGGATACGCTGCGCTACACCTATGTCGGGCATGATCCCGTGCATAGCGCCCTGTCGCCGGGAGCGGTTCTCCAGGTCGAGGCGCTGCGTGACCTGTTCGCCGAGGGACGGTTCGCCCGGTTCGACTTCACCGAGGGCGAGGGGCAGCACAAGCGGCAATTCTCGAGCGCGGGCACGGCGTGCGTCGACGTGCTGCTGCTGCGTCCGACCCTGGCGAACCGCAGTACGCTGCTGGCGTTGCGCACGTTCGACGCCGCGATCGCCTTGGCGAAACGCGCCGCGACGGTGCCGCTGGTGGATAGACTGGCGAAGAAGATCCGCCGCTAGGGTCGCGATTGCCAGTCCCAAGCAAGGTGACGAACCACGTCGTCGCACCGCGAACCGCAGGCCCCACACCCCCCGTCATCCTGACGAAAGTCAGGATCCAGAGCCACGCAGGGCGGCATTCGTTACTCTGGATCCTGACTTTCGTCAGGATGACGGGGGTGGGTCAGGATGACGGGGGTGGGGCAGGATCACCGGGTGTCAGTATGACACAAGGCGGTCCCCCTCCCGCTCCCGGAACGACCGGGGTATAGGCCACTCATGCACCTCCGCGCAGCCGCCATCGTCGTCGCCGTCCGTCAGCATGGCGAGCATGGCGCGATCGTGCGGGCGCTGACTCGCAACGACGGCGTGCAACCCGGCTATGTCCGTGGCGGGCGGTCGCGGGCGATGCGGCCGGTGTTGCTGCAGGCGAACGTCATTCAGGGCGAATGGCGCGCGCGCACCGGTGAGCAACTTGCCTCGCTCACCGCAGAACTCATCCACAGCCGCGCGCAGATGCACGGCGAGCCGCTCGCGGCAGGCGCGCTCGAATGGGCCACCGCGCTGACCGCGGCGTCGTTGCCCGAAGCGCAGCCCTATCCGCAGATCCACGACGCGCTCGACGGCGTGCTCGGCGCGATCGAGGCGGCGCCGTCCGCGCGCGGCTGGGCCGCCGCGCTGGTGCGGTACGAATTGCTGATGCTCGCGGAACTTGGCTTCGGGCTCGACCTCGACCGGTGCGTCGCGAACGGCACCGCGGACGATCTCGGTTTCGTCAGCCCCAAGAGCGGCGCCGCGGTCTCGCGCGGGGCGGCGTTCGGCTATGAGGCCAAGCTGCTCAGATTGCCCGCGTTCCTCATGGTCGGCGGCGAGGCGGAATGGCCCGATATCTTCGATGGCCTGAGGCTGACCGGGCATTTCCTGGCGCGCGACATCCTCGTCGACCGGCGCGCCGATCCGTTGGCGGCGCGGGACCGGCTGGTCGATCGGCTCAAAAGGGCGGTTGCGTGAGCGCGCACCGCCCGGCAGAGGCCGCGCAGGAGGAACGCACATGCCCTTGATCGCGATACTGGCCGGAGACGGCATCGGACCCGAAGTCACCGCGGAAGCGCGCCGGGTGCTCGATACGCTCGGTCTCGACGTCAGCTACGAAGAGGGCCTCGTCGGCGGCGCCGCGTACAAGGCCGCGGGGCACCCGCTGCCGCCAGAGACGCTCGACCTCGCACGTCGCGCCGATGCCATCCTGTTCGGCGCGGTCGGCGATCCCGACTGCGATGCGCTCGAACGTCAGTTTCGCCCCGAGCAAGCCATTCTGGGCCTGCGCAAGGCGCTGGGCCTGTTCGCGAACCTGCGCCCTGCCAAGCTGTTCGCGGGCCTCGAGGACGCGTCCGCGCTCCGCCCGGAGATCGCGCGGTCGATCGACATGGTCATCGTCCGCGAGCTTACCGGCGACGTGTATTTCGGCGCGAAGGGCATCCGTACCACCGCCGACGGCCTGCGCGAAGGTCATGACGAGATGCGCTACGACGAAGCCGAGATCGCGCGCATCGCCCGCGTCGGCTTCGAGACCGCGCGCACCCGGAAAGGCACGCTGCTGTCGGTCGACAAGGCCAACGTCCTCGAAACCTCGCAGTTGTGGCGCGACGTCGTGATCGAAGTATCCGCCGACTATCCCGACATTGCGCTGAGCCACATGTATGTCGACAACGCGGCGATGCAGATGGTGCGCAACCCGGGCCAGTTCGACGTGATCGTCACCGGGAACCTCTTCGGCGACATCCTGTCCGACGAGGCCTCGATGTGCGCGGGCTCGATCGGGATGCTCCCGTCCGCTGCGCTCAACGGCTCGAACAAGGGCATGTATGAGCCGATCCACGGCAGCGCGCCTGACATCGCAGGGCAGGGCAAGGCCAATCCGTGCGCCGCGATCCTGTCCGCCGCGATGATGCTGCGCCACTCGCTCGACATGCCCGAGGCGGCGGACCGGATCGAGGCAGCGGTCGCGGCCGCGATTCTCGACGGTGCGCGCACGCCCGATCTCGGCGGCACGCTGTCGACGCGCGCGATGGGCGATGCGGTGCTGGCCAAACTGGCTTGAGCGTCCGGTGACCGGCGACCTGCTCGAACTCGGGATCGTCATCCCGACGTTCAACGAGTCGGCGAATGTCGCGACCCTGATCGCCAGGCTCGACCAGGCGCTGGCGGGGCGCCACTGGGAGGCGATCTTCGTCGACGACGACAGTCCCGACGACACGGCGGGCGCCGCACGCGCGATCGCCCGCCACGATTCCCGGGTCCGCGTCATCCAGCGGATCGGTCGCCGCGGGCTGTCGTCCGCGTGCATCGAGGGGATGTGCGCCACCGCGGCGCCGTTCGTCGCGGTGATCGACGGCGATCTCCAGCATGACGAGACGTTGCTGCCGGCGATGCTCGATCGTCTCCGGGACGGCGAGAGCGACGTCGTGATCGGTTCGCGCTTCGTCGCGGGCGGCGGCACCGGCGCATGGGACAGCGACCGTGTCGCCAAGTCGGCATTTGCGACGAGGCTGTCGCGCATGGTGCTGAAGGCCGACCTCAGTGATCCGATGAGCGGCTTCTTCATGATCCGCACCGACGTCGTCCGCCGCCTCGTGCCATCGCTGTCGGCGATCGGCTTCAAGATCCTGTTGGACCTGCTCACTGCCTCGCCGACGCCGCTCCGCTTCGTCGAACTTCCCTATACCTTCCGCGTCCGCGCAGAAGGTGAGAGCAAGCTCGATCACGTCGTCGCGCTGGAATATCTGATTGCGATCTACGACCGGATGTTCGGACGGATCGTGCCCGTGCGGTTCGCGATGTTCTCGGCGATCGGCCTGCTTGGCGTCGGCATCCACATGGCCGTGCTGACCGCGCTGTTCATGGGCCTCGGCACGCAGTTTCTTTCGGGCGAGATCCTCGCGACCTTTGCGGCGCTCACCTTCAATTTCTTCCTCAACAACGCGCTGACCTACCGCGATCGGCGGTTGAAGGGGTGGCGGCAACTTGTCGACGGCTGGGTGTCGTTCGCGGTGATCTGTTTGGTCGGCGCGGTCGCAAATGTCGGTATCGCCGCGTTCCTGTACGAGATGCGCGACGGGGCCTGGGCCGCCTCGGCGCTGGTCGGCGTGCTGGTCGGCGCGGTCTGGAACTACGCGCTGTCGTCAAAATTCACCTGGGGCCGCTACTAATCGATCCCTCAATCCTCCCCCGCCAGGGGGAGGTGGTTGGCGCTTCGCCAAACGGAGGGGGCGGTAGAGGAAACGCCTGTTACGTGTCCTCCCCCTCCGTCACCTTCGGTGCCACCTCCCCCTGGCGGGGGAGGATCGACAGGTTGCGCCGGATCTAACCCGACCGTTACGGCCGCAAGGCTTGTCATCGCGGCTCCCCAGCGGCAAAGCGGCGGGCATGAAGCGCAAGACCGGCCAGGATCGTTCGATCACCCAGAATTGGCGTCCCGCGACGCGCGCCATCCGCGGCGGCACCGCCCGCAGCGAATATGGCGAGACGTCGGAGGCGTTGTTCCTCACCTCGGGCTATTGCTACGACAAGGCGGGCGACGCCGCGGCGCGCTTCGCCGGCGAGCAGGAGGGGATGACCTATTCCCGCCTTCAGAACCCGACCGTGCAGATGCTCGAGGAGCGGATCGCGCTGCTGGAAGGCGCCGAGGCGTGCCGGACGATGGCGACGGGCATGGCGGCGATGACTGCGGCTTTGCTCTGCCAGCTCCAGACCGGCGACCATCTGGTGGGCGGGCGCGCGGCGTTCGGGTCGTGCCGCTGGCTGACCGATACGCTGCTCCCCAAGTTCGGGATCGCCACGACGATCGTCGATGCGCGTGACCCGCAGGCGTTCCTCGATGCGGTCCGTCCCGAGACGAAGGTGTTCTTCTTCGAGACGCCCGCCAACCCGACGATGGATATCGCCGACCTGAACGCGATCTGCGCCATCGCGCGCGAACGCGGCATCACGACGGTGGTCGACAATGCGTTCGCCACGCCGGCGTTGCAGCGACCGATGGAGTTCGGCGCGGACGTCACCGCCTACAGCGCGACGAAGATGATGGACGGGCAGGGCCGCGTGCTCGCCGGCGCGGTCTGCGGGACCGAGGATTTCATCACCAACACGCTGCTGCCGTTCACGCGCAACACCGGCCCGACGCTGTCGCCGTTCAATGCGTGGGTGGTGCTCAAGGGGCTCGAGACGCTCGATCTGCGCATCCACCGTCAGTCCGAGAATGCGATGAAGGTCGGGCAATTCCTCGAAGGCCGCGTGCCCCGCATGCTGCACCCCTTCCTGCCCAGCCACCCGCAGCATGAGCTGGCGATCCGACAGATGGACGCCTGCGGCCCGATCTTCGCGTTCGAGGTCGAGGGGCGCGAGCAGGCGCATGCCCTGCTCGACGGGCTCGAACTCGTCGATATCTCGAACAACATCGGCGACTCGCGTTCGCTGATGACGCACCCCGCCTCGACCACGCACGCGAGCGTATCGCCCGACAAGCAGGCCGAGATGGGCGTGACCGAGGGGCTGCTCAGGATCAACGTCGGGCTCGAAGACGCGCAGGACGTGATCGACGACCTCGACCAGGCGCTGACCAGGGCGGGTCTGTGAAGGCGCTGTTCCCCAACGCGGCGACGACCGACGGGGTGACGGTGCGCGTGTCGGTCAGCTATTTGCCCGAACAGTCCGAGCCTGAGCGTGGCCGCTGGTTCTGGGCCTATCACATCCGCCTCGAGAACGAGGGCGACGAGAGCGTCCAGTTGCTCACCCGCCACTGGGTCATTACCGACGGCCGCGGCGCGCGCCATTCGGTCGAGGGCGAGGGCGTGGTGGGCGAACAGCCGGTGATCGAACCGGGCGCGAGCTTCGATTACGTCTCGGGCTGCCCGCTCGCGACGCCGTCGGGAGCGATGCAGGGCAGTTACCAGATGGTCCGCGAAGACGGCGCGGTGTTCGCCGTCGAGATCCCCCGCTTCTCGCTGTTCGCGCCTGCGGTGCTGAATTGAAGCGCACGCATCTTCCGCTCAACGGCCTTCGCGTGCTCGATGCGGCCGCGCGGCATCTGTCGTTCACGCGTGCCGCGGACGAACTGGCGGTGACGCCGGCCGCGGTCGGCCAGCAAATTCGTGCGCTCGAGGATACGCTCGGCGTCGTCCTGTTCCGCCGCACCACGCGCGGGCTCGAACTGACTCCCGAGGCCGAAGCGGGTCTGGGCGCGCTGCGTGGCGGCTTCCTCCAGTTCGAGGAGGCGGTCCGCGCGATGCAGGCCGGGCAGTCGTCCAAGTCCCTGACGATCGCCGCGCCGCGCGACCTGACCGAGAAATGGCTGATGCCGCGGCTCGCGCAGATCGCCGAGGCCGATCCCGAGCTGCGCTTCGTGCTGATCACCGCGGACGAGAATGTCGACTTCACCGAGGCCAATCTCGATCTCGCGATCCGCTGGGGCGATGGCCCGGGTGAGCATGAGGGCGAGGCGCTCGAATCGGAAGGCATGGTGACGATCGCCGCGCCCGGCACCGATAGCGAGTCGGCGATCGCGTGGTCGGGAGAGGACGGCGTGGCGCTGGTCCGCGTCACCGATGCCGGTCTCGCGATCGACGCGGCGGCGGCGGGGTTGGGGCGCGCGACGGTTCCCGAACTGCTTGCACGGCGCGATCTGTTGCAGGGGCGCGTGCGATTGATCGGCGAGTCGCAGCCGTCGAAGGGCGGCTATTGGCTGGTCGCGCCGCTCCCGCAATGGCGCCAGAAGAAAGTCCGCGCGCTCGTGGATGCGCTGACCGCGTGAGGCAGGCCGGACGCAGACCGCGCCGTGCCGGTGTATCGCCGGTGCTGAAGACGCGCCGGCTGCGACTGCGGCCGCTGGTCGAGGGTGATGCGCCCGCGCTGCACCCGATGCTCGCCGATGCGGAGCTGATGGCCTATTCGGCCGACGGTCCGCTCGACAGCGTCGATGATGTCCGCACCTACCTCGCCGAGGAGGCCGCGCCGGGCAACCAGCGCACCTGGGCGATCACGCGCACCGGTGACGACCGCGCGATCGGCTGGGTTTCCGGGAGCGAGGCGGACGGGGCAGGGGTGACCGAGATCGGCTTCATCCTCGCGCGCGAAGCGTGGGGGCGAGGGATCGCGCGCGAGGCGGTGTCGGCAGTGATCGACCGACTCTTCGCCGAGGGGCGCAAACGCGTGTTCGCCGATGCCGATACCGAGAATACCGCGTCGATCCTGCTGCTGGAGCGCCTGGGGTTTCGCCGCGAACGCCTGTTGCGCGACGAATGGGAAACGCATCTGGGGTTGCGCGACAGTCTCATCTACGGGCTCTGCGCGGACAGCTGGCAGGCCGCCGGGCGGGCCTGAGGGCCTCAACCACCCTGATAGATACACCACCCCGGCGAAGGCCGGGGCCCAGGTGGGGAACGCTGCTAACGGACGACAGCGCCTCGTTACGCTAACCTTTCCAACTGGACCCCGGCCTCCGCCGGGGTGGTAGCAGTACGGGGACGTCTCGGCGCTCGATCCACCACTGCCGTTCTCCCGCGAAGGCGGGAGTCCAGGGTCACGGGCGATGGCGTTTGGTATCCTGGGCCCCCGCCTTCGCGGGGGAACAGCGTAGGTAGTATGAAGCTGGCTACCGCCCCGCCAGCAGCGTCAACGCCCGCCCCATCAACCCCGCGAACCGCATGTCGTTGACCGGGCCGTCCGCACGGTGCCAGTTGCCCGTCGCCGCATACCAGCGGCCGTCCTTCGCCTGCACCAGATAGTCGAGCGCGACGACTCCTGGCTCGCCGCCGCCCTTGAACCCGACGTACCGAAAGCGCTTGGCGATCGCGGGGTCGATGCCCGGGTTGATCGCGAGGATCGCGCGCGTCGTCGGGTCGGCGGTCCGCAACCGATCGAGCAGCCCCGCCATCGCCGCCGGGCTCGCAAACCATTCGACGCTGTCGATCGCCACCGGCTTGCCCGCAAAGACTGTCGGATCCAGCTTCCCAGTCGAAATCTTCACCGCATTGTCCACGAGCAGCGTGCGCCGCGCGTCCACCGATCCCGCAGCCCAGGCCTTGGTCAGCGCCGCATCGCCCTTCAGCGCGAACATCTCGCGCGTGGTCATCACCGGCACGCTACCGCCCGCCGCCGCCGCCATCGCATCGACCTTCGCACGGCCGAGCGTCGTCAGCAGCGTATCGGTCGCAGTGTTGTCGCTGATCGATATCATCATCGTCGCCAGCGTCTGCACCGTCACCGGCGACCCGGCAGGCCAGGTCTGCAACACGCCGGACGGCAAGGACGGCGCGCCGACCGTCACCACGTCCGCCCAATGCCGCTCGTCCGCCGCCACCTGTCGCGCCAACTCCGCCAGCACCCACAGCTTGAACGCCGACCCGAGCGGTGCGGCGACATCGGCACGATATTCCAGGATCGGCGCAGGCTTGCCCTGGCCCAACGCATACAGCCCGAACCCGCTGGCCCCCGGCAGCGCGCGAAACTCCGCTTCGAGCTTGGCCATGCTGTCGTCGCGCGGTGCCGTGCCGGTGATCAGCAGTCCGGTCGCGGCATGCGGCGGGGCGGGATCGATCACCAGGCGGACGCTCGCCGTGCCACGCGCGTACCCGACGGTCAGGTCCGCCGACCATGCCGAGGTCGCGGTGAACGTCTCGATCTTTTGCGGGGCCCCGAGCGCAGTCTTCAACTGCGCGGCAATGGCCGACAGTTGCGCGGCAGGGACCTTGTCACGGAAGCTCGCGGCGAAATAGGTGTCGTACGACCCGCGACCGTCCAGTATCGCCACCAGCGCGTCCGCCTTGGCCCGCAACGCCGGGTCCGCCACGGCACCCTGCGCCATTGCACCAACCGGCAGCAAGGCCACCGCCATCGCCATCAGCCAGAGCGCCAGCCCGCGCATCAGTTCTTCAGCTTCCAGCCGCTCTTCAGCAACCGGTAGCACAGCGTCGCGAGCACCACGTCGATTACCAGGATCACGATCCCGCCGACCATCACCGGCGAATCGGCGATCCCCAGGAACCCGTAACGGAAGCCCGAGATGATGTAGAAGAACGGGTTGGCATGGCTGAACGCGCGGAACGCCGGCGCCAGCTTGTCGACCGAATAGAAGGTGCCCGACAGCAGCGACAGCGGCGCGATCACGAAGTTGGTGACCGCCGCGGCATGATCGAACTTGTCCGCCCAGATCGACGTCAGCACGCCCAGTAGCGCGAGGAACACCGCGCCCAGCAAGCCGAACCAGATGATCGCGAGCGGCGCGTGCGGCGTGACGTGCACGCCCGGATACAGCGCCATCGCCGCCCACACGACGATCCCGACGATCACCGCGCGCGTGACCGCCCCACCGACCAGCGCGGCCAGCAGTTCACCCGTCGAAAGCGGCGGCTGGAGATAGTCGACGATCGTGCCCTGCATCTTGCCGACCAGCAGCGAGAAGCTGGCATTGGCGAACGCCGGGCCCATCATCCCCTGTGCGATGATCAGCCCCGGCGCGATGAAATCGGCGAACGCGACGATCTGGCCGTCGACCGGCACGGGGCTTTTCGCGCCCGTCGCGATGGTGAACACGATCAGAAACAATAGCGTCGTTATTGCGGGCGCCCACACCGTCTGAAGCTGCACCTTGAAGAATCGGCGCACCTCCTTGATATAGAGGGTTCGCAAACCCTCCCAGTTCACGCTCTTTATGACGGGAACGCCGGGGGCGGATCGCACCGCCGAATGGATTTCACCGATTGGGGGCTGGCTGCTCATAGTGGTTGCGGGTAATCCCTGCCGCTGCCGCCCGCAACCCGGCTGACGCTGACTAAGGAACGAACATGTCCTGGACCGACGAGCGCATCGCGACGCTCAAGACGATGTGGGAGGCCGGCCAGACCGCCAGCCAGATCGCCGAAGCACTGGGTGGCGTCAGCCGCAACGCCGTCATCGGCAAGGCGCACCGCCTCGAACTGCAGGCGCGCCCGTCGCCGGTGAAGCCGAACGATCCCGAGGCCAAGGCAGCGGCTGCAGCCGAGGCTTCGGCATCGGTCGCAGCAGCGGCTCCCGAGCCGGTTGCGGCACCGGCAGCGGAGCCGGTCGAGGTCGCGGCCCCCAAGCCTGCACCGGTCGCACCGCCCGTCGTCGCAGCGGCCAAGCCCGCAGCACCGGTCGAGCCCGAGCCGGTTGCTGAAGACCCGGAGGACGACGAGGACGAAGACGAGGACGAGGATGAAGCGGTACCCGCCGTGCCCGCGCCCGTCCGTGCACCGCAGCCGATCCTGCGCTCGGTCGGCCCAGGCGGATTCCTCCGCCAGGCGCCCGGCGAGCAACAGCCGCCAAGCACGCCCGCCCCGCCGCGTCGCCTCGTGCCCGCCAAGCCGTCCGCCGAGATGGCGAACAAGACGAGCCTGCTCGAACTCAACGACCGCATCTGCAAATGGCCGCTCGGTCATCCCGGCGAGCCGGACTTCCATTTCTGCGGCAAGGCCGTGAATCCGGGCTTCCCGTATTGCGTCGATCACTGCGGCCACGCGTATCAGGCGCAGCTCCCGCGCCGCGACCGTCGCCCGACTCCGCCGCTGCCGTTCGGTGGGCCTCGGCCGAGGTGAGGCGCCGGGCGGCCGTTGCCACATTGGCAACGGACTCGCCCAAGCCCGGCCGGCGCGGCAACGCCGCGTCCGACGACATGGGCTTTGCCCATGGCTAGCCTGAGACAGAGGCCGCTTCCCCACCCCCGGGGAAGCGGCCTTTTTCCGTTTGGATTGCCCGTCTGGGTACCGGGCTCGTTCCGGCAGCGCGCTTTGGCTTGCGCGTCTCAACCCGCCGCCACGCTCAAACCAGGCCCCTCCCCGGCGAAGGCCGGGGCCCAATTGGGAAACGGCAATAACGACGGGCCGCCCCTCGTTACATCGACCTTCCCAATTGGGCCCCGGCCTTCGCCGGGGAGGTATACGGAGCGACACGGGCGGCGCTTAACAAACCCAGTGAGAACATCTAGCCACGACCATACCGACCGCCCCCAGCATGTTTCCCCGCGAAGGCAGGGTTCCAGACTGGGCTCCCGCCTTCACCGGAGAACAAGCTTCGCGGGACAGCAAAATCAGTCTGTCACTCACGTGATGTACCCGAGCGACGGAGCTGCCGGCTGTCCTAAGGACGCAGCATCGACCTCCCGAAAACAAGAAAGAGGCCCCTTCCCCTGGTGGGGAAGCGGCCTCTGTATCAGCTAGCCATGGGCAAAGCCCATGTCGTCGGCCGCGGCGAGCCGCGCCGGCCGGGCTTGGGCGAGTCCTGCACAAGCATGGTGCAGGCCGCCCGTCGCCTCAGAACCTAAACGCCACCGTGCCGCGGACGCTGTGCCACCGGAAATTGTCGTCCGACCGCTTGAACGCCGTCCCGGCCGTGTTCGGTGCCAGCACGAACGGGTTGGTCGCGGGCTGCGTGCCGCGCGTCACCAGGACCCGGGCGTCGTCGTCCTGATACTGGTGGAACATATATTCCAGGCCGACCGAGATGTTCTTGGCGAGCTTCTGCTCGATGCCGCCGCCACCGGTGATGCCGAACTGGTTCTTCTTGCCGCTCTGCGCATAAGCGTTGGCGGTGTTGCTCGAATAGAAATCGCGGTTGATCCGCGCATAGCCCGCGCCGAACGTGCCGTAGAACAGCGTCGTGTTGACCGCATAGCCCGCACGGCCGCGGATCGAGGCTTCCCAGGCAAGATCGCGGGTCATCGTATAGAAGGCGGGCGTGGTCGAGAACGCGGTGACGCTGTCGCGGATGTTCGACTTGCCGAACTCGCCAACGACACCGACGACGATGTTGCCCATCTGCTGGTCGAGGCCGACGCGCGCGTAATAGGCCGTGTTGTTCTTGTCGTTGCGGCAGCCTCTGCCACCGACGGCAGGGGCGGTGCTGCTGGTCGCGGCGCCGTTGCAGAAGCCCGGCGAGAACGCGTTGGCACCCGTCGCGGTCGTGACCGCATCGCCAAACCGGCCGTCGAGGTTGCGATCGAACTGGATCGACGACCCGATATCGTTGGGCTGCACGTCATACCCACCGGCCGCGCCCACATAGATGCCGCTGAACGGCGCGTCTTCGGTGATCTCCTGGGCCGAGACCGGCATTGCAGCAAACCCCAGCGTAGCGGCGCCAGCGAGCGCCACCATCATCGTCTTAGTCATATTCACTCCCGGAAACTTCATGACAGGTTTTTCATAAACGGCCCGTCGCCGGAAAATTATCCCCTGGAACCAACAATCTATATCAATGTGGCTTTCGCATCACAGGGAGAACAAACGGAGCCTGTGGCTTTGTCCGCTACCAGCGGCTACGCTCCCGGCATGGCTGAAGATCTGTTCGCGTCCCCGGGCGCGTCTGGCGGGAAAACCGCTGCAAACACCTACGATGCGTCCTCGATCGAGGTCCTCGAAGGGCTCGAACCGGTACGCCGCCGCCCCGGCATGTATGTCGGCGGCACCGACGAGCGCGCGCTGCATCACCTCGCCGCCGAAGTGCTCGACAATGCGATGGACGAGGCGGTCGCTGGCCACGCGACGCGGATCGAAGTCACGCTGGAGGCGGACAACCGGCTGACGATCGTCGACAACGGCCGCGGCATCCCGGTCGATCCGCATCCGAAATTTCCCGACAAGTCCGCGCTCGAGGTGATCCTCTCGACGCTCCATTCGGGCGGCAAGTTTGCAGGGAAAGCTTATGCGACGTCGGGCGGCCTCCACGGCGTCGGCATCAGCGTCGTCAACGCGTTGTCGTCCGACACGGTGGTCGAGGTCGCGCGGGATCGCCAACTGTACCGCCAGCGCTTCGCCAAGGGCCTGACGCTCGGACCGATCGAGCATCTCGGGCCAACGCCGAACCGGCGCGGCACCAGCGTCGCGTTCACGCCCGATACCGAGATTTTCGGCACCGAACTGAACTTCAAGCCGCAGCGCCTCTACAAGCTCGTCCGCTCGAAGGCGTATCTCTTTGCCGGCGTCGAGATCCGCTGGCACTGCACGTCCGACCTGATCGGTGACGACACGCCCGCACAGGCGGTCTTCCAGTTCCCCGGCGGCCTCGCCGATCACCTGCGCGACCAGATCGCCGGCCGCGAATGCGCGACCTCCGATTTCTTCTCGGGCTCGCAGGATTTCCCCAGCGCGAACGGCGAGACGCAGGGCCGCGTCGAATGGGCGGTCGCCTGGCCGTTGTGGAGCGACGGCTCGTACAGCTGGTACTGCAACACGATCCCGACCCCCGATGGCGGCACGCACGAACAGGGCCTGCGCCAGGCGCTGGTCCGCGGCCTGCGCGCGTTCGGCGACCTCGTCGGCAACAAGAAGACCAAGGATATCAGCGCGGACGATGTGATGGTCGGCAGCGAGCTGATGCTGTCGGTCTTCATCCGCGAGCCGCAATTCCAGAGCCAGACCAAGGATCGCCTGACCAGCCCCGAGGCCGCCAGCCTCGTCGAAAAGGCGGTGCGCGATCATTTCGATCATTTCCTCAGCCACAACATGGATCGCGGCAAAGCGCTGCTGAACTATGTGCTGGAGCGGATGGACGAGCGCCTGCGCCGCAAGCAGGAGCGCGACGTCAAGCGCAAGACCGCCACCTCTGCACGCAAATTGCGCCTGCCGGGCAAGCTCACCGACTGCTCCGCCAACTCGCCCGAGGGGACCGAGCTGTTCATCGTCGAAGGCGATTCGGCAGGGGGGTCGGCGAAACAGGCGCGTGATCGCAAGACGCAGGCGATCCTCCCGATCCGCGGCAAGATCCTCAACGTCGCCTCGGCGACCAGCGCGAAGATCTTCGCCAACCAGGAAATCGCCGACCTCACGCTCGCGCTCGGCTGCGGCACCCGCAAGGACTGCACGCCCGATACGCTGCGCTACGAACGCATCGTCATCATGACCGACGCAGACGTCGACGGCGCGCACATCGCGACGCTGCTGATGACGTTCTTCTTCCAGGAGATGCCCGAACTCGTCCGCCGCGGGCACCTCTATCTCGCGCAACCGCCGCTCTACCGCCTGACCGTCGGCACCAAGAGCGTCTACGCCCGCGACGACGCGCACCGCGCCGAACTCGAACGCACCGTGTTCAAGGGCAAGAAGGTCGACGTCGGCCGCTTCAAGGGCCTCGGCGAGATGAACCCGAGCCAGCTCCGCGAAACCACGATGGACCCCGCAACGCGCGGCATGCTCCGCATCACGCTCCCGCAGGAATATGAGGAGCGCGCGCAGGTCAAGGACCTGGTCGACCGCCTGATGGGCAACAACCCGGCGCACCGCTTCGCCTTCATCCAGGAGAATGCGGGCCGGATGGACGAGGAAGCGATCGACGCGTGAGGTGCAAATCGTATTGCCAATTTGGCGGGGTGAGCTTAAGTGGAGTTTACGTTCGACCCTGCAAAAGACGCAGCCAACATCGCCAAGCATGGCGTGTCTCTGGCGGCGTTCGCAGGGTTCGACGATGATCCGATCGTCAGGATCGACGGTCGATACGAATATGGGGAAGTTCGCTACCGTGCGTATGGCCGGATCGCTGGCCGCGGTTTCTGTATCGTCTTCATGCGGAGAGAGGCGACGATCCGCCTCATCAGTTTTCGACGAGCGCATGAAAAGGAGATGCGGCGTTATGAATAAGATGCCGCCACCGCCCGACTTCGACGAGAATCCCGAGTGGACCGAGGAGGATTTCGCCAAGGCCCGCCCCGCATCCGAAGTCCTGCCCCCCGAAGTCGCCGCGCTGCTGGTACGCCGCCGCGGGCCGCAGGCCGCGCCGACCAAGAAGACGGTGACCCTCCGCCTAGATCCGGACGTGCTCGACAAGTTCAAGGCCACCGGCCCGGGGTGGCAGTCGCGGATGAACGAGGCGCTGCGACAGGCCAAGGTCTGAGCCGCGCCACGTTCGGCCAAGGTTGACGCACCTCCCTCACCGCCCGTATTAGGCATTCCGGGCGGTCCATCGGGGCCGCCCTTCTCGTTTCGAAGAGGAAGCGCCTGTGACCATCACCCCGCTCATGCCCGTCTACCCGCGGTGTGGCGTGCGTCCGGTCCGAGGCGAGGGCGCGTACCTCTTCGGTGAGGACGGCCAGCAATATCTCGATTTCGCCAGCGGCATCGCGGTCAACGCGCTCGGCCATGCCCACCCGCATCTGACCAAGGCGATCGCGGAGCAGGCGGCGACGCTGATGCACGTGTCGAACCTCTATGGGTCGCCGCAGGGCGAGCATCTCGCGCAGCGTCTCGTCAACAACACTTTCGCCGACACCGTGTTCTTCACCAACTCGGGCGCGGAAGCGGTCGAGTGCGCGATCAAGACCGCGCGGCGCTATCATTTTGCCAACGGCAACCCTGAGCGTCACACGCTGATCACGTTCGACACTGCGTTCCACGGCCGCACGCTGGGCGCGATCTCGGCGACCAACCAGGCCAAGATGCGCGACGGGTTCGAGCCGCTGCTGCCCGGATTCGCCTACGCCAAGTTCAACGATCTCGAAGGCGCGCTCGCGCTGATCGACGACAACACAGCGGGCTTCCTGGTCGAGCCGATCCAGGGCGAGGGCGGCATCCGCCAGGCGAGCCACGAGTTCCTCACCGGCTTGCGCAAGGCGTGCGACGAGCACGGCCTGCTGCTCGTTCTCGACGAGGTCCAGTGCGGCTATGGCCGGACCGGCAAGTTCTTCGCGCACGAGCTGTACGGCATCACCCCCGACATCATGTCGGTCGCCAAGGGCATTGGCGGCGGCTTCCCGCTCGGCGCGTGCCTCGCGACCGAAGAGGCGGCCAAGGGCATGGTCGCGGGCACGCACGGCTCGACCTATGGCGGAAACCCGCTCGCGATGGCGGCGGGCGAGGCGATCCTCGACGTCATCCTTGAGGACGGGTTCCTGGCGCACGTGACCGCGATGGGCGATCGGTTGCGGCAGGGGCTCGAGCAGATGATCCCCAACCACGATCATCTGTTCGACAGCGTCCGTGGTACCGGGCTGATGCTCGGGCTGAAGCTCAAGAGCGACAGCCGCGCGTTCGTCGCGTTCGCGCGCGATCACCACAATCTGCTGCTGGTATCGGCGGGCGAGAACGTCATCCGCATCCTGCCGCCGCTGGTGATCGACGAGAGCCATATCGCCGAGTGCCTCGACAAGCTGTCGACCGCCGCGCGCGTCTACGTGCCCGCCGCCGACGATTGAACTGATCCTCCCCGGTATGGGGAGGGCGACCATGCGAAGCATGGTGGAGGGGGATCGCCCCGACGTGTTGCGTTCGTGGAGGACCCCCTCCACCATTCGCCATGCGAACGGTCCCCCTCCCCGTGCCGGGGAGGATAATATGACCCGCCATTTCCTGAATCTAACCGACGCCGGCGCCGACGGCATCGCCGCGATGCTGGCCGACGCACTCGATCGCAAGGCCGCCCGCGCCGGCTTTCCCAAGGGCCGCGCCGATGCCGACGCGCCGCTCGCCGGCCACACCCTCGCGATGGTTTTCGAGAAGAGCTCCACCCGGACGCGCTTTTCGTTCGACATGGCGATCCGTCAGCTCGGCGGCACGTCGATCGTGTCCGACGGCGGCTCGATGCAGCTCGGGCGCGGTGAGTCCATCGCCGACACCGCGCGCATCCTGTCGGGCTATGTCGACGCGATCATGATCCGCACCGACGATCACGCCAAGATCGAGGAGATGGCGCATTACGCCAGCGTCCCCGTCATCAACGGCCTGACCGACGCGTCGCACCCGTGCCAGATCATGGCCGACCTGCTGACGATCATCGAGAGCGGCAAGACGCTGCCTGGCCTCAAGGTCGCGTGGCTTGGTGACGGCAACAACGTGCTCGCCTCGATCGTCGAGGCCGCCGGGCTGATGCAGTTCGACGTCGTCGCCGCGTGCCCGCAGGGGTTTCAGCCGGCGGAAGAGGCGATCGTTCGCGCGTCGGGCAGGGCGCGCGTCGTCTCCGATCCGCGCGAGGCGGTCGAGGGCGCGGATATCGTCGTCACCGATACCTGGATCTCGATGGGGCAGGCGCACGCCGAGACCAAGCTGGCGGCACTGACGCCGTATCAGGTCGACGCCGCGCTGATGGCGATGGCCACGCCCGATGCGAAGTTTCTCCATTGCCTGCCCGCGCACCGAGGCGAGGAGGTCACGCCCGAGGTGATCGACGGCCCGCAGTCACTGATCTGGCAGGAGGCGGAGAACCGTCTCCACGCACAGAAATCGGTGCTGCGCTGGTGCTTCGGGCAGATTGGTTGATCGGACGCCCGCGCGCCCCCATTTCCGTCATTCCCGCGGAGGCGGGAACCCATAACCTCCGAGCCGGCGTTGAGACCGTGAGCGTTTGCCGCTCTGGATCCCCCGCCTGCGCGGGGATGACGACGCGATGGGGAATGACGAAGGAACGATGGTGAACGACCCCAACATGACCGATCTCGACCGCGCGCTGGCCTTTGCGATCCCTGCGCGCAGCGCCCGCGGCCGGATCGTCCGGCTCGGCACCGCACTCGACGAGGTGCTCGCCGCGCACGCCTATCCGCCTGCGATCGAGAAGCTGCTCGCCGAGGCGCTGACGCTCGCCGCGCTGATCGGCGCGACGCTGAAGGACGCCAGCGGCCAGCTGACGATGCAGACGCGCACCGACAATGGAGTCGTCCAGCTGCTGGTCTGCGATTACCGCGGCGGCGAAGTCCGCGGCTACATCGAATATGACGCGGACAAGCTCGCCGAAGCGCCTGCCGAACCGTCGCTGTTCGCGCTGTTCGGCGCGGGCTATCTCGCCATCACCTTCGACATGGCGAGCAGCAACGAGCGCTATCAGGGCATCGTCCCGCTCGACGGCGACACGCTGTCGCAGGCCGCGCAGAGCTATTTCACCCAGTCCGAGCAGATCCCGACGATGGTCCGCACCGGCATGGCCAAGGGCCCCGACGGCCGCTGCGTCGCGGGTGGCCTGTTCCTCCAGCACCTTCCCGAGGGCGAGGACGGGCGCGAGCGGCTGCATACCAAGCTCGACCATCCCGAATGGGAGCATGTCGCCACGCTCGGCAGCACGATCGGGGCGGACGAGCTGACCGACGCCGCGCTTCCGCTGGAGACGCTGGTGTGGCGGCTGTTCAACGAGGAGCAGGACGTCCGCATCCTCGCGGATATCCCCATCACGCGTGGCTGCCGCTGCGATCCGGAGTACATCAAGGGCGTGATCTCGAAATTCCCGCTGGAGGAACGCCAGTCGATGGCGGACGAGACCGGCTTCATCATCGTCGACTGCGCGTTCTGCGCGAAGAAATTCCCAGTACCGGTCGAGGCCTAACCCCTCTCCCTGAAGGGGAGAGGGAGGGGCCCGCGCGAAGCGTGGGAGGGTGAGGGCACGGGTGTGGCCCAAACGTGCCCTCACCCTTCCGTCGCCTACGGCTCCTCCCTTCCTCTCCCTGAGGGGAGAGGGGACGTGCCCGTTAACGTCGTTTTCACGTCTCGGCATTACCCCTGATCCGGTGCTCTTATTCAGCACGTTTTCTCCCTTGTGGCGCACGTCCGCGCCAAACTTGGGGCCGCTCCACCGGGCGGCCCTTTCTTTTTTGCGCGCGCTGGCCTAGCGAACACGCATCATGACATCCCCTGCTCCCTTTGCGGTCGCCCTCGTCTCGGGCGGGCTCGACTCGATGGTATCCGCCGCACTTGCGCGTGAAGCCGGCCAGCGCGTGCTCGCGCTGTCGTTCGACTATAATCAGCGCCACCGGATCGAACTCGATGCCGCGCGCCGCGTCGCCGCCGCGCTCGGTGTCGAACGCCATATCGTCCTGCCAATGGACCTGTCTGCGTTCGGCGGCTCCGCGCTGACCGCCGACATCGACGTGCCGAAGGACGGCGCAGGGACCGAGGACGGCGGCGGTATTCCCGTCACCTATGTGCCCGCGCGCAACACGATCTTCCTCAGCCTCGCACTCGGCTGGGCCGAGGCCGCGGGCGCACGCGACATCTATATCGGCGTCAACGCTCTCGATTATTCCGGCTATCCCGATTGCCGCCCGGAGTTCATCGCCGCGTTCGAAGGCTTGGCCGAACTCGCCACCAAGGCTGGCGTCGAAGGCGAGCCGTTCCGTATCCAGGCGCCGCTCCAGATGATGACCAAGGCGGATATCGTCCGCGAAGGCACGCGTCTCGGGCTCGATCTCGGGCTTAGCTGGTCGTGCTACGATCCGACGCCCGCCGGTGCGCATTGCGGCCTGTGCGACAGTTGCCGCCTGCGATCCAAGGGATTCGAGGACGCCGGGATCGCCGATCCGACCGTCTACGCGGTGCGTCCCGGATCCGGGCCGGCCTGATCGATGAGCTACGCCGTCAAGGAAATGTTCCTCACGTTGCAGGGTGAAGGCGTGAACGCCGGTCGCCGCGCGGTGTTCGTGCGGTTCGCCGGTTGCAACCTGTGGTCGGGCCGCGAACAGGATCGTGCAACCGCTGTGTGCAGGTTCTGCGATACCGAATTCGTCGGCACCGATGGGCTCGGCGGCGGCAAGTTCGCCGATGCGCAGGCGCTGGCGGCGGCGGTTGCGGGCTTCTGGGGCGAGGGCCTCCGCGACCGGTTCGTCGTCCTGACCGGTGGCGAGCCCATGCTGCAGATCGACGACGCGATCGTCGATGCGCTGCACGCCGAGGGCTTCCGGATCGCGATGGAGAGCAACGGCACGATTCCCGCGCACCCCGGTATCGACTGGATCTGCATTAGCCCCAAGGCGGGCAGCGTCGTCGTCCAGCGCACCGGACACGAACTGAAGCTGGTCTGGCCGCAGCCGGGCAGTGATATCCACGAGGTCGAGACGTGGGACTTCGCGCACTTCCTGCTTCAGCCGCTCGACGATCCACGCGCCGACGCCAACCGCGAGGCGTGCGTGGATCTGGTCATGGAACGCCCCCAGTGGCGGCTGTCGCTCCAGACGCACAAGCTGCTCGGCCTGCGCTAACCGACGTGCCGGGTGCGAAGGGCGAGGGTGCACCCGCACCCTCGGATCACCCGACCCTCAAGCGGCAAACTTAGCGCGTCGCCATCCCCAGACCGACCGGTGGCCAGTTCTGCGCGCCACACTTCTTGTCGACCCATTCGCCCTTCTTGTTCCAGCAGATCGGGTCGAGGCGGATCATCATGGGCGCCGAGCGTTCGCGGCCGATATACCGCGGGAAGCGCTGCTCGCCCCACGGGATCAGGCTGTTGCGCAACTCGCGTGAGCGGGCCAGGGCGACCTCGGCGAAATGACCGCGGGGTGCGAACACCGCATCACGCCCGATCGATCCGGCGGTCTGGCAAAAGCCGTATTGCGCCGCCACGGTGGCGAAGCTCGAATAGGTGCGCGTGCCGAACTGATCCAGCGCGGTCTGGCCAGCCTTGGGGCCCGCCGCCTTGTTCACGCGAACGAAGTATTTGGTCAGCGTATCGAACGCCCCCTTCAGCTCCTCGCCGTGGTCCGCCAGGATCGAGTTGTAGTTCGGCACGGTCAAAAGCGTCGGTTCGAACTGGCACTGCAATGCTGCGACGTTCAGTGCCGCGCGCATGTGCCACACCAACGCCGCGCGCATTTCCGCCGACGTCGCGCCAGGCAGAGGCTGGCCGAGATCGGATTCCTCGCCGGTCACCGCTGCGCCCGAGAAATCGCGCGACTGCAAAAAGAACTGCGCCGACGCCGACTGCGCCATAGCGAGCCCGCTCGACGCTACGCAAAGCGCGAGCGCGGTACGCAACACCTTCATTCCAACCTCCCCGGGGCATTCCAAGTGATCGAATCTAAAGCGTTTCGCAGAAACTCCCAAGCGATTTTAACCTTTTCCCGCAATCGCAAGCACGGAGTTTTCACCAAGCCACAGAACTCGATTCGCCGCATCCGAAACGACGTCCGGCCGCAGGGGAATCGCTCCGATCAATCGTCCCCGGGCGGGCGAGGATCGCACATTCCGTCCCGACCAAGAGAAAGGGCCGCCCGGTTGCCCGGGCGGCCCTTCACACCACGTAAGTCCGGTTGGAGACCGCCCGCCTAAACGGGCGATCGCCAAGGGATTACATTGCGTTGTTGGTCATCATGGTGTCGTTCGACATCATCGTGTCGTTCGCCATCATGGTGTCGTTTGCCATCATGCCACCGTTCGACGCACCGTCGACTGCGGTCATGTTGTCAGTCATGGTGTCCATGCCTTCAGTGGCGTTCATGTCGGTGACCATCGTGTTGTCGGTGGTCGTCTCGGTCTTCGGACCGCAAGCCGAAACGGCAAGTGCTGCGCTGGCGATCAGCGAACCGGTCAGAACCTTGGAAATGAGTGCACGCATGTGGAAGCTCCCTAGAAAGAGGATTTGGCTGGCTGCTCGCCCTTAATACCCAAATCGTAGTGGACATTAATCCGATAACGCTTTGCCCTCAAGCCTCGTTTTCTCAAGGACAAGAAACTGTTTTAAGGAAAGCATCGGTCGTCAACGCCAGGGCATCGTCGAAAGTTGCAAGGTCGGCCCGAATGCCAAGCGATTGCAGGCTGGTAACCCCGTAATCGGGCAGGCCGCACGGCACGATGCCACCGAAGTGCGACAGGTCCGGGGCGACGTTGACCGAGAAGCCATGCAGCGTCACCCAGCGCTTCACGCGCACGCCGATCGCGCCGATCTTCGCCTCGCGGCCCCGATCGAGCGTCCAGATGCCGACCCGCCCATCGACCGCAAACGCCTCGACGCCAAGCGCGCCAAGCGCCGCGATCACCCAGGATTCCAGCGCGTGGACGTAGCACCGCACGTCGCGCCCGCGCTTGGTGAGGTCGAGCACGACATAGCCGATCCGCTGCCCCGGCCCGTGATAGGTGTATTTTCCGCCACGCCCCGTCGGGATCACGGGAAAGCGTGCATCGATCAGGTCGCCGGGCTCGGCGCTGGTCCCCGCGGTGTAGACCGGCGGGTGTTCGAGCATCCACAAGAGCTCGCGCGCCTGGCCTGCGCCGACCGCGGCTGCCCGCGTCTCCATTTCGGCCAGTGCATCCGCATAGGGGGTGAGGCCGGCGCTGGTCCGCCATTCGATATCGGAGAGGAGAGGGGTGGTCACCGGTCCCAATTGCGCACCCGGACCCGAAGATGCAACTGCGGCGCGCGTTGCAACCATGTGGTCAAGCGCGAGGGCTTGGGCTACCTCGCGCAGGAACGGGAATGGTGGGAGCACGGGCATGGCGACGACGGGCATGGTCAATGCACGCGTGAAGATGGGAACGGTCTGGGATCGTACGGTCGAGGTGCTCAACGGACGCACCGGCATGATCGCGCGGATCGCGGTGCTCGGGATATTATTGCCGACGGTCGTGCGCGATGGTTTCGTCGCATTCTCGTCGCGCACGAATCCCCTTTCGATGCTGGTCGGCGCAGTCCTGACGATCGGCGCGCTCGTCGCGTTGGTCTGGGCGCAACTCGCCATCGTCGCGATCGCGACCGATCCTGCGGTCGACGCCGCATCCGCGCGTCGCCAGGGCAGCGCGCGCGTGCTCCCGGCGCTGGGCATTACCGTCCTGTTGACGATCGTCGCGGTCCTGCTTGCGGTGCCGCCGATCGTCGTGCTGGTCCAGTCCGGCTTCGACTTCGCCGCCGCGGCGAACGGATCGAGCGCGCAGATGACACCGCCCAGCGTCAGTGCCGCCAGCTTCACCGCGCTTTACGGGCTGGCCTATCTGCTCGTCCTGCTCTGGATCGGCGCGCGACTGGTGCTGCTCAATCCGGTCATCCTCAACGAACGCCTCGGCGTCGGTGCGATCCGTCGGTCGATCCAGCTCACGAAGGGCATGACGTGGCGGATCATCGGCGTGCTGATCCTGTTCGGCATCGTGCTGCTGGTCGCTACCGGCGCCGCGCAAGCGGTCACGGGTATCATCTTCCGCCTCGTGCTGGGCGCAGGCTCCACCGCGACGGCCGCCTTCCTCGCCGGCGTTGCCGGCTCGATCGTCACCACCGCCTTCACGGCACTCGCCGCCGTCTTCACCGCGCAGCTCTATGTCGCGACCAGAGAGAAACACGCCGTCCCATGAAGCTCGATTTCGCGACCGTTCTCACCGACGCCTGGACGCTCTTCAAGCGCGACCGCGACCTGTTGCTGCGGATTGCCGCACCGTTCCTGTTCCTGCCCGCCTTCGCGCTAGCGCTGGTCGTGCCCGATCCGCCGATGCCCGATGCGGCGGCTGGCAATAACGAGGCGCAAGCGATCGTCTGGGCCGACGCGGTGCAGAGCTGGGCGGCGGCGCATGGCGGCTGGTATCTGCTTGCCTATGTGATGAGCTTCTTTGGCACGTCGCTATTCTACGCGCTGTATCTCGACCGCGACCAGCTCGACCTGCGGCAGGCGTTGACGCGGTGCCTGCGGATATTCCCACGCTTCCTGCTGGCGATGATCATCGTGTCGCTGCCGGCGGGGGCGGGGCTGCTGCTGTACGCGATTCCCGGTCTCTACATCCTCGGCCGGACGATGCTGACCGGCCCGGCGCTGTTCGCCGAAGCCCCGCTTGGCGCGCTTGGTGCGATCCGCCGCAGCTTCGTGCTCAGCCGCGGCGCGGGGCTGCCGCTGATGGGGCTGGCGGCGTTCAGCTACATCAGCGGCTGGCTCGTCGGCGCGCCGTTCATGATGCTCGACCGCGCGCTGCGCGAAGGCGGCCAGGCCAACCCAGTCGCGCTGGCGATCGTCGACGCCGGCGCCGCCGTGGCGGCGATGGCGGCCGGCATCGCGATGGCGCTGATCGCGATCTCGGCCTACCGCCGCCTGGCACGGTAGGGCGCGGGCCTCAGGGGGCCGCCAATGTTTGCGAGCACGTAGGCTTGTTGCTCTGCACTGCCTGCGGGGAAGGCACGCACCAACTGCTCCCTCTCCCCTCTGGGGAGAGGGTTGGGGTGAGGGGTTGGGGCTGTTGCCAGCGTTTCCGCTTGGGGCTGCCCCTCACCCCGCCCCTCTCCCCAGAGGGGAGAGGGAGTTTCGGTTGCGACTTCTTCGACGTCGGGGCTCTGGGCTTCGTGTTGCGCCTGCTGGCTCTATGCTCGCGGGGAAACCCGTCTCAGGTCTACCCCAGCTTCCCCAAATACGGGATCTGCGGCGCGGTCTCCGGCGGCAGCACCCCCGACGCGCGCGGATCGGGAAACGTCTCGATCGTCCGCTTCACCGCCACGAACCCCTGCGCGCGGTAGAAGCCCAGCGCGCTGGGATGATCGAGCGTACACGTATGCAGCCAGACCCGCGTCACCCCCTTCGCCCAGGCCCGCGCGCAAGCCTCCGCCATCAGCCACCGCCCATGACCTTGCCCCGCCAGTTCCGGGATCAGCCCGAAATACGAAATCTCGCACGCACCCGCCTGCCGGAAATCGAGTTCGAGCATCCCGACCTCGATCCCCGTCGGATCGAGCACCGCATACACCCCGATCCCCGGATCATGGACGATCGCCGCCAGCACATCGTCCGCCATCACCAGCCGCGAAAACCACAGCCACGGGCCGCCGACCCGACGGAACAGCGCGCGGTATTTCGCCAGCGCGGGGCGGTCCCACCGCACCAGCCTCAGCCGCGACCCCGGGCTCGGCCTGAGCGGCGGCCGCGTCCGCATCTCCAGCGTGGTGACGATCGTCGCCAGCGTGTCGCCCGCGACCGGGATCAGCGCCATCCTACGACCAGGTCGCGCGCGGCGGCAGGCTCATCAGGATCGCGTCGATATTGCCGCCGGTCTTCAGCCCGAACAGCGTGCCGCGATCATAGACGAGGTTGAATTCGGCATAGCGCCCGCGCCATTCGAGCATCCGCGCCTCGTCGGCCGCATCGAACGGCGTGTTCATCCGCCGCCGCACGATCCGCGGATAGGCATCGAGAAACGCCTCGCCGACATCGCGCGTGAACGCGAAGTTGGTCTCGAAATCGCCGTCGAGATGATCGAAGAAGATCCCGCCCACGCCGCGCCCGACCTTGCGGTGCGGGATGTAGAAATAGGTCTCCGCCCACTCCTTGAACCTCGCGTAGTGCGTCGGATCATGCGCGTCGCACGCCGCCTTCATCGTCGCATGGAAGTCGGCCGTATCCTCCTCGATCGGCAGCGGCGGATTGAGATCGCCGCCACCACCGAACCAGCGCTTGGTGGTGTTGAGGAAGCGGCAGTTCATGTGCACCGCGGGCACATGCGGGTTGGCCATGTGCGCGACCAGGCTGATCCCGGTTGCGAAGAAGCGGGGGTCTTCGCCCGCGCCGTGGATGGACTTTGCGAACTCCCCCTCGAACGTGCCGCCGACGGTCGAGACGTTGACGCCGACCTTCTCGAACACGCGGCCCTTCATCACGCCCATCACGCCACCGCCGCCAGGCCCGCCCGACGGGTCGATCCGGTCCCAGGGCGTATAGGCGAACGCGGCATCGGAGCCCGCCTCGCGCTCGATCGCCTCGAATTCCGCGCAGATGCGGTTGCGAAGCGATTCGAACCACTGGCGGGCGGCGGCTTGCTGGGGGTCGAGTTCGATCATGCGCGGGTCCAGTTTTCCGTTCGTCTCGAGTAGCCATCGAGCCTGTCGAGATGGCGTATCGAGAGACATGTACCTCGATACGAGCCCTCGACGACGCTCGGTCTCTACTCGGCACGAACGGGGTGGGGGTCAAGGCGAGGTCGCCGTTACACCGGCCAGCCGTCCGTCTGGCGCAACGCCTCGGCCGCGACGATCGCCGTGGCCACCGAGATATTCATCGATCGCAACCCAGGCTGCATCGGGATCAGTACGCGCAGGTCGGCGCGCGCGTGGACCTCCTCGGGCACGCCGGCGCCCTCGCTTCCCATCAGCAGCACGTCGTCGTCGCGAAACGCGGCCACATCCAGCCGCACTGCGCCCTTCGTCGTCAGCAGCACGATCCGCCCCGTCACTTGCGCCAGGAAGGCGTCCCAATCGACATGCCGCACCACGTCGACCGCGCCGACATAGTCCATGCCGGATCGCGCCACGGCCTTTTCGCTCCAGGTGAATCCCATCGGTTCGATCAGGTCTACGCCGATCCCCATGCACGCGGCAGTGCGCAGGATGGCGCCGACATTTCCGGCGATATCGGGCTGATACAGGGCAATACGCATACCCGATCCTCTAGCGCGGCGAGCGCCCAAGGGTAACCCAAAGCAAAAGGGAGTTGGCAAAGCGCGGTCGCGCCGTCTATCAGAACGCAGCCTCCGTGGGGACGGTCGGGCGGAATGGGGATATGGTTTCGCGAAACCGGGTAACCCAGTCGGCCACGAAAAAAATAACGTGCAAGGGCGAGATGAATGGCGACAGTCGACGACATGGTTCCTCCCGGCGAATCGCCAGAGCCGTTTCACGAAGAGGCCCATGACCCTCGCCGCCGTGATTTCATCAACATTGCCGCCGTCTCCTTCGCCGGCGTCGGCGCCGTCGCGATCGTCCTGCCGCTCATCAACCAGATGAACCCCTCGGCCGACGTGCTCGCGCAGTCGACCACCGAGATCGACCTGTCGAAGATCCTCCCCGGCCAGGCGATCAAGACGTCGTTCCGCAAGCAGCCTTTGTTCGTGCGCAACCTGACGCCGAAGGAAATCTCGGAAGCCGACGCGGTCGACATCTCGACGCTGCGCGATCCGCAGACGCTGGAACAGCGGACCAAGGCGGGCAAGAAGAACTGGCTGATCACGCTCGGCGTCTGCACGCATCTCGGCTGCGTCCCGCTCGGCGCGGGCGAGGGCGAGAACAAGGGCCCGTTCGGCGGCTATTTCTGCCCGTGCCACGGCTCGGCCTACGACACCGCCGCGCGCATCCGCAAAGGCCCCGCTCCGTCGAACCTCCACGTTCCGGACTATGCCTTCAATTCCGACACCGTCGTCACGGTAGGCTGAGGAAAACATCATGAGCTTTCCCTGGGCCAAGCAATACGAACCGAAGCTGCCGCTGACGCGGTGGCTGGATGAGCGACTTCCCGTTCCCCGGCTCGTCTATAATTCACTCGGCGGCGGCTATCCCGTCCCGCGCAACCTCAATTACTTCTGGAACTTCGGCGTCCTTGCCGGCGCCGCGCTCGCGATCCAGATCATCACCGGCATCGTGCTGGCGATGCATTATGCCGCCAACGGCGCGGTCGCGTTCGATTCGGTCGAAAGCATCATGCGCGACGTCAACGCGGGCTGGTTCCTGCGCTATGCGCACGCCAATGGCGCGTCGATGTTCTTTATCGTCGTCTACACGCACATCTTCCGCGGGCTCTATTACGGCTCGTACAAGGCACCGCGCGAGATGGTGTGGCTGCTCGGCGTGGTCATCTTCCTGCTGATGATGGCGACCGCGTTCATGGGGTACGTGCTTCCCTGGGGCCAGATGAGCTTCTGGGGCGCGCAGGTCATCACCGGGTTCTTTTCGGCGATCCCGCTGGTCGGCGACACCATCCGCATCTGGCTGCTGGGCGGATTCGCCCCCGACAACGCCGCGCTCAACCGCTTCTTCTCGCTGCATTACCTGCTGCCGTTCGTGATCGCGGGGGTCATCATCCTGCACATCTGGGCGCTGCACATCCCGGGGTCGAACAACCCGACCGGCGTCGACGTGAAGGGCGAGCAGGACACCGTCCCGTTCCACCCCTATTACACGGCCAAGGACGGCTTCGGGCTCGGCATCTTCATGCTGGTGTTCGCGAGCCTGTTGTTCTTCTTCCCGAACTATCTCGGCCACCCGGATAACTACATCCCGGCGAACCCGCTTTCGACGCCCGCGCACATCGTCCCCGAATGGTATTTCTGGCCGTTCTACGCGATCCTGCGCGCCTTCACCGCGGACTTCATCCTGCCGGCGAAGCTCTGGGGCGTGCTGGCGATGTTCGGCTCGATCCTGCTGCTGTTCTTCCTGCCCTGGCTGGACAGCTCGCCGGTGCGTTCGATGAACTATCGGCCCAAGGCGCGGATCGCGTTCTGGGTGCTGGTCGCCGATATCTTCGTGCTCGGCTATTGCGGTGGGGCGCCTGCGAATGCGTTCTACGTGATCCTCAGCCAGATCTGCGCGGCCTATTATTTCGCGCATTTCCTGATCATCCTGCCGATCATCTCGCGCTCCGAACGGCCGCGGCCGCTGCCCAACTCGATCACCGAGGCCGTGCTGGCCAATCATGGCGGGACCAGCCCTGCGCATACCGCCCTTGAGACGTCGCCGACGTCGTCCACGCCGCACGCCGCGCACTGATACGAACTCGAGGATACACACATGGTTCGTCTCATCGCATCCCTGGTCGGCGCGGCCTTCGTGCTGGTGCTCGGCATCGCGCTCTTCGGCAGCGTGGTCGGGGTCATCACCGACCCCGTCGCGCCGACCGCGGAGAGCGTCGCGCACAAGCACCCCAAGGAACTCGAGCTCGCCTCGAACGGCGTGTTCGGCAAGTTCGACCGTCGCCAGCTCCAGCGCGGGTTCCAGGTCTACAAGGAAGTCTGCTCGGCCTGCCACTCGCTGCGGCTGCTCTCGTTCCGCGACCTGACCCAGATCGGCTATACCGACCCCGAGGTTAAGGCGATCGCCAACCAGTGGGTGATCGAACAGCCGTCGATCAACCCCGAGACCGGCGAGCCCGCGACACGCAAGAACATCCCGTCGGATCGCTTCCCGTCGCCGTTCGCCAACGAGGTTGCCGCCCGCGCCGCGAACAACAACGCGCTGCCGCCCGATCTCTCGCTGATCACCAAGGCGCGCGAGGAGGGGACCGCCTATGTCCACTCGCTGCTGACCGGCTACACGACGCAGCCTGCTGCGCTGCTGAAGGAATTCCCGGACATCAAGACGCCCGAGGGTCTCCATTACAACCCGTATTTCGCGAACCTCAACATCGCGATGCCGCCGCCGCTGACCTCGGATGGTCAGGTGACCTATGCGGACGGGACGAAGCCGACCAAGGAGCAGATGTCGACCGACGTGTCGGCGTTCCTGACCTGGACCGCCGAGCCCAACCTCGAGGCCCGCCACGCCGCCGGGTTCGCGTCGATCATCTTCATCCTGATCTTCTGCGGGCTTGCCTGGGGCGCGTATCAGAATGTCTGGCGCGACGTTAAGCATTGATGATCGCAGGGCTCCCACGGTAAGGGCGCACGGATAGAGGGAGCGGCGGACGGGCGAACAGCCCGATCCGCCGCTTTCGTTTTGGCCGTAATGTGGTGCCGCGATACGTCTGCCGCCCGTGCGAAGAAGGGAACGCTTATGTCCGATACCGAAGAGCGCAACGCCGACCTCAAAGCGCTGATCCGCACCATCCCGGACTTCCCCAAGCCCGGCATCCAGTTTCGCGACATCACCACCTTGCTGCTCGACCCGACCGGCTGGGCGACCGCGATCGAGCGGATGGTCGCGGCGGTCTCGGGCCCGGTCGATCTCGTTGCAGGTATCGAGGCGCGGGGCTTCCTGTTCGCGGCCGCGCTCGCCGCGCCGCTGAAGGCGGGCGTGTTGCTGATCCGCAAGGACGGCAAGCTCCCCGGCGCGACGATCGCCGAGGATTATGCGCTCGAATATGGCACTGACCGTATCGCGATCCACGCCGACGCCTTCGCGCCCGGCGCGCGCGTCCTGCTGGTCGACGATCTGATCGCCACCGGCGGCACCGCGCGGGCCGCGGTCCGCCTGCTCAACAAGGCGGGCGCGGTGGTCACGCAGGCGCAGTTCCTGGTCGACCTCCCCGATCTCGGCGGCGCGGAGGCGTTGCGCGCCGACGGCATCGACGCCACGGCCCTGATCGACTTCCCCGGCCACTGATCGCTCGCCGCGCGCCCGCCGCTCGCATATCGCGCGCCCGCCGCCAACCACAGCTCCCCCCCGGCGTAGGTCGGGGTCCAATTGGGGAACGTTGCCAACGAAGGGCGTCGCCCCGTTACTTCAGCCATTCCAATTGGGCCCCGGCCTCCGCCGGGGAGGGACCGTCCGTTCCCCCGCGACGTCGGGGCTCAGCTAAGTACCGCAGCACCCCGCCACCCTGGCCCCCCGCTTCCGCGGGGGAACAGTTAGGGTGTGGCCATGATCCTCAGCATGGCTTTCTACAGCCGCGTCTACCGCCACCGCTCCACATCAGCAGCGCCCTCGTTCTGTGGACCGAGGAGATCGCCGGGGCGGCGCCGATACACGTCGTCATCCAATGCTCGCACCTAGCGCACGCTTGGAGTGGACTGAACTACGCACCACTAGATACCTCCCCGGCGGAGGCCGGGGTCCAGTTGGGGAACGTTGCTAACGAAGGGCGTCGCCCCATTACTTCAGCCATTCCAATTGGGCCCCGGCCTCTGCCGGGGAGGAACCGTCCCTCCCAAACCGTTCCCCCGCGGACGCGGGGGCCCAGCTAAATATCGTAGCGTACCGCTACCCTGCACCCCGGCGTACGCGGAGGAACAGTAAGGTAAGGCGTCCCGGTCCCCCGAGGCTCTCGCCGAACTCAAACTCGTCAGACCCCTTTCCCACCCCCGGCCCAAAACCCCGTCAGACCCCGTTCATGGAACTTGCGACACACAGAGTCCGTTGTGCGACGAATGGCGGCGCGTTGTGTCCGCTCTCCACGTACGGGAGAATCTCCATGTTTATGAAGCGCTTCGGCATTATCGGCCTAGCTCTGGGTCTCGGACTAGGCGTTGCAGGCTGCACCGACGGCTACGGCTATGGCGGCGCAGGCGTCGGCTACGCCAGCGATCCCTATTACGGCGGTGGCTATGGCGGCGCCGGTTATGGCGGGGGGTACGGCGGCGGCTATGACGGGTTCGCCGGCTATGGCGGCCTGAATTCCTATTACGGCTGGAGCGGCGATTATTATTATCCCGGCTCGGGCGTGTACGTCTACGATCGCAACCGTCGTCCCTATCGCTGGAACGGCGCTCAGCAGCGTTACTGGCAGGGTCGCCGCGGCAATTATCGCGGTGGCGGCAACTGGGGCAATTTCGCGCGCGGCAACAGCCCCGCCGCCCGCGACTATCGCCAGGATCGCCGCGAAGCCAATCGCGACTTCCGTCAGGATCGCCGCGAAGATCGCGGTCAGTTGCGCAACGGCCAGGTCACCCGCGACCAGTTCCGCGGCGAGCGTCGCGACGCCCGCCAGGGCTATCGCAGCGAAGCCCGCCAGGACCGCCGCGAGTTCCGCCAGAACCGCGGCACTGGCGGCGGCGGCGGTCGCACCTTCGGCGGCGGCAACCGTGGCGGCAATCGCGGTGGCAACCGCACGCCGCGCTAATCCGCGCCAAGCTTAGACAGAGCGTGCAGGCGCGTCCTATGGGCGCGTCTGCACCAGCCCGTTCGACACGAACGTCATCACCAGAACATCGTCCTGGTTGAGCACGCGCATCCGGCTCTTGAAGATTCCCATCTCCGGCCGGCTTGCCGAAGCGCGCTTCTCCAGGATCTCGGTTTCGCACCGCAGCGTGTCGCCCGGATACACCGGCTTTACCCACTTCAGCTCGTCGATCCCGGGTGACCCAAGGCCCGCCTGCTGGTTCTCCTTCAGGTGCGCGACCAGCATCGACATCGTCATCGCGCAGGTATGCCACCCGCTCGCCGACAGCCGCCCGAAATGCGTCTGCGCGGCAGCCTCGTCCGACAGGTGAAACGGCTGCGGATCGTATTTCGCCGCGAAGTCCATCACCTCCTCGCGGGTGACGGCATAGGCGCCGAACGACGCGGTCCGACCGACCTCGATATCCTCGAAATACTGCACGCAAACCTCTCCTCTTATCGTTGCATCACCTTCTGGAAGGGCGCGTCGGTGCCGTCCAGCCCCGCTTCGGCGGGCAGTCCGATCAGGTCGCGCAGCAAGGGCTCGATCGCGACATTGTCGAAGCTCGGGATCGTCTTGCCGCGTGCGAACGCCGGCCCGTTGGCGATGAACAGCGCGCGCATCTCCGGCGCCATATTGTCATACCCATGCATCCCGCCGACCGACGCCTTGGTCGGCGCGCTGGTGTCGACCCGCCAGCCGACATCGGCGAGGCACAGATAGCTCGGCACCCGCGGATTGCGTCCGTAATGGAACCGCGCCGGGATTTCCCCCTTCCGCCAGCACTGCAGGTGCGCATGGGGCTTCAGCAACCGTGCCTCCAGCGCCGCCTCATGCCCCGGCACCGCGAACATTGTCGCGTACGGCCCCATCTCGACGGTGCGATAGTCCGCCTTGTCCGCGATCGTATCGAGCGCCACGACGCGGGTGCTGCTCGTCGCCGCCATGCCGTGGTCCGCGACGATGACAAGGTTCGCCGTCTGTCCCAGCGCGGCGAGGCCGTCGACCAGCGCACCGATGCTCGCATCGACGTCCGCCACGGCCTGAGTGACACCCGCGCTGTCCGGCCCGTCCGCATGGCCTGCGCTGTCCACCGTATCGAAATACAACGTCACCAGCTTCGGGCGGATCGCCGCGGGCCGCCGCATCCAGTCGAGCACCGCATTGACTCGCTGCGTGCCCGACACCTGCTGGTTGAACTGCTGCCAGTCCTCCGGTCGCGTGCCGCCGTCGATCGCCCCGTGGCTGTCGCGCTTCACCGTGCCGCCGACCGCCACGTTCGCGCCCGGCCAGAACATCGTTGCGGTCCGGATCCCGGCCTTCTCCGCGTCGACCCAGATCGGCGAGCTCTCGCTCCACCAGAACGGATCGTCGGTCGCCATCGTGAAGGTCTCGCCCGGTCGCGCCGGATCCTCCATCTTGTTGCCGATGATCCCGCTGCGATCGGGACGCAGGCCCGTCACCAGCGTCCAGTGATTGGGAAAGGTGATGCTCGGGAACGACGGCCGCATGCCCGCGAACACCCCGCCTGTGCGAAGGCGGTTGAGGTTGGGCGTCCCGCCCCGATCGAGATAATCCGGCCGGAAGCCGTCGATCGATACCAGGATCGTGACCGGCGCGCGTGTCTCGCCGGGCATCGCCGCCGCTGCCGTCGATGGCGGGGCGGGGGCAGTAATCGGCGCCAGGGCAGGGGGCGTGTACGGATAGGCGCACCCGGCGAGCGTCAGTCCGAGGAGTGCGAGCGCAGTCGTCTTGATCATAACCGTTCGTCCCGAGAAGGTGGCGACTTCGCGCGGTCCTTACGCGGCACGAACGGCGAGTGGAAGCGATCCGTCGGGCGGGGCCGATATGCAGCCATGACCAGTGTGCGACAGCTCGAAATTTGGGTTCGTTTGCACAAAGCACCTCCCCGGCGAAGGCCGGGGTCCAGTTGGGCGACGTCGCTGATGTGCGTTGCGAACGGTTAGCCCGGCCGAGCCAACTGGGCCCCGGCCTTCGCCGAGGGGGTGAGGACGGCGCAGGCCGTGCTGTCGATGCGCCCGAACCCTACAACCCGACCGCCAGCTTGCTGAACAGCGTCCAACTCACCGGCGCCTTCCCGTAAGCCGCTTCCAGCGCCGCCGGCTTGGCATAGGCTGCCACCGTCCCGCCCAGCGCCAGCCCGAGCGGCCCGATGATCGGCAGCCGGTACGCGTACCCGACCGCCGCCTTCGTCACGCGGAACTTGGTGTCGTGCAGCGGGTCCGCCTCGTCGGGAAACAGCTCGTCGTTCGCCACGTTCTCGAGCCGGCCGAACACCGCATGCCGCGGCGTCAGCTCGTACGTCGCCTCCGCCAGGAACGCGCTCAATTTCTCCCCCGGCACCCGGTCCTTGAGGCTATACGCGAATGTCGTGGCCAGCCCGCCGCGCGCATATTGCACGCTGGCGGTGGTACGGTTCTCGTCCTCGCCGGGATGCTGCGCCTCGGGCTCCTTCAGCCGCCCATGGCTCACCTGCACCGCCCAGAACGGCGACGGCGTCCACGTGCCCCGCACGCTCCAGGAATCGAGCCGCGGCGTCTCGATATTCCAGCGATGCTCGTCCGGCTCGCGCCCCTTGAACGCCGACGCCTCCAGCTGGAACGCGGGCGTCGCATACCCCGCCGTCACCACGCCGTAGGTGATATGAGTCGAATCGAACCAGTGATGCGTGATCGGCGACATCGGCTGATACCGCGCCGACCCGCGGTGCATGAACGCGCTCGGCCCCAGCGCGGGCTCGCCGACCGGCCCGCCGTACAGGAACACGGTGGCGCCATTGCCGAGCCGGTAATCGAGCTTGGCAGCCAGCTCCATGAACAAATCGTGCGGGTGCTGCCGATCGACCAGCGGACGGTCGTTCGCCAGCTCGCCCGTCGCGAACAAATTTGTGTAGCCCCGCGCGCCCATCAGCGGCTCGAGGCTGTTCATCGTCCTGAGCTGGATATGAAACCGCTCGCCCAGATCGCGGTCCGCCATCAGCATCGCCATCGACTGGACGAACGCCTCGCTCTTCCCGCGTGGACCCCCCTGGTCGGTCGCGACGCCCCACGCATAGCCGTGCGCCATCAGCATCCACGCGCCCGCCTGTCTCATATACCCGCGCATCGGCCCCTCGGCCGCCGGCAGCCGCGACGTCCCGCTACCCTGGCCGTAGAAGCCGGCCGACGTTCCCATCGCCATCCCCGCCATCGCCGACCCCGCCGGCATCTTCGCCACGGCCGCATCGGACGCCGCGCGGTAGGCAGCGTCATCGATCATCGCGCGCCCCATCGCACCATGATCCATCCCCGGCATGGCGTCCGGCCCAACTTCCAGCCGGGCGTCCGGCATCACAGACGGTGCGGCCGGAACCGGAGGAACGACCGGAGCAGCGTCCTGCATGACCGAATGGTCCATCGTCGCATGATCGACCGTAACGCCGGACTGCGACGGACGAACCGTCGGAGCCGTCGAACGCCCACCCGACCGCTTCGCGACCGGTCGCGGCCTGGCTCTCTTCACCGTCGTCTTGTGCGCCGCATCCGGCATCGGCATCGTCATGCCCGGCATGGACATGGCGTGCTGCGCCACTGCGCCAGCCGGCAGCATTGTTCCCGTGACACCGCCCGCAAGCAGCATCGCCCTCACGGCACCAGCCGCGAGCAACCTCGATCGAGTCATCGTTATATCCTTGAAACGCCTAAACATCGGGGTGCGTCAGCACCCAACGATCAGGCGTCTCGCGGAGGCCGCAACGCCGGCGCGACGCCAGCCCCGAGATCCAGCACCGCCGCCCGCTCGGTCACCATCGCCGGTTCCCGCAACGCCGGCCCGAGAACCCGAGCGGCGTTCCAGTTCGAAGGCGGGACGCACCCGATACAGCCATGCAGCGGGGTCGCCTTGCGGTCGGGTTCGTGATCCGGCCGCTGGTCCGACGCATGATCCGATATCGCCGCCCGCGTCCCGCGCATCCCCGCCATATCCATCACGACGCCGTGGCCGCGCGACATAGATGCGTCATGGCACGCCGCCGGCGCCACCGCAGGAAACGCAAACGCGGCAAGGAGCAAAGCCAGGATCAGACGCGCGATCATGCCGCCGGTCTACCCCCCGCGCGACGCGCCACAACCAGCCAGTCTCGCGCCGAACGCGCCCCAACCCTCGCGGCCGCACCGCGCCGCCTTGCCCGAAAGCCGCGAAAGGTCCAGCCTCGCCGCATGAAGACCCCAACGCCCCCGAGCGAACCAAAACCCGCCAAACCTCCGCCGCCACAGTCTCGATCCGGATCGGCAAGCGCACCACGTTTGACGCCGCAGTAACGACCGCCGGCCTGCTGTCGGTCGGCGCGCTCGTCTCCAGCATCCTCCTGTCCAGCGCCGTCATCGTCGCCGCAGCCGGCCGCAAACCCGCAAGACAGCCGCTGGCATTGCGTGATCATACCAAGGCCGACAGCTAACGCTCAATTCCGGTCGTTCGTGACCGGTCTTTCCGATGAGAGGTATCCGTGTATGATTGCGAGCAGGATTTGGAAGGTTTTGTATGCGAAGCGCTGCGGCTATCTCGGTCGCCTTTCTAGTAGCGGCCTGCGGTCAGGCACCTGAGACCCTCAGTGAGTGCGCCGCCCGGTTCTCGGCGATAGCTCACCGTCTGCCAAGCTCGGCCGCGCCTGTTCAGCCCGTATATACATACGACTTATCCACTATGGATGATGAAAGCCGTACCCAGCTAACAACGACAGGGCTCAATGGGCGAGATCGTCCCAGATTGTCGGTGTCGAACCATGCCTCTCAGGACGCCGTGGCAACGTTTGAGCGTTCACGACCGGGGGCGAATGGCCTTTTGTTTCTTGCCCCATCCGTTTCTTTGTTCCGGGTTGCCGGACCACGACAAGCGTCCGCGGGGATAGCGATAGAAGAGGGATGTAAAATGCTGCCCGGGGCTCGGCTGCGATCAGTCTCCGTAACTGCCAGCTGATTGAAGAAACCCCAAAAGTTGAACGTCTGATTCCCTCCCCATAGGAGGCATCGCGCCCGTACCGTCGCACCCCCAGAGGCCGAACCGACGATAAATCTTCGTCAACCAGTACGCCCGTAAGGTCACGCCATGGAGCGTTCCTTTATCGCGGTCACTGCGATCGCCTCGACATTGATGTTTGCCGGTGTCTGGAAAGCCACCGAACCGCCGCCGATCGCAGCCCCGGCGCTCGTCGATACCAGACCGCGGCCCGATCCGGCGGTCACAGCGCCGCCCGCGTCGACGCGCCCTATGGTCGCACCGGCCCGGCGCGTAGCCGACGCCGAGCCCTACAATATCGATCGGCCGGCCTATGGATCGTCGACACCGGCCCGCCAATCGACCAGCGCCCCGTCCGAAAGCGCGGTGCATTACGGCGGATGCCGCGACGTGCGAGCGGCGGGCGCCGCGCCGCTCTACCGCGGCCAGCCGGGCTATCGTGCCGGCATGGACGGTGACGGCGACGGGATAGCCTGCGAGGACTATCGCTGACCCGCCACCGCCAAACGCTCAACTATGCAGGAAGTGCATCACGTCGCCGTCATGGACGACATACGCCTTGCCCTCGGCGCGCAGCTTGCCTGCCTCGCGTGCCTTGGATTCCCCGCCCAGCGCGATGAAGTCGTCGAACGCGATCGTCTCGGCGCGGATGAAGCCCTTTTCGAAATCGCCGTGGATCTCGCCCGCGGCCTGCGGCGCGGTCGCGCCCGCATGGACGGTCCAGGCGCGCGCTTCCTTCGGGCCGACCGTGAAGAAGGTCAGCAGTTGGAGCAGCTTGTAGCCTGCGGTGATGACGCGCGCGAGGCCGGTCTCTTCCAGCCCCAGCTCGCCCAGGAACTCGCCGCGATCCTCGGCGGGCATCGTCGCGATCTCCGCCTCGATCGCCGCCGACACGACGACCGCCTCGGCGCCCTCGGCCGCGGCCTTCTCGAACACGCGCGCCGATAGCGCATTGCCGTTCGCAGCATCGCCCTCGTCGACGTTGCACACGTACAGGACGGGCTTGGCGGTCAGCAACTGCGCCTGTGCGAACACGCGCGCCTCGTCCTCGTCCTTGGGCACGGTCAGCCGCGCGGGCTTGCCCTCGCGGAGCAGGTCTAGCGCCTGGCCCAGCACGGCGGCGCCGATCTTGGCCTCCTTGTCGCCCTGCATGCCCTTCTTGGCGAGGTTGGGGACGCGCTTCTCGAGGCTTTCGAGATCGCTCAGCATGAGTTCCGTTTCGACAGTCTCGGCATCGGCGATCGGATCGACCTTGTTGTCGACATGAGTCACGTCGCCATTCTCGAAACAGCGCAGCACGTGGACGATCGCGTCGACCTCGCGGATGTTGCCGAGGAACTGGTTGCCGAGCCCTTCGCCCTTCGACGCGCCGCGCACGAGGCCGGCGATGTCGACGAAGCCCAGCTGCGTCTCGATGATCTTCTGCGAGCCTGCGATCTTCGCCAGCGAGTCGAGCCGCTTGTCGGGCACGCCGACATTGCCGACGTTGGGCTCGATCGTGCAGAACGGATAGTTCGCCGCCTGCGCCGCGGCCGTCTGCGTCAGCGCGTTGAAGAGGGTGGACTTGCCGACGTTCGGCAGCCCCACGATGCCGCAGCGAAAACCCATGATATGCCTTCAGTTTGAGATTGGGGTATAAGAATATGCGGGCGCTTTAGGACAGGGCGAAGAGGAACGCCAGCAAGGACGCCTGCGCCTGTATCTCGATTCGCCACGTTGATGAGGTGAACCACCCCGGCGAAGGCCGGGGCCCAATTGGGGGACGTCTCTGGCAACGCTCTGCGCGCTGTTACTGCCACCTTTCCAATTGGGCCCCGGCCTCCGCCGGGGTGGAGTATGGGTGCCCGACTGATCGATCCACCCGATTGCCGCAATGCAGCAAAATTACCGTACCGGTCGGTAGATATCTCGATCCCCGTGCGTATATCCCGCTCTGCCAGTCAGAATTTAGGAATAGCATGACCACCACCGCCAACGGCTTTGCCGCGCAATCCCCCGCAACGCCGCTCGCGCCGTTCAGCTTCGAGCGCCGCGCGCCGGGCAAGACCGACGTCGCGATCGACATTGCGTTCTGCGGCGTCTGCCACTCGGATCTCCACACCGCCAAGGGCGAGTGGGACGGCACGCTGTACCCGTGCGTTCCGGGGCACGAGATCGTCGGACGCGTCACCGCGGTCGGCGACGACGTCACCAAGTTCAAGGTCGGCGACATTGCCGGCGTCGGCTGCATGGTCGACAGCTGCGGCCAGTGCCCGTCCTGCACCGACGGCGAGGAGCAATATTGCGAGACGACCGGGTTTGTCGGCACGTATAACGGCCCTGATCCCGTGCTCGGCGGCCACACGTTCGGCGGTTATTCGGACCATATCGTCGTCGACGAGGGCTTCGTGCTGAAGGTCTCGCATCCCGAAGGCGATCTCGCCGCGGTCGCACCGCTGCTGTGCGCCGGGATCACCACCTATTCGCCGCTCAAGCACTGGAAGGTCGGCCCCGGCCAGAAGGTCGGCATCGTCGGTCTCGGCGGTCTCGGCCACATGGGCGTCAAGATCGCCAACGCGATGGGCGCCGAGGTCTATGTCTTCTCGACCTCGCCGGGCAAGCGCGACGACGCCAAGCGTCTGGGCGCCAAGGACCTGATCGTGTCGAAGGATGCCGATGCGATGGTGGCGCATATGAACAGCTTCGACTTCATCCTGAACACGGTTGCCGCACCGCACAATCTCGACCCGTTCCTCGAGCTGCTCAAGCGCGATGGCACGATGACGTTGGTCGGCGTGCCCGCCGAGCCGCATCCGTCGCCCTCGGTCGGCAACCTGATCTTCCGCCGTCGTCAGCTGGCGGGCTCGCTGATCGGCGGGATCGCGGAGACGCAGGAAATGCTCGATTTCTGCAATGAGCACGGCCTGGTGTCGGACATCGAGATGATCCGGATGGACGAGATCGAGCCGGCGTATGAGCGCATGGTCAAGAGCGACGTGAAGTACCGCTTCGTCATCGACATGGCGTCGATGCCCGCGGCCTGATCGGGGAGGGGGCGGCGTGTTATGCACGCCGCCCCCTCAAACCGCGGTTCTCCTGCGAACGCAGGAGCCCAGGGTCAAGAACGTCGAACCCCGTAACCCTGGATTCCTGCGTTCGCAGGAAAACGGGAGATTTGGTCATCCCGAAGCGCCCCCCCGTCATCCTGACGAAAGTCAGGATCCAGGGTAACGGGCGCCTACGCTGCTTGGCTCTGGATCCTGACTTTCGTCAGGATGACAGAGGGTGAGGGCCCCCTCACCACCGATAATTGAAACTGATGCTGATCCGCTCGCCCTTCGCAGCATTCGGCACGACCTCGTGCCGCAGCCAGCTCTCCCAAAGAAACACGCTCCCCGGCTTCGGCACCGCATAGACGAACGTCCGCAGATCCTCCGGCGCATCCTCCAGCCGAGTCGGCGCGGCCATCATCATCGGCAGCCGCGGATCCTCCAGCTTCAGCGCGCCCGCGCCTTCCGGAATCGTCACGTACATCGTCCCCGACACGACGCTGTGCGGATGGATATGCCCCGAATGTGCGCCGCCCGGCTTCAGGACGTTCACCCACAGGCTGTCGAGCTTCAGCTTCCGCCCGCCCAGATCGAACGCGCAATCCTTCGCGAACTGCGCGACATGCTTGTTGAGCAACCGCACCAGATCGCCGAACCGCGGATCGCGCAACGGCAGGTCGTTCAGCGACGCGTACGACGTGTACCCACGATAGCCATGCGCCTTCGACCAAGCGACACCCGCGCGATCGGCCTTGGACAGTTCGAGCGCCGCGTCCTCCAGTTCCTCGACCAAATCGTCATCGCCGAGATCGGCCTCGTAGAACCGTGTGGCGAACAGCGAACGGGTGGTCATGGTTGCATCCTCACAGCGACATCATTCATGAAGCGGACGTCGTCGCCCGCCGCCAGCCACGCCGCCTCCGCGGCGATCGCGCCGAGCATGTCGGACAGCGGCTCGATCTCGGTCTTGGCGTAATTGCCGAGCACGTATCCGGTGACGCGATCCTTGTGGCCCGGATGCCCGATCCCGAGGCGCACGCGGCGAAAGTCCGGCCCCAGATGCTGATCGGTCGAGCGCAGCCCGTTATGTCCCGCGGTCCCGCCACCGGTCTTTACCTTGACGCGGAAGGGGGCGATGTCGAGCTCGTCGTGGAACACCGTCAGCGCCTCGACGCCCAATTTGTAGAAGCGCAGCGCCTCGCCGATCGCGCGGCCGCTGTCGTTCATGAAGGTCGCAGGCTTGAGCAGCAGGATCTTCGTGGAGCCGATCCGGCCCTCCTGCGTCCACCCCTGGAACTGCTTCTTGACCGCGCCGAAGCCGTGCACCTCGGCGATCGCGTCGGCGACCATGAACCCGACATTGTGCCGGTGCATCGCATATTGCGCCCCCGGATTGCCGAGTCCCGCCCAGATCTGCACGTCGGTATTCTCCAAAATAACGCGGTAGCCGCATACGCCGTTCTCCTGCGCACGCAGGAGCCCAGGGTAGCGGGCGATGGCGCTGCTTGATCCTGGGCCCCCGCCTTCGCGGGGGAACAGCAGGGCAGGGCACGCCCTTAAAACGAAACGGGCGGGAAAGCCCTAGCTTTCCCGCCCGCCAGATCACGTCGCATGCCTCATCCGAAGACGAGGCGACCAATCGCTTAGTCGTGCTTCTGCGTGGTGATCTTGTCGTCGTCGTTGTTATCGTCGTTAGGCTCGACAACCGGCTCTTCATCCGAAGCAGCCTCGGCAGCCTGCGCCTCGGCGACCTCTGCCTCGAGCTCTTCGTCCTCGACGGTCGGGACGGTCGGCGGCACGATCGTGGCGATCGCGAAGTCGCGGTCGTCGATCGCGGGCACGGCGCCCTTGGGCAGTTTCACGTCGCTGATGTGGATCGAATCACCGATCTCCATGCCGGCGAGCGAAATCGTGATCTCGCTCGGGATGTCCGATGCGTCGACGACCAGCTCGACCTCGTGGCGCGTGATGTTGAGGACGCCCTTGCCCTTCTTGATGCCCGGCGCGTCGTCTTCGTCCTCGAACACGATCGGCACGGCGACCGTCACGGTCGAATGCTCGCCGATGCGCAGGAAGTCGACATGGATCGGGCGATCCGAGACCGGGTGGAACGACACGTCCTTCGGCAGCGTGCGGATGCCGTTGACCATCACGATCGAGTTCATGAAGTGGCCGGTCATCAGCGCCTTCATCAGCGCCTTTTCCTCGAGGTGAACCGAGGTGGGTTCCTTGTTCAGGCCGTAGATCACGGCAGGCACGCGGCCATCACGACGCAGCGCCCGGGAGGCTCCCTTGCCAACCCGGTCACGCGTCTCGGCTGCGAGCGTCAACTGGTCGCTCATCTGTATTCTCCGAAACTCGTTTGTTGTTCTTCCCGCCCACGCCTCCAGGGATGACCATGGACCGGAAGCGCGGGCGCATAGCGGAAGATGGGGTGAATTGCAATCACCCGAGCAGCCCCAAACACTCCTCCGTCATCCTGACGAAAGTCAGGATCCAGGGTTACTGGTGCCACGTCTATGACTCTGGATCCTGACTTTCGTCAGGATGACGAGGGCCTCAATACCGAACCCGCTCCGCCTTCACGCCAAGCTTCGCCAACTGCGCCTGCACGCTGTCCTGCCCCGCCAGATGCCCCGCACCCACCGCCACGAACACCGTCCCCGGCGTCCCGAGCCGAGTCTTCACCCACTCCGCCCAGCGCGCGTTACGATCCACCAGCAACACCTTCGCCACCTCGGGCGAGTCCTTCAAACTGTCGTTCATCTCGCGCGCGAGCGCCTCGGGATCGCCCTTCGCCCATTCGTCGACCATCGTCGCCATCGTGCTCTCGAGCTTGGGCAGTTCGTCGATCGTGCTCCCCAGAAACTGGATTTGCGCCTTCTGCGACAGCCCGCCGAAATAGCCCAGCTGCTGCTCCGCCGTCTCCAGCCCGATCACCGGCTTGCCCGCCGCCTTCGCCGCCGCGGTGATCACCTGCTCCGGCCCGTTCGCCGAATCATACCCCAGCTTCGACAGCGGCGCGATCGACAGGTTGGTCGCCGCGAGCCACGGCCGGAACCGATCGAACGCATTCGCCGGCAGCCCCAGATCGGTCACCGCCTTCGCATACGCCGCGCGCTTGTCCGCGGGCAGCTGCTCGGTCAGCGTCGGCCCGTCCTTCGCCACGCCGCTCGCCATGACCAAAGTCTGCATCTTGGCCGGATCAGGCATCACCAGCTCGAGCACCACCTGCTGCGACCGGTCGAACGCGGTCTTCACTGCCTCGTCGAACCACGTCATGCCGGGTTTCAGCACATGGATCGTCCCGAACAGATAGATCGTCGTGTCCTTGTCCTTTACCACCCACAAAGCCGGATCGGCACCGTTGGCGGCCTGCACGGGCTTCGGCGCGACCTGCGCACAGGCGGGGAGGGCGAACGCCATCGCCATTGCAGACAGAGTCGACCGGAACGGGGCGGAACGGAACGAGACGATCTTCGAAAACAGCTTCAAGGCCAGGGCATCCTTATCGTTGGTCGCCCCCATGTAGGACGCCCCACCGTAACGCACCACTTGCCTCGCGCACCCCCATCCGCCAAAGCCCGCCCGTGACCCAGCACCTGACCCAGCCCCTGAAAAAGCCTCTCAGCTTCCAGCGCATGATCCTCACGCTCCATGACTATTGGAGCGAGCACGGGTGTCTGATCCTGCAGCCCTACGACATGGAAATGGGCGCGGGCACCTTCCACACCGCCACGACGCTGCGCGCGCTCGGGCCGAAGCCGTGGAACGCCGCGTTCGTCCAGCCCTGCCGCCGCCCGACCGATGGCCGCTACGGCGAGAACCCGAACCGGCTCCAGCATTATTACCAGTATCAGGTGATCCTGAAGCCTTCGCCCGCCAACCTCCAGGAACTCTACCTCGGCAGCCTGGCCGCGATCGGCATCGACATGCTGAAGCACGACATCCGCTTCGTCGAGGACGACTGGGAAAGCCCGACGCTCGGCGCGTGGGGGCTCGGCTGGGAGGTCTGGTGCGACGGCATGGAGGTGACTCAGTTCACCTATTTCCAGCAGATGGGCGGCTTCGACATGAAGCCCGTCGCGGGCGAGCTGACCTACGGGCTCGAGCGGCTGGCGATGTATATCCAGGACAAGGACAGCGTCTACGACCTCGCGTTCAACGACGCCGGCGTGACCTACGGCGAGGTGTTCCTGGAGAACGAGCAGGAGATGTCGAAGTGGAACTTCGAGGTCGCCGACACGGACTCGCTGTTCGACCAGTTCCGCAAGCACGTCGCCGAATGCGAGAACAGCCTGAACCACACGCTGCCGATCCCCGCCTACGAGCAGGCGATCAAGGCCAGCCACGTGTTCAACCTGCTGCAGGCGCGCGGCGTGATCTCGGTCGCCGAACGCCAGGCCTATATGGGCCGCGTCCGCGACCTCGCCAAAGGCGCTTGCGCCGCCTGGATGGACAAACACGGATGGGCCGCATGATGCACTCTTTAGAAGGTGTGTTCACGCGGAGACGCGGAGACGCGGAGCAGAAGGTAGGCGACGTGTCGCATTTCTGCGTTCGTGCTCCCAGCATTCAGCTTGGTGATGCGAGACGCCTACGGCGTCGAACAGCCGCGCGCAGCGCTGAAGGCCATTCTCCCTTTCTGCTCCGCGTCTCCGCGTCTCGGCGTGAACAAAATTCTCCCTTCTTCGCGTGCGGACCCAAATGACCGACTTCCTATTAGAACTCCGCTCCGAAGAAATCCCCGCCCGGATGCAGGCGAAGGCGCGTGAAGACCTCGCCAAGCTGTTCACCACCGAGCTCGCCAAGGCCGGGATCGCCACCAGCGCGCTCGTCACCTACGCGACGCCGCGCCGCCTGACGCTGATCGCGCGCGACCTGCCGATCGAGACCGCCGCGGTCTCCGAAGAGGTGAAGGGCCCCAAGACCTCCGCCCCCCCGCAGGCGCTCGAAGGCTTCCTGCGCAAAACCGGCCTCACGCGCGAGCAGCTGGTCGATCGCGGCGGCACGCTGTTCGCGGTCACCGAAAAGCCCGGCCGCCCCACCGCCGCCGTGCTCGCCGAAGCGATCCCCGCGATCATCCGCGCGTTCCCGTGGCCCAAGTCGATGCGCTGGGGCGACGCCTCGGCCAGCACCGAAAGCTTGCGCTGGGTCCGCCCTCTGCAAGGCATCGTCGCGCTGCTCGGCGAGACGATCGTGCCGTTCGAAATCGCCGGCATCGAGAGCGGCGCCGCTACGCTCGGTCACCGCTTCCACCACCCGTACCAGATCACGATCGGCGGCGCGCACGACTATGTCGAGAAGCTGCGCGCCTGCCACGTCATCGTCGACCACGACGAGCGCGCGACGCTGATCCGCGATCACGCGCGCGAGGCCGCGATGCAGGCCGGGCTCGAACTGATCGAGGACGAGGGCCTCGTCGCCGAGAATGCCGGGCTCACCGAATGGCCGATTCCCCTGCTCGGCCAGTTCGACCCCGCGTTTCTCGACGTGCCGCCCGAGGTGATCCAGCTCACCGCGCGCGTAAACCAGAAATATTTCGTCTGCCGCAGCGCCGACGGGACGCTCGCCAACGCCTTCGTCTGTACCGCTAACATCGCCGCGCACGACGGCGGCGCGAAGATCGTCGAGGGCAACCGCAAGGTCCTCGCCGCGCGTCTGTCGGATGCGAAATTCTTCTACGACACCGACCTGAAGGTGCCGCTCGAAGAGCAGGCCGCCAAGCTCGAAAAGATCGTCTTCCACGAAAAGCTCGGCACTGTGGCGGACAAGGTCGACCGCGTCGCCAAACTCGCGCGCTGGCTGGTCGAAGAGGGCATCGTCACTTCGGCCCCATCCCACAGTTCCAACCACCCCGGCGAAGGCCGGGGCCCAATTGGGGACGGCGCCTTGGCTGAGGACGGTCCGTCGTCACACCAGCCTTCCCAGTTGGACCCCGGCCTCCGCCGGGGCGGTGCAGAACTGACGGACGAGGCTCGCGCGGAACTGGCAGGCCTCGCAGAACGCGCCGCACGTCTCGCCAAGGCGGATCTCGTCACCGGCATGGTCGGCGAGTTCCCCGAGCTCCAGGGCCTGATGGGCGGCTACTACGCCGCAGCCCAAGGCGAGCACCCCGCCGTCGCCGCCGCGATCCGCGACCATTACAAGCCGGTCGGGCAGGGCGACGACGTCCCCACCGACCCGGTGACGGTGGCGGTGAGTTTGGCGGACAAGCTGGATACGATATCTTCGTTTTTCGTGGCCGATTTGTTGCCGACCGGTTCGAAAGATCCTTTTGCGCTGCGGCGCGCTGCGCTTGGCATCATCGAGTTGCTCCAGAAGGGTAGCATTAGACTCTCAATCGGGCGTCCTGCATCGTTGAGTATGGCTCGTGTTGCTGCAGTGGTAACTGGCGCGGAATGGGCCAAGCGCTTTGATGATTTAGTTAAGGCTCGCCACGCAGCTGGCGATGCAATGAAGGAAGATGAGTTTGAGCGTACGCGCGCAGAAATTATTGCACGCGCACGGTCCGAAGAAGAGCTTGAGAAGTTTGGCAAGCGAGCGGATATAGCGGCAAGAAAGCTGCTCGACTTCTTCGCCGACCGCCTCAAGGTCCAGCAACGCGAAGCCGGCGTCCGGCACGACCTGATCGACGCGGTGTTCGCGCTTGGCGGCGAGGACGATCTCGTCCGTCTGCTCGCGCGCGTCCATGCGCTCCAGGCGTTCGTGACCACCGAGGACGGCGCGAACCTGCTCGCCGGCTACAAGCGCGCGGCCAATATCCTGAAGAAGGAAGCCCCTTCCGGTTCCCCCGCGAACGCGGGGGCCCAGGGACTCAGCGGCGGCGAGCACCGGGAGGGTGCGGGCCTGGCCCCCCGCGTTCGCGAGGGAACAGCAGAAGGCGAGCAGGAAGCGCTGTCCTACACGCCCGAACCGGCAGAGGCTGCGCTGATGACCGCGCTCGACTCCGCCGAACCCCGCGCCACTACCGCGATCGCCGCCGAGGATTTCGCCGCCGCGATGGCCGCGCTCGCCTCGCTGCGCGCGCCGATCGACGCATTCTTTGATAGCGTTATCGTCAACGATGCCGATCTCGCCAAGCGCTCCGCCCGCCTCGCGCTACTTGAGCGAGTCCGCACCGCAGTGCACAATGTCGCAGATTTTTCGAAGATCGAGGGCTGACTGGAGTGAAGTGCAGACGCTTCCCAGCGTCTGCACTTTCTATACTTCACTTTTGCCCTGCTAATGAAAACAAGCACTTAGAGGACCGACCATGACCCAATATGTGTACCGCTTCGGCGGCGGTGTTTCGGATGGCGGCAAGGGCGACAAGAACCTGCTCGGCGGCAAGGGCGCGAACCTGGCCGAGATGGCGTCGATCGGCCTGCCGGTCCCGCCGGGCTTCACGATCTCGACCGATTTCTGCGCGGTCTATTACGACGAGGGCGGCCAGTTCCCGCAAGGCCTGCGCGACGAGGTCGCCACCGGCCTCGCCCACATCGAAGGCGTCACGGGTAAAAAGTTCGGCGATGCCGCCGATCCACTGCTCGTCTCGGTCCGGAGCGGCGCCCGCGCCTCGATGCCGGGGATGATGGACACCGTCCTCAACCTCGGCCTCAACGACCAGACCGTCGAGGGCCTCGCCGCCACGTCCGAGGACGCACGCTTCGCATGGGACAGCTATCGCCGCTTCATCCAGATGTACGCCGACGTCGTCCTCGAGCTCGATCACGGCGCGTTCGAGGAAGCGCTCGAGATCGCCAAGGAAGACCAGGGCTTCACGCTCGACACGGAGCTCAGCGCCGACGACCTGCGCGCGCTGGTCGCCGAATATAAGGGCCTCGTCGAAAAGCAGTGGGGCAAGCCCTTCCCGCAGGACGTCCACGACCAGCTCTGGGGCGCGGTCGGCGCGGTCTTCGGTTCGTGGCAGTCCGAGCGCGCGAAAGTCTATCGCCGCCTCAACGACATCCCCGCCGCCTGGGGCACCGCGGTCAACATCCAGGCGATGGTGTTCGGCAATATGGGCGACACCTCGGCGACCGGCGTCGCGTTCACGCGCGACCCGTCCAAGGGCGACCGCGCTTATTACGGCGAGTTCCTGATCAACGCGCAGGGCGAGGACGTCGTCGCCGGCATCCGCACCCCGCAATACCTCACCAAGGTCGCGCGCGAAGACGCGGGCGCCAAGCCCGCCTCGATGGAAGAGGCGATGCCCGAGGTGTACGGCCAGCTCGCCGACGTGTTCGACACGCTCGAAAACCATTATCGCGACATGCAGGACATCGAGTTCACGGTCGAGAAGACCAAGCTCTGGATGCTCCAGACCCGCGCCGGCAAGCGCACCGCCAAGGCCGCGCTCAAGATCGCCGTCGACATGGCGAACGAAGGGCTGATCACGCGCGAGGAGGCGATCCTGCGCGTCGAACCGATGGCGCTCGACCAGCTGCTCCACCCGACGCTCGATCCCAACGCGACGCGCGACGTGCTGACCAAGGGCCTCCCCGCATCGCCGGGCGCCGCCTCGGGTGCAGTCGTGTTCGACGCCGATGCCGCCGAGAAGAAGGCCGCCGACGGCGTGGCCGTGATCCTCGTCCGCACCGAAACCTCGCCCGACGACATCCACGGCATGCACGCGGCGAAGGGCATCCTCACCGCGCGCGGCGGAATGACCAGCCACGCGGCGGTCGTCGCGCGCGGCATGGGACGCCCCTGCGTCTCGGGCGCCGGCACGCTCTCGATCGACGCCAAGGCGAAGGTCATGCGCTGTGGCGGTCGCGAGGTGAAGGAGGGCGACCTGCTCACCATCGACGGCACCACCGGCGAAGTGATGATCGGCGCGGTCGCCACGGTTCAGCCGGAACTGTCGGGTGATTTCCAGACCCTGATGGTGTGGGCCGACGAGGTCCGCCGCCTGAAGGTCCGCGCCAACGCCGAGACGCCGGAAGATTGCCGCGTCGCCCGCGAATTCGGCGCCGAGGGTGTCGGCCTGTGCCGCACTGAGCATATGTTCTTCGAGAGCAGCCGCATCACCAACGTCCGCCAGATGATCCTGGCTTCGGACGAGAAGGGCCGCCGCGCCGCACTCGAAAAGCTGCTCCCCGAACAGCGCAAGGATTTCACCGAGATCCTTGAGGTCATGGCCGGGCTCCCAGTGACGATCCGCCTGCTCGATCCGCCGCTCCACGAATTCCTCCCCCACGAGGAATCGGAGTTCGCGGAAGTCGCCGCTGCGGCTGGCGTCGACATCGACACGCTCAAGCGCCGCGCGGCGGAGCTGCACGAGTTCAACCCGATGCTCGGCCATCGCGGCTGCCGTCTCGGAGTGACCTATCCCGAGATCTACGAGATGCAGGCCCGTGCCATCTTCGAGGCGGCGGTCGACGTCGCGGAGAAGTCGGGCGCGGCGCCGATCCCCGAGGTGATGATCCCGCTGGTCGCCACCCGCCGCGAGCTGGAACTGATGAAGGCGGTCGTCGACAAGGCCGCGCAGGCCGTGTTCGCCGACAAGGGCCGGACGATCGAGTATCTCGTCGGCACGATGATCGAACTCCCCCGCGCCGCGCTGCGCGCCGGTGAGATCGCGGAAGTCGGCGAATTCTTCTCGTTCGGCACCAACGACCTGACGCAGACCACCTTGGGTGTCAGCCGAGACGACGCGTCGCGGTTCCTGGGCGCCTATGTCGAGCAGGGCATCTACGCGAAGGACCCGTTCGTCAGCATCGACGTCGAAGGCGTCGGCGAATTGATCGAGATCGCCGCCGAACGCGGCCGCAAGACTCGCTCGGGCATCAAGCTCGGCATCTGCGGCGAACATGGCGGCGACCCTGCCAGCATCGCGTTCTGCGAGAAGGTCGGCCTCGATTACGTCTCGGCCAGCCCGTACCGAGTCCCGATCGCCCGGCTCGCCGCAGCGCAGGCGGCACTCAACGGGAAGTAATGCCAGCCCCCTCTCTCCCGATGCGCGGGAGAGAGGGGCGGCAATCAGCTACACAGCCCCGCCGGCGGACCGGCGAGTGCGGGCAGGGCAGGCGGGCCGGCGAGCGACGGCGTCGGCCCCGGCAGCGAAAGGTCGACCGCCCGCGCATAATAGGGATCGGCTTCCGCCTCGGGCAGCGTCACGAACCGAAACCCCATCTCGCGGTACAGCGCGAGCAGTTTCGGCAACATTCGCGCATCGAACGCGCCGACATGCATCAGCAGGACATAGGGAATATCCCGTCCCAGCTGAGCCTTGGCCCGCGCCCGCGCCGCCAAGGCCGCAGCCCGCGCATCGCCGAGAAAGCTCGCCTCCAGCTTGGCGATCGCCCCGGCATCCCGCTTGACCGAGCAGGCGGCATAGACCGGGTTCCAGCTGAAATCGTTGAAACTCATCGTCACCGCCGCAACCCGGTACCCCCGAGCCCTGAGATCGGCCCGAGCCGCGTCGCGAACCGCCGGCGACCTTCCCTCCGACAGGAACGGATACCGAAACCAATGCCAGTCGGTCCCCTTCGCAGCTGCACCGAGCGGCGCTTCGTTCCGCCCGACATCGGCGGCAAACGCCGCCGCACCCACCGTGTCGAGATTGGCATGCGAATAAGTGTGATTGCCGAGCGGCAGTCCGGCAGCGCGCCAAGCGGCGATCGCCTTCGCAGCATCATCCGGCGCATCCAGCCCGAAACCCGCGTTCAGAAACCCGAACGCCGGCGCCTGCGCCGCGGCCAGCGCCCCGGTAATCGCCCGTATCACATCGACCCGAGTCTGCCCCTGCACGAGCGGACCATGCGCCGGAATGTCGTCGAAGGTTATGGCGATGGTCGGACGTCTGTCCTCGCTGCGGCTCGCGGAGCCGACCGACACGGGGGCTGCAACCCCGATCACCGATCGCGACCGAGCAGGCGTGCGCGAACCGTCAAACAAGTTTAGCGGTACGGCCTCGCCCATCGTCCGATAGCCCGCCTCCGATGGGTGCAGGTGATCACCCGAATCATAGGCCGGGGACAGCCGATCGGGGTGCGCCGGGTCGCGCATCACCCGGTCGAAATCGATCACCGCGTCGAACACGCCTGACGTGCGGATGAAGGTGTTGACGGCCTGTCGGTCGGCCTCGTTCTCTGCGGTGGGATGGTAATAGGTGTTGCCGCCGAACGGCATCACCGTCGCGCCGATCACCTTGATCCCGTGAGCATGTGACCGCGCGACGATCTGCGCGAAGCCGGCTGTGATCTGCGCAACGATCGCGGCATGTTGCGCAGGCGTGGCAGGCGCCTCGCGAGTCAGGACGCCAAGATCGTTCACGCCCTCCAGCACGATCGCCCAGCGCACGCCGCTGCGGGCGATCACGTCGCGGTCGAAACGGGCGAGCAGATTGGGGCCGAGCCCGTCGAGCAACACGCGGTTGCCGCCGATTCCCGCATTGACGACGCCGATCGCTCGCGTCGCCGTGGTTGCACGCAACCGTGCGGCGAGAACGTCGGGCCAGCGGGTGTTGCGCTCGGGCTTAACGCCGTAACCATCGGTGATCGAGTCACCCATGGTTACGATCGTCCCCGCAGTCGGCGCCCCGCCGACCTCCACATCCGCAAGCGCATACCAGTGGGTCGTCGGCGTTGCGCCCGCCAGCGTCCCGTCCGTCACCGCGTTTCCGGCAAGCGTGAAACTCGTCGCGCGGGAGCCGGGGTGGCCCGTCTGCGGGCTTGCGGCGTCCGGCAAGTAAAGGCTGATCGCGAGATCGGCACCGGCTGCCACGTGGAACGCGATGGGGTCGCTATAGACTTCCGCGCCGGCTGGGATCACCGCGTCGCGCCGCCCCGAGAAGGTGAGCCGGGCGTCGCCTTCGATCCGCGGCGTACCGGGGGTGATCGAATGGGCGATGCGCACATCGCCGATCGCGAGTGGGCGCGTGCCGAACGCGTTGGAGAGCCGGATGCGCACCCGCTCGCCGCCGGCCGAGACCCGCACGATCTGGCGCAACGTGATCGCACCAGCCCGATCGGCAGGGAGCGCATTGTCGCCCTCGGCGATCATCTGCGACGCCCCCCAGGTTGCGATCCAACGCGTGTCCGGTGCCCGCGCAGTGTCCCGCGCACTCGCGCCCGTCACGATCAGAGCGCCAAACACCAGCGCAACCGGCCACCGTCTCATCATCGCGTCCTCATCCTCTCGGCAGTGCCAGCGCTGTCCGGCGCGGTCGTTATTGTGGATTGCCAGGCGCGTACGCAAAGCGCTGCGCCTTGTACCATGTCAGGTCGTGCGCAGGCGCAGCCGCTCCGGTCGGCAGCGGCAGGCCGTTCACCGACATCCAATAGGCAAGGCTCGCGTCGCGCCACCAGCGTGCTTCGCGCTCCTGGACCGCAAGATACGTCGCGGTCTTCGCCCACCGCTCGGTATCGACTTCGGTCTTCACACCGTCCCACTGTCGACGCATGCCGGCCACGTAGCCGACGCCCGCATCGTAATCATGGACCATTTCCGCCCACACTGATCGACCCGAGGTTGTCCGGTACGTCCACGGCACATGGTGGAACCACAACAATTCGCGCTCCGGCGTCGTCGCGGGGGCAGCCAGCTTGCGGGCAAGTCCGGGTGCATATTGCGCGACCGCGTTGCTCCCGGTCTTCGTTCGGTCGAAACCGATCCCCGCCTTGTCGGCGCGGTGATAGTATACAGGGTTCCATTCAGGGCGCTTGAGGTCGATCACCCACGGACCGGGGCCATAATGTTGGCCCGTCGCCATGACGTGCGCGAGGCCCAACGGGGTCATGTAGTCGACTACCGCCTCTCGCGAGCCCATCATCATCGCGACCACCGGATCGACGATCTTGGGGGCGGGCGCGAAGGTCATCGCCGCCCATTCGCGCGCCACCGGGGCGGCGCCGAGCGTCGGATCCCACGCCATCCGGCCGAACGCATACCAGTTCGCCTGGTTGAAGGTGGAGCCCGCCCAATCGCGGTCGCGACCGATATTGGCGACGCCCGCCATGCCGGTCAGCGTATGATGCTCGACCGAACCGTCGACGACCTTGGCGACGGTCTCGCCGGGCGTCTGCATCGTCTCGCTGCCGAGCGTCTCGGCGAATAGCGGCCCGAGATAGGCGAGGTGCGTCGCAAAGCCGAGATATTCCTTGGTGATCTGGAATTCGATCATCAGCGGCGTCTTCGGCATCGCGCCGAACAGCGGGTGGAACGGCTCGCGCGGCTGGAAGTCGATCGCGCCGTTCTTGACCTGGACGATGACGTTGGGCGCGAACTTGCCGTCGAGCGGCTTGAACTCTGTGTACGCCTGTTTCGCGCGATCCTCGGGGTCGGTCTCGGCATAGACGAACGCGCGCCACATCACGATCCCGCCATGCGGCGCGACCGCGGCGGCGAGCATGTTGGCGCCGTCGGCGTGGCTGCGGTGATAGTCGCGTGGCCCCGGCTGCCCCTCGCTGTTTGCCTTGACCAGGAAGCCGCCGAAATCGGGGATGCTGCGATAGATCTCGTCGGTCTTCGCCTTCCACCACGCCGCCACCTGCGGGTCGAGCGGGTCGGCGGTCTTGAGTCCGCCAAGCTCGATCGGGGCGGAGAAGCGTGCCGACAGATACACCTTGATCCCGTAGGGCCGGAACACGTCGGCGAGCGCGGCGGCCTTGGCGATGTACGGCGCGGTGAGGCTGTCCGCCTTTGCGTTGACGTTGTTGAGGACGGCGCCGTTGATCCCGATCGACGCGTTGGCGCGCGCGTAATCGGTGTAGCGCGGGTCGCGGAAATCGGGGAGCGTCCACCAGTCCCAGAGCGAGGCGCCGGCATAGCCGCGCTCGACCACGCCATCCAGATTGTCCCAATGGTTGAGCACGCGCAGTTGGACGCGCGGGGTCGAGGTCAGGTCGATCCGGTCGAGGCTTCCGCCGGTCTGGAGGTGACGCAGCAGCGCGAAGCTGCCGTAGAGCACCCCGCGATCAGTGTTGGCGGTGATGAGCAGGACACGGCGAGTGCCGAGCGTGACGTGGCCGACGCGGTAGCCTTCGTCGCCGAGCGAGGCGAGCGGCAGGCGGAGGGCGGCGACGTCGCGATCGTTTGCAGTTGCGAGCAGGATCGTCGGAGTGCCGGTGGCGAACAGATTCGAGCGCCGCAATTCTTCAGCGGCCGCGCGGAAGGTGGGAGTATCGCCGCGTGTTTCGATCTTCAAGGCACCGCGTGCGCTTGTCGTGGCGGGGGGCCGATATCGCAGCCAGAGGTCGTACCCGTCCTCGGCATGCGCTGGTCCGGTCAAACCAATTACCGCTGCACAGAGCAGCGCGAACGTACCGATCGATCGGCCGAAAGCCGTCATAATCCTCTCCCGCCGTTCCGCGCCACATTGACAGGATCGCAGATGATCAGCCATGTTATCGCTATCACGACGACGGCTTCGACAGCAATGCCGCGTTTAACATTGGGAGAGAAACGTGTCCGGCACGAAGACAATGGCGACCGCGCCGGCCATCATGCCGACCCGCCGCGACCTTTTCGCGCTGTTCGGATCGGTGTCCGTCGCGGGGCTTATCCCCGGTGTCGCGCAGGCCGCGGCCGCGCTCCCGATCTACCGTGATGCGCGCGCACCGGTCGACCTGCGGGTGCGCGACCTGATGGCGCGGATGACGCTGGAGGAGAAAGTTGGCCAGACCATTTCCCTGTGGGCAACCAAGGCGGATGTGATGACTCCGGGCGGGCTCGAGTTCGATCCGACGCGTGCGACGGCGGCGTATCCGGCAGGGTTCGGCCAGGTGACTCGGCCCTCGGACAAGCGCGGCGGTCCGTCGGTCGCAGCCGTCGCCGGCGGCACCGGCGCGCAGTGGCGGGGCTCCGCCTCGACGATCGCGTTCGTCAACGCGGTCCAGCGCTGGGCGCGGGGCACGCGGCTCGGCATCCCGGTGATCTTTCATGAGGAATCGCTGCACGGCTACATGGCGCCCGACGCGACGATGTTCCCGCAGGCGATCGGCATGGCGGGCGCGTTCGATCGCGACCTGATGCGGCGCGCGCAGGCGATCATCGGCCGCGAAGTGCGCGCGCATGGCAGCCATCTGTCGCTGTCGCCGGTCGTCGATATCGCGCGCGACCCGCGCTGGGGACGGATCGAGGAGACGTTCGGCGAGGATCCCTATTTGTGCGGCGAGATGGGCGTCGCCGCGGTCGAGGGGCTGCAGGGCGACAGCCGGACGCTCGCGCCCGGCAAGGTGTTTGCGACGTTGAAGCACATGACGGGCCACGGCCAACCCCAAGCGGGCAACAATATCGGCCCCGCGCCGATCGGCGAGCGCGAACTGCGCGAAAACTTCTTCCCGCCGTTCCGCGCGGTCGTGACGCGCACCGGGATCGGCGCGGTCATGCCGTCCTATAACGAGATCGACGGCGTGCCGAGCCATGCGAACCACTGGCTGCTCGGCGACGTGCTGCGCGGCGAATGGGGATTTTCGGGCGCGATCGTCAGCGATTATGGTGCGATCGAGGAGCTCGACACGATCCACCACATCGCGCCCGACGTGGCCGGCGCGGCGCGGCTGGCGCTGGCGGCGGGGGTCGACAGCGCGCTGCCCGACGGGATCGCGTATCGGACGCTGCCCGCGCAGGTGCGCGCGGGGACGGTGCCGATCGCCGCGGTGGATGCCGCGTGCGCGCGGATGCTGGCATTGAAGTTCCGCGCCGGACTGTTCGAGGAGTCGGCGGTCGACGCGCGCGCCGCGGCCCGCCTTACGGGGAATGCCGAGGCGCGGGGCGTTGCGCTGGAGGGCGCGCGGAAAGCGCTATGCCTGCTGACCAATGACGGTACGTTGCCGCTGTCGCCCAAGGGCAAGATCGCGGTGATCGGTCCGAATGCCGCGATCGTGCGATTGGGTGGCTATTCCGCGCCGCCGCGGCAGAGCGTCACGCTGCTCGACGGCGTCCGCGCGCTGGTCGGCAATGCGGCCACCATCGTCCATGCGCAGGGCGTCTTCATCACGCAGAGCGAGGACCGCTCGCAGGACGCGGTGCTGCTCGCCGATCCGGCCAAGAACCGCGCGCTGATCGCCGAGGCGGTCGAAGTCGCGCGCGGGGCCGACACGATCATTCTCGCGATCGGCGATACCGAGCAGACCAGCCGCGAGGGGTTCTCGGCGAACCATCTCGGCGACCGCACCACGCTCGACCTGATCGGCGAGCAGAACGCGCTGTTCGAAGCACTCCACGCGCTGGGCAAGCCGATCGTGGTGACCGCGATCAACGGGCGTCCGCCGAGCTGGCCGACCGTGATGGCGAATGCCAATGCGGTGCTGGAATGCTGGTATCCGGGGCAGGAGGGCGGCACGGCGATGGCCGAGGCGCTGTTCGGGCGGATCAATCCGGGCGCCAAGCTGCCGGTGACGGTGGTGCGCGAAGTCGGGCAGGTGCCGTTCTATTACAACCGCAAGCCATCGACGCAGCGCGGCTATCTGTTTGCGGAGACGGCGCCGCTGTTCCCGTTCGGCCACGGGCTCAGCTACACGCGCTTCGAGGTGAGCGCGCCGCGGCTTTCGGCGGCGAAGATCGGTGTCGCGGGCAGCGTCGGCGTCGAGGTCGACGTCGCTAATATCGGGCAACGTGCCGGCGACGAGGTCGTGCAGGTCTACGTCCGCGACCAGGTCTCGTCGGTGGCGCGGCCGCTGATGGAATTGAAGGGGTTCGAACGCGTGACGCTGGCGCCCGGCGAGCGGCGGACGTTGCGCTTCACGCTCGGCCCTGACGCGTTCGCGCTGTGGGACGTCGACATGCGCGAGGTCGTCGAACCCGGCCTGTTCACGATCATGGCTGGCCCCGATTCGGCGCATCTGAAAACCGCCACCCTCGAAATCGCCTGAACGGCCCGCAACGCTCGGAATCGATTCCGCCCGCGTCGCCGTCACCTGTCTGGGGCGCAATTTCGTCACGGGGAAGATTGCTTGCGACGATGGTACAATCGGCGGGGACGACGAGTCAACGTGGTCAAGCAAGCCTATCGACTGTGAAGTGTTCCCGTACTGAGCTTGCCAAATACCAGGCCTTGTCGCTGCACGTGATTCGCTGCCAATCCGATACTTGACACGCCAAGTGCGACTAAACCCGATATGGTTTCGATTTTGCGGCTGTGTCGCAGAAATAGCACAATGCTCTCGAAATGGTCTTTCGGACCATTTTTAACGCTGCGCCAATGCATTGGCGTAGTTCAAGTAACCTTAATCGTCGTTTTGACGGGCTTTGCCGCAACCGGGATGTCGCAACTCTACTACCCCAAGATGCTTGCCAACGTGCATCGATGGAATATGTTAGCGCTCGCACAGTCGGCAATGATCGACGTGAGTTTTCCGCGGGCATCAGGGCCGCGATCAAGGGGGGATGAACATGAAGGCTGATAGTCTTTCGTCGGCGCTCGCGCGCTCGGTATCCGTTTTGGCAGTGGCTAGCTGCCTCGCAGTGTCGGGAACGGCATTGGCGCAAACCCAGACGGGCGCCGATGCCACGAATGCTCAGCCGACAACGGCCCCGGGAACGACCGCGGATCCCTCGACGACGGCGGGTCAGCTGACCCAGCCACAGACCGCACCGTCGTCTGAATCGGCATTGCCGGCGGTCGAGAACGAGATCGTCGTCACCGGTGTCCGCGCCAGCCTTGAACGGTCCATCGCGATCAAGCGCAATTCAACCGGTATCGTCGATGCCATTTCCGCAGAAGACATTGGCAAGTTCCCCGACACCAACCTTGCCGAATCGCTGCAGCGGATCACCGGCGTCTCGATCAACCGCACCAACGGCGAAGGCGCGCTCGTTACCGTTCGCGGCTTCGGTCCGAGCTATAACCTCGTCACGCTGAACGGCCGTCAGCTTGCGACCGCGAACGTCCAGGTCGTCGGCGGCGACCAGAATTCCGACAGTGCGCAGGGTGCCAGCCGATCGTTCGATTTCTCGAACCTGGCCTCGGAAGGCGTTCGTACGCTGGAGGTCTACAAGACCGGCCGCGCGTCCGTACCGACCGGCGGCATCGGTGCAACGATCAACGTCGTCACGCGTCGCCCGCTGGACGGCAAGGGTGGCCTGACCGGCAGCATCGGCGCGAAGGGCGTCTACGACACCAGCACCAATGGCTGCCTCGATTGCGGATCGAAGGTGACCCCTGAATTGTCCGGCGTGCTTAGCTGGGCCGATCCGACCGATCGGTTCGGCGTCTCCCTGTTCGGCAGCTATCAGAAGCGCAACTTCACCTCGATCGCCGCGACGTCCAATGACTGGAACGTCCAGTCGTACACCGATTTCCTGGCGGGTGGTTTCGTTAAGGGCGATGGCAGCACGAAGATCACGGGCGCGCCGACTAATGCGAACCAGCTCGTCGCGTTCCCCAACGACAGCCGCTATCACTACGCAGAAGGCAGCCGCGAGCGCATAAACGGCCAGGCGGTGGTCCAGTTTAAGCCGATTGAGACGCTGACGCTGACCGCGGACGCGTTGTTCGCGCAGAACACGCAGAAGGAAATCCGCTCGGATCTGTCCAACTGGTTCAGCCGGCCGTTCGACGAAGTGCGGTTCGACGCTAACCCCGTGGTCGCCACCGCGAATTACCTGCACGAGACGATCAACGGCGCCAAGGACGAAGGGTTCGAGGCACAGAACCGCGGCCAGAAGAGCCGGATCCAAGATTTCGGCCTGAACGGCAAATGGGAGATCACCGACAACTTCACGTTCAACCTCGACGGCCATTACAGCAAGGCATCGAGCCGCCCGGACAACCCCAATGGCAACAGCTCGACCTTGGTCGGCATGGCCGCCAACGTCGTGACCGCGCATTCGGTCGATTATACCGGCGCTATTCCGGTACAGGACGTGACGCTCAACGGTCCGCTGACGGTGAACCAGGTGGGCTCGCAAATCGGCCGCACTTATGCGTCTGCGCAGGACCAGCGGGTGAAGGAACTGCGCGGCGATTTTGGCTGGGATCTCGGGGGCGGTAGCCGCTTCGATTTCGGCGGCAATTTGCGCAATACAAACATGCACCAAACGCGGACGTCCACGCAGCAGGTGCTGGGCGACTGGGGTATTACCAGCCCCGGCGATGTCGAGAAACTGGCACCCGGCGCGCTGCAGGCGTTCTGCTTGGTATGTAAGTTCAAGCATTACGATCCGGGCAACGATCCGGAATCGCAGACCGCCTTCCGCGGTGATGCGGCTGCCATCTACTCGATACTGTCGCCATTCTACGCCACGGCCGGTAATCCGGTCGGCACCACGGCCACCGAAGACAACCGTGTCCGCGAGAAGATTTGGTCGGCCTACGGCCAGGTTACGTGGAAGGGCGAGCTCGGTCGGTCGCCTGCGGTGCTCGTCGCCGGCGTGCGCTACGAGCACACCAAGTCCACCTCGACATCGCTGGTCGCCGTACCCGCTGCGATCAACTGGGTTTCGGACAACGACTATACCGTGGTGATTTCGAACCAGAACAGCTTCCTGACGGAGAGCGGGACATACAACAACTTCCTGCCTTCGATGGATTTTCAGGTAGAGCTGCAAAACAACCTGATCGGTCGCCTCTCGTTCAGCAAGACGATCGCCCGGCCGGAATATAGCAATCTGTTTACCTCGACCAGCGTCGGCGTACCATCGCGGCCGATCGCCAATGGCGGACTAGCGACTGGATCATCGGGCAACGCGAAATTGATCCCGCTGGAGTCGGACAATCTCGATGCGTCGCTTGAATGGTACTACAAACCGGACAGCTATTTGTCCTTTGGCGTGTTCGACAAGCGCGTCCGCAACTTCATCGGTAACGGGCAAAGCTCAACCACACTGTTCGGGCTGAGGGACCCGAGCTCTGGGGCTGCGGGCACGCGCTCGGGGCAAGCAAAGGCGGCGTTGCAGGCCTTGGGTGCCGACCAGAGCGACGTCAATCTGTTCGCACTGACGGCGTTGCTCGACCAGACCGGCTCGATCGGCGCGGCGACCACGGTGTTCCAGGCAAATTACAACGCAACGACGCGCTCGCTGAACGACGATTTTGTCAAGCAGATCAACAGCAGCCGGGACGTCATCGCCAACGGAACCGATGTTCTCTATCAGTTCCAGCTGACCCAGCCGATCAACAACAAGGATGCCGAAATCTACGGCTTCGAGGCGGCGGGGCAGCATTTCTTCGGATCGACCGGCTTCGGCGTCAGCGCGGCCTACACGCTGGTGCGCGGCGATGTGGGGTTCAACATCGGGGGCCCAACGACGGAGAACCAGTTCGCGTTGCTCGGTCTGTCAGATACGTTCAACGCGACGCTGATCTTCGACAAATACGGACTGTCGGCACGGATCGCGTATAATTGGCGCGACAAGTTCCTGTCGGGAATCAATCGCGGCAATTCGAAAAATCCGGAGTTCACTAAGCCGTTCGGACAGCTCGACGCGAACATCAGCTACGATATCACGCCGAGCTTCGCGGTATCGATCGAAGGCATCAACCTGACCGAGACCAAGCTTCGCACCTATGGTCGCGACGAGAGCGAACTCTGGTTCGGCCAGGAACTGCGCCGCCGCTTCCTTCTCGGGGGGCGCTTCCGCTTCTAGGCGGATGCGGTGCCGGACCGGCGGCACGCCAACCCTCCTCCTTACGGGGGAGGGTTGGCGCCTCTACCAAGACCACTGGTATATCGAGATTATCGGTCTGCGGACGGCGTGCGGTATCACTTCAGCGGCACGGTAGTGTGGCCTTTGATGACTGCCATTGTCTCCGACCTACGGCATTTGATGGCCGGATCGCACGTCCCAGGGAAGTCCGGGTCCAGGGTGGGCGATAGCTGTGAGACGTGTTGCGCGTCGTTGCTGCAATCGCGCCGCCATCAGATTGCATGCCGCGACGGTGCTCTGCATGGTACGCGGGTGGCACCGGACACATGGATCTCGAAAGGCGCATCGTGACGAATATCGTCCTTCTGAATAACGTCGACCACCAGGATTTGACGGTCGCAACGGGCCATGGTCCCGAGTTCGGCGATGCCGTGAACCAGGTGCTGGTGTTCCCGACCGAATGGCAGGATCTCCAACGCGAATACCCGATCCTGTTTCGACGTTCCGAAGATGGGCGGTTCCAGTCGGTCGCGTTGGTGGGGCTCGATCGTGACGAGAATCTATTCCTCGGCGATGGTGTTTGGCACGCGCGCTATATCCCGGCGCTCCATCAGCGTGGCCCTTTCTCGATCGGCCTCACGCGCAACGACGACGGTAGCCAAGGCGAACCGATGATCCATATCGATCTCGATTCCTCGCGCATCGTTCCCCGCGCCACGGGTGTTCGGGGGTCGCCCGTGTTCCTGCCGCACGGCGGCAACAGCCCGTATCTCGATGCGGTATCGGACGTGCTTGGCCGCATCCATGACGGGGTGATCGTGAACGACGCGATGTTCGACGCCTTTCAAGCGGAGGGACTGATCGAGCCCGTCTCGCTCGAGATATTTCTCGACGAGACGAACAAATATACGCTCGACGACCTGTACACGATTTCGGCTGAACGGCTCGCCGCGCTGGATAGCGCTGCCTTGGCGCGCTTGCACGGACCCGGGTTTCTTCAACTCGCGGTCTTTGCAATTGCGTCGGTTGGAACCGTCTCAAGCCTTATCGAACGCAAGACCAGTCGGCTCGCAGCGCAGTGACACCTCGCGCGACTCTGCCGGCTGTTCGTACAATCGTGGGCGCGAAACGTGGCGAGATCGACTTTGCCGCGCTGATCGAAGCGGGCCAGCCGGTCGTGCTGAAGGCCGTGGCGACCGATCTGCCGCTGGTCGAAGCGGGACGGCAGGGCGCAGACACAGCAATGGCGTATCTGTCGCGCTTCGATGCGGGACGCCCAGTCGTCGGTTTTGTGGGTGAGGGGGGGATTGGGGGGCGGTTCTTTTATAATGACCACTTGACGGGCATGAATTACGTGGCGGGGCGTGCGCCGCTGGCCGAGTATTTCGAGCGGATTCGCGCGGGTATCGCCGGCGGTGAGGCGTCGTCGGTGTATCTTGGCTCGACCGATGTCGACACCTTCTTCCCCGGTTTGCGTAGTGAGAATCCCGTCGTGGCAACGGGCGATCTGGCCGGTTCCGGCGTGCCGCTCGCGAGCCTGTGGATCGGCAACCGCACGACGGCGGCGGCGCATTGGGACATGTCGAACAACATAGCATGCCCGCTGGTCGGTCGGCGGCGATTCACGCTGTTCCCGCCCGATCAGGTCGCGAACCTGTATCCAGGACCACTCGAACCGACGCCGGGCGGGCAAGTCGTCAGCATGGTCGATTTCATCGAACCCGATTACAACCGTCATCCGGGTTTCCGCGACGCATTGAACGTGGCGCAGGTCGCAGAGCTCGATCCGGGCGACATCCTCGTCTACCCCGCCTTGTGGTGGCACCGCGTCGAGGCGCTCGACGACTTCAACGTCATGATCAACTATTGGTGGAACGCCGTACCGGCGTTCGTCGATACGCCGATGACGACTCTGCTCCACGCGATGCTCAGCTTGCGCGATCGTCCCGAAGGCGAGAAGCGGGCATGGCGCGAGCTGTTCGACTATTACGTCTTCGGTCCCGGCGAGCGCGCCGGCGACCACCTGCCGCCGCATGCGCGGGGTGCCCTGGCGACGCTGGACCACACCGCCGCACGGCGGCTGCGCGCGCAGGTCCTGCAACGGATGAACAGATAGGACGGCCATGACCGACGCACCAAAGCGCAATCGAGTCGTCATCGCGGGCGGCGGGACCACAGGCTGGCTCGCCGCCGCGGCACTCTCGCGACAGCTTGGCACGCTGGTCGACGTCACGCTGGTTGAATCCGAAGAGATCGGCACGATCGGTGTCGGCGAGTCCACCATCCCGACGGCGCGCGCGTTCCACCGGCTGATCGGGATCGACGAGCAGCAATTCATGGCCGAGACCGGCGCGACCTTCAAACTCGGCATCGCGTTCGAGAATTGGGCGCGGATCGGCGATCGCTACATTCATGCGTTCGGCGAAACCGGGCAGTCCACCTGGATGGGAGCGTTTCACCATTTCTGGCTCCAGGCGCGCGAAGACGGCTTCGGCGGCGACCTGGGGGACTATTGCCTCGAACTCCAAGCGGCCGACGCGGCGCGGTTCGCGATCGGCGGCAACGCGCCGGACCTGAGCTATGCCTACCATCTCGACGCGGGCCGCTATGCCCGACATCTGCGCACGCTCGCCGAAGGTGCGGGCGCCCGCCGCATCGAAGGCTTTATCGACCGCGTAGTACAGGACGGCGAGAGCGGCGATATCGCAGCGATCGTCCTGCGCTCGGGCGAGCGGATCGAGGGCGACCTGTTCATCGACTGCACCGGGTTCCGCGCGATGCTGATCGGGCAGACGCTCGGGTCGCCGTTCGAGAATTGGCGGCATTGGTTGCCGACCGACAGCGCGGTCGTCACGCAGACGCGCTCGGTCGGGCCGGCGGTGCCGTATACGCGGGCGATCGCGCACGGTGCCGGCTGGCGCTGGCGCATTCCGCTGCAGCACCGGGTTGGGAACGGGTTCGTCTATGACAGCCGGCACCTCTCCGCAGACGAGGCGCGTGCGCAATTGCTCGCCGAAGTGGACGGCGAGGTCATGGTCGAGCCGCGGCTGATCCGCTTCGAGCCCGGCCGCCGGCAGGACGTCTGGCGCGGCAATTGCGTTGCGCTCGGATTGGCGGGCGGGTTCGTCGAGCCGCTCGAATCGACCGCGATCCACCTCGCCATGATCGGTATCACGCGTCTGCTCCAGGTGTTCCCGTTCGACGGCAGCCATGCCGCGACCGCCAAACGGTTCAACGAACAGGCCGCCGCGGATATCGAGCGGATCCGCGACTTCATCGTGTTGCATTATGTGTTGACCGAGCGCGACGACACCGCGTTCTGGGATGCGTGTCGGACGATGGCGATACCGGAGACGCTCGGCGACCGGATCGCGCTGTTTCGCGAGAGCGGCATGGCGTATCAGGACGGCGAGGAAATCTTTCGTGTCGCCTCCTGGGCGCAGGTGATGACGGGCCAGCGCCTGTCGCCGCGCCAGCACCACCGGATGGGTCGGATCATGGGAGAGCCCCGCCTGCGACAGGTCCTGGGAGACATGAAAACGTCGATCGCCCGGCAGGTCGCTGTCCTGCCGACCCATCAGGAATTCCTGCGCACCTATTGCCCCGCCGATGCGTGAGGGCGCCGCTGGCGACGCGTTCCGGCCGGGACGCCGCGACGTCCTGCTGGGTGCGGCGGCCTTGATCGCTGCGCCCGCATTCGGTGCCGGCCTGGCGGACGCGCCGGTGGAGCCGCGCATCCAGCGGATGTCGCCAACGTTCGACCGGATGGTTGCGCCCGACGCGCGGGTCGAGACGATCGCGACCGGCATCCGCTGGGCGGAGGGACCGCTATGGGTCGAGGCCGGACGGTATCTGTTATTCTCCGATCCACCCGCCAACATCGTTCGTCGCTGGCACAAGGGGGGACCCGCCGTTCCGTTCCTCGATCCGTCGGGGGCAGGCGGCACCGACCCGAAGCTGATCCGCGAGCCCGGTGCGAACGGTCTCGCGCTCGACCATGCGGGCAGGTTGTTGATCGCGAACAGCGGTGGACGGTCGATCGACCGCGTGAATCTGATCACGCGGCGGCGTGAGACGATCGTCGATCGCTACCAGGGAAAGCGGTTCAACAGCCCGAACGACCTGCATGTAGCGCGCGACGGGACGCTGTATTTCACCGATCCGCCGTACGGCCTGACCGAAGGCGATGCGTCGCCGCTGAAGGAACTGGCGGTGAACGGCGTCTATCGGCTGCAGCCGGGTGGCGCGGTCGAGCTGCTGGAAGGGAGCCTGACTCGACCGAACGGCATCGCGCTGTCGTCCGACGAAACGCGGCTCTACGTGTCGGTGTCGGACGAAACCGCGCCGCGGATCATGGTCTACGACCTCGATGCCAAGGGTGTGCGCAATGCCAGGGTGCTGCTCGATGCCAGGCCGATGAAGGCGCGGGGCGGGGCGGGGTTGACCGACGGCATGAAGGTCGCGCGTGACGGAACGCTCGTGTGTTCGGTGCCCGGCGGGATGATGTTCCTGACGCCCGATGCGGAGCCGCTCGCGTTGGTGACGACCGGTGCGCCGATCGCCAACTGCGCGTTCGGGGAACGAGGGCGGGCGCTGTACATGACGGCCAACGACCGTGTCCTGCGCCTGCCGCTGCGTGAGGGATGGCAGGGCCGAGGCTGATCGCCGGAACTCGGCGGGGCTCGTACGTCTCGCGAAAGAACCGGCGAACGTCAGGGTCCAATTGGAAACGGAGGTAACGTCGGACGCGCCTTCGTGACCTCGATTGTCCCAACTGGACCACGGCCTTCGCCGGAGAGGGGGCGTTTAGGGATAGCAATGTCGCTTGAGTTCGCTTGGGTGATGTCGCGGCTTCGGGCCCGTCACGCTCTGAGAACCCTGGGTTCAGACATGCCCTGCGGCATTGAAATCCCCCGGTAGCGGTAGATCTACCGGGGGATACGCGATCAGAACCGCGCGCGGAGACCGAGCCGGTAGAAGCGACCCAGCGTGTCGTACAGTGCCGGGTTCACGTCGAGCCCGGTGTTAGTCTGTGGCGCGGGCTCCGGGTCATGATCGAACAGATTGTCGACCTTGAAGAACAGGCTGACCTGCTTGGTCACGTTCACCGATCCCCCGAGGTCGACGTAGAACGCACCCTTCATCTTGTTGTAGTCGATCGTCGGGTTGTTCGCGGTCGAGGCCGGGCAACCGGTGGTGCAGACCACATATTGGTTGCCGAACACGCCGTCCGAGAACCAGCGCTCCTGCAGGTTGATGCTGAAGACGTCGTTGTCGTAGCTTTGCGTCGCCAGCCACTTCCAGTCCGGCGTCGCGCCGTTGTTTGCCCCCGCCTGGTCCACGACGGCCACACCGGCGATCCCGGCGTCGACGAGGAACTCCTTCACATGCGTGCCCAGCACGCGCATCGTGAAATTGCCGGGGATGCCGAGCGGCTTCTTCCACTGATAGCTCGCCTCGATATCGAACCCGCTGGTCTTCCACGAAGCGAGATTGAACGGCTGGACGTTGATGAAATTCCCGCCCTGAGTCGGGCTGTTGAGCACGAAGCCGCCGCAGAACGCCTGATTGCCCTCGAAGCAGAAGCGGACGATCTGGTCGGGCGACAGCGTCGAGACCACGCCGTCGAGCTTGATCTTGTAATAGTCGAACGACAAGCCGAGGCCCGGTGCCCAGGACGGGTGCGACAGGACGATACCGACCTCGGTATTGCGCGCGATTTCGGGCTTCAGATTGGGGTTGCCGACGGTGTTCTGGAACGCCTGCACGCCGCCGCCCGGCGGGAATGGGTTGGTGAAGTTGGGCAGCGTGGTGACGGTCGGCGCGGCGAACAATTCGGACAGGTTCGGTGCGCGGACATCGCGCGACGTGACGGCACGCAACCGGATGCCGTCGAGCGGCGTATCCCAGGTGCCGCCGGCCTTCCACGCCCAGACCGTGCCCGACGTGCTGTAATGCGTCACGCGACCCGCGCCGTTGAGGTTGGCGCGACCGATCGCCTCGCTGTTGAACAAGGGCAGATTGAGCTCGAGGAACCCTTCGTACACCTCGTACTTGCCGCGGCCGTTCTTATAGTTGCCCGCTGCCCAATTGCTGCCCAGCGCCGAGTTCAACAGCGGGTCGGCGGGATAGGCGGTGCTGTTGGGGCTGAGCGTGGTGACGCCCGCGCCATAGGGATCGCCGTGGACGCGGTAGAATTCGCGACGATATTCGCCACCGAACGCGACCGACAGCGGCCCGGCCCACAGGTTGAGCGGTTCGCCCGAGAAGTTGAGGCTGGCGACGTCCTGCGTCAGCTTGGTGCGCTGGAGCGGTCCGTTGGCAGGGGTGACATAGGCGAGTGCCGATGCCGACGGCACCGCACCGCCGAAGATGTTGATCGGCTGGCACCCGGCGGCGCGCGCGACCGGATCAGCGCAGACGATCGCGCCGTTCAGCGTGATCGCGTTGGTCGCGGCGACGTAGCGCGGCTGTAACACGGTATTGTCGACGTCGATCGCCGCCAGCGTGATACCGTGTTCGTAATAAGCGTCGTAGGTCCACGGCGTGCTGCCGATCTCGAACTTGCCCTTCAGCCCGCCGACGAAGCGGTACTGGCGACGGTCCGTCTGGACCAGCGAATCGGGGAAATTGCCGTTGCTGGTGCCGAAGTTGAACTGCGTGATACCGGCGGTCGCACAGCGGTCGCGGACCAGTTGCGGCAGGAAGGGGTTGGCGCACTGCACGGTCAGGTTGGGGCGATTATAGCCGGGGCTCGGCTGGTTGCTGGTCTTCACTTGCGCGAGGTTGACCGTCACATAGGCTTCGTTGTTCTCGGCGAAGTCGAAGCCGATCCGCCCGAAGCCGTTGAGCCGCTCGAGCGACGATTTGAGCGATGCGCCCGAGCCCGGCGCGCCAGACAGGTCGCCGCCGACGCAGAAGCTGTTCGCGGGGAAGCAATTCGTGACGCCGCCAGTGCCGGTCGGTCGACCGTTCGAGCCGTAGTTGAAATTATACGGTGCGCCGCTCTGGTCGAAGGCGATGCCCTGCAACGGGCCGTTGTTGATCAGGCCGTAGCGGGCATATTGATAGGGCTGGGCATAGTCGCGATAGTTGAACTGCGGCAGGCCGTTGTTGGTCTGACCGGTGTTGACGAGCGTGGTGGCACGGTACCAGTCGCGACCCTTGGCGAGGTCGGTGCCGAAATCGCCCGGGCCGACGCCGTCTTCGTCGTCATATTCGCCGCTGACGATCAGGTGCAGCTTATCGCCGAACAGCGCGGTGCCGAACGCGGCCTGGACCAGCGCCTGCTTGTCGTCGCCGTAATTGGTGATGCCACCCTGGACGTTCGCCTTGAAGCCCGTGAAGCGCGTGTCGGTGATGAAGTTGACCACGCCGCCGACCGCGTCCGAGCCGTAGGACGCCGATGCGCCGCCGGTCACGACATCGACGCGCTTGACCAGCAACTGCGGGAACATGCTGATGTCGGGGACGCCGGAGACGTTGGCGCCGACGACGCGCTGGCCGTCGAGCAGAGTCAGTGTCCGGATCGGGCCGAGCCCGCGCAGCGAGAAGGAGCTCAGGCCCTGCGTGCCGCTGGACGTGCTGAACGTGCCGGTGGAGGCGCCGGTCGATCCCTGCAGCGATGGCAGCTGCGCGACCGCGTTGAAGATGTTGGGCTGTGCGTTCTTGAGGATCTGGTCCTCGCCGATCACCGTTGTCGGCGTCGGCGCATTGAAACCGCTCGACGTGATGCGCGAGCCCGTGACGACGATGTCCTTGTCCGTCGCGCCCTGATCGTCTGCGGCGGTCTGCGGCGTCAGCGTCTGCGGAGGCGCGGCCGGATCGGCCGATTGGGTCGAGGCGGGCAGGTCGGATGGCGTGGTCGCGGTCTGGGCCGCGGTCTGGGCTGCGGCAGGCGCGCAGAGCAGCGCGGTGGCCAGCACGATCATGCTGGTTGCGTTAACATGGAAAGATCCGACTGATCGCCGACCGCGCGTAACCCTGTGCATCCGTCCGTCCCCATCTTGCACGTGGCGCGTACCGTTGGTCGGCTTGGCAACGTGTCATTGTGGGGGCACTCTACAATAGCCTGGGCGCGGTAACATCTACGACCAAGGTCGCAAGCGGTACGGCGGGTGTCGTTACGGCATAAGCCGTTTGCGGCCCTGCGACAGATGCCAGCGCATCGCCAGCGCCGCGCCGTCCGCATCCTGCGCGCGGATCGCCTCGACGATCGCGTCGTGCTCGTCCATCATCGCCTTGATCACATCGGGCGCGCGCGCACGCGATATGTCGACGCCGGCGCGCAGGATCCGCATCACCGCATCGCGGAGATGATCGAAGACGGGCAGGAATGCCGCATTGGCGGTTGCTTCGGCGATCGTGCGGTGCAGCACCCAGTCCTCGTCATGCGCTGGCGCGTTGGACAGCAGCGCGGTCCGCAAGGCTTCCAGCGCGCGCTCGATCGCGTCCATCTGGTGGTGCGACCGGCGCTGTGCCGCGAGCCGTGCCGCTTCCGCCTCCAGCACGAAGCGCACTTCGTAGGTGCCGAGCGTCGCGGCGATGTCCGCCATCGGCATGTGCGACCCGAGCCGTTCCGACGGTCGCCGTTTGACATAGGATCCGGCGCCGCGCCGCGCCTGCGTGATGCCGTCGGACGCCAGCCGCGCCAGCGCCTCGCGGACGATCGTGCGCGACATGCCGAACATCGCCGCGAGCTTGTCCTCGGCGGGTAAGCGGTCGCCCACCGCGAGCGCGTCGTCGAGGATGATCTGCACGATCCCGGTATAGGCCCGGTCCGCCAGCCGCACGCCGCCGTTCACGACCGGGCTTTCATGGGGGGCTGGCGCATCGTCAGACGACATAGCTTAGCGCCATGACCAGCGCGAGGCCGACCACCGAGATCGATGTCTCGAGCATCGACCATGTCCGGAACGTGTCCGCGGTGCTGGTGCCGACATAGCTTTTGACCAACCAGAAACCCGGATCGTTGACGTGGCTGAAGAAGACGGAGCCCGCGCCGATCGCCAGCACGACGAGTTCCGGGGACACGCCCGAGCTGGCGACGACGCCCGGCATGATGCCGACCGCGGTGATCGTCGCGACGGTCGCGGAGCCGGCGGCGAGGCGTATGCCGACCGCGACCAGCCAGCCGAGCAACAGCGGCGAGATCGCATACATCAGCACGGTGCGCGCGAGCAGGTCGGACAGGCCGGCGGTCACCAGCACCTGCTTCAACGCACCGCCCGCGCCGATCGCGAGCAGGATCGCCCCGGCCGCACCCATCGTCTCGTGCCACACCGCATTCTGGATCGCAGCATCGCGGAGCCGCCGGCCGAACAGCAGCGGCAGGGCGACCAGGTTGGTCAACAGCAGCGCAACCACCGGGTTGCTGGCAGCCACCAGCCAAGCCGCACCCTTGAGACCGGGGATCATCTGTCCCAGTTCGCCAGTCGCGATCATCAGCACGGGCAGCAGCACGATCAACAGCGACAGCCGCCGCGCCGGCGGCGTGATCGCGAGCGCATGATCGTGCAGCACCGGCGCCTCCAGCCGCACGCCGCGCGTCGTGAACCTAGCCAGCAACGGGCCGGAGATGATCGCGGTCGGAATGGCGATCGCGATCCCGTACAGCATCGTCTTGCCAAGGCTGGCCCCCAATGCCTCGACCGCGAGCAGGGGGCCTGGATGCGGCGGGACCAGCGCATGGACGACGCCCAGACCCGCCAGTGCCGGCATGATCAGCCTGAGCTTTGCCGCATCGCGTGCCGCCCCGTCCTTGCCGGTCATCTCCTCGGCGGCGGCAACGACGATCGGCAGCAACAGGACGAGGCCGGTCTCGAAGAACAGCGGCAGCCCGACGACGATCGCGATGCCCAGCGTTGCCCATGGTGCCGCCTGGACGCCGGTCATCCGCAGCGCCGCCTTGGCCAGCGAGGCGGCGGCGCCCGACAGATGCAGCATCGCGCCCAGCGAGAGGCCCAGCGCGACGACCAGCCCGGTGCCGCCGATGATGTCGCCGACGCCCTTCTGCACCGCCTTCGCCACGTCGGGCAGCGGCAGGCCGGCGAGCAGCCCGACGGTGAACGCGCCGCACAGCAGGCCGATAAAGGGATGGAGTCGGCCGCGGACGATCATCACCACGGCCAGCCCGATGCCGGCGAGGGCCGCGATCACCAGCCGCATGTCGGCGCTGATCACAGGCGTGACGTACGCGTTCGGGCGCACGTGGCCCGTCCGATCCGTGGACGCGTGTCCGGTGCGTGTGGCATCAGGCCCCTCCCGTCGCTCAGCGGCGCCTTCGCCTGCTGTGATAGCGCATATCTGTACGACAGGTCTTTTCGATCTTACAACAGAAAAGGCTTGATTGCGTATGAACACGCGGCTCATAGTCAAAACCTGTCCAACCGAATCCGTATAAGCGGATCGCTGGATGATAGCGCAACCCACGACATTGCGACGATCGACCGTCGCGATACCGGGCCGAAGCACGAGGGAGGATGACCATGGAAGCGACCGCACGCGATACGCGCCAACCCGCGACGGCGGACATCGCGGTTCCGAGCGCCGTTACGAGCGCCGTATTGACGCCGACTCAGATCAGGGTGCTTCGCGGCGTCCATTCCGGGCTGCTCAACAAACAGATCGCGTTCGATCTCGGCATCGCCGAGGCGACCGTGAAGGTCCACATGACCGCGCTAATGCGCAAGCTGAACGTCCGCAACCGGACGCAGGCGGCGATCGTCGCGCAGACGCTCGCGATCTGAGACAATCTTTGATCCTCCCCCGCCAAGGGGGAGGTGGCGCCGGAGGCGACGGAGGGGGAGGACACGAAACAAACGTGACCCTTTCCTCCCCCTCCGTCTGGCAAGCCAGCCACCTCCCCCTGGCGGGGGAGGATCAGAAGGCAGCTCCCTGAGATACGACCTTCGTCGCAGATGATGCGTACGCGCATGAACGGTAGGGCTGCTGTCCTGATGGCGGGAGACGGGTGATGGTTGCGAAATGGCTGCTCTGCGGAACGGCGCTTCTTGTCGCCAGCCCGGGCTTTGCAAAGACGGCGGCACTGACCAGGTCCGTCTCGGTCTATGCCACCCAGCCCGATGATCCCGGCGCGATCACCGTCAAAGGCGTCGGCGATGGCCGCGCCGACGACAGCGCGGCGATCCAGCGGGCGATCGATGCCGCCGCGGCAGGCGGTCATGGCGGCGTCGTGTTCCTGCCGTCGGGACGCTACCGGATCACGCGCACGATCTTCATCCGGTCCGCAGTCCGCGTATTCGGCGTCGGCGCGACCCGGCCGGAAATCATTCTCGCCGACAACAGCGCGGGATTCGGATCGGGCGTCGCGGCGATGGTCAGCTTCACGGGCGAGGACCAGTACCGCGTCGGCAAGGCGCCCGTACCGCCGCGGACCAGCGTTCCGTTCGATCCGGCGATCTTCGATGCGACGTCGAGCACTTTCTATTCCACGCTGTCCAACGTCGATTTCCGGATCGGCGACGGCAATGCCGGGGCGGTCGCGGTCCGCTTTCGCGTCGCGCAGCACGGCTATCTGCGGCACATCGATTTTCACATCGGTTCGGGTCTTGCCGGCGTCTACCAGGCGGGCAACGCGTTCGAGAATTTGCGCTTCTTCGGCGGTCGCTACGGGATCATGTCGGAGAAGACCTCGCCCGCGTGGCAGTTCACGCTGCTCGACTCCGAGTTCCAGGGCCAGCGCGACGCGGCGATCCGCGAACATGAAGTCGACCTGACTCTGGTCAACGTCGCGATCCGCGATACGCCGGTCGGGATCGAGATCGACCGCGGCTATTCCGACTCGCTCTGGGGCAAGGACGTCCGGTTCGAGAACGTGTCGCAGGCGGGTGTGATCGTGTCGGCCGAGAACAGCGTCTTCACGCAGATCGGCTTCGACAATGCGGTGGCCAGCAACACGCCAATTTTCGCGCGCTTCCGCGACAGCGGCAAGACCGTCGCGGCGGCGGGGCCGACCTACCGGGTCGCCGACTTTTCCTATGGTCTGAAGCTGGCCGGGCTCGGCACGATCGGCGCGTATGCGACCGACATCCAGAGGGCACCTCTCGCGCGGATGCCCGCCCGGCGCGTGCCGGCTATACGCGCAATGCCGCCCGTCCGAGACTGGGCGAACGTCCATGATCTCGGCGTGAAGGGCGACGACACCACCGACGATACCGTGGCGCTGCAGCGGGCGATCGACACGCACCGCGTGCTGTATCTCCCGGTCGGTCGCTACCGCGTCACGGACACGATCAAGCTACGCCCCGACAGCGTCCTGATTTCGCTGCACCCGAGCCTGACGCATCTCTATCTGCCCGACGAGACCCCTGCCTATATGGGCGTCGGCGGACCCAAGGCGCTGTTGGAAAGCGCGAAGGGCGGCAACGCGATCGTGTCCGGGCTCGGCCTGTGGACCGGCGGCGTGAACCCGCGCGCAACCGCGCTGCTCTGGAAGGCGGGCGAGGCGTCGATGGTCAACGACGTCAAGATCCAGGGCGGCGGCGGCACCGTGCTGACCAAGGGCAGCCCGATCGGCTTCGGCGATCCGCGCGCGCGTTTCGACGGGCAGCATCCCAGCATCTGGGTGACGGACGGCGGTGGCGGCACCTTCGCGGCGATCTGGTCGCCGAACACGCTGGCCTCGGCAGGCTTCCAGGTCTCGGATACCAAGACCCCCGGCCATGTCTACGAACTGTCCGCCGAGCATCATTATCGCGCCGAGATCGTGCTCGACAACGTCGCGAACTGGGAGTTCCTGGCACCGCAGACCGAGCAGGAAGTGCGCGACGGTGTCGATGCGATTTCCACCGAAATCCGGAATTCGCGCAACATCCTGTTCGCCAATTATCACAGCTACCGCGTCACGCGGTCGATCAAGCCCATGGATGCCGCGGTAAAGCTCTACAATTCCGGCGATATCCGTTTCCGCAACGTCCATGTGAACGCCGAAAGCGGGTTTGCGAGTTGCGATGCCAAGGGCTGCGGCACGTATCTGCGCGCGAGCAAATTCCCGTTCGAGAACACGATCAAGGACATGACGCGCGGCCAGGAAGTGCGCGAACTCGAGTTCGCCAAGCTCGACGTGCCGGCCGTCTCCGCGACGGCAGTGCCGACCTCGATACCGGCCTCGATACCGGAAACGCCGGGCGTCGAAAAACTCGCAGACGGATTCTATTCGATCGCCGGCGGTGCAATCGACGCGCAGGGCAAGCTGTACTTCATCGATCGCCGCTTCCAGCGGATCCACGGCTGGTCGAAGAGCGAAGGCCTTTCGATCGTGGCGGAGGCGCCGCTCGACGCGGTCAACCTTGCGGTCGACAAGTCCGGCCACCTGCTGGTCCTGTCTTCGGCCGGGCGAGACGGGACGGTCTACAGCATCGATCCGGCCAAGCCGGCTGATGTGAAGGTCATCGCACCGACGCCGGCCAAGGCGCGACGCGATGCGGCGACCGTGCTTCCCGTCAACGTCTGGGCGAACGGCGAGTTCGCCGACCGGATCGATCCCACGACGTATCACTATCCACCGCTCGCCGATTTCTTCACCAGCAAGATGGGGGAAGCCAAGGCGCAGGACTATGTCTCGCCCGACGGGTCGCTGGTCCTGCCCGCGTTCCGCGTGTGGAACCAGGGGCCGGACGATCATCAGGGCTGGCGCTGGTCCGATACGCTCGATGCGTACGGATTCGTCACCGCTGCTACGGGCGAACGCGTCGTGCTGACCAACGGATCGGAGAACCGCACGTATAGCGGTCTGGTCGGCGAAAATGGTCGGGTGACGGACCTCAAGGTCGTGGCCCCGCGGGGCGGCGAGAGCGCGACGCGCGATGCCGCCGGCAATCTCTACGTCGCCAATGGCCAGGTGTTCGTCTATCGGCCGGACGGCACGCTGTTACGCCGTATCGACGTGCCGGAACGTCCGCTGCAACTCGTCATCGGTGGCGCGGATCGTCGCACCTTGTTCATTCTGGCCCACCACGCGCTATACTCGATCGGACTGTGACGGCGGCGGGCGATCGGTCAGATCGCCCGCGTGCGCCGAACCAGACTGACCGCCTGGATCATCGTCGCCGACGCGGTCAGCGTTATGCCGAGCATGGCCACGCCGAACCATCCGGCGGCAGCCCAGGCCTGCGTCGCGGCGGCGGACCCGACGGCACCGCCGAGGAACATCCCGCCCATGAAGATCGTGTTGAGCCGCGCCCGCGCCTCGGGGCGGAGCGCGTAGACGATGTGCTGGTTGGAGACGAGCGCGCTCTGCACCGCGAAATCGAGTACCACGACACCGACGACCATGCCCGCGATCGACGTCCACACGCCGAACAGGATCCAGGATACCAGCGTCAGCGCGGCGCCGAGCGCGATCACCAGGTGCGGGCCCTTGCGATCCGCGTACCGCCCGGCGATCGGCGCGGCGAAGATACCGACTGCGCCGACAATGCCGAACAGGCCCGCCACGTCAGCGCCCATAGCATAGCGCGGCTCCTGAAGCCGGAGCGCGAGGATCGTCCAGAACGCCGTGAACGCGGCGAAGAGCAGCGACTGGGTGACGGTCGCCAGCCGCAACGCGCCGAACTCCCGCCACAGCCCGAGCAGCGAGGCGAGAAGACCGCCATAGGACAAGGTGGCGGCCGGCTGGCTGCGCGGTAGCTTGATCGCCATCCATGCGCCGACCGCGAGCGCCATCGGCACACCGAGCCAGAACATCTCGCGCCACCCGGCATGCGTGGCGACGAACCCGGCGAGCGTTCGGCTGAGCAAAATGCCGCACAGCAACCCCGACATGACCGTCCCCACGGTCGCCCCGCGTCGGTCCGGGGCAGCGAGGTTGGCGGCCAGCGGGACGATCTGCTGCGCGACCGTCGAGGCGATGCCGACGAGCAGCGATGCGGCCACGACCAGGCCAGCGGTGGGCGCGACGGCGGCGGCTACCAGCGCGGCGGCAAGTACCGCGAACTGGATCACGATCAGGCGTTTGCGCTCGATCAGGTCGCCGAGCGGCACGAGGAAGAACAGCCCGGCGGCATAGCCGAGCTGAGTCGCGGTGGGGATCAGCGTGGACAGCTTGCCGGGCAGGTCCTTCTCGATCACGCCGAGCATCGGCTGGTTGTAATAAATATTGGCGACTGCGACGCCGGCGGCGGCGGCCATCGCGAACGTCACGCTGCTGGTCAGGACATAGCCCGTCGTTCTGGGTTCCGGACGGTGTTGCGCAGTCGGTGTCATGGTCAATTCCGGGGTACGACGCTGCCTGAAGGGCGCGCCGTGCGTGAAGGTGGACGGGTCGGGCGGTCGGCAGGGTGGAGCGGCGATGCGCTCGCGTTAGATGGGCAGCTTGCCCTCAAGGTAAAGTGCGGACGGCAGGCGCGACGGCAGCGTCGGTTCCGGTGCGGTACGCGTCGCGGCGGCACGAAGCCAGTCGGGACCGCCGTCGCGGTGTCGGGTCGATCCATCCGAGCGCGTCGGCACCTTGCCGTAGATCGGTGGCCCGTCCCAGCCGGGTGACCCTGCACCGAACGACGCAGCGATGTTGCCGTATGTCGACGGATCGCGCCCGTCGAGGCTGAGCCGGTCGTTCAGGTAACAGGCGGTGGCCCACGCAGTCTCTGGATCGGGGGTCAAGGCGATGATCCGCTTGGCCCAGTACATGCGCAGGTTGTTGTGCATCCACCCGTCGATCAGGAACTGGCGCTGGCACGCGTTCCAGGTCTCGTCGGTGGTCGTGCCGTTGAGCAGGTCGCCGAGCGTTTCCACATCGGGGCGCGGGTCCGCCGCATGCGCTGCGAGCGTCTCTCGCGCCCAGTCGGACACGCGGTCGTAGCGTTCGGGTGAGGGCAGCGCGCGGGCCTGGTAGTGGAACCACTCGCGCCATGTCAGAAGTTCGTCGACGAACTTGGTCTTTGCGGCGGCGGGCGCGGCGGCGGCGTCGACGGTGGCCATGACCTCCCGCGGGCCGATCACGCCGAAGTGGAGATAGGGCGACAGCATGCTCGCACCGACCGGCTTGGTCGCATCGTTTCGAGTCGTCGCATAGGTCGGCAGCACCGTGTCCATCAGCCGTTCGAGCTTCGTCAGCGCGCCGTCGCGGCCAGCTGGAAAGTCGGGACTGAGCGAAAGCGAATGGTCGATCGCCGCGCTCTCGACCAGCCGGTCCAGGTCGGCATTGGTACAGGATTCGAGTCGATCGGACGTGAAGGGTAGGGGACCGTCATACGCGGCGACCGCGGCGGGGAGATCGGCGATCGCGCACCAGTCCGCCCGCACCGCCTCATGCTTGCGGCGAAATGCGGTGGTCGAGCCGATACCGTCGCCCAGCAACGCGGGGGGTACCAGGCATGCGGCGTTGACGCCGAACATCGCGACGTCGGTGCGGGCGGCGACGCGGTCCGACTGCCAGCGCGCGACGAAGGTCGGCTGGTCCTCGACGAACACCGCGGCGCTGTCGGCGGCCAGACGGTAGACGAGACCCTTTTCGCGCGCGTCGGCGCGGTCGACGTGCTGGACGCAAGCGAGGTCCCGTTGGCGACAGTCCAGCGCCAGATCGCGGCTCGCGCCGAGAATGAAGCGGTGCAGGCGATCGGACGCATAGGGGTAATCCTCGCGCAGTCCGTGATAGACGAGGACGGGCAGGCCAAGATCGTTGCCGAGACGGATCGCCGCGTCGATCACCGGATTGTCCCGCGCGCGCAGCGCCTGTTGCAGCCAGCACAGGACGTAGCGTCCGCCAGGCCGGACTTCGCGAACATTCACGCGGCAAACGCGCGGCGCCTCCGACCAGGATGCCAGCGACGGGACGTTCGAGGATTGCGGAAGCGGCGATACCATCATGGCCCAACACACCGGGGCCCCGCTACGATCCCTTACGGCCGGGCGTACGACATTGCATCGAGCGCTTCGGAGATCAGCGCGGCGACGACGGTCTGGCCGAGCGCATCCGCCTCCACCAAGGCATCTTCGAGATGCTCGCGAAGCCGCTGATCGGGATTGAGCGTCCGTTGGGGCATGTCTCAATTATATCGATCGCAACGTCGGACTATACAAGTCGTCTCTTCGACTAATCGCAAAATATAAACGTCTCATCCCAATGAATTCTGGAAAGACGGTGTTGCTACCTGATACATCGGCAGGTCTCGCGTCTCACAAATCCCGGTAGTAGAAGATCTCCGGTTCTTCGGCGGGACGTAAACCGACGATCTGCCCGGCCAACTGCCAGTTGGTAAGCGCCAAAAGCCTGACGGCTGCGCTGTTGTGTGCGCCGGTCGAAATGAAGACCCTGCCGTTCAGGATCGATTTCAGTTCGGCTATCAATGATTGGGCGATGCCGTGACGGCGATAGTCGGGATCGACGACCAGCTTGTTGACATAGTCCTTGCCGATGCATCCGCCGGTCTGCCACGCGATATAGCCTGCGATCACGCCGTCCACTTCGGCAACCAGCATCCGGCGCTCGACGATCTCCGCGATCCGGTCTCCGGGGAAGGAATCGAACGCCATCAGGCGGGACAGGTCATAGGGTTGGGCGGCTCGTATCGCGGTCATGCTCTCTCCCTGCTGCAACCGATCGCTGGGTCCAGGCCGGTCGCTTGACGAATAGAACGGACAGTCCGGTAGGAAGTCTCACGAGTTGCTCTGGATCATATAGATTCCGGGTAAGGACCCGTTTCGTGCTCCTACCGTGCCCGAACGAGTTGCCGGGACCGTGTTCGCGCGGATAAGCTGGCGCCATGGAAAACACCGCACCCCAACTCGACCTGTTCACTCGCCTCGAGATCGCCATCGAGGAACGCAACGAAGCGGCCGAGGCCTTCGACGTCTTCAAGCAGGATGCCGTGATGGCGCACGCGCCGGCCGCTGGACAGGAACCTGCCGTGACCAGCGAGGACGCCGCCGATGCCGCCGCGGGCGAAGTCGACGATTTCAACGCTGAGGTGAATGCGCTGCTGCAGGGTGCGAACGACGCGGAGCTCGCAGGCGTGTACGAACAGTCGGGAGGCGAGATCGGCCACCCGGTCGCCGAGGCAGTGTTGGGCGAGATCAAGCGCCGCGAGGGTCGTGCCTGATCGCGCAGACCTTTGCTGCCAGCGGCGAGAATCATGATGCGGTGAGTCTAAATGCCGCACCGTAACGTATCTGTCACACCGTTGCGGCGTCGGCGCTCCCTTGCCGACCCCGACGGTGCTCGTTGATCGAGCTGCCGAGGCGGTCGGCCTACCTTGTTTTCACAGCATGTTTTCTGGGTAGGTCGGCCGCTGCGCGCCGTTTTTCGCGCGGCTCTTGGGGCGCAGCGGCGCAATCGGCGAGGCACACTCGCCAGATCAACGCGTTAGCCCTTTCCACCACCCGTTCGACCGCCTAAGCCGCGTGCATCCCCGGGGGCCGCTGATGCGCGGCTGAGAGGTGGGCAGCAGCCCATGACCCGCTGAACCTGATCCGGCTTATACCGGCGTAGGGAGGGTCTGCGGCTGGCCCGTCGTCCCTCCGATTGGAGTGGACGTGACGTTTTTCAGTGCTGGTCTAAGTGTGATTTCCGCCGGGCGCGAGCGCAGGCTTTTGGGGTGTGTCGCCCTATCTCTGTCGGCGAGCCTTGCTGCGGCGTCAGCGAGCGCGCAGGTCGTGGTGGACCCGGTCGAGCCTGCTGAAATCCGGGTGGTAGGCAAGCAGGACCCGGCCGGGCTGTTGCCCGACCAGAAGGTGCCGCGTGCGCAGAGTGCGATCTCCGCCGACTTCATCGTCAAGCAGGCGCCGACGCTCAACGCGTTCCAGCTGGTGACGCTGTTGCCCGGCGCAAACGTCGCGTCGAGCGACCCGTACGGGCTGTCGACCAGTTCCAGCCTGACGCTGCGGGGGCTCGGCCAGGACGAGATCGGCGTGCTGATGGAAGGCGCGCCGCAGAACGACATCGGCTATTTTTACGCCTATCCGTCGCAGTTCGCCGACCCCGAGAACCTCAAGCGTATCTCGCTCGCGCAAGGCTCGGTCGATATCGACTCACCCACGCTCGGTGGGGCTGGCGGGCTGTTGTCGCTGTCGCTCGACGATCCGAAGGAGCGTCCAGGGGCGCTCGTCGACCTGTCGCTCGGCAGCTACGCGGCGCGGCGCGGCTTCTTCCGTGTCGATAGCGGGACGATCGGCAATACCGGGCTGAAGGCGTTCCTGTCCTATTCGAACACGCGTGCCGACAATTGGCGCGGTGCCGGCTACGACACGCGCCAGCATATCGACGCCAAGATCCTCAACGAATGGGGCGCCGGCAACCGCGCCAGCCTCGCGCTCTCGTACAACGATGCGAATTCGTCGAGCTATCCCAGCCCGACGCTCGCCGAGTGGAACGCGCAGGGGCGCGGGTTCAACTACGACACGCGCTACACGGAGGGGAACACCAACTACTGGCGCCTGTACCGCGCGCCGTTCCGTAACCTCTATGCCTCCGCGCCGGTGCATCTGGTCCTGACCGACCGGCTCGCGCTCGACACCACGACGTATCTCCAGTTCGGCTATGGCAACTCGCCCTACGGGACGCAGCTGACCACCGAAGGAAACTTCCTCGGCACGGAAGAGCTGGCTCAGCCGATCGCGCTGCCCGGTGCGGTCGACGGTGTTGCGACGGTGCTCGGCAACTACACCGGCGACCAGATGCGGACCGGCAACGTCAGCAAGCTGACCTTCAAGACCGGCGTGCACACGCTTACCGCGGGGCTCTGGTTCGACTATGGCACCGACCGCGTCACGCAATCCTACACGTCGATCGACGCGGACGGCGCGCCGACCGATCGCTGGGGATACCGTGCCAAGGCGATCCGCACGGCCGACGGGCGGCTGCTCGCCTATGAGAACCAGCGCACGGTGACGGTGACGAAGGGCTTCTTCCTTGCCGACAGCATCGCGCTGACGCCGCGGCTGACGGTCGATGCCGGGTTCAAGGGCGTGAACGTGTTGCGCAATGGCCGCAATTATCTGCCCGGGCCGCAGGACAAGGTCCGCAACGACAGCTTCGCCGCCTTGCCGCGCGCCGCGATCCATTACCGTCTCGACGATCGGCAGCAACTGTTCGCCAACATCACCACCAACTTCCGCACGCCCAACGAATTCACGCTCTACAACAGCTATTATGGCGGCGAAGTCGTCGTGCAGGGGACGAACGCGCTGAAGAACGAATATTCGGTGTCGCAGGAGATCGGCTATCGCTTCATCGGGGAACACTTGTCCGCCTCGCTGACCGGCTTCCACTACAAGTTCCGCAACCGCCAGCTGGCCACCGTGATCGACCAGGGCGGTGCGGAGGTGAACGCGACGCTCAACGCCGGTGGCCAGACCTCGTACGGCGTCGATGCGGAGATCGACTACCGCCCGGTTGCGGGTGTCAGCCTGTACGTTTCCGGCGAATATCTGCACGCGCGGATCGACGACGATCTCCCGGTCGGTGCGGATTTCCTGCCGACCAGGGGCAAGCACGCGGTCTCCAGCCCGGCCGTCCAGTTCGGTGTCGGCGGGATTTACGACGACGGCCGGTTTTTCGGCAGCGTCGCGTCGAAATATATCGGCCGGCAATATGCGAGCTTCATGAACGACGAACGCATCAAGGGCTATGCGACGCTCGACCTATCGGTCGGCATGCACCTGGCGGACTGGCTCGACGGCAAGCGCACCGACCTGCGCGTCAACGCGATCAACGTCACCGATCCGCACGTCCTTGCCGGCGTTCAGTCGGTCAGCACCAACGCTCAGGATACGATCGGCCGAAACGGCACGGTCATCGCCGGTTCGCCCCCCGCTTATTATGTCGGCAGTGGTGCGGCGGTCATGGCGACGATCTCGCGGGCGTTCTGAGGTGGCGACGCAGCTGAAGCATCTCGTCCACGGCATGGGTACGACGCTGGAGGCGCCGACCTGGCCCGCCATCGCTGCGGACGAGGCCGAGGCGGTGCTGACGCATTTTCCGGCGGCGGGGCGGATGACCGGGCTGCACTGGCATTCCCCGCGACCGTTCTCCGCCGCGACGCTGGTGCACACAACGAACGGCGCGTTCCTGCTGAAGCGCCACCATCACCACGTCCGCACCGTCGATGGGCTCGCCGAGGAACATGCGTTCATCGCGCATCTCGCTGGCGCGGGCGTATCGGTGCCCGAAGTGATCGCGACCGCAGAGGGGGCGAGCGCCGTCGCGATCGGTCCGTGGTCGTACGAGTTGCACCGACAGGCGGCGGGCGAGGATCTGTATCGCGACCGGCTGTCGTGGACGCCGTTCCTCTCGCGCGACCATGCCCATGCCGCGGGCGTGGCGCTGGCGGAATTGCACGTCGCGGCGCGCGGGTTCGATGCGCCAGCGCGGCGGCAACAACCGCTGGTCGCGAGTTTCACGATACTTCCTTCCGCGGATCCCCTGGTCGCGGCGAGCGCGTATGTCGCCGCCCGCCCTGCGCTGGCCGCGTTCCTTGCGGAAAGTCCATGGCAAGCGCAGCTCGCCCGACTGTTCGAGCGGGCCGATGGCGACCTGTCGTCGCTGCTCGCGAAACAACCGCCGCTGTGGACGCATAACGACTGGCATCCCTCCAATCTCCTCTGGACGCGAGGGGGTTCCGTGCGGACCGTGTTCGACTTCGGGTTGGCGGATCGGACGAGCGCCATTCACGACATCGCGACGGCGATCGAGCGGACCGCGGTGCGATGGCTGGATCTTGGGCAGGGGGCGGACGACGCGATCGCGGTTCCCGAGACGGCGCTGGCGCTGTTGGCGGGCTATGCCACCGTGCTGCCGCTGAGCGGTGCGGAGATCGCCGCGATCGTGTCGCTGTTGCCGCTGGTCCATGTCGAATTCGCGCTGTCGGAGGCCGAGTATTTCACCGGCGTCGTGGCGGATACCGCGTCCGCCGCGATGGCGTGGGACGGGTATCTGATCGACCACGCCGATTGGTTCTTCTCGCCGCCCGGCAAGGACTTCCTGCGCCGGATCGCACTGTCATGACGCCGCTCGAGATCGTCGCGGTGGTCGTCAGTTTTACCGGAATATGGCTGACCGCCACGCGCCGCATGCTGTGCTGGCCGGTCAATCTCATCGCCTGTGCGCTCTACTTCAAGCTGTTCCTCGACGTGCGGCTCTATGCAGACATGGTTCTCCAGGCGGTGTTCGGGATCGCCATCGTCTATGGCTGGCTGGCGTGGGCGCGCGGCAAGGTCGATAGCGGCGACGTCGTCGTCGAACCGTTGCGGCCATCGCGTGCGCTTGCGGGCCTTGCCGCGGGAGCGGTCGGGGCGGTCGTGATCGGCTGGTTCATGAGCCACTACACCAATGCCGCGTTGCCATGGGCCGACGCGACGCTCAGCAGCTTCAGCCTGGTCGCGCAATATTGGGTCGCGCGACGGCATGCGGCGAACTGGCTGCTCTGGATTGCGGTCGACATCCTGTATGTCGCGATGTTCGCGTACAAGGGCCTCTTGCTGACTGCCGGACTTTATGCGGCGATGGTCGTGCTGGCCGTGATCGGATATCGGCGCTGGCGGGCGCGCGCCACGACCTAGTGCGCGCGAAACGGAGATCGGGCGTTGGCGGACATGACGAAGGACTGGGATAGCGACGCGGTCCGCAAGTGGCTGGACGCACGGGGTCTCGCCGCACGATCCGAACAGGTCGTCGCCGAGCGCGGTGGTCGCGAATTACAGGACGACTGCGACAAGGCGTCGGCGGAGGAAATGGTCTGTTCGCTGATGAACCGGAAGGGCGTGGCGGATAGCCAGGCCGCGTTTGCCGCTGCGCTTGCCGCGATACTGGAGCGTGACGAATATATCTGGCGCGGTGTCTATAATGATACGCGCTTCGACCGGCATGTGCGGTCCTACGCCAAAAAGCTGGTCAAGATGGCGAAGACGAACACCGGGTTCGAGAACATCGCGCACTATCAGTAGAGGTTGGATCAGTAGAGGCTGGATCGATAGGGACTGGCCGGCAGCCCGCCCGACGGAGCGGGCTGCCGGTAGAGATCAGCGGCGGTCGAAGTCGAACCAGCCGCGCTTGGTGCCATCGGCATTGTATGCGGGGCGCGCCGACGATGCCGCGACCGGACGCGTGCTGGGCGATACGAAGATCGAGCGATCCTCGACCGGCGCGCGGGTCATCGTCACAGGGGCGACCGGCGCAACCGGAGTGGCCTTTACGAGGCGCGCATTCTCGTGCTCGGCGTCGACCGCGCGCTTTTCGGCGGCGGTGGCGCGGATGTCGGCATCCTTCCTGGCGACCGCGTGCGCGTCACGCTCGGCGAGATAGCGCGCCTTCCACTTCTTGCCACCGGGATGGCTCGCCAACCCGAACAGCCAGCCGGCGATGAAGATCAGCGCAAGCGCGGCGAATTGCGTGGGCGTGGAAAACAACGGCATCGGAAAAACCCTCCTGTTACGGGGGCTCAACGATCCGCTCGCGTTGCGGTTGCCTAGCCCTTCAGCAGCGCGTCGGAGATCGAGCAGGCGGCCGGGCCGAGGATGACGACGAACAGCACGGGCAGGATGAACAGGATCAGCGGCACGGTCATGATCGCGGGCAGCCGGGCCGCCTTTTCCTCGGCGCGCATCATCCGTTCGTTGCGGAATTCGCCCGACAGCACGCGCAGCGCCGACGCAAGCGGCGTACCGTATTTCTCGGTCTGGATCATCGTTGTGACGACGCCCTTCACGGCGTCCAGCTTCACGCGCAACGCGAAGTTCTCGAACGCGCTGCGACGGTCGGTCAGGAAGCCCAGCTCGATCGCGGTGAGGGTGAATTCCTCGCCCAGTTCGGGGTAAGCGCGGCCAAGCTCGCGGGCGACGCGGTGGAACGCGGCATCGACGGTCAGGCCCGCCTCCGCGCAGATCACCAGCAGGTCGAGCGCGTCGGGAAGGCCCTTGCGGATCGCATCCGAGCGCTTCTTGATCTTGTTGTCGAGATACAGGTCGGGCGCCTTGTAGCTCAGGATGAAGCTCATCGCGACGAGACCGTATTTCTTCAGCGGGCCCCAGGTTGCGAAACCATCGGTGCCGTAGACCCAGTAGAGCATCGCCCCGCCGATCACGATCGGCAGGACGAGCCGGCCGAAGATCACCGCCGGTGCCCATTCCTTCGAGCGGATGCCGGCCTGCATAAGCTTGACCTGGACCGCCTTGACCTGGCTGTCCTGGAGCATTTTCATCGACAACAGGATGCCGCGCATCTGATCGGCGGCGTCGTTGCGCTGGACCAGTTTCGCGCGGCGCTTGGTCGAGGCGGTGATACCCGCCTTCAGCTGCTCGCGACGGTCGTTCAGCGCCTTGACGCGCTTGGCCATCGGATCGCGGACGGTCGTCACCGCATAGATCGCGATCATCACGGCGAACGCGGCGACGCCCGACAGGATCGTCGCGACCCAGAGTACGTCGACCCCGAGCAGGGTAGGTCCGGCGGTCTCGCCCATCGTCAGTCCCTCAGATCTCGAAATTGATCATCTTGGCCATGATGAAGGCGCCGATCGCCATCCACACCATGCCCCCCATGCCGATCGCCATCAGCCGCTCGTCGACGAAGAACCGCTGCATGTAGGTGCCGTTGATGAACCAGATCAGCGCGAACACGATAAACGGCAGCGCGCCGATGATGTACGCCGACGCCTTCGATTCGGACGACATCGCCTTGATCTTCAGCTTCATCTGGCCGCGCATGCGCAGGACGTTGGCGAGGTTCGCCAGCGTCTCTGCGAGATTGCCGCCGGTCTCGCGCTGGATCGCGATGGTGATGACGAAGAACTGGAATTCGGGCGTGCCGAGCCGGTCCGCGGTTTCCTGAAGGGCGGCGTCCATCGTTCGGCCGATCTTCATCTTGTCGCTGACCGAGCGGAATTCCTCGCCGACCGGGCCATCGAGCTCGTGGCCGACGACGCCGATCGTCTCGCTGATCGGCAGGCCCGAGCGCAGGCCGCGCACCAGTAGTTCGATCGCGTCGGGAAACTTTGCGGTGAACTTGCCGATCCGCCGGTTGATCGTCTTGCCGACGACGAGATGCGGCAGGCCGATCCCGACGAACAGACCGAACAGCAACGCCAGCAGGATCGGCATGCCCTTGAACAGCATGAGCACCGCGACGACCAGCGCGATCCCCGCGGTCGCCAGACCATATTGGCCGACCGTCCAGTCCTTGCCCGTCATCGCCAACCGCTTTGCGAGCTGCTCCGGGTTGGGCAGGATGCGACCGAACGCCACGTCCATCTTGGTATCGCGCGCGTTCGAGATGCGGCGCATATGCGCGTCGGCCACCGAGACGACGTCGCTGTGCCGGTCGCGCACGGAGCCGAGCCGGCGGGATTGCGCGCGATTGGCCGAGGGCCCGGCAAAGGCGAACACGATCAGGCCGAGCACGACACTGGCGCCGATCATCACGACGAGAAGCGATGTCATGTCGGTCATCGGCGGTCGCATCCGACGCGCGGCGAGACAGCCGCCGCCGCCGGTGCGTGCGTTCGAACGCGTAGCGTCATTTCGCCTTTCCCGGCTTCGGCGTGCGCTTGGCCATCAGTCCCCGGAGTTCGCCGAACTTGCCCATCAGCGATCCGCCCCGCGAGGCCTTTAGGCCGTCGATACCGCAGTCCGCGACCGCCGCGGCGAGTGCACTGGCGAGCGCGACGATCGGGGCGATCGTCTTGCTGGCCTTGCCGACTTCGACGATCGGCTTGCCGAGCTTTGCCGCCTGCGCCGCGAGCTTCTGGTCGAACGACACGAGATAATCGATCTTACGCTCGATCGAGCCTTCGAAATCCTTGCGGTTGATTTCGAGATTGCCGCCGGTGTGCACGCGGTTCGCGACGACGAACACCTCGCTCTGCGGCGCGTTCGTCTTCAGCCACGACAGGATGCGGATCGTGTCGCGTGCAGCGGCCAGCGTCAGGTCGGTGACGATCACCGCAAGCTTCACGTCGCTGATCAGATGCGGGTGCTGGATCATCATCGCCCGCGGCAGATCGACGACGGTGCACTCGAACGCCGTGCGCATCTCCTCCTGCAACTGGTGGAAGGCCGACCCGTCGGTAATCACCGGCGCGCTGATCGGTGCCTCGGCGCTGAGCACCGACAGGTTTTCCGTTGCCTTGACCATGGCGCGTTCGATGAACAGTCCGTCGATCCGGCTTGGGTTCTCGATCGCGTCGGTCAGGCCGCGGCCGGGCTCGAGATCGAGGCCGAGCGCACCCGTACCGAAATGCACGTCGAGATCGAGCAACGCCGTCGAACGCTTCTCCTTGTCCGCGAGCAGCCACGCGATCGACGTCGCGATCGTCGACGCGCCCACCCCGCCGCGCGTGCCGACGACCCCGACCGAGCAATGCGGGCGCTCGGGCGACAGGTCGACGGGCTTCGGCGCGTTAAGCATCAGCTGCGCATGCACGAACGCCTCGCGCAGCATGTCGGGATGGAGCGGCTTGAGCAGGTAGTCCTGGATCCCGCTGGCGACCAGGTCGCGGTACAGGCGGACGTCGTTGACCTGGCCTGCGGCGATCACCACCGTGCCGGGTTCGCAGACTTCGGCGAGGGCGTGGATGTCGTTCAGCGGATCGCCCGACTCCGCGAGATCGACGAACAGGATCTGCGGCGATGCGGAGACCGACAGCGACTGGATCGCGTTGCGCAGCCCGCCCTTGTGGATCTTGTCGACCGACCAGCCGAGTTCGGTCGCGATCGGGCGCAACGCGTCCGCCGTGGTCTCGTCGCAGACATAGGCCATGAAGGGGTCACGCTGCGCGGTGCCAGCGGGCTTCCAGGGTGCGTTCACTGTTTTGCTCCCGACGGGGCTGCGGGAAGTTCGGCCGTCCCGGTCGGCGGCTTCTTGCGATAGGTCTGGATCGCCTTGTACGAGACCGCGGCGTCGTTGGTTTCCGTGCGCGTCGCGCCGCGGACGAGATCGGCCGGATTGGCGATCATCGCCGCGAGGTTGCTGTTGATCGCGCAGCCATAGTCGGACGACGTGTTCGATTCGAACTCGTTGGTGGCATCGCGCGACCAGTCGGGGCAGCGGGGCACGCTCGCGCGCATCCGACTGACCACCACGCGGATCGAGCCCGGCGTGACCGCGGCCGGCGTGACCGGTGCATCGTCGCTCAGCAACAGGCCGTATTCGCCGACCAGCGCAGCGACGGCGTCGCGCGCGGCAGGCCCTTCGCCGGCGGGATCGTCGATCGAGACCCGGTCGCCGTAGCTGAGCCGCATCGCGTTCATCCAGCCTGACAACCGTTGCGGTTCGCCCGGCGCGAGCGCACCGCCGGATACGCCTAGGTCGAGCGCATAGTCGGATCGGCTGACGACCGGCTGATGGACCGATTCACGACCGCGATTCTCGGTTCCCATGCAGCCGCCGAGCAACAGCGCCGGGACCAGGGACGCTAGCAGGATCGATTTGGTGATCATCGGATATCCTTGGTACGTTGATCGCGAGCGGCGCAGGCTATGCCGGCTCAATTCGAGAACCCCGGCGCAGGCACGGCGGCGGTCTTCCCCTTGGCCTTGCCGGCGACGGCTGGGGACATGGGCTCTTCGCTGCGGCGCACATCGCTGCGCGGAACGGGCATCGCCGGGGCGGTCGCACCGATCGAGGGTGGAACATAGGACGGTCGCGCCACGGTCGGGACCGGACGCTTGCCGCCGCTACTGGCGCTCAGCGTTCCCAGCAGGACGCGGTCGATATCGGTCGGCGACCGCACGCCGTCGGTCGGCAGCGCGATGTCGCTGGCGTTGTTGACCGGCTTGACGAGATACGGCGTGATCACGATCACCAGTTCGGTCTCGTTGCGTTGGAACGCGTTCGAGCGGAACAGCGCGCCGATGATCGGCAGGTTCGAAAGACCCGGCGTCTTGTCGTAGCTGTTGTTGTGGCTGTTCGAGAGCAGGCCGCTGATCATCATGCTCTGGCCCGAGCCGAGCTCGACCGTCGTCTCGGTGCGACGCGTGGTGATGCCGGGTACGCGCGTGCCGCTGAGCGTGACCGCGTTGTTGTAGTCGAGCTGCGAGACTTCCGGCCGCACGCGGAGCGAGATGCGACCGTCGGACAATACCGTCGGCGTGTAGGCGAGGCTGATGCCGTATTGCTTGTACTCGACCGAGATCGTGCCGAGCGCCTGCGCCAGCGGAATGGGAACCTCGCCGCCCGCGAGGAACGTGCCGGTTTCGCCCGATAGCGCGGTCAGGTTCGGGTTGGCGAGCGTCGTCACCTGGCCGAGCGTTTCGCCGAGGTCGATGGCGCCGAGCAGGTCCATGCCAAGCAGGCGCCCGGCCAAGCCGATCGTCGAGCCGATGCCCGCCTTCTGCGGAAATTGGTACAGCGTATTGCCCGGCAACGCGCCGTTGGCGTCAATCGGGTTGCCGGGAAGGCCGACGACCCCCGGAACGGTTGTAATCGCACCCTGGCGACCTTGCGCGATATTGAACAGGAAGTTGCCGGAACCACGGCTCGTCAGGTTCACACCGATGTTCTTGACGAAGCTCCGCGAGACTTCGGCGACGCGCACCTGAAGGTTCACCTGCAACGGGGTCGCCGTCTTCAGCCGCGACAGGACCTTGGTCGAATCACCGACGAACGCCTGCACCAGCCGTTCGGCTTCGGCGGCATCCTCAGGGGCTGCAACCGTGCCGGTGAGCAGGATCAGCCCGTTCATCGGTGTCGCGACGACCTGTGCTTCGGGCATCGCCAGACCGAGCATCTGCTGCACGGAGTCCAAATTGTTGCCGACGCGGATGGTGGAGGCATAGACGACCGCGCCGCCCTTTGCGGTCGCGGAGATCGTCGTCTCGCCGGTCTTCTTGCCGAACACGTAGAGCAGGGTCGGCGACCGGACCTGGACGTCGGCGATGGTGTCGTCGGCGACGAACAGGTCGCTCATCGGCCGCGCCAGCGTCACGAGGCGTCCGCGACCCGTGTTGACCTGCACCACGGGCAATCCCGAGGGCGCAGCCTGGGAACGCGCTTGTCCGCGCTGGGCGAGGGCAGGGACAGAGGGCGCGGCGGCGGCGGCGATCAAGGCGACCGCGAGCGGCCACCCATATTGGCGCCCGTGCTGCTGGCCGTGCTGCTGGCCGTGCTGCTGGCCGACCTGTGGCTCATGCTGCTGGCCCAGATGGGGCGTGCGGCGCGTCATCGAGATACGCATCTTAATTCTTCCCCCCGACCGGAACGACGGTCACTGCGTTGCCGCGGGCGACCCGGACGGCGGGGCCCTGCACTGCGACGGCACCGCCGCCGCCGGACGGCGGGCTGTTCATGACCTGCATGGGACGCGTGTCGCTGCTGTTTTCGGGTGGCCGGCCGGGCACCGTGCTGCGCTGATAGCGCGAGACGTCGGCGCCGGTCTGATAGCTGGATGCGCCGGACACCGGCTGGCTGGCGACGCGGACCAGCATCGCCTTTTCTGCCTTCGGATCGGCGCCGTCGGGTACCTTGACCGCGCCCGACGCGATCGCTTCCTCGAGTTCGGCCGAATTGTCCGCGATCGACCGCAGCGACAGCGACAGCGAGCCGAGCGTCTGTGCGAGCGCGACCTGTTCGGCCATCTTCGGCGTTGCCTCGATCGTCACGTTGGAGAACGTCTTGACCTCGGTCTTGCCGTCCGACCCGACCAGATTGTCGGTCCGCTGATCGGTCGCGAGCACGCGGATGTTGCGCATGATCGTCTCCGAAACCTTGAGCGGCTCGCCGTCGCCACCACCCTTGACTTCCTGCGTCAGGACCACGTCGATCCGGTCGCCGGGAAACACGAAGCCGGCGACTGCGGCCTGCGCCGAGACGGGAACGGTGACCGCGCGCATGCCGGGTCCGAGCGCGGCGGCAAGAAACCCGCGATCGCCGGGCTTCACCAGCGCGCCCTGCGTGACCGGCTGTCCCGCGGTGATGATGCTGCGCACCACCGTACCCTGCAGCGATTTCAGGTCGGTCTTGTCGCGAAGGTAATAGGCGTTGTCGACAAGCTCCTTCGGCCAGGGCTGGAATTTCAGCGCGCTCGCGTCGAGTATCGTGCCGACCGGAAGCGAGCGGGTCGCGACCAGCACTTCGGGGCCATCGACGACCGGCGCGGCGATGACAACGGCACCGGCCTGTGGCGCCGAACTGCCGGCGATCAGCGTTCTTGCAAAGAATGCCGTGATGGCTGCGACTATAAGCGCGCCGACCAGCAAAATGATCTTGCGTGTATCCATGACTAGATCGTGCCTTTCAGGCGCCGCGAATGTATTTCGCCGTTAAGCATCATTGAAACTGGTTAAGGAGTGGTTCGCGAAGCGCCAGAAGGCCGGCGATCGCTATCGCCACGCCGTACGGGACTTCGATCTGTCCCTTATTTTTCTTGGCGCGGTGCTCGATCATCATGACGAGTGTGACGAGGCCGCCGGCGATCGACATCACCATCAGCATCGACAGGAACGCGGGAAACGGCAGCCACAACGCAAGCGCGACGATCAGCTTCACATCGCCGCCGCCCATCATGCCAAAATGGAACGCGAGCAGGAACAGCGCGAAGACGACGAGCGCCACGCCGATCTGAAGCGCCATGTCCGGCCATGGATCGAGCCCGTTGGCATACCACCAGACCGGCGCCAGCAGCGCGACCGCTGCCGTCTTCCAGTTCGCGATCTCGCGCGTTCGTGCGTCCTCGATACCCGCGGAGACCAGGAGTCCCCCGAGCAGCAAGATCAAAATTGGAAGAGCAATGTTCCACCCCATCGGCTAGGCCCTAACGGACATGGCTTTCGAAAAAGTAACCGTCCCTGGAGAATTTCGAATGGTGGCACGGGTTTGCGCGTGACGGTGGACAGTGTGTCAGTACGCCGGACGATTCCGGACGATGCGCGCATCGGCCATTGGACCGCATCCGACGGCTGGAAACTGCGCCGATTCGACTGGCCTGTATCGGCGCCACTAGGGCGGATACTGTTCCAGACGGGACGGGGCGATATCTTCGAGAAGTATCTCGAGACATTCGCACACCTGCATGCGCAGGGCTGGTCGGTGACCGCGTTCGACTGGCGCGGGCAGGGCGGTTCCGGGCGGCTGTCCGGCAATCCGCGTGTCGGCCATGCGCGCGATTATGGCGTCTTCGATGCCGACCTCGCCGCGTTCTGGGTGGACTGGCGCGCGGAGGCGGCGGGCGACGGCGTACCACGCGTGGTGCTGGGTCATTCGATGGGCGGGATGATGGTGATGCGCGCGCTTGCCACGCGATCGATCGATGCCGATGCGGCGATCCTAGTCGCGCCGATGATCGGACTGAAGGCACCGTTCGGGCCCGCAGTCAGCACGCGGATCGCGCGGTGGATCGCGGCTCGCGGCGACCCTGCACGGGCGGCGTGGCGCAGCAACGAGCGGCCGGGATCGGTCGCCTCGCGCCAGTCCCTGCTGACGCATGACGCCGATCGCTACAGCGACGAGGGATGGTGGCAGGCGGCGCATCCCGAACTCGTGCTGGGGCCGCCGAGCTGGGCGTGGCTTGCCGAGGGGTTCGCGGGGGCGGCGGCGCTCGCCACCGATCCGCGGGTCGGGTCGATCGAGACGCGCGTGCTGATGCTGATCGCCGAGGCCGACAAGCTGGTCGATCCGCGTGCCGCGCTGCGGCTTGCGGCACGGCTGCCCGATGCGCAGGTGGTTCGCTTCGGTCCGGAGTCGGCGCATGAGATCCTGCGGGAGGCCGATGGGGTGCGAAACCGCGCGCTGTCGGCGATCGATTCGTTCCTGGATGCGTGCGGAGGCGGACGATGACGCGCGTGTACGACATCGCGATCGTCGGCGCGGGGATGGCGGGGGCGAGCCTTGCCGCGGCGATCGGGTCGCAGGCGCGCGTGCTGGTTCTCGAGGCGGAGGATGCGCCGGGCTATCACGCGACCGGGCGCTCGGCGGCGTTCTGGTCGGAGACCTATGGCGGGCCCGATATCCAGCCGCTGACCACGGCCTCCGGCCCGTTGCTGCGGGTAGGCGGGCATCTCGCGCCGCTCGGGTCGCTGCATATCGGCCGCGCCGAGGACGAAGCGGCGATGGACATGTTCCTTGCCGAGTTTGCGAATAGCGCGGTGCGCCTGGAGCGAGTCGATCCTGCCGCTTTCGTGCCCGGACTCCGCCCCGGATGGACGCTCGGCGTACAGGAAGCAACCTGCGCCTATATCGACGTCGCCGCGCTGCACGCCGAAAGCATCGCCACCGCGCGCCGCGCGGGTGCGGTATTCGTCACCGACGCTGCGTTTGCGGGCGCGACCCGTGCCGGCGGGGTCTGGACGATCGAGACGAAGGCGGGCGCCTTCGAGGCGCGGACGATCGTCAACGCGGCCGGTGCGTGGGCGGACGCGGTCGCGACCCGGGCCGGGGTGCGCCCGCTTGGGCTACAAGCGTATCGCCGGACGATGGCGCAACTCCGCACCGATCCCGGCGCGCCCGACGGCATGCCGCATATCGCCGACCTCGGCGGGCGCTTCTATTTCAAGCCCGAGCCCGGCGGTCGGCTGTGGCTGAGCCCGCATGACGAAACGCCGACCGACCCGTGCGACGCCGCACCGGAAGAGATCGACGTGGCGATCGCGATCGACCGGTTCGAGCAGGTTGTCGACTGGCGAGTCGCCGCCGTCGAGCGACGCTGGGCCGGGTTGCGCACGTTCGCGCCCGATCGCCTGCCGATCTTCGGGTTCGACACCGCCATGCCGGGTTTCTTCTGGTGCGCGGGGCAGGGGGGCTTCGGTATCCAGACCGCCCCCGCCGCCGCGCTGCTCTCGGCCAGTCTGTTGCTCGGGACCGGTCCGGACCCGGCGATCGCAGCGATCGATGCCGCACGGTACTCGCCCGCGCGGTTCTAAGCTTATTTGCGCCCGGCTGCGACCGCGGCGTCGCTCGCCAGCTTGTCCGCGCGTTCGTTTTCCGGGTGGCCGGCATGGCCCTTGACCCATTGCCATTCGATCTTGTGCCGGGCGACGGCCGCCAGCAGCGCGTGCCAAAGCTCGGCGTTCTTAACCGGCTTCTTGTCGGCGGTCTTCCAGCCGTTGCGCTGCCAGCCCTTCACCCACTTGGTCAGGCCGTCCATCACATATTTGCTGTCGGTGTACAGCGTCACCGCGCATGGCCGGGTGAGTGCGTTGAGCGCCTCGATCGCCGCGGTCATCTCCATCCGGTTGTTGGTCGTCGGCGACTCGCCGCCCGAGAGCTCCTTCTCGTGCGCGCCCATCCGGATCACCGCACCCCAGCCGCCGGGGCCCGGATTGCCCTTGCAGGCACCGTCGGTGAAAATCTCGACCTTGGTGATGGAAACGGCAGCTTCGTCAGTCATGCAAACAGGTCGCCCTTGAGATACGTCTCGAGCCGCCGCCAATAGGCCAGCGGATCCTTGCGCGTCACCAGCGCATCCGCCGGCGTGTTGAGCCAGTCCCACGCGCGCGTCAGCAGGAACCGCAGGCACGCGCCCTGCGCGAGGATCGGCAGCGCCGCGCGCTCGGCGTCGGACAGCGCGAACTGGCCGGCATAGCCATCGATCAGCGCCTTGCCGATCGGCGCATTGTAATTCTCGCCATTGCCGTCGAACGCCCAGGACGTGTGCATCACCGCCAGGTCATAGGCACGGATGTCGGTGCACGCGAAATAGAAGTCGATGACCCCGGTCACCCGGTCACCGAGCATCAGCACATTGTCGGGAAACAGATCCGAATGGATCGCGGCCATCGGCAGGTCGCGCGGCCACTGCGCCAGAACCGATGTCAGCGCGGCCTCGGTCCTGTCGTACAGCCCCGGCGCGATCGAATCGATATCGCGGCCGCATCGCGCGAGGAACGGCCGCCACGTATCGGCCCCGAGCGGGTTGGCGCGAGTCTGCGCGAAACCAGCAAGGCTGGTATGCATGTGACCCATCGCCGCACCTGCGGCATAGGCCTGCGCGGCTGTCGGATGCGACACCGACACGCCGGTCAGGAACTCGATCAGGCACGCCGATCGCCCTGCCAGCTGCTGGATCGCAACGCCGTCCCGGTCGGGCAGCGCGCGCGGCACCGGATTGCCGTCGCTGGCAAGATGATCGAGCATGTCGAGGAAGAACGGCAAATCCTCGGTCGACGTGCGCTCCTCGTACAGCGTCAGAATGAAACGGTCGGCCGTCGTCTCGACGAGGTAGTTGCTGTTCTGGACGCCCTCGGCGATGCCCTTGGCGGACAGAAGCTCGCCGTGATCATAGCGCGCGAGAAAGCCGCCCAGCGCCTCCGCCGAAACCTGCGTATAGACCGCCATGCTAGGCAGCCGCCTCCAGTCCGCGCGGCAGCTTGAACGCGATCGTCTCGCGGTTCGTCTCGACTTCGCGCTCGGTGACCGTGAAGCGTTCGGACAACCGGTCGACCAGCTCGCGCACCAGCAATTCGGGCGCCGATGCACCGGCCGTGATCCCCAGCGTGCCGACGCCCGCCAGGAAATCCCAGTCGAGTTCGCTCGCGCGCTGGATCAGCCTCGCCGGTGTCCCCTCGCGCTCGGCGACCTCGACGAGGCGGACCGAGTTGGATGAATTGGGCGCGCCGATCACCAGCACCGCATCAACGCTGTGCGCGATCGCCTTCACCGCGGTCTGGCGGTTCGACGTCGCGTAGCAGATGTCCTCGCCGCGCGGTGGCAACATCTGCGGGAAGCGGCGCTGCAACGTGGCCACCACGGCGGCGGTATCGTCCACCGACAGAGTCGTCTGCGTCAGGAAGGCGAGGTTGGCCGGATCGGCGGGCGCGAACACCTCGGCATCCTCGACCGTCTCGATCAGCGACATCGCGCCCGCGGGCACCTGCCCGAACGTGCCGATCACCTCGGGATGCCCGGCATGGCCGATGAACACGATATGTCGTCCCTGCGCGACCAGTCGCTCGGCCTGGCGGTGGACCTTCGACACTAGCGGGCAGGTCGCGTCGAGATATTCGAGACCGCGATTCTGTGCGTCGAGCGGCACCGACTTGGGCACGCCGTGCGCGGAGAACACGACCGGGGCGCCGTCGGGCACCTCATCGAGTTCCTCGACGAAGATCGCGCCCTGCGCCTTCAGCGTGTCGACGACGAACTTGTTGTGGACGATCTCGTGGCGGACATAGACCGGCGCGCCATGCTTCTCGATCGCCAGTTCGACGATCCGGATGGCGCGGTCGACCCCTGCGCAAAAGCCTCGGGGTGCTGCGATCAACAGTTCGAGCGGCGGCTTGTCGATTAGGCTCATGATGCATCAGCCTCTACGCGATTGCTTGCCTGGACGATAGCCGGTTCCTATGGTGCGCCGCGACAGGGGCTGCTTGCGACATGCGGTGGCCCTTTCGCTCGTTCGAGAAGGTAAGCGTCGCCGTGAAAGCCCCTATCCTAGCCGTTTCTGCGTGTGCGATCTTGTTGAGCGGGTGCGCCAGCAAGGGCGAAGTCGATGCGACCGGCGGCATCTCCGCGGTGCGTTCGGTCTGCCCGCCCGTCGCGATCCCGGCAGCGACCGGCGACCTCACGCTGTTCGATCCGATCGCCAGCCGCGACCAGTCGGCGATCGACGTCGCCGCGTTCATGACCAATGTCCGCTCGACCTGCGCCGATGCGACGGACCAGGTCGTCACCAACGTCACCTTCGACGTTCGTGCGCGCCGCACGCGTACCGATGCGGCCCGCGACGTGACGGTGCCGTATTTCATCACCGTCGTACGCGGCGGTAGCGCGGTCGTCGCCAAGCGAGTCGGCCGGGTGGCGTTGCACTTCGCCGCGGGACAGGCACTCGCATCGGCGTCGGCCACGACGACGGCAACCATATCGCGCGCCGCGGCCACGTTGCCGGAAGATGTTCGGGAGAAGCTGACTCGCCGGCGCAAGGCGGGCGATCAGGACGCCGCGGTCGATCCGCTGAGCACCCCCGAAGTTCGGCAGGCTGTGCTGCGTGCGAGCTTCGAGGCGCTGGTCGGGTTCCAGCTGACCGACGATCAGTTGAAGTACAACGCCACGCGCTGAGTCCGGCGGGCTGGTGCTGCCTGCGCCAATGTTCGCTTGAAAATACGTGCTCGCTTGAAAATGCGGCCTCCTCTTCGCGGTGAAGAGGAGGCCGTATTGTTATTTGTCGCTGCGGATCAGTTCGGTCGCGGCCAGATGCTCCGCGAGGAACCACACCTGCGGCTCGTGCGTGCGGATGATGTTGCTCACCAGCAGGTCGTTGGTGCCGTCGTCACCCGACTCGTCCGCGGCTTCCGCGCCCTCATGCGCCTGGCGCAGGATGATCTCATGCGCTTCGAGCAGGCGGGCGAGCTGCGTCGGGACGTCTTCGCGGCCCTTGGGCGGGCGGGGAATCGTCGTCATCTCGGCGACGTCGGGTGCCATCGCGATGCTGATGCCGCCGAGCGCCATGATCCGTTCGGCCACGAGGTCGACGAGCGCCGCCTGCTCCTCGTAATGCTTGTCGAGCAGCAGATGCAGTTGATAGAAGGTCGCACCCGACATCTGCCAGTGATGCTTCTTGTACATGTCGCGGAGCGTCATCGTGTCCGCAAGCACCTGGTTCAACGTCGCGACGCTCTGCGCGCGCGCATTGTCCTCAAGCGCGATCGGCAAGCTCTTGAGCGTGCCATAGGGCTGGATCTCGCGATACTCGACCTTGTACTGGGGCTGCGCCTCGCTCGAGACGTCGGTGTCTGCCTTGATCAGCTTTGCGGGTTTCTTCGCCATTGGAAATTCCTGTCTGTTCGGGTGAACGCGAGTAGGCCTAACGCACGATCGGGCGGATCGACAGCAGATCAAATCCTCGTTCAGCGTGATCGCGATAACCGACCTGCTCTTGACTGGACGCGCTCGGCAAAGGAAGCGGGCCTCATTCACGCGTTGGGAGTTGAGGATGACGGAAGCACCGCTGGTCGCAGGTATCGAACTTGGTGGCACCAAATGCATCTGCATTCTTGCGCGAGGACCCGACCAGATCGAGGAAACCGTGCGGATTCCGACGACCCGTCCGGAAGAGACGCTGGCCGCGATCGAAGCGGTGCTCGACCGCTGGAGCGGGTTCGTGGCGATTGGTATCGCGAGCTTCGGGCCGGTTTCGATCGATCGCCATTCGGGGGATTACGGCCATATCACCTCGACGCCGAAGCCCGGCTGGGCCGGGACCGATATCGCCGGACGGCTCAGCCGGCGCTACGGCGTGCCGACCGGCTTCCACAGCGACGTGGTCGGTGCGGCGCTGGCCGAAGCGTTCTGGGGCGCGGCGAAGGGCCTGCCGGACATCGCCTATGTCACGGTCGGCACCGGTGTCGGCGCAGGCATGATCGCGGGCAACCGTCCGGTCGATGGCCTGACGCATTCCGAGCTGGGCCATATTCGTCCGGCGCGGCTCCAGGGCGACGACTGGATCGGCAACTGCCCGTTCCACGGCGCGTGCATCGAGGGGCTGGTGGCGGGACCCGCGATCGCGGCACGGATCGGCTTCCCCGCCGACGAGGCGCCTGCCGAGCATCCGGTTTGGGACAGCGTCGCCGATGCACTCGGGCAGCTTTGCCATACGCTCGTCCTGACCGGGATTCCCCGCCGGATCGTGATGGGCGGGGGCGTGATGGGCTCGACGCACCTGTTTCCGCGGGTGCGGGCGGCGATGACGCGTAGCCTTGGCGGGTACATCACGTTGCCCGAGGTCGCGCTGGTCGACACGTTCATCGTCCCGCCTGCGCTGGGCAATAATGCCGGGCCGCTCGGCGCCATCGTGCTGGGTGCTCAAGCACTTGGACATAAGTTACAAACATCTTTTACAGCGTCTTAACCGATTTAAGTTAAAGTCCTTCTTAACGATGAAGGCACTTGGCGTACCGCAAGGCACGAATGCGGTGACCGGTGAGGAACTGTATCAATGCGCATTCTGATCGCGGACGACGAGCCAGCGATGCACGACAGCTACCGGCGCAGTTTCGCCGGTCAGCGATCGGGAGGCGGCGAGGCGCTTGGTGCGATGGCCGCCGACCTGTTCGGCGGGACCGCCTTGGAGCCGCATCGCGGGGACACCGCCGGCTTTGCGCTGATGCATGCGCACCAGGGCCTGGACGCGGTCGCGGAAGTCGCGCGAGCGTTGGCGAATGGTGAGCCTTTCGCGGTCGCGTTCATCGATATCCGCATGCCGCCGGGTATCGATGGCCGCGAGACGGCGCAGCGTATCCGGGCGCTGGATCCCGAGATCAATCTGGTGATCGTCACCGGCTTTTCCGACTTCTCGCCGATCGAGATCAGCAAGGTCGCCGGCCCCGCCGACAAGATCTTCTACATCGCCAAGCCGTTCGAGGTCGCCGAGGTGACGCAGACCGCGACCGCACTTGCCAAGCGGTGGGAAATCGACCGCGAACTGAAGGCCGCACGCGTGACGCTGGCTGCGCAGGTGGTGCAGTTGAAGGAGCAGAGCGCGGAACTCGCCGCGAACGAGAGTCGCGCAATCCACATGGCGACGCATGATTCGCTGACCGACGCACCGAACCGGCTCGCCTTCCTGCGCGCGCTTGCCGAGCGGACGCGCGCGCCGGGATTGTTCGCCACGGTCATGGTCGATCTGGATCGCTTCAAGCTGGTCAACGACACGCTTGGCCATTTGGCGGGCGACGCGTTGATCCGCGAAGTCTGCGCGATCCTGCACCGCTCGGCACCGGACCAGGCGCTGGTCGCCCGGCTTGGCGGCGATGAATTCGGCATTCTGTTCGAGACATCGAGCGAAGCGGCCGGGGTCATGGCCTGCGAACGAATCGTCTCGGCCTGTTCGGTCACTCTGCAGGTGTTCGGCAATTCAGTGCAGGGCGGCGCGTCGGCGGGCGTGGTCGTCAGCGAAGGCGGGCAGGGGCGCGACCCGGTCGACGTCATGCGGCGATCCGACCTCGCGCTCAACGACGCCAAGCGCGGCGGGCGCGGAATCGTCCGCCTGTTCGACGAGAACATGGACGAGGGCATTCGCTTTCGTCGGCGGGTCGAGAATGGGCTGAGCCAGGCGATCGCAAAGGGCGAATTGAGCCTGGTCTATCAACCGATCGTCGCGCGCGACACGGTCGAGGTGATCGGTTTCGAGGCGCTCGTCCGGTGGAACACCGACGATTACGGCGCGATGAGCCCGAGCACGTTCATCCCGATCGCCGAAGAATCGAACCTGATCCACGAGCTCGGCGACTGGGTGCTGGGCGAAGCGCTCGACGTCGTGAAGCAATGGCCCGGCCAGTATGTCTCGGTCAATTTCTCGCCGCGCCAGTTTCGCCGCCACAATTTCGTGGGGCACATCCTGGAGAGCGTCGAGCGTGCCGGGATCGCGCCGGCGCGGTTGCAGATCGAGATCACCGAGACCGCGATCTTCGACGATGCCGAACGGGCGGCGGACACGCTCTACAAGCTGCGCCAGATGGGGTTCCGGATCGCACTCGACGATTTCGGGACGGGCTATTCCAGCCTCTACAACATCCGCAAGTTCGCACTCGATTGCCTGAAGATCGACCGGTCGTTCATCGACGGCATGGGCCGCGAGCGCGAGAGCGCGGCGATCGTACACTCGATCATCCATCTGGGCCGCGCGCTGGGGCTGGGCGTGATCGCGGAAGGAGTCGAGACAGAGGCACAGGTCCAGGCGCTGAAACTGGCCGGGGCAAGCCACTTCCAGGGCTATTTCTACTCGCGTCCGGTCGCCGCGCCTATCGCACTCGGCATGGCGAACGCGCGCTATCTCGGCGGCGAGGACGATATCGCAGGTGACGGACCGACGCCGCCGCGGCAATTGGGCAACGGAATGATGAACTGATGCCGACCGTCGGGATGGGGCGCGGTCCGGCAACACTCGGACGGCAATTCGGCAAGATGCGGCGGCCGACGTCGCTCGGCGCGAAGCTCGTCCTGATCATGACGGTCGTTGCGCTGTGCGGGACGGTCGCGATCACGGTGTTGTTGGCGTCGATCATCACGCCGAGCTTTACCAGGCTGCAAGACGCCGCGATCGCCGGGCAGGTCGAGCGGACGCACGCGATGTTGTCGAGATACGCCGCCGAGGTTCAGGCCGAGGCGCGTGCGTACCGCCATTCCGCGGGGCTGTCCGGCGCCCGGCCTGCGCCCGCTGGTCGGACGACGCCGGCGACGCGATCGCCCGCTGCGGATGGTTTTGCCGAAATTGGCGCGGACGGTCGGGTCGTCCGCGCCAAATGGAGCGGACCCGCCGTTTCGAGCCTGCGGGAGCACTGGGTCGCGCTGCTCGGTCGCACCGATGTCGCGCACGTGCTCGACCGCCGGCAGTCGACCCGGTTCTATGCGCGGCTGGGCCACGGTGTCGCAGCGATCGGCGTCGCGCGAAGGGGGCGGGCGGGCGATGCCGATACCGTGCAAGGCTATGTCGCGACCGCGCGCGTGCTGACCGCCGCGCAGATTTCCGAGGCGTTGGGCGTCGATGCGACCATTGATCTCGGTTCCGGCGGTGCGGCGGCGACGACCTCCGGCGGGTCGAGGGCAACGATCGTCGTGCCGATGATCGGCGCCGATGGACGCGCCGTCGCGACGACCCGGTTCGCCCTGCCGGGTGATGTATCGCGGCTCGGCCGGCGCACGCTGGCGTTGGCGGTCGCCGGATCGATCCTGCTGCTGCTGTTCGTGCTTATCGTCCTGCGCCGCGTGATCGCGCACCTCGTTCTGCGTCCTTTGTTGCGTATCGAAAATCACATGCGACGCGTCCGCGCATCGGGCTCGCTCGCGTTGCTCGAAGAGGATGAGCGACGCGATGAAATCGGTTCGCTCGGACGCAACTTCAACGCGATGTTGCGACAGTTAAGGGATCTGCGCGAACAGATCGGCGTACAGTCGTTCGATCTGGGCGTACCGAAAGCGCGATGGCCGTGATGCACAATGTCCGCAACGCACTGAACCCGATCAGTACGATCCTCAGTCGCGAAATCGCGCAGGCGCCACCGATCGATCGCGGCATGCTCGATCGGGCGCTCGACGAACTCGCGCGCGGCGACGTTCCGGACGACCGTCGCCAGAAGCTGGCCGCGTTCGTCACGGCAGCGATCGACGAGGACGCCGCCAACCGCGAATCGACCCGCCACGAACTCAGCATCGGCCGCGCGGCGATGGGGCATGTGCTGGAGATCATCGGGCAGCAGCAGCAGGCGGCGCTTGAACGCCCCGCGCTGGAGATTTGCGACGTCACGACGATCATCGCGCGTAACGCGACGATCGTGCGCTATCTGGACGGCGCATCGATCGCGTTCGGGTTTCCGGCGGGTCCCAATCTCGTCATGGCGAACCGGCTGATCCTTAGCCAGGTCATCGGCAATCTGTTCGCCAACGCGGCCGAATCGATCGTCGCACGCGGGACCGGCAGCGGATCGATCGTCACGACCATCGCGCAGGCCGATGACCGTGTGACGATCGAGATCCGCGACGATGGCGAGGGAATCACCCCCGCGGTCGCGGCGACGCTGTTCCGCCGCGGCTTCTCCACGCGAGCGCACAAGTCGGGCGGGCTTGGGCTGCACTGGTGTGCCAATTCGGTGAACGCGATGCACGGTTCGCTGCGCCTGGAAAGCGAAGGGCCAGGGCAGGGCGCGGTTGCGATCCTGACGCTGTTGGCGCCGGATGCCGCGCTCGTCGACGCTGACTGAGCCTTCGGATCGGCCCGAGCAGACCTACAACAGGCTTGGCTGAACCTCGTCATCTTCGCCCATGATGCCTGACAAAGTAAGGCCCAACAGGCGCACGCCGTCGGGTACCGGCAGTTGCGCCATCAGCAGGTCGAGACCTGCCGCCAGGAATGCGGCCTTGTCGGTCACCGGCGTCTGCGAGGACCGAGCGCGCGTGATCGTGCGGAAGTCCGCGTGGCGTAGCTTGAGCGTGATCGTGCGGCCGCGCGTACCGTGCCGTTCGATCCGCACCCATGCCGCATCCGCCACCCGGTGCAGCGCCGCGCGCAGATCCTCCGCCGCGGTCAGGTTCGTCTCGAACGTCCGTTCCGCACCGACCGACTTGGCGGCGCGGTTGACGCGCACCGGCCGGTGATCGATGCCGCGCGCCGCGCCGTAGAGATAGTCCGCATAGCTGCCGAAATGCGCCTGCAGGAACGCGAGCGTCATGCCGTAGAGGTCGGCGCCGGTGAGGATGCCGAGCCGTTCCATCTTCTGCGCGGTCACCGGCCCGACACCGTGGAAGCGTTTGACGGGCAGCGACTGGACGAACGCCGCACCACGCTTGGGCGTGATGATGCAGATGCCGTCGGGCTTGTTCTGATCCGACGCGAGCTTGGCGATGAACTTGTTGTAGCTGACGCCGGCGGAGGCGGTGAGCCCGGTATCCGCCTTGATCCGCGCGCGGATTTCCTCCGCGATGGCCGCCGCGGTGCCGAGCCCGCGAATATCCTCGGTCACGTCGAGATACGCCTCGTCGAGCGACAATGGCTCGATCAGGTCGGTATAGTCCGCGAAGATCGCGCGGATCCGGTCCGAGACTTCGCGGTACACGTCGAACCGGGGCGGGACGAACACGAGGTCGGGACATTTACGGATCGCGGTGACCGACGGCATCGCGCTGCGGACGCCGAACGCGCGCGCCTCGTAGCTTGCGGCCGCCACGACGCCACGCGCGCGTGACCCGCCAACCGCGACCGGCCGGCCCTTGAGCGAAGGATCGTCGCGCTGTTCGACCGACGCATAGAAGGCGTCCATGTCGACATGGATCACCTTGCGCTGCGCCGGCGGCTGGGTAGGAGGAGCGGCCATCGCCCCCCAGATAGGACGGCAGCGCGCGGCTATACAGGGCGTTCGCGCAACCAAATGGCGCTCCCCCCAAAATAGGAAAGGCCGCGGCACCCCCCGATGCCGCGGCCTTCCTGCGCCCGGAAACTGGGGCGTTACGCGACCTGGGCTTCGAGCACCTCGTCGGGCTCACGCAGCACATAGCCGCGACCCCAGACGGTCTCGATGTAATTCTCGCCATCGCACGCCAGGCTGAGCTTCTTGCGGAGCTTGCAGATGAACACGTCGATGATCTTCAATTCGGGCTCGTCCATCCCGCCGTAGAGATGGTTGAGGAACATTTCCTTGGTGAGGGTCGTGCCCTTGCGGAGCGAAAGCAGCTCCAGCATCGCATATTCCTTGCCGGTCAGGTGGACGCGGCTGCCGCCGACTTCGACCGTCTTCGCGTCGAGATTGACGGCGAGCTTGCCGGTGCGGATGACCGACTGGCTATGCCCCTTCGAGCGGCGGACGACGGCGTGGATACGCGCGATCAGTTCCTCGCGGTGGAACGGCTTGGTGACGTAGTCGTCGGCTCCGAAGCCGAAACTGCGGACCTTCGAGTCCATCTCGTTGACGCCCGACAGGATCAGCACCGGCGTCGCGACACGGGCGACGCGCAGGCGCTTCAGCACGTCATAGCCGTGCATGTCGGGCAAGTTCAGGTCGAGCAGGATGATGTCGTAATCATACAGCTTGCCCAGATCGAGGCCCTCTTCCCCGAGATCGGTGATGTAGACGTTGAACCCTTCGGTCGTCAGCATCAGCTCGATAGCCTTGGCCGTGGTCGGCTCGTCCTCGATCAGCAGCACTCGCATGCGTCGTCCCCTCTTCGCGAGACCGTCCGACACCCCATGCCAGCCGCTCGACTTCTATTCATTAACCACACAACATCTGAAGGCAAAAGGTTAATTTCGGACTAAGGTTGACGCGACGAATCGGCAGGATTGTCCGCGAGCGGTTGATTTCCTTACAAATCTTCGGCCGGAGGGCGCGGTTTCAGGTCTGGCCCGAGCAACGTCCGGTGGACGGTCTTGGGGATATCCTCGCCGAGAACTTCGCGCAGATACAGGCTGCGGACGAGCGTGAAGATCACGACCAGCAGCGCGGCGGAGAAGAACAGTCCGAACAGGCCGAAGATCGTGCCGATACCGATGATCGCGAAGACCGTGATCGCCGGCGGGATCGAGATCACGCGGTTCTGCACGTACGGCGTGATGAAATTGGTCTGCACCAGCCGCACGACAGCATAGGTGACGAGCGTGCCGACGATCGACGACGTCCCCTGCGTCGCGGCAAGGCCGAGTGCGGGGATCATCGCCGCGGTCGGGCCGATATACGGAATGAACTCGGATAGTCCGGCGAGCAGCCCGAGCGCGGCGGCGCTGGGCACGTTCGACAGCCAGAGCCCGACGCCGACGAGAATGCCCATCGTCGTCATGAGGATCAGCGACGAGCCCAGCCACAGCCGGAGCGTCGAGCCGACGTCGAACAGCGCATCCTCCACCGCGGCCCGCTTCGAACGCGGGACGAGCAACAGGAAGCCGCGCTCGTACACCTTGGGGTTGGCCGCGAAGAACAGCGCGCCGACCAGCAGCAACAGGCAGTTGAGCACGAGTTCGCCGGCGCCGGTCACCAGGCCGCCGACGTCCTGCGCGACCTTCGACCCGGCATAGGCCTGTTGCACCGCGTCGACGAGCTTTGCGCCGACCGCGCTTTGCGAGAGATACGCGGCAAGTTGGTCGAGCAACGCCGGCGTCTGGGCGATCAGCACATTGACCTGGCTGCGGAACTGCACGCCGAACAACCATACGAGGAAGGCGATGACGCCCAGCACGGTCGCGATGCCAAGACCGAGCGCCGGCTTGCGCGGTACGCGGAGATGGTCGTGGTAGAGATCGGCGATCGCGTGGATGACGATGGCCCCGAGCATCGAGCCGAAGGCGAGGATCAGGAGATTGCCCGCCTTGTAGAGTGCGGCGGTGACCGCGACGATCACGATGATCAGGAGTACGCGGCGAATAAAGCGCGAATCGTCCGCGTCGGGGGCCAGCCGGTTCATGCGGATGCGGGCCGCCGGGCGGGCGCCGTACGAGGCGAAACCGAGTGAAGTATAGAAAGTATAGACGCTGGGAGAATGTTTGCAGGTCGCGTTCGATCGCTGGACGCTGGCAGTTCGTGGCCGGTTTGGCGTTGCGGGGTTTGGACGGTCGGATCGCTCATCGATCGACCGTGGCAGATCGTCGGTGCGTAGGACAGCCGTTCCAAGGACTTAAGGTGCGTTCCGGGTTTTGCGGCGGCTGATCCTCCCCCGCCAGGGGGAGGTGTCGCCGAAGGTGACGGAGGGGGAGGACACGGAACGGCGGTTACCGCCGACCGCCCCCTCCGTCAGGCAAGTGCCTGACACCTCCCCCTGGCGGGGGAGGATTTGTGAGGTGATGCTGGGTCTGGCTTACAGCGCCAGGTCGGGGCTGCGGTCTGGCTTGACGCGCATGGCCGCGGGGCGCGGCCCGGCTGCGACGCCGACAGTCGGCGAGGGGATGGCGAGTTGCAGCGTGTCGGCGGTCGATGCCCAATGCTCGGCAAGGACGTCCGGGGTCTCGTTCAGCATCACGCCGTAGGTCGGCACGATCTCGCGGATCTTCGCCTGCCACCCGGCCGTTGCCAGATGGTTCGGGAACACCTTCTTCAGCAGGTTGAGCATGATCGACGGGGCGGTCGAGGCACCCGGCGAGGCGCCGAGCAGCGCGGCGATCGAGCCGTCCTTCGACGCGACGATCTCGGTGCCGAGCCGCAATACGCCGCCCTTTTCCGGATCGCGCTTGATGATCTGGACGCGCTGGCCTGCCTGCCACAGCCGCCAGTCGCCGTCCTTCGCGCCGGGGAAATATTCGCGCAGGGCGTCCAGCCGGTCGCTGTCGGACATGATGAGCTGTCCGGCGAGATATTCGACCAGGTCGAAATCGTCCCAGCCGACCGCGAGCATCGGCCGGAAATTGTCGAGCGTCACGGATGCCGGAAGATCGAAATACGAGCCTTCCTTCAGGAACTTGGTCGAGAAGGTCGCGAACGGACCGAACAGCAGCGCCTGCTTGCCGTCGAGGAACCGCGTGTCGAGGTGCGGCACGGACATGGGCGGCGAACCGACCGCGGCCTTGCCATAGACCTTGGCGAGATGGCGGTGCGTGATCCCGGGCTTGTCCGCGACCAGGAACGAGCCGCCGACCGGGAAGCCGGCATAGTCGTCGGCCTCGGGGATGCCGGACTTTTGCAGGATCGGCAGCGCGCCGCCGCCGGCGCCGGCGAACACGAAGCGCGCCTTGATGACCTGCTTCTCGTCGGTCTTCATGTCGCGCGCGGTGACACGCCAGCGCGCCTTCTTGCCGCCGATCGTCTCGCGTTCGAGCGAGCGGACCTCATGGCCGGTGGTCAGCGTGAAATTGTCCTGCTTGTTGAGCGACGCGATATATTGCCGCGTGACCTCGCCCCAGTCGCAATCGGTGCCAAGCGGGGAGCGCGTCGCGGCGAGCTTCGTGCCGGGCGCACGCCCCTCCATCATCACCGGCACCCACTGCGAGATCTGCTTTGGGTCGGTGGTGAATTCCATGCCGGAAAACAGCGGGCTCGCCTGGAGTGCGGCGTGGCGCTTTTGCAGGAAGGCGACATTGGCATCGCCCCACACCAGGTTCATGTGCGGCGTCGAGTTGATGAACGAGCGCGGATTGGCAAGGATGCCGCTATCGACCTGATGGCTCAGGAACTGGCGGGTAACCTGGAACTGCTCGTTGATCTCGACCGCCTTGGCGATCTCGACCTTGCCATCGGCGGCGTTGACCGGCGTGTAGTTCAGTTCGCACAGCGCGGAGTGGCCGGTGCCGGCGTTGTTCCAGCCGTTCGAGCTTTCATCGGCGACCTTGTCGAGCCGTTCGACCATCTCGATCGTCCAAGTCGGCTCGAGCTCGCGCAGCAGCACCGCGAGGGTGGCGCTCATGATGCCGCCGCCGATCAAGAGGACGTCGACCGTCCGCTCGGTCGTCGCGGCGTCGGCGTGCGCGATCGGCAACGCCGCTGCGCCGCCCGCGACGATCGCCGAGCCGAGCAGGCCGCGACGGGTAACGCCGGTCGAGGATCCTGGGGAAATCTTGTCGTTGGCGTCTGGCCGCATGATCATGCCTCTTCGTTTCGGCATGGTCCGCTGTCCCGACACAGGCCGGGGACGACGAGAATCCATAACCGGATTGTCGGGTCAGCCACGCGGAAATCACGGAATCGATACACGAACTACCGACTGAGCGCGGCCGCTGCTCAAAGTCCTCATCCCGGTATCGGGTGTCGTTGGGACGGCGCTGCGGTGCAAACTCGAGCGGCTATCCAGAGCCTTACATGGCATCCGACCCGGTTTTGCGCAAGGTCGCCGCTTTAGGCTTGCCCGCCGTTCGGATCGCGAAGCCGCGCGGCGAGGAAGTCGATCAGTGCCTCGACGCGGGCCGGGCGAAGCGGGCTCGGCGGTGTGAGAAGATGCAGGCCGATCTTGGCGGGCGCCCAGTCTTCGAGGATCGTGACGAGCGCGCCCGACGCGATATGCCGGTCGACGATGAAGTCGGGGAGGCGGGCGATGCCGAGGCCGGCGATCAATGCGGGGACGATCGCTTCGCCGCTGTTGGCGGTGAGCTGTCCCTGGAGGCGCACCGAGACATCGGCGCCGCCGGGGCCGTGGAAGCGCCACGGGCCGATCACGTTCGAATAGCCGACCAGCTGATGCTCGCCGAGTTGCGCCGGGTGCGTCGGGGTGCCGTGTCTGGCGAGATAGCTTGGGGCGGCGACGGTATGCGCCTGGATGCTGCATAGGCGGCGGGCGCGCAGCGAGCTGTCGGGGAGTTCGGCGATCCGTAGCGCGATGTCGAAGCCTTCCGCGACGATGTCGACGCGGGCATCGGACAGGTGGAAATCGACCTCGATACCGGGGTGCGCGACGAGGAACTCGGCGAGGATGGGGGCGACATTGGTGACGCCGAAGCTCATCGGCGCGGCGAGGCGGACCCGGCCGGTATGCGCGCTGGCGGCGTCGTGCGCGGATTCTTCCGCGGCGCGGGCTTCGGCGAGAATGCGGGCGGCGTGTTCGGCGAGCGGTTTGCCGGCTTCGGTGAGCGCGAGGCGGCGTGAGGTGCGGTGGAAGAGCGACTGGCCGAGATGCGCTTCGAGCCGGGTGATCGCCTTCGATACGGTCGCCTTGCTGAGCCCGACCGCGTCGGCGGCGGCGCTGAAGGAACGGTGCTCGACGACGCTGGCGAAGATCGCCCAGGCTTCGAGATCGGGCAGGCGCATAAGGGGGTCTCCGACAGGACCAGGCTGTGCAGATGGTCAATTTCCGCAATCCTCCCCCGCCAGGGGGAGGTGGCTGGCACTTGCCAGTCGGAGGGGGAGGTAAGAGCCCACGTCTGCTCCGTGTCCTCCCCCTCCGTCGCCGGTGGCGCCACCTCCCCCTGGCGGGGGAGGATTGCAGCAAACCGAATATCGGTATCGCCCGTAAACTCGAACTCACGATAGTCACCGAAACGATCGGTTTCCAGCGTTTCTATTTACGGGGTAATCGCAGCGCCTATCTTGGGTTCAACCAGTGGAGACATCTCATGACGACCACAACCTTGAACACCGTCGACCGCCGCCCCTTCGAGAGCCTTGGCCATGCCGATCATGGCTGGCTGAATGCGCGGCACCATTTCTCGTTTGCGAACTATTATGATCCGGCCCGGATGGGCTGGGGGGCGATCCGTGTGTGGAACGATGACCAGATCGCAGCGAACTCGGGCTTTCCGCCGCATCCGCATCAGGACATGGAGATCATCACCTATGTCCGCAGCGGCGCGATCACGCATCAGGACTCGCTTGGCAACAAGGGGCGGACCGAGGCGGGCGACGTCCAGGTGATGAGCGCCGGCACCGGCGTGCGCCATGCCGAGTATAATCTGGAGCCCGAGACGAAGAAGATCTTCCAGATCTGGATCGAGCCCTCGCGTAAAGGTGGCGCGCCGAGCTGGGGTGCCAAGCCGTTTCCGAAGGGTGAGCGGTCGGGCCAGTTCGTGACGCTGGCGAGCGGGTTCGAGGGCGACGGCGATGCGTTGCCGATCCGTGCGAATGCCCGCGTGCTGGCGGCGACGCTGAAGGCCGGCGACAGCGTCGACTATGCGGTCGGCGATGGGCGTCACGTGTACCTGGTGCCGGCGACCGGCGCGATCACGATCGGCGACGACGCCTTTGCCGCCCGCGACGGAGCGGCGCTGAAGGGCGGCCAGACGGTGACGATCACGGCTCAAGAAGACGCCGAAATCGTTCTGGTAGACTCGGAGTAAGCTTTTCCCCTTCCCGCGTGGCTTTGATGATGTAACCGCCCCCCGACGGCATTAAAGTGGAAACGGGGGTCTTCAACTGATGGAGGAGTGCGGTGATGTCGGAGATTGTTACGATCGGACTCGATCTGGCGAAGAGAGTGTTCCAAGTCCACGGGGCTGATGGAGCGGGTCATGCGATCCTGCGCAAGAAGCTGAGCCGGGATCAGTTGCTGCCGTTCTTCAGTACGCTTCCGCCGTGCACGGTCGCGATGGAGGCTTGCGGAGGCTCGCATTTCTGGGGGCGGAAGATTGCCCTTCTGGGCCATGAGGTTCGCCTGATCCCGCCGGCGTATGTGAAGCCTTTTGTGAAGCGGCAGAAAAATGATGCGGCGGACGCCGAGGCGATCTGCGAGGCGGCGCAACGCCCATCGATGCGCTTCGTGCCGGTGAAGAGCGAAGAGGTACAGGGAGCTGCCTCGGTGTTCCGGGTCAGGGAGTTGATGATCCGGCAGCGCACCCAGGCGATTAACGCCTTGCGCGGCCATTTGACAGAGTTCGGCAAGGTGGTGCCCAAAGGCGCTGCAAATATCTCCCGCCTGATTGCCATTGTGGATGATCCGGACAGCGGCCTGCCTGCTCAGGCTGTTGCGACATTCCGGGTGCTTGTCGACGCGCTCGTCGGCCTCGACGCGCAGATCGAGAAGCTGAACGCCGAAATCACCCATCGCGCTAAAGAGAATGAAGTCGCGCAAAGGTTGATGACGATCCCCGGCATCGGTCCCCTGATCGCCACAGCCATCGCGGTGCTGGCCCCACCACCGGAGACGTTCCGTCGCGGCCGCGATTTCGCGGCCTGGCTCGGCCTCGTGCCGCGACAACACTCAACGGGCGGCAAGCAACGCCTTGGGGCAACGACGAAGATGGGCGAGCGATCCCTGCGCCGCCTCCTGATCATCGGGGCCAACAGCGTCATCATCAAACGGAGTGTCCATCAGGCAGCTCGACCGGGCACCTGGCTGGCAGGAATGCTGTCGCGCAAGCCGTCGATGCTCGTCCGTGTCGCGCTGGCCAACAAGATGGCGCGCGTCGCCTGGGCGTTGATGATCAAGGGTGAAAGTTACCGGGCTCCGGCTGCGGCGGCATAAGCCGACCGTCAGTCGCGAGGCGTCGGAGCGTACGAGGGCAAGGAGCAGTTTGGCGCAACGGTCGTGAGACGGGGATCGGGAAAACCAGTTTGCAACAGAGTGCCTTCGAGCACGCGGCTTTGATCTGGACCCGACCTGCGAACACCATACGGGCCCGCGGCAGTTGTAAGGCCGCATCATGAGGCCGGACATATGTCAGCACCCGACACGCGCCACAACGAGTTTCAAAAACCCTCTTGCGTATGGGGCGGTTACATATGTTGCAAAACTGACGCTGGGGATTCCCCGAGGGAATCGAGCGAGATAGATGGGCGCGATGTCCAAACCTGCCGCACCGAAATACCGCACGATGAACTGGCCGGAGTATAATGCAGCGCTGAAGCGGCGCGGGTCACTGGAAATTTGGTTTGATCCGCAGATGCACTGGCTGTCGAAGCCGTGCGGTCGTCCTGGTCGGCCGATGCGATTTTCGGACAGCGCGATTGAGCTCTGCCTGACGCTGAAATCGCTGTTCAATCTGCCTTTGCGGCAAGTGACAGGGTTGGTGGCTAGCCTGATCAAGCTTGCCGGGCTGGACTGGCCGGTGCCGGATTATACGACGCTATGCCGACGGCAGAAGACGTTGGTCGTCGAGCTTGGCGGGCGACCTAGTTCAGGCGGCCTGCGCCTTCTGGTCGACAGCACAGGCATTAAGATGACGGGTGAAGGTGAGTGGAAGACGCGCAAGCATGGCGCCTCCTACCGCCGCCAGTGGCGCAAGGTGCATCTGGGGATCGACGCGGCAACGCTGGATATCCGGGCCATCGAAGTCACGACGAATGCCGTCGGCGATGCGCCGACGCTGCCAAATCTACTGGCGCAGATCCCGCAGGACGAGCAGATACTCAGCGTCAGCGGAGATGGCGCTTACGATACAAGGGCGTGCCATGCTGCCATTGCCAAACGTGGTGCAGAGGCGGTCATTCCGGTCCGTCGCAACGGGCAACCATGGACGAAAGACGGTCCTGGCGTCGATGGTCGCAATGAAGCGCTACGCGCTACAAAGCGCCTTGGCCGCGCTATCTGGAAGAAGTGGAGCGGCTATCATCGCCGCAGTCTGGCCGAGACCAAAATGCACTGCTTCAAACTCCTGAGCCAACGCGTTGTGGCTCGTACCTTCGATCGTCAGATCACCGAGCTCAAAGTCCGTGCTGCAATCCTCAATCGCTTCTCCAAGATGGGAACGCCGATCACTGTCCGCATCGCATAATATCTTCAAGTAAAAGGGCGGTCATGCTCTCGAGGCGTTATGCAACATATGTAACCGCCCCATACGCAAGAGGGTTTTTGAAACTCGTTGTGGCGCGTGTCGGGTGCTGACATATGTCCGGCCTCATGATGCGGCCTTACAACTGCCGCGGGCCCGTATGGTGTTCGCAGGTCGGGTCCAGATCAAAGCCGCGTGCTCGAAGGCACTCTGTTGCAAACTGGTTTTCCCGATCCCCGTCTCACGACCGTTGCGCCAAACTGCTCCTTGCCCTCGTACGCTCCGACGCCTCGCGACTGACGGTCGGCTTATGCCGCCGCAGCCGGAGCCCGGTAACTTTCACCCTTGATCATCAACGCCCAGGCGACGCGCGCCATCTTGTTGGCCAGCGCGACACGGACGAGCATCGACGGCTTGCGCGACAGCATTCCTGCCAGCCAGGTGCCCGGTCGAGCTGCCTGATGGACACTCCGTTTGATGATGACGCTGTTGGCCCCGATGATCAGGAGGCGGCGCAGGGATCGCTCGCCCATCTTCGTCGTTGCCCCAAGGCGTTGCTTGCCGCCCGTTGAGTGTTGTCGCGGCACGAGGCCGAGCCAGGCCGCGAAATCGCGGCCGCGACGGAACGTCTCCGGTGGTGGGGCCAGCACCGCGATGGCTGTGGCGATCAGGGGACCGATGCCGGGGATCGTCATCAACCTTTGCGCGACTTCATTCTCTTTAGCGCGATGGGTGATTTCGGCGTTCAGCTTCTCGATCTGCGCGTCGAGGCCGACGAGCGCGTCGACAAGCACCCGGAATGTCGCAACAGCCTGAGCAGGCAGGCCGCTGTCCGGATCATCCACAATGGCAATCAGGCGGGAGATATTTGCAGCGCCTTTGGGCACCACCTTGCCGAACTCTGTCAAATGGCCGCGCAAGGCGTTAATCGCCTGGGTGCGCTGCCGGATCATCAACTCCCTGACCCGGAACACCGAGGCAGCTCCCTGTACCTCTTCGCTCTTCACCGGCACGAAGCGCATCGATGGGCGTTGCGCCGCCTCGCAGATCGCCTCGGCGTCCGCCGCATCATTTTTCTGCCGCTTCACAAAAGGCTTCACATACGCCGGCGGGATCAGGCGAACCTCATGGCCCAGAAGGGCAATCTTCCGCCCCCAGAAATGCGAGCCTCCGCAAGCCTCCATCGCGACCGTGCACGGCGGAAGCGTACTGAAGAACGGCAGCAACTGATCCCGGCTCAGCTTCTTGCGCAGGATCGCATGACCCGCTCCATCAGCCCCGTGGACTTGGAACACTCTCTTCGCCAGATCGAGTCCGATCGTAACAATCTCCGACATCACCGCACTCCTCCATCAGTTGAAGACCCCCGTTTCCACTTTAATGCCGTCGGGGGGCGGTTACATCATCAAAGCCTTCCCGCTTGCGGGAGGGGGCAGGGGGCGGGCTCGCGCTCACCGCCGCCGCAACCATCGTTGGAGATACGCACTTCGATCCGGCTCGCTTGCCCAAGCCGGGCGCCCACTCCCCAGCCCCCTCCCGCTTGCGGGAGGGGGAGCCAAGAAGGAAACTTCCTATGACCAAGGTTCTCGTGCTCTATTACTCGTCCTACGGCCATATCGAGCAGATGGCGGATGCCGTCGCCGAGGGCGCACGTGCCGGTGGGGCCGAGGTGGACATCCGCCGCGTCGCCGAGACTGCACCGCAGTCCGTGGTCGAGGCCGCGCACTTCAAGACCGACAGCGCGCATCCCGAGATCGAAGGCCCCGCCGCGCTCGAGCAGTATGACGCGATCATCGTCGGTGCGCCGACCCGGTTCGGGCGGATGCCTGCGCAGATGTCGCAGTTCTGGGATACGACGGGTGGCCAGTGGTTCTCCGGCGCGCTGATCGGCAAGGTCGGTGGTGCCTTCACCTCGACCGCGAGCCAGCATGGCGGTCAGGAGACCACGCTGTTCTCGATCATCACCAACCTGCTGCATCACGGGCTGACGATCGTCGGGCTCGACTATGGCTTCCAGGCGCAGATGGGCGTCGACAAGGTCAAGGGCGGATCGCCCTACGGCGCGACGACGATCTCGGACGGCGACGGCAGCCGTATGCCGCATACCGAGGAACTCGATGCCGCGCGCTACCAGGGTAAACGCATCGCCGAGACGGCAGCCAAGCTGAGCGCATAACCGGCGTGGCTTCGGTGGTTCGGGAGACGAAACTTACCCTGTGGTAAGCGCGTTTCCCCATCACCGGAGCATTTCGCTTCGCGTGCACCAGCTATGCGAGGATATGATCATGGGCTTGTTTTCCAAGGACATCGCGACGTTCGAAGACCTGTTTCTGCACCAGTTGCAGGACGTCTATTATGCCGAGCACCAGATCACCAAGGCGCTGCCCAAGATGACCGACAAGGCGACCGCGCCGGGCCTCAAGGCCGGGTTCGAGACGCATCTTCGTGAAACCGAAGGCCAGATCGTCCGCCTGGAGCGGATCTTCGAACTGTTGGGCGAGAAGGCCAAGGCCGTCACCTGCCCGGCGATCGACGGCATCATCAAGGAAGCCAATGAGGTCGCAGGCGAGATCGGCGACAAGGCGGTTCTGGACGCGGCGCTGATCGCGTCGGCACAGGCGGTCGAGCATTATGAGATCACGCGCTACGGTACGCTGATCGCGTGGGCGAACCAGCTGGGTCGCAGCGAGATCGCGGCGATCCTGAAGGAAACGCTCGACGAGGAATATGCGACCGACGACAAGCTGACCGCGATGGCGACGTCGAAGGTCAATCCGAAGGCCGAGGCGGTTACCGCCTGAGCCCTTCGCGACCGAGTAAAAGCAACGGGCCGGCGATCTTGCGATCGCCGGCCCGTTTTTCGTTCAGGCCTTCTTACGAGCGCGCTTGGGGCTCGCGGCGGCGGCAACGTCCTCTTCCTCGTCCGGCGCATCCTCACCGGCTTCGGTCAGCGCTTCGCCGAGCGCCTTCAGCTTGTCCTGCGACTTGTCCGCCTTGTCCGCGATCTTGGTAGTTGCGGCGCCGAGGCGGTGGAGCAGCGCATGGACGCGGTCGGCGTCGGGCGTATCCTTCTCGAGCTGCTTGCGCAGTGCGCCGAGGTCGCGAAGAATGCCCTTGGCGCCGGAGATTTCGGTATCGGCCAGCGCGGCTTCCCAATCCTCGACCATGTCGGCACCCTTGGTGGGCTTGGTCGCGTCGAGTCCGCGATTGATCGCGTTCATCGTTCCTGCAAATTTAACGGCCATGTGATCTCTCTCCGCATGCCTTTGTGGCAACCGTCAACGCGACGTGGCGGCGGAAATGTCCTCGCGATCGTATCGACCTCGATCAGTATCTGGGCGTGAGTTAACGCAGGATATCGGCCGCTTGCGCGTGCCGGATGACGGACGCGAGCGCGGCATCCGGCACGCGCTCCGCAAGGACCGGCGAACAGGCGAGCAGGCCGTTGGGGCAGTAGCGGTCGTCGTCCCAGCCGGGGTGATCGAGGATGGGGTAAAGGCACAGGCCCTCGACCGGCACGCCGAGCGATTGCGCGATCTCTACCTCGCGCAGGACCATGCGGAGCCAGGCTGGCCGGGCACTGCCTTCGATCCCGGTTTCGGCGATGAAGATCGGGCGGCCGTAGCGCGCATAGGCGTCGGCGAGGATCGCGTGGAGCGGGCGGCTCAGGGGGTGATCGTACGACAAGGGCGGGCCGCCGTGAATCCACTGGTTATTGTGGTAGAAATTGACGCCGACGATATCGAGCAGGCCGGGACGACCACCGATCTGCGGCCAGGCTTTCCCCGCGATCATGTCCCACGCCTGGTATTGCGCGAGGCGGTGGCCTTCGGCGGCGGGGGCGTCGTTGGGGCGGGCGGGGTCGGTGATGACGTTGATGACCGGGTCGGCATGGACGAACCGCGCAGCGGGGTCGACCGCGAGGATCGCCTCCATCGCGGCGATCGAGGCGCGCGCGAGTTGCACCTTCAGTTCATAGCCGCGGCCACGCGCGAACGGGTTGAGATAGGCTGCATCGCCGCCGCCCCAGGCAAAGAACGAGATCTCGTTGACGGGGGCGTAGAAGCGCGTCTCCCCCGCGGCGGCCGGGCCGATATGGCGAGCGGCGGCGGCGGCGAAGGCGGCGAACCGGGCGACGAACGCGGGCGTCCATATGTCGATGTCGTCGGGCCAGCCATAATGGAGCAGGTCCCAGATGACTTCGGTGCCGATCGCCTTGGCGGCGTCGCGCTGGCGGTCGAGGCTGGACCAGTCGTAGAGGCCGGACTCGCGTTCGATCAGATGCCAGCGCAGGCCGTCGCGGACCGTCAGGATGCCGAGCTTGGCGAGTTCGGCATAGTCGTGCGCAGCCAGCGTGTCGTGATGGCTGGCGGTGATGACGTCGACGCGCTTGCGGTCGTGCGCGCGGCGGTGAGTGGAGGATTCGAAGCCGCCCTGGAGGACGCTGCGGAAGAGGCCGGTCGCGCGGGGAAGAGGCGGTCGGTCGGCCACGACGTCGGCGAACAGGGCTTCCCAGCGGGGGACAACGGCGGCGACGGCATACTCGCTATCGACTTTTGCGCGGAGGGCGGTGCCGAGGCGAGTTCGACGTGCAGGCTCTTCGATGAGTTTGGTGATCGCGGCGGCAACCGAAGGCGGATCTTCGTGCGGCACGAACAGACCGCTGACCCCATCGACGATCTGTTGTTCGGAACCGTTGTCTCGCGTTGCTATGACGGGGAGGCACGCAGCGCCGGCTTCGGCGATGACGTGCGGCATGCCTTCGCCGCGGGAGAGCCAGGCGAAGACGTCGAGCGCGGCGAGCAGGTCGGGCACGTCGTCGCGGTCGCCGAGGAAGGTCAGCGCGGTGTCCAGGCCGAGCGCGCGCACGCGGTTGCGGAGTGCGACGGCGTATTCGGGGATGAACGCGTCCGGTCCGCCGATGACGACGAAGCGGGCGCGGGGGTGGCGGGCGTGGACCAGCGCGGCGGCGTCGATGAAATCCTCGACGCGTTTCTTCGGGTCGAGCCGGCCCAGCCAGCCGACCAGCGGCACGTCGTCGGCGATGCCGAGCGCCGCTCGCACGGGCGCGCGTCGGGCGGGGTCGAAGGCGCGCGTGTCGACCATCGACGGGATCTCGATCGCGTGGTGTTCGCGACCGGGCATGCGGCCGGCGGCGGCGTCGCGGATCGAGGCGCAGACGCCGACATAGCGCGCGGTGAAATGCTTGGGCCCGGCGAGTGCTTCGGAGACGAGGCCGCCATGCTCGATCAGCGGCGGGCGAAGGTGCATGCGTTCGAGCGCGGGGTAGATGTCCGCGACGTTCTGGCACGAGACGACGACGTCGTACGCGGGCAGCTTGCTGGCGAGGTAGGCGACGGTCTCGTCGAAGCCGAGCGCATAGGGGGTGCGGTCGACGGGCACGCCGATCGCTTCCAATTGCGCGTGCGTCTGCTCGGGCATGCCATGCTTGCGGAAGCAGGCGATGACCTCGATCCGGTAGCGGGTGGGATCGAGCGCCTGGGCGAGCAACCGCACCTCCGTCTCCTCGCCGCCGACGACGAGCCAGGCGAAGACGAACAGGATGCGGATCGGTCGGGCGTCGGCGGTAAAAGCGGTGCTCAATCGCCGACCTTGAAGACGATCTGGAGGAATTCGGGCCGCTCGCCGACCAGCCGCGCAATGAAGGCGGGCGCGTCGTCATAGGGCACGACATGCGTGATGAGCTGCGCGCGGATTTCGGAGCCGCGGGCGAGGAGGAGCTTCACCGTCTCGTTGGCGAGGCGACGGCGGTCCCATTGGAAGCCGAGCCCGCGGGGTACGCGGTTGATCTGGGCGCAGCGTAAGTTGAGGCCGTTGTGGTGGAACTCCTCGCCGAGCCGCAAACGGTCCGCGCCGCCCTGGTAGAAAGCGAGGTCGATCACCGTGCCTTGCGGCCTCAGCGCGCGCATCGCGGCGTGCAGGCTGGCGGCGTCGGCGCGGGTCTGGAACACGACGTCCGCGCCGCGATCGTCGCCGCCGTGGAGCCAGCGCGCCTTGGCGTAGGCCCAGGCCTGGTCCTCGGTCATCGCGGTGATGCCGAGGCATTCGGCGCGCAGGCGGCGGAAGGGCGAGGGGTCGGCGATCACGACTTCGCTTGCGCCGGCTGCCTGGGCGAACAGCGCGGTCAGCATGCCGACGATGCCGGCGCCGATCACCAGCGCGGGGCGGCCGCGGATGCCGTCGCCGAGGTTGACGACATTGGGTCCGAGCAGTTCCACATCGGCGTGCAGGATGCCGTTGGCGGCGATCGGTCCCATCTGGCCGATATAGATGCCGAGGATCGGGTCGAGCTCGGGCGGAAGCTTGGTCAGCAGGTCGTTGAACGGGTCCGCGGTGTGGCCGGTCTTGTGCCCGAACACCGTGCCGACGACATCGCCGTTGGCGAAATCATCGACCCGGCTGTCGCTGACTCGTGCGCATTCCATGTAGCCGAGGAACGGCACCGGATAGTGCGCGCTCGGCTCGCCGGGGACGAACACACCGCGGCCTGCATCCCAGCGCGAATGGAGATACGGGTTGCTGTTCTTGACGAAGGTGAGTTCGGTGCCTGCGGAAAACCCGGTGTATAGCAGATCGAGCCGGACCTGGCCGTCCCCCGGAGGCGCTTCGTCATAGCCGAAGAAATAGGCCTGGCCGGGCCGTTCGACGCCGAGCGAGCGGACGTGGCGCCACTCAGACATGCGCCACCTCCCGCTCGCGGACGTCGATCGCGCGGCCTTCGGCGGCGGAGCGTTCGATCGCGAGCGCCAGGCGGAGCGTTTCGAGCGCGGCGGGATAGGGACAGCGGATCCGGTTCTCGCCGCCGCGGACCGCGTCGATGAAGTCGCGATCCTCCAGCACGACTGGATCGCTGCCGGTGCCGCGGACCGGACGGCCGCGGCCGATGTCGATCATGACGTCACGGTCGGTCAGTTCGATCGCGAGCCCTTCGCCGAACAGGTGCAGGCCGATGCGGTGGTTCCAGTTGAGCAGGCAGGTGGACGCGAAATTGGCGATCGCGCCGCTGGCGAAGGTGAGCATTGCGGTGCTGGTGGTGGCGACGTCGAGGCCTGGGAAGGCGGCGCGGTCGACATGGCCCGACTGGCCATAGACGCGGACGACGTCGCCGACGAGATAGCGCGCGAGATCGACGAGATGCGTCGTCTGTTCGAGCATCTGGCCACCCGATGCGTCCTTCTTCCACCACCAGCGCGGCGGCGGCGTGGAGTCGAGCCAATAGCCGGACAGGAGGCGGGCGGGCGTCGCGGAGAGCAGCGCCTTCACCTCGTCCACCGTATCGAGATAGCGCCAGTGATAGCCGACTGCGGTGACGAGGCCGAGCCGGTCGACGGCTGCCGCGACGTCTTCCGCAGTGCCGAGGTCGAGCGCAACGGGCTTCTCGACGAAGAACGGGAGCTTGTGCTCGATCGCGAGGCGTTCGGGTTCGCCGTGCGCGAAGGGGGGCACGCAGATGTAGAGAGCGTCGAGCTCGACGGCGGCCAGCATTGCAGCCGCATCGTCGAACGCGCGGGCGCCGAAGCGGGCTGCGGCCTCGGTCGCGCGCGCCATGTCGACGTCGGCGACCGCGACGATCGCGACGTCGTCGAACTGCTCCAGCACGCCGAAATGGCGATTGGCGATGCCGCCTGCGCCGATGAACCCGATCCGTGTCCGCTCCACGCCGTCTCCCTTTGTGTGTTGGTCTTGAACGGCGGCGTAGACCGCGCGCGTGTCGGCGATCATGCGATCGGCCGAGAAAAGATCTTGCTGGCGTTCGATCGCGGCGCTCGCCATCGATTTCAGGCTCTCGCGGTCGGCCAGCAGCGTGACGACCGCGTCGGCGAAACTGGCCGGATCGGCGGCGGTCAGGCGACCGGTGACGCCGTCCTCGATCGCTTCGGCATTGCCCGGTGCGACGGTGGCGACCACGGGGAGACCGGCGGCCATGGCTTCGAGCGCGACCAGCGGCAGGCCTTCGAACGCGGACGGCAGGACGAGCAGGTCGGCAAGCGTCATCAGGTCGGCGACGTCGCTGCGGGTGCCGAGCATGCGGACGATGCCGGCCAGGCCTTTTGCGGCGATCGCGCGCGCGGTCCGGGTGAGCAGCGGGCCTTCGCCGGCGAGCAGGACGATCACGTCCGGGTGCGCGGCGCGGATCGCGGGCAGCGCGTCGAGCAGGAGCGCGTGGCCCTTTTGCTCGGCGAACCGCGCGACCATCAGCAGGACGGGGGCATCGCCGACGCCCCATTCGCCGCGCAGCACTTCGCGTGACCGCGAGGGTCTGTGCGCGCCGACGCCGTTGTGGATCGTCGCGACCAGAGCGGGATCGACGCCGGCCGCGCGGTGGCTGTCGCCGACCGCGTCCGACACGCAGATCAGGCGCGCGAGCGCGGCCGAGGTCTCGCGATGCTCGTCGCGCTGCGCGGTATCGGTGAGGAGATAGGGGAGGTGTTCGGTGCGGATCACCGGCACGCCGGCCGCGTGTGCGGCGCGGACCGCGGCATGGCCTTCCCAGCCGATGCCGGCATGGACGTGGACGATGTCGGGCGCCGCGCGACCGAGCCAGCGCGCGAGGTCCGCATCGTCGTCGAGCGCCTTGACCGCATAGCCTTTCGCCGCGGCATATTCGAGGAGGCCGGTGCCGGCACGCGCGGCGACGACGATCTCGTCAGCGTCGAGCCCCTCGGCGAGCGTCATCATGTGTGCGCCGACGCCGGACGGGGCGCGGCTGTCGGTCAACAGGCAGATGCGGGTCATTCGGCGGCCAATACGGGGGTTTCGAGAACGGCGGCCTTCGCGACCATGCGGCGATAGGTGGCGAGCGCCTGCCCCACGACCTGGTCCATATTGTAATAGCGATAGGTCGCGAGACGGCCGACGAAGGTCACGCCTTCCTCCGCATCGGCGAGTGCCTCGTAGCGTTTGAACAGCGCCTGGTTCTCGGGGCGGGGGATCGGGTAATAGGGATCGCCCTCCGCGCTCGGGAATTCGTAGCTGATGCTGGTCTTGGCGTGCAGTTGCCCGGTCAGATGCTTGTATTCGGTGATGCGCGTCTGCGGCACGGTCTCGTCGGGATAGTTGACGACCGCGACAGGCTGGAACTCAGCGACATCGTGCGTCTCGTGGCGGAACTGGAGGCTGCGATAGGGCAGCTTGCCGAAGCGGAAATCGAAATACTCGTCGATCGGGCCGGTGAAGACGATGTGGTCGACATCGACGCGGTCGATCACGTCGCGATATTCGACGCCGAGGTCGAGCGTGATGCCGGGGTGATCGAGCATTGCCTCGAACATCCGGGTGTAGCCGTTGGCCGGCATCGCCTGGAATGTGTCGGTGAAATAGCGGTCGTCGGTCGAGGTGCGCGTCGGCACGCGTGCGGTCACGGCGCGGTCGAGTTCGGACGGGTCGAGGCCCCATTGTTTCCGCGTGTAGCCGCGGAAGAACGTCTCGTAGAGATCGCGGCCGACCGCGGCGACGACGACGTCCTCGGACGTGCGGATGTCCTCGACCGATTCCGCGCGGCTGGCGAGGAAGGCTGCGGCTTCCGCGTCGTTCTCGAGCGACAGGCCGTAGAGTTCGTTGAGCGTGGTGCGGTTGATCGGCATTGGGACGAGCTTGTCGTCGACGCTGGCGAGCACGCGGTGTTCGTACGGGTGCCATTTGGTGAAGCGCGAGAGATAGTCGAACACGTCGGCGGAATTGGTGTGGAAGATGTGCGGGCCGTAGCGGTGGATCAGCACGCCGGCCGCGTCATGTTCGTCATACGCGTTGCCGCCGATGTGCGGGCGGCGGTCGACGACCAGCACGCGCTGGCCACTGTCGTTCGCGAGCCGTTCGGCGAGGACCGCGCCGGCAAACCCTGCACCGACGATGAGCGTGTCGTAGCGTTCGCGTTTCGGGGCGGGAGCGTATTTCTTACCGCTCAAGATGCGGTCGATCTCGGTGGCCATGGCGGTTTGCGTGCGGTCCCAGGATTGCGTGGCGAGCAGGCGGTCGGCGTCGTCGCGCCATGCACCGTCGCGGGGAAGGGCCAGGGCAGCTTCGCAGGCGGCGACGAACGCGGTCGCGTCGGCGGCGATCGCCACCGCCGCTGCGTCGCCGTAATGGCGGATGACGTCGACGATCGGCGTCGAGACGACGGGCAGGCCACCGGCGAGATATTCGGGGGTCTTGGTGGGGCTGATGAAGCGCGTCGCGGCGTTGATCGCGAACGGCATCAGCGCGACGTCCCAGCCGGACAGATAGGCGGGGAGTTCGCCGTAACCGCGCCCGCCGAGCCAGTGGATGTTGGCGCGGCGCGGCAAATGCGCGGAGTCGATCTTCACGACCGGGCCGATCATCACGAACGACCAGTCGGGCCGCCGGGCGGCGACCGCGTCGAGCAGGGCCAGATCGATGCGTTCGTCGATGACGCCGAAGAATCCGAGCTTCGGGCCGGAGATTTGACGCTGGTCTTCGGGTTCAATGGTGCCGGTACGGGCTTGGGCGAAATGCGCGACGTCGACGGCCGAGGGGAAGGCATGGACGTCGCGGTGGCGGCCGCGCTTGGCTTCGTAGAGGCTGTAGCCGCCGGTGAAGACGAGGTCGGCGCGGGCCAGCAGCCGCGCTTCGCGGTCGAGCAGCGCGGGGTCGGCGAAGCGGAATGCGGACAGCTCGTCCATGCAGTCGTAGATCACGGCGGCGGCATCGAGATGCTCGGCGAACGGGAGCATCATCGGCGTGTAGAACCAGAGCAAGGGCTTCGCGCGAATGCTCGTGGCGACCAGCATGTTGAGCAAGTGCCGCAAGCCCGTTTCGACCTGCTCGGCATTCCACCAATGGGGCAGGCGCGGGCGCAGCGCGATGACGTTGTCGGCGGGGAAGGGGTGGTGTTCGAGGAACGGCAACGGATGGTCGCACGGGATGTGCTCTTCCCAGACGAATACGCTCTGGTTCTGCGCGAACCGCGTCATCAGATGCTGCGGGCGCTGGGTCACGAAATCCCAGCGGAGATGCGAGAAACAGATCAGCGGCGGCGGGGCGACTTCATCGATCGTGGCGAGGCTGGGGGTAGGTCCGATACCGTGCACGCTCTTCCAATCCGCGAATCCGCGGTCATCCGCGTTGTTGATCGAACCTAAGCCCACGCCTCAGACCTGACTATGCAAATGTAATTGCTTTGCATCATGTATTTCCTCGATAATCGCCCCCAAACGTCCAACGCTATGCTGCCACGTCCAGCGCGCCAGCACGGCGTCGCGAGGCCGGAATTCGGCGTAGATATCGCGCAGTGCAAGGATCGCATCGGCAAACCCGTTCGTCGAAGCGGTCATTCCCGTGTCCGGCATTATGAACTGCAAGCCGCAGCGCAGACCGGCGTTGGCGAGCACGGGCAGGCCGGCGAGCATGTATTCGGTGAGGATCGCCGGCGCGCCGTCGTCGATGCCGCACACGACGCCGAACTTCGCGCGGTTCATCAGGCGATTGACCGCGTCGATCGGCACGCCCGGAGGCCCGACGAACTCGATCGAGAGGTTTTGGTCGTGGGCGCGTTGCCGGAGTGCGTCGGCATCCTCGCCATAGCCGAATACGCAGAGCGCGCACACGTCGCGGGGCAACTGCGCGAGCGCGTCGAACAGGATGTCGTGGCGCTTATAGGGTTGCGCGGCGGCGACGTAGATCAGGTCGATATCCTTGGGCGTGCCGAGCGGCCGGAACTGGTCGATCGCCGCGAATTCGGGGCCAACCGGGAGGACCGCGGTGCGCATGCCGGGGTGGCGAGCCTCGACCTCGTCCGACTGCCACTGTGCGCCAGTCAGGACGAGATCGAAATGTTCGCTGACCTCCGGCGGCACGCGCAAGGCGGGGGCATCGATCGAATTGTAGAGGATGATGCTGTTCGCACACAGCGCTAGCAATTCGGGCGCGACGCCCAGGCCCAGTACGACGAGGATGTGCGGCGCGCCGAAAATCCGCACGAAGTCGAGCATCTCGGAGGAGGCGAACGGTGCATGGTCGTGATCGAGGCGGAACGCGCGACGCGCCAGCACCGGGCTGTCACGGCGGAATGGCGGATCGCCTTCGCCGCGCCAGTGATGCCAGATCTCGGCCTGCTCGACGATGCCGTCGGCGATCAGCGCGAGCGGAAGGCGTTCAAGATATCCGCCCGTGACGGGCTCGCGGTGACCGGCGGCGCCCGTCCAGGGGCAACTCGCGGGGTCGAGCGTGCGCCATGCCGATCCGTCCCGAGAGGGCGGCGCGGCGGAGGGATCCGCCGGGGGCCAGCCGTCGACCCAGTCGCTGATGACGACGACCGATCGCCGCTCGCTCAACGCCACCATGCCGGTACCCCCTGCATCGCTATCTCCCGCCTGATCCTGCACCCTGTCGTTGCAGGGCAAGCGCTTAACGGGCGAAATCGAGGAACGGGATCATGCCGCTTAAAATTAGTCCGGGCCCGTATTCGTAATCACGCTCGACCGGCGGCAGGGCTTGCGCCATGTTAGTGCAAAGACGTCGATGACTACGCGGGGATAGTTCGAGCAATGCTAATCTGGATGGCGGTGGTCGGCGCTTTGCTAGGCTATGTGCTGGGAAGCTTTTCGGAAGCCGCTATATTTTATGGCGGCATCATTGGCGTGGGCATCGGCTGGGTTTTGAAGCGGGCGATGCGCAGCGAAATCGGGCGCGAGACGGCGGTATTGAGTGCGGAACTCGCCCTGTTGCGGGCCCGCGTCGACGAACTGACGGACGCACCACGCTATCGCACGGACCGTGTTGCCGATGCGCCCGAGGTCCGCACGACGCCGGTATCGATCGCGCCGTTGGCGGCCGAACCGCCGGTCGCGGTGGTCGCACCCCGGGCCGTACCGGACCGTGAAGCAACGACCGATCTCGATACCGCGACGGGCGGCGCGACGGCAGCGGACCGCCGCTGGCGCTCGCCGCCGTCGGGCGACCGTGGATCTGCGTCTGTGACCGCCCCCGCCGAACCGCGCGAGCCGGGCTGGCTGGCAAGCGGCATTGCGGCCGCGCGCGGCTGGCTGTTCGGCGGCAACACGATCGTCCGGCTCGGGCTCGTCATCCTGTTCGTCGGGCTGTCGTTCCTTGCCAGCTATGCGGCGGCGGCGGGGCTGTTCCCGATCGAGTTCCGTCTCACGGTGGTCTGCCTGTTCGGTATCGCGCTGCTCGGAACCGGCTTCCGCACGCGGACCAAACGTCCGGATTTCGCGCTGGCACTGCAAGGTGGCGGTGTCGCGATCATCTATCTGACGCTATTCGGCGCGGCGCGCTTCTACGCGCTCGTACCGCTGTCCGCGGCGTTCGTGCTAATGATCGCGGTCTGCGCGCTCGGCTGTGCGCTGGCGCTGTTGCAGCGATCGCAGGCGCTGGCGGTGACGGCGTTCGCGGGCGGGTTCGCGGTACCGCTGTTGCTGGGCGGGGACGGCGGCAACGCACTCGGCCTGTTCGGCTATGGCACGATCCTCAACCTCGCGATCCTGTTCATCGCCCGGGCATGGACCTGGCGCGTGCTGAACCTGGTCGGGTTCTTCGCGACGTTCGGGATCGCAAGCCTGTGGGGCGCGACCGCGTATCGGCCCGAGCATTTCCTGATCGCGCAGATATTCCTGATCGTCTCGGTGCTGATCTACGTCGTCACCGCGGTGCTGTACACGCGGGCGACGCCGGGCAAGTTCGGCAATGCGGTCGATACGACGCTGTTGTTCGGGCCGGCGCTCGCTGGGTTCGGGCTGGAAGTGGCGCTGATCGGCGACCGGCCGTTCGGTGCTGCGTTCGCGGCATTGGGCTTTGCGGCCTTGTATCTCGGTGTCTCTCTGGTGGCCCGCAGCCGGCAGCAAAGGGGGCAGCAGGACGGGCTGCGCATGATGAACGAGGCGCTGCTGGCGATCGGCATCGGCTTCGTCACGATGGCGATCCCGCTTGCACTCGGCGCGCGCTGGACCTCGGCGGCATGGGCGCTGGAAGGCGCGGGCGCGTTTTGGGTCGGGATGCGGCAGGCGCGGTGGATGCCGCGCCTGTTCGGGCTGGTGCTGCAGGTCGTCGCGACCTTGTTGTATCTCGTCGCGCTTGACGACAACATCGCCGCACTGCCGTTCGCCAACCCGGCGTTCGTTGGTGCGATCCTGGTGGCGCTCGGCTGGTTCGCCACGGCGTGGTTCGCGCAGGGCTTGATCGCGCCGGGCGAGACGCGACTTGCACAGGCCTATGCGCGGGGCGAGGCGTTGATCGCGACGCCGGCGTTCCTGACCGGGTTCGCGGCGTGGTGGATCGGCTGGTCGATGGAGGCGACGCGCCTTCATCCCGCGGTCGAGCGATCATTGGCACCCGTGCCGGTGTTCTCCGCGACCGTGCAGATCCTGTTGGCGATGCTCGCGTATCTGGTCAGCGCGGCGGCGTTCCAGACGGTGGCGCGGCGCCGCGACTGGCCGGTCGCCGCGTGGCCGGCGCGCGTGAGCGTGGGCGCGTTGTGGATCGGCTTCCTCGTGCAGGCCGATCGGGGCGGCACCGTGCTGTCGTCGCCGGGCTGTTTCCTGTGGATCGTCGCGCTCGCCGTGCATGGCTGGATGCTGTTCCGTAGCGACCGCGACGACCGCTACGACGAGGGGCGCTACGACGAGGGGCGCAACGTCGCGACGCCGGGCACGCGATTGGTGGCGTCCGCAAGCCATGTCGCAGGCGTCTGGCTTGCCGTGGTCCTGCTTGCCGACATGTTGTGGTTCGGGATCGACCGCGCCGCGCTGTGGTCGACGGCGTGGGACGAGGTGACGTTCCTGGCGGGTGCAGCGGCAGTGCTTGCGGGCCTCACGCTGTGGGCGGGACCGGCGTTGCGCGGCGATCGGGCAATGGCGCGTTGGCCGCTCGATCGCCACGCGGTGGCCTATGCCTGGACGGCGGCGGTGCCGATCGCGCTGGGCATCTTCGGTGGCGCAGTCGCGATCGCGCTGTTTTCGTCGGGCGATACTGCGCCGTTGCCGTTCGTGCCGCTGCTCAATCCGGTCGACGTGATGGTCGCGCTGGCGGCGGGCGTGCTGCTGCTGTGGCGGCGGGCGGTGCTGGGCGCGGATACGGTACCGGCGGGCGCTGTGCTGTTGGCGAGCAGGCGCATCTGGCTGGCGATCGCCGCGCTTGGTTTCGTCGCGGCGAACGGCGCGTGGTTGCGGACGGCGCATCATTTGGCGGGGGTCGCGTGGGCGGCGGATACGCTGCTGGGCGATGCGCTGGTCGAGACGGGGATCGCGATCCTGTGGACGGTGATCGCGCTGACACTGATGGTCGTCGCGCACCGGCGTGCGACCCGCAGCCTCTGGCTGGCCGGAGCGAGCCTGTTGGGGGCGACCGTCGTCAAGCTGCTGGTCGTCGACCTGTACGCGACCGGCGGCGGTGCGCGGATCATCGCGTTTACCGCGGTCGGGATGCTGATGCTGCTGGTCGGATATCTGGCGCCGTTGCCACCGAAGGCCGGGGCGGACGACGGGCAACGCGGGGCGGTGGCATGAGCGGGTTTCGGTGGCGATTGGCCGCGCGGGCCGGCGCCGTTCTGCTGCTCGCGGCGGCGCCGGCGGGGTCGGATGGCGATCCGGAGGGCTATGCGTTGCGCTTTCCGCTGTCGGTGGAGGCGGGCGCGCGGTTGCAGCGGCTCGCGCTGCCGGCTGCGGTGCTGGCGGGATTGCAGACTCGCGACGGGCATGACGTGCGCGTGTTCGACGCAAAGGGTCGGGCGATGCCGATCGCACGCGCAGCGGCATCCGCGGTCGTCGGCCATGTGTCGCTCGATCCGATGCCGATCCTGGGCGGGCCCGATGCGCTGAAGGTGTCGGGCGTGTCGCTGAGGCTTGACGGGCGCGGTGCGGCGCAGGTTGTCGAAGTGCGCGGCGAACCGGTCACGGCGGGTGGCGCGCCGGTGCTGCTAGGCGTGCTGCTCGACGCGCGGCGGGTATCCGGGCGCGCGGACCGCGTCGTCGTCGCCGCAGACCTACCGGTGGGGCAGCCGGTCACGCTGGCGGTCGAAGCCAGTTCCGACCTGCGCGACTGGCGGCGGTTGGGCGAGGCGACGGTGTATCGGCGCGCGAACGACGCCGCTCGGTCGACGATCGTACCGCTCGACGGTGCGGCCGTCGCGCGCGAGTATCTGAGGATCACGTGGCGCGCGGAGTCCCGACTGCTTGCCCCGGTCGGTATCCGCAACGCCGTGCTCGACGTGCGACCGGACGGTACGGCGGCGTTCGAGACGGTCGAGGCTCAAGCGCCGGCGCCTGCGTCCGGCAATGCGCGCGTGATCGACTTCGCGGTACCGTTCGCGACGCCGATCGCGCGCCTGCGCGTGGTACCGACGCAGACGGACGGCGTCGTCCCGGTCCGTATCCTCGGACGCGACGACCGCGAGCAACCCTGGACGCTGCTCGGCCAAGGCGTGGCGAACAGCGATGGGGGGCGGGACATCATGTTGTCCGGCGCGTCGCCGCACGCGATCCGGATCGAAGCTGATGCTCGCAGCGCGGGGTTCACCGGCGCGCCCCGATTGCGGTTCGGCTTTGCGGACCGCAGCCTGCTTTTCCTGACGAGCGGCACGGCGCCGTTCACGGTGTCGGCCGGGCGGACTGGGGCTAAGGACGTGTTCCTTGCGCCGGACGACCTTAGGGATCGGCAGGGGGCGGCGGGTGATGCCCGTCTGCGCGCGGTTGCTACCGGATCGCTGAAACTGTCCCCGCTCGCCGAAGCGGGGGCACCGACGCGTACGATCATCCTGTGGGGTGTGTTGCTCGCCGCGACGGCGTTGCTGGCGGGTGTGGCCTGGATGCTCTGGCGGCAGCAGCGTGCGCAACCCCGAGACGCGGCGTGATGCCGGAGATCGGACGCGAGCGTGCGCATATGTCTGCGGCCAAGTCCGTCAGTCCGGTCGGCAACCTCCATCACTTGTTTCCCGTCGTAGAGCGCGTCGACGGGCGTTGGATGTGGGCAAACCTGTCTCTGCTATTCTAGCCGAGCCTCGTGCCGTTCGTAGTCCACTGGCTCGGCGAAAGGGCGTTCGAGGACGAGCGGCGTGGCGGAAGCCCCCCCCAAAAAGCGGGGGAGGACGTCGTGGTCATTTCTTGGTGCGCAGGCCCCACAGCATCGTGCCGATGAGCGCGATGCCGGCCGCGGTGCCGCCGACCGCGACCGCGGCCATGACCGGCGAGATGCTGCCGTCGGCGCGGTGAAGGTGCGGGCGCAGGTTCTTGAGCAGCGGCTTGCGGCCCGACAGTCCTTCGAACATCTCGCCCGGACCCTCGGGATCGAGGATCTTGTTGTCGGCCAGCCACTCGCGCACTGAATCGAGTTCGGGGACCTCGTACGGGCGGAGTGAACGGCCGTCGCCGCGCAGCCGTTCGATCGTCGCGATGATCGACCCGGTCTCCGCGATCATCGCTTCGATCGTCGCGGCGTCCGTGTCGAGATGTTCGGCGAGCAGGCCGTTGCGGATGCTGGCGATCGTGTCGCGCGCATCGGCGTTCCCCGCGCGTGCCGCATCGATGACGACGTCGCATTCGCTGTCGAGCCGCAGCGAACGGTTGTTGAAGTTGGACGATCCGACGCGGAGGACTTCGTCGTCGACCACCGTCACCTTCGCGTGGACATAAATCGGCTGCCCGCCCGCGGTGAACGGATGATACAGCCGCAGCCGGTTGTGCGGATCCTGGTCGCGCAACGCCTCGACCAGCCGCGCGCGTGCCGAATCCATCGCGATCGGTTCGAGCCAGCCTTCCGCCGTGGTCGGATGGACGATCACGAATTCGGGACCGTCGGGTTCGCGCAACCGCTTGCCGATCGCCTCGGCCACTTTGCGCGACGCGAAATACTGGCTCTCGGCGTAGAAGACGCGCTTCGTGCGGGCGATCAGGTCGACGTACAGCGCCTCGATGTCGTGGCGGGGCTCCTGCTCGGCCATTTCGGGAATCGTGAGCGCGATGCCGACTTCGACGTCGGTGAAATCGGCCTTCACATGATCGGGCCAGCAGTCGGCGCCATCGGTCACCGGATCCAGCGCGCCGCCGCCGGACACTTCCCAGCGGCCACGGCACATGTCGCCGAGCGCCAGGGCGACGGGACCCTGCAGGATCGTCGTCGCGTCGTGCCATGGACCATAAGGCGAGCCATCGGGTTCCACGCGGCGCGGTTCGTCGTCGGCGTGCGCGCGCGTATCCCAGCGATCGACGGTCATGTCGATTCCGCCGCAGAATGCGACGTCGTCGTCGATAACGACCACTTTCTGGTGATGCGAGCCGGCGGGGGGATGATGGCCGTCGAGGCGGAGGTGGACTTGCGGGTCCTTGATCCACTTGGCGATGCGCAACAGCGTCTGGCCGTGGAACAGCGTCTTGATCGCGCCGGTATCCCAGCGCAGGATATGGATGCTGAGCCCTGGCGTGCGGCGCGCGAGCCAGGTGACGAATTCGCCGACGCGCTCGGGACCGCCATCGTCGACGTCGCCGCCACCAAAGCGGATGCGCGCGTCGAAATCCCAGCCGACGAGCAGGATCTGCTTCCTGGCCTTCATCATCACCGCGCGGGCGGCTTTGAAATAATCGTCGGCATCGACGATGACGGTGGCCTGCCTCGCGGATTCGATCCGCCAGCAGTTGCGACCGGGCTCGAGCAGGGTTGCATCCGAAGTCATCGCGCTGCCATCGCAGGCTTGGCGCGATCAGCCAACCCACGGAGTCGCGTTTTACCGCCGGATGGACGAACGGCTGCGGGTATCATCACAGACTGTTCGTGACGTGCGGGCATCACGGCTACGTTACTCGGGGAGCACATGCTCGGCGGCGTCGAGCGCCTGCGCGAGCAAGGCCGCGACGAGATGATCGTCCTGGGCATCGGCAAGTTGCAACGCGCGGACGATGGCGATGCGAAGCGAACGACGATCCTGCTGCGACGTGGTCATCTCGGTACCCTTGGTATTTCTATCAGGCCCTTGCCGCTCGCCGTTACCGGGCCGGCAGCGACAATGGATCCTGTCTGACGAGCGAACGAACGGCCGTGCGGTGGCGCGGCGGCCGTGTTGGCCCACAGGATGTCCTGATCGGGATCGACGAGAATGACGCCTTCGTCCAACCCCGCGATGATCTGGCGCAGATGGCGCAGATCAGCGGAGTCGCGAAGCGACTTGAGGGGCGGCGCCACGGTCACGGGATCAGTCGCGCTGGCCGTGGACGAGCCAGGCCAGGCCGTAGCCGATCGCGGCGGCGCCGAGCGCCCAGAGGACGGGCGCGTCCTTGGCCGATGCCTGCGCGGTCGAGGCGGCGCGACGGGCGGCGTCGGCGGCACGGTCGCCGGCCTCGCGCGCTTCGCTGCCGATCTTGTCGGCGAGCTCGGGGGCGCCATCGACGGCATCCTCGATCGCCGACTTTGCGCGACCGTACAGGTTCTGCGCGCCGCCTGCGACCTGGTCGACGACGCCGTCGACCTGCCAGTCGCGGCTGTTCACGGTGTTGCCAACGGCCTTCTCGACCTTGCCGCCGACATAGCGGGCGCCGCCCTGGAATTCGTCCTTGTTCATGTCAGATCCTTGCGTTTGAAGTTCGGGGAGTTTTCGTTCGGGAAAGACGTCGCGTTACGGCAGCACGCCGCAGCCGGCTGCGGCCTTGCCGACTTCGAGCGCGATCTTCGGATCGCGAAGTTCGGAGGCGACGCGGATGAGGTCGGACGGGGTGAGCACCCCGGGGTTGGTGTCGCCCTGGCGATACGCCGCGGCAGCCTTACCGAGGCGCTGCAACTGGCCGAGCGAGAGGTTCGCCTGGAGCCGGCCGCCGACGCAATCGGAGCGCGACGGATCGAGCCCGTAACGCTGAAGCCGGGTCGAGATGCGCGTCGCGGGTGTGGCGCAACCGGCAATGGACGCCAGCAGGGCCAGGGCCCCGGCGGCGGTCAGGCGCATCATGTGAGCTGCTCCAGTATTTTGCCGTATGCGGGGTATCGCGACGGGACTGGACGCTTAAACCGAGTAGTAACTCCTTGGTTCCTGGTAGTTTTGTGCGTCGATACTAGCTGTAATGTACCATATCAGGATTTCGCACGGGCTGCGTAAAGGCGCGCGAATCGGAGGTGGAGCGACCGCGTGCTCATATTCTCAGCGACCTCGGCTCGGCTTTCGTGCCACTCGGCTCGACGCTGGAAATAGTGTGAATCGTCGCTGTCATCGGTGGGGAAGCGGCTGTCGTCTTGAACCGTCGTCATGGCATGGCCCTCGCTGATCTCGTCGTGCAGTACGGCATCGCAGGCCGGTGTGCGTGATCCGAAACGACTAGGCGATACGGTACTAAGATCAGTCTGGCGGGACGGGGTCTGGTGCTTCCGGGTAGGTAACGAAGCGCCGCCGCAGCCGAGTTGGCCGGACGGCGGCGCCTGTAATGAGAGGGGCCTAGCGCCCGTTATTTCGCCATGGCCGCGGATTGATCGAGGGGTACGACCGGAAGCCAGACTGCGCTCGCCGATGCGCCGCCGCGGACGATCGTCACCGTTGCCGGCTTATAGTCCGTCTTCTTCGCGAGGAAGATGTTCGGGACGAAGGTTTGCGGGTTGCGGTCGTAGAGCGGGAACAGGCTCGACTGGACCTGGATCATGATCTTGTGCCCCGGCTGGAATACGTGGTTCACGGTCGGCAGGCGGAACTTGTATTCCTGCACTTTCCCGGCCGGGATCGCGGTCGGCTTGGCGAAGCTCTGGCGATAGCGGCCGCGGAAGATGTCGAGGCTGATCGGCAGTTCGTAGCCGCCCATTTTCGGATCGGTCGCGTTCTCGGCCGGATAGACGTCGATGACCTTGACGACGAAATCGCCATCGGTGCCCGTCGTCTTGGCGAAGATGTCGGCGATCGGCGCACCCGACACGCGTACCGGCGTGGTCAGCGCTTCGGTGGTGTAGGTCATCACGTCGGGACGGCCATCGACCCCGCGCTGGTCGCTGACGAGCCAATCGCCCCAGCGGCCATCGCCGAAGTTCACCGGGCGCGGCAGATGCGGCACGGGCTTCGACGGATCGGAGACATAGCTGTCACCGCCGGTCGTCGCCTTGCCAAAGCCGAGCGCGCCGCCTTCCTGCAAGTAGATCGGTTTCAGCGGCGACGCGCATCCGGTCTCGCACGCGAGCGGCCACGTCGCGAACTTGTCCCAGTGGTTCTCGCCGGTGTTGTAGATCGCGGCGGCGGGCAGCGTCGCGGCCGGGCCGTCCTTCAGATACTGGTTGAAATAGGGGAGCAGCATGTCCTCGCGGAATTGCTGTGCGGTGTCGCCATTCCACTGGAACGGCCCCAGGCTGCGGCCCTCGCGGTTGATCTGGCTGTGCCGCCACGGACCCATGACGAGGTGGTTGTTGCCGAGTTTCCCCTTTGCCTTGAGCGCCTCCCATGCGGTGATGGCGCCGTACATGTCCTCCTGGTCCCACAGACCCTGTTCCCAGATCGTCGGCACGTTCGACGGATTGGCGGCGAGCAGCGTGTCGAGCGCCTGGCCCTGCCAGAAGCCGTCATAGGCGGGATGCGAGACCATCCGCTGCCAATAGGGCAATTGATCGTAGCCGGACTTCTTCGCCCAGTCGCCCGCCGATCCGACCTCGCGGAAATTGTCGTAATCGTCATAGCCGCCGGTGGGTGGTGCCTTGCCCGCGCCCTTATAGCCGGTCTGGCTGCCCAGCCACGCGATGTTGGCCAGGCGGAACGCGCCGTAATGGAACCAGTCGTCGCCCATCCAGCCGTCGATCATCGGGCTCTCGGGCGCGGCGACCTTCAGCGCGGGGTGTGGGTTCAGCAGCGCCATCGCGACCGTGAAGCCTTCGTAGGACGAGCCGATCATGCCGACGCGGCCGTTCGATTCCGGCAGGTTCGCCTTGTTCACCAGCCAGTCGATCGTGTCGTACGCGTCGGTGACGTGATCGACCTTGGTCGGATTGAGCGGGCCGATGACGGGCCGCGTGACGACGTACGCGCCTTCCGACCCGTATTTGCCGCGGATGTCCTGGTAGACGCGGATATAGCCGGCCTTGACGAACATCTCGTCGGCGAGCGGCAGCGTGGCGAGGATGCTTGCGCTGTCCGAACGGTTCGCGCGACCCTTCGCATTGTAGGGCGTGCGGGTGAGGACGATCGGCGCGTTGGTCGCGCCCTTGGGATAGACGATGACGGTATAGAGCTTGGTCCCGTCGCGCATCGGGATCATCACCTCGCGCTTGACGTAATCCTGCGCGGCGGTCGGCGGCACGAACTTTGCGGGGATGTCGCCACCGACAGGCGCGGTCTTGTCCTGCGCGGTGGCGGCAGCGGCGAGCGCGATCGAGGCAAGCAGGACGAATTTGATGGTCATGGCAACGGGCTCCGGAAGCGTTGGGGCGAAGCTAGGCGCAACCGGGGCGCGGGGGCAATCGCGCTGACAGCCTTTAATTGCGCGTTGGGATCGAAGCGGCGGTCGAGGACGAGAACGGGCGGGCCTTTGCGCCCTTGCCCCAGAGCTTGTTCGGTTTCGCGGCCATCACGAAGCGGAGTTCACCGCCCTGGCGGATCTCGGCGTCGCGCAGATAGCTGCGGGTGAGGGGCGTGCCGTTGAGCGTGACCGAGCGGATATAGGGATTGGCGTCCGACAGATTGTCCGTCCGGATCGCGAACCGCTTGCCGCCGGGTAGTGCCAGTGTCGCTTGCGACAGGAATGGGCGGCCGATGACATATTCGTTCGATCCCGGCGCGACCGGGTAGAAGCCGAGTGCGGTGAAGACGAGCCAGGCGGACATCTGGCCGAGATCGTCGTTGCCGCTCAGCCCCTCCGGCTTGGCGCCATATTGGCTTTGCACGATCTGGCCGAGCCGCTCCTGCGTCCGCCACGGTGCGCCGGCGTAATTGTAGAGATAGGCGACGTGGTGGCTCGGTTCGTTGCCGTGAATATACTGGCCGATCAGCCCGGCGATATCTTCTGCATGGCTGTAGTCGACCTTCGAATTGTCGAAGTCGAACATTGCGTCGAGCTTCCTGACGGTCTTCGCATCGCCGCCCAGCAGCCGGAACAGCCCCGCCTGATCCTGCGGCACGAACCAGCTATATTGCCACGCATTGCCCTCGGTATAGTCGGAGCCGTAGTTGATCGCGGTCGGATCGAAGGGGGTGCGGAAGGTGCCGTTCGCGAGCCTTGCACGCAGCCAGCCGGACTTTTCGTCGAAGCTGTTGCGCCAGTTGCCCGCGCGCTTTTCGAACCGCTCGGCAATGTCGGTCTTGCCCATGCGGCGCGCCATCCGCGCGATCGTCCAGTCGTCATAGGCATATTCGACGGTCTTCGACGCGGCCTCCGGCTCCTTGTCGATCGGCACGTAGCCGCGCTGGATATACTCGCCGAGCCCGCCATAGGCGGCGCGATCGGCGCTCGCGACCATCGCCTGCAACGCGGCGTCGGCATCGAAGCCGCCAATGCCCTTCATATACGCGTCGGCGATGACGGGGACGGCGTGATAGCCGATCATCGTCCACGTCTCGCGCCCGGCGAACTGCCAGACCGGCAGGATGCCGTCAGGGCTGTGCTGCTGGCTGGCGATCAGCGAGCGGACGATGTCGGAATTGGTCTTCTCCGGCTGGATCAGCGTCAGCAGCGGATGTTCGGCGCGGAACGTATCCCAGAGCGAGAAGGTCGAGCGGACGGTGAAGCCGGACGCCTGGTGGACCTGGTCGTCGGGGCCGCGGTAGCGTCCGTCGCTGTCGCTCCACACGCTGGGGGCGAGCAGGCTGTGATAGAGGGCGGTCGCGAAGATACGGCGCATCGGTGCCGCGGCCTTGAACTGGACCGCGCCCAACGCGGCGTCCCAATCGCGTCCGGTCCTGGCGCGGACGGCGTCGAAGCCACCGGGCTCGCTGTCGAGATTGGCGAGCGCGCCAGCTTCGTCGACGCCCGAGATCCCGACCTTCACCTCGAGCGGAGCGTCGAGCGGGCCGAAATCGAGCCGCGCTTCAAGTGCCTGGCCGAGCTTCTCCGCCAAGGCATCGCTGCCGCGGCCCGGGCCCTGGAACCCCTTGTACGGGATGTCCTTCTCGCGGTTGACCAGCGCGTGGCCGATAAGGGGCGCCGAGAACCGCATCGCGAAATAGAGCTTGCGGCCGGGCGCCCAGCCGCGCGTCTCGCGGAAACCGGTGAGCACGCCGTCGTCGCGCAGGTGGAGTCCCGACCACAGGATCTTGCCGGGGTAATTGTAGAGCGACGACCGGAGGTCGACCACGAGGTGCGCGGCCTTGCCCTTGGGGAAGGCGTAGCGATGCACGCCGATCCGCGTCCCCGCCGTCATTTCCGCGCGTACGCCCGGCCCGTCGAGCGTGACGGCGTAATAGCCCGGCGTGGCGACCTCGGTGGCGTGCGAAAAGCGCGAGCGATAGCCGGGGGCAGCGGGCGTGCCGGGGTCCATCGGCACGGTGTCGCCCGATACCGGCATGACGAGGATGTCGCCGAGGTCGGAATGGCCCGCGCCCGAAAAATGCGTGTGGCTGAACCCCTCAATCGTCGGATCGTCAAAGCGATAGCCGGCGGCGTGGCCATAGCAGGTGCGGATCACGCACGAGGTGTCGGTGTCCGGCGACAACTGCACCATGCCGAACGGCGCGACGGCGCCCGGAAAGGTATGCCCTTCGCCGCCCGTGCCGATGAACGGATCGACCGCGTCGCTTGGGCTGGCGGATTCCTGCGCGAACGCAGGGCCGGCGAGCATCGTGGTGAGCAGCGCACCCATGAGGCACGATCGCGGGACGATGGACTTCGAGCTTACCCGTTCGAAGCGAAATAGGCGGGAGATCATGCCCGGTGCCAAATGAACCATGTCGCGCGCATCCCCTCTATTCGTTCGGTCGTCAGACTGGCTTCATCGCCAGCTCTTGCGCAACCGCAGAAGTGGATTAGAACATCAAATTGGATAATTCAAACGAACAGTTTGGAAGCGGGGGGGGTGTACGGGATGGTCTTCAGACCTGGGCGAGACACTGCGCGTTCACGGAGCGCCAAGAGTACGCGCTTGCCAAGCCTTCGCAATCGCGGGATCACTTCATCGCCAGTACCGAAGTCGCGACGTCGCGGCGGGTGGCGGCTTCGTGTTCTTTTCTCCAGCCTGGATGATCGGTCCGCATGACACTGCAAACGCCGCCGCGTCTGTCGGGAACCAACCTCGAGCGCGCCGCCGATCACAACCAGCGCGTGACGCTGCATGCCATCCGCCTGGGCGGATCGCTGACGCGGATCGATCTTGCGCGCATCACCGGGCTGACCGGGCCGGCGATCGCCAACATCACGCGGCGGCTGTTGCAGGAAGGGATGATCGAGGAGGCGGGGCAGCGCCGCGGGGGACGCGGGCAACCGCCGACCAAACTCGTCGTCCGGGCCGACGCGTGCTATTCGATCGGCGTCAACATCGACCGCGACCATATCACGATCGTGCTGGTCGATTTCCTCGCGCAGATCCTCGCACGCAAGTCGATCGAGATCAGCTTCGCGCTGCCCGACGACGTCCGTGATCTCTTCCGCCGCTCGGTCCGCGCGATGTTGAAAAGTGCGAAGGTCGATCCCGCCAAGCTGGTCGGCATCGGCGTGGCGCGACCCGATGACCTCGCGCTGGTCGCGATGCCGGGACGCCCGGCGGCCTATGCGGCATGGGACGGGATCGACATGGCGGCGCTGTTCGAAAAGCCGCTGTCGCTGCCAGTGTTCGTCGAGAACGATGCCGCCGCCGCAGCAATGGGCGAGATGCAGCTCGGCTTCGGACAGAATTACAGCAGTTTCTTCTACATCCTCGTTTCGTCGGGACTGGGCGGCGGTTTCGTCGCCGATGGCGCGTATGTGCGCGGCACGCACGGGCGCAGCGGCGAGCTGGGGTTCATGGCGGCCGGGGGCGGCAAGCGAGGGCGCGAAACCGTACAGAAACTCGTCTCGCTCTCGGGGCTTGCCGAGCATCTGGCACATTCGGGGTTCGAAATCGGACAGGTGCTACACGAGGCGGCGTGGGCACCGGACGTCGAGACCTGCCTCGATGAATGGATCGAGCGGGCGGCGCACACGCTCTGCACGCCGCTCGACGCGATAAACTGCCTGATCGACCCGGCGGTAATCCTGATCGGCGGGCGCCTGCCGAGCCGGTTGGTGGAGCGGGTGGCGGAGCGCGTGAACGATCTTATCCGGGACGCGACCGATGCTCCGGCGATCGCGCCGGTTCGTCGTGCCGCACTGTCGGAGGATGCGCCGGCGGTCGGTGCGGCAATCCTGCCATTCAGCCACTTCCTGCTGCCCAAGGCCGCGGCGCTCTGGAAGGATTCGGGCGCGTCGGCGGACTGACGCCGCGCGCCGGATTCGGCACCGCTATCCTCGCCTGAAGGACCCCCGTTCGCCTGGCGTCGCCGAGGCGGTGGCTGTCGTCGTTTGCGCGCGACCCCACAAGAGAAGCCCTGAATCCTTCCGATGTCTTCGCTCAGACTATCGGTGTCGCGACGGGTATTCGTCGAGGCACGACCGTAACGGTCCAAAACTAGCGTAACAATCTATTTGACAATTTGCTTTTACAATTGGCAATTAGGGGCGTCGAGACTGCACGCCGACAGGATCCGATTCAACCGGACGGCCCAACCGAAAACGGGGGGCAGGCGCGCTATTCGCAGGGGTAAGTGAGGGGGCGCAGGCATCCTCACGAGGAAGAGGAAAGTCTGATGACCGTAAGCTTAAAATCGTGCTCGAGCATGGCGCGTCGCCGTCGTCCGTTGTCGTTCCTGTTGGCGACGGTCAGTCTTACTGCGGCGTTGGCCGGTGCTGCGCAGGCACAGCAGGCCACGCCTTCCCCTGCGCCTTCCCCTGCGCCAGCGCAGAGCGCGGCTTCCTCCGACCAGGCGCAGCCCGCCTCGACCGCTACGGCGCCGTCTGGCCAGACCGCCGGCACGACGCAACCCGATGGATCGGCGCAGGATGCCGCTCCGGATGCAGCACAGGACATCGTCGTCACTGGCTATCGTCGCTCGATCGAGAAGAGCCTCACCCAGAAGCGCGAAGCCAACGCCTTCGTCGACGTCATCACGGCCGAAGACGTCGGCAAGTTCCCCGACAAGAACGTCGCCGATGCGTTGCAGCGCGTGCCGGGCGTGGTCATCACGCGCGACGGCGGCGAGGGGAGCCGCGTCAGTATCCGCGGGCTTCAGTCGGGCCTGACACTTACCTTGCTCAACGGTAACTTCCTTGCCGGCGCCGACAGTGGCGAGCCGCAGCGGTCGTTCAACTACGTACTTCTGCCCTCGACCTTCATCGCCAGCACCGAAGTCTATAAATCACCCGAGGCGCGCCTCGAAGAGGGTGGTGTCGGCGGTACCATCATCCTCAACACGCGGCGGCCGTTCGACGTGCCTGCGTGGTCCGGCTTCGTTTCCGCCGAAGGGACGTATTCGGATACGACCGAGAAGTACGAGCCGCAGCTTGGCGGACAGGTGTCGTGGAAGAACAAGGAGGAGACGTTCGGCCTGCTGGTCGGCGGCGTCTGGCAAAAGCGCACCAACCGCGAATTGCGCAGTTCGTCCGAGAGCTGGCTGTGGTGGAGCGACCGCGATGCCCAGGGCAATGTCCTGAAGCCCGCGACCGATGTCGACGGCAAGACCTTCGCGAACAATGATGCGATCTCCTACTGGCCAGGCCAGGGCACGACCGCGCGCGATGGCACGCATTATTCGGGCTATTGGGCGCCCCAGTCGGTCAACGCCGAAGTGTTCGACCAGGAGCGCGAGCGATACGGCATCCAGGCGACCGCGCAGTTCAAGCCGTTCGACGCGGTTACCGTCACCGCGAACTATTTCCGGTTCGGCTATTCCAGCAACTACACCTCGAACATGCTGAAGATCCCGGAATGGGGATACGACAATTTCTTCACCGGCGCGACGCTCGACAAGAGCGGTACGATCTTCCAGTCGGCGAACTTCGCAGTGCCGGCGGCAGGGACGGGCTGTCTTGCGCGGGCGACGCCGTGCACGATGGAGACGCCGCAGATCGCCGGTACCTACAGCCGTGAGAAACAGGTTTCGAACACGTTCGAGACCGAAGTCAAATACAGCCAGGATCGTTTCGATGCTGTCCTGAAACTCGGCAAGACCAAGTCGAGCGGTGGCCCGTCGGTGCGGTTCAGCGCCGCCGCCAAGCCGCGCCTGACGACACCGGGACAGGAGCAGAACGGCAATCTGGTCAGCAACTGGGACATCGCGAACGGCATCGCCAATTTTGAGTTCTCGCCCGAAATCCAGAACAACATCCGCAACGGCATCGCGCAGATCGACGTCGGCTCGACCAACTCGAGCTTCGTCAACAGCGACCTCGGCCAGCGTTATGCGCAGCTCGACCTGACGCGGCGCTTCGACGGTTTCCTGAAATCGGTGCAGATCGGCGGCAAATGGCGCGACCTGAAGATCGGCCGCGAGACGGGTCGCAACGACTGGTATGCCGATCCGGCGACCTTGCTCCGTTATCAGGATACTGCCGCCGGCGCGGTTGCCCGGCCCGAATTCTTCTACGCGAACCAGATCGGCAACATCAACGGCGGCTTCAACGCCAACGTCGTGCCCGGCATCAACTTCGACGAATATCTGAAGTACCTGAACTCGACCTACGGCCAGGCGGTGCGGGTGTACGAGCCCGACTTCGTCTACGCCCTGGGGGAGCGGGTCTTCGCCGGCTATGCGCAGGTAAACTTCGGAACCGGCGGTCTCCGCGGTAACGTGGGCCTCCGCATGGCCAACACGAAACAGTCGGGCAACACCTCCGACCGGCTGCAATATCTCAACGATTACTGCGTGAACGGCCCCGGCGGCGCGAGCGATCCCAACCGCCCGCTGGGCCCCGACGGCAATTGCCAGGTCCTGCCGCTGAGCGTGCGCGAGACGATCGTCAACACGCGCGCCGACCAGTCGAAGACCTATACGGACTGGCTGCCGAGCTTCAACGTGTCGTACGAGGTCACCTCCGATCTCCTCGTCCGCGGCGCGGTCGCCAAGGTCATCGCGCGGCCGTCGTTCGAGAATCTCGGGTCGCAGCGGTCGCTGACCTTCCGCTCGGACGCCTATGCGTTCGATCGCGGCCAGTTCGGCGAGTTCGCCGGCTGGTCGGGCAGCGGCGGCAATTCGGACCTCAATCCGTTCTCGGCGTGGCAATATGATCTGGGCATCGAATGGTATTTCCACCGCGGTTCGGTGCTTGGCGCGACCTTCTTCCGCAAGGACGTCTCCGATTTCGTGGTGCCGCTGGTCCTCAACGTCACGCGCGACGTCAACGGAACGCAGCAGCTGATCCAGCCTTATTCGACCGTCGCGAACGGATCGAATGCGCGGTCGCAGGGTGTCGAGCTGTACGCGCAGCACACGCTGTCCTTCGGTCTCGGGGCGCAGGTCAACTTCACCTATAACGACACCTCGGTGGCGGACGTTACGCTCGATGGCCAGAAGGTCGGCTCGTCCGCTCTGGTCGGCAGCGCCAAGACGCAGGTCAATGCGTCGGTCTTCTACGAACACGGCAAGGTGTTGCTGCGCGCATCGTACAACCGGCGCGGCGAGGTCGTCGGCGGGTTGCAGTCGGGCCTGAACGAATACACCGATCCCTATGCGCAGGTCGATCTGAACGCGGCGTATGCGCTGACCGACCGGCTGAACCTCACCGCCTCGGTGATCAACCTGACCAAGGCCGAGGAAAGCCGCCATCTCGGCAACGATACGAAGGACCGCTTCACGTACCGGAATTATTTCGGACGGCGGGCCTATGTGGGCGTGTCGTTCAACTTCTGATGAGCTGGTATGATCGTCTCCTCGCTCGGGTAGCGCCTTCGCGGCGCTACCCGCCCTTTTCTCGCAGTGCCGCGTCACCGGGGGCGGGCGAGACGCACGGGCGGCGCGGGATACGCATCGCGCTGACCGCGTCCGCGCTGATGATGTGCGGGCTGGCGAGTGCGTCGAACCCGATCGTCCCCGGCTGGTATGCCGATCCCGAGATCCGCGTGTTCGCCGGTCGCTACTGGATCTATCCGACCTATTCGGATCATTACGGCAAGCCCGACGTCACCAGTCGTTTCTCGGCCGCGCAGAAGCTCGCCCGACAGCGCAAGACCGTGCGGCCGTCCTACGGCATGCAGACGTTCTTCAATGCGTTCTCGTCACCCGACCTGGTGCATTGGACCAAGCACGACCACGTGTTCGACGTGCGGAACGCAGGCTGGGCGGCCTATGCGATCTGGGCGCCGTCGGTGATCCAGGCGAACGGCCGCTATTACATGTTCTTCAGCGCCAACGACATTCAGAGCGATGCCGAGCTTGGCGGGATCGGCCTTGCGGTCAGCGATCGGCCCGGCGGTCCGTTCAAGGACGCGATCGGCAAGCCGCTGGTCGGCGCGTTCCACAACGGCGCGCAACCGATCGACCCGTTCGCGTTTCGCGACCATGACGGTCAGGTCTACCTGTTCTACGGCGGCTGGAAGCATTGCAACGTCGTCCGGCTGAGCCCCGACCTGAAGCGCATCCTGCCGTTCGCGGACGGTTCGACATACAAGGAAGTGACGCCGCCCGGCTATGTCGAGGGCTCGTTCATGATCGAGCGCAAGGGCGTCTATTATCTGATGTGGTCGGAGGGCGGCTGGACCGGTCCGGACTATAGCGTCGCCTATGCGACCGGGCCTGGACCGACCGGGCCGTTCACGCCGCGCGGCAAGATCCTGTCGCAGGACCTGCGCATCGCGCGCGGGGCGGGGCATCATTCGGTCGTCAACGTGCCTGGTACCGACGACTGGTACATCGCCTATCACCGGCGTCCGCTCGACACCGATCGCGGCGAACATCGGCAGATCGCGATCGACAGGATGATTTTTGCCGTCGATGGTCGGATCGAGCCGGTGGTGATGACCAATGCGGGCGTTCAGCCGCGACCGATCGGCGCGCGAGCGCCGACACAATCTTCAGGGAGAGCGATGTGAGAAACAGGGTGATCGCCGGCTTGCGCGGCACGGTAGCGGCGGTCGCCTCGATCGCCCTCGTCGCGCCCGCGCCGATACTGGCGCAAGCTTCCCCCGGCGCGCAGGTACAGCCGCAGGACCAGCCGTCGGTCGATCTGGTCAACCCGCTGATGGGCACCGATTCCGACTACACCTTGTCGTATGGCAATACCTATCCCGCGGTGGCGGTGCCGTGGGGGATGAACTTCTGGACGCCGGTCACGGGCAAGACCAACAGCGGCTGGGGCTACACCTACGACGCGAACAAGATCAACGGCATCAAGCAGACGCACCAGCCCAGTCCCTGGATGAACGATTACGCCGCGTTCTCGCTGATGGCGACGACCGGCGCGCTGAAGGTGAAGGAGGACGAACGCGCGTCCTGGTACAGCCACAAGGCGGAGGACAGCCGGCCGTACAGCTACAAGGTCTATCTCGCCGATTACGACGTGACGGCGGAGGTCGCGCCGACCAACCGCGCCGCCCAGTTCCGCTTCACCTTCCCGCAGAGCAACGACGCGCACATCATCCTCGACGGCTATGCCGGCGGCTCGATGGTCTCGATCGACAAGGCCAAGCGTCGCATCACCGGCTACGTCCGCAACAACCATGGCGGCGTACCCGACAATTTCCACAATTACTTCGTCGCCGAATTCGACCATGATTTCACCGTCAGCCAGACCTGGGACGACAAGGGCCAGGTTACCGCGGCACCGACGCGCGAGGGCGACCATGTCGGCGCGGTCGTCAGCTTCAAGACGCGCAAGGGCGAGCAGGTCGGCGTCAAGGTCGCATCGTCGTTCATCAGCCTCGACCAGGCCGAGCGCAACCTGCGCGGTGAAATCGGCGGCGACGGGTTCGCGCAGACCAAGGCGAAAGCGAAGGCCATCTGGCAGCGCGAGTTCGACCGCGTGCAGGTCACCGATCCCAATCTCGACAACCGCCGGATCTTCTATTCGGCGCTGTACCGCATGCTGCAATTCCCGCGCATGTTCCACGAGGTCGATGCCAAGGGCCAGACCGTCCACTACAGCCCGTATGACGGCAAGGTGCACCCGGGCTTCCTCTACACCGACAACGGTTTCTGGGACACGTGGCGCGCGGTCTTCCCGTTCTTTGCGCTGATGTATCCCGAGCGCGACAGCGAGATCATGCAGGGGCTGGTCAACACCTACAAGGAGTCCGGATGGCTGCCCGAATGGGCGAGCCCAGGGCACCGCGACGTGATGATCGGATCGAACTCGGCCAACCTGATCGCCGACGCGTATTTGAACGGCGTGCGCGGTTTCGACGTCGAGACCTTGTACCAGGCGATGGTCAAGAACGCGACGACATCGCAGGGGCGGCCTGTCGACAAGAAGGGCAAGGTGGTCGGTGCGGTCGGGCGCGAGGGTGTCGAATATTACAACCGCCTCGGCTACGTGCCCTATGACGTCGGCATCAACGAGAATGCCGCGCGCACGCTCGAATACGCGACCGCCGACTTCTCGATCTCGCGCCTTGCAGCGGCCCTCGGCAAGACCGAGGACGCGAAGCTTTATGCCACGCGCGCGCAGAATTACCGCAAGCTCTACGACACGCAGAGCGGCTGGATGCGCGGCCGCAACAAGGATGGCAGCTGGTCGACGCCGTTCAGCCCGTACAAATGGGGCGACGCCTTCACCGAGGGCAATGCGCTGCATTACAGCTGGTCGGTGATGCAGGACGTGCAGGGTCTGGCCGACCTGATGGGCGGGCGCGCGGCGTTCGTGAAGCGGCTCGATTCGATCTTCACCACGCCGCCGGTCTTCGACGACAGCTATTACGGGCAGACCATCCACGAGATCCGCGAGATGCAGATCGTCGACATGGGCCAATATGCGCACGGCAATCAGCCGATCCAGCACATGACCTATCTCTACGACTGGGCGGGCGCACCGTGGAAGACGCAATATCACGTCCGCGACGTGATGACGAAGCTCTACTCGCCCGCGCCCGACGGCTATCCCGGCGACGAGGATAACGGCCAGACCTCGGCCTGGTACGTGTTCTCCGCGCTCGGCTTCTACCCGGTCACGCCGGCAGTCGGGCAATATGCGATCGGCAGCCCGCTGTTCCAGACCGTGAAGCTGACGATGCCGGGCGGCAAGATCCTGACGATCGAGGCGGCGAACAACGGACCCGGCAACGTCTATATCCAGTCGGCAAGCTTCAACGGGACCCCACACGACAAGCCCTGGCTGACTCGCGCGGCGTTGCAGCAGGGCGGCACGCTGCGGTTCGTCATGGGGCCGACACCGAACACCGTCTGGGGCGCGGGGAAGGCCGACGTGCCGTTTTCGATGAGCGCACCGGTGG